>NZ_AZUV01000001.1:0-1077151 GCF_000513875.1 Mesorhizobium sp. WSM1293 | reverse complement strand
CTGGCGCATGCCAAGAACCGCCGCCTCCACTGCATCCGGGCTGCGCCCCGGGCTCGTCGTGGGGCGACGCGATTGCTCCGCAAGCCCGGCCTCGCCATGGGCGCGATACCGCGCAATCAACTTGTGACCACAGGTTCGGCCGATCCCGAAACGACGACAAAGCGCACTGACATTGCTGCCTTCCTGCACGGCAAGACGCACAAACTCCAACTTCCCATCCATCACGCTGGTGTCCCCAAATGGCATCGCGAACCTCCCGGCGCAGAGCACGCCAAACTGTTCGCGATGTCCTCGCACACCTGTTCGCGATGTCCCCGGTCCAAACACCCCCTTGAGGGGGAGATGTCCGGCAGGACAGAGGGGGGCGCCACGGAACTCGGCATATCCGAACTCGCATCTGGCGCGGTCTCTTCATGACCACCTTCACCCCGACCACCCCATCCGAAGTCCTCTCCACCATAGCCTGGGCCGTGGCGGAAGAGGCGCCGCTCGAACTCCTCGGCCATGGCTCCAAGCGTGGCATCGGCCGGCCGCTGCAAACCGAACACACGCTCGACCTGTCGAAATTATCTGACGTCACGCTCTATGAACCGGCTGAACTGGTGCTGTCGGCCAAGGCAGGCACACCGTTGGCCGAGATCGAAAAACTGCTGGCGGAAAACGGCCAGCAGCTCGCTTTCGAGCCGATGGATTACGGCCCGCTGCTTGGTGGCGAACCGGGCAAAGGTACGATCGGCGGTGTGCTCGGCGCTAACCTCTCCGGTCCGCGCCGGCTCAAGGCGGGGGCCGCGCGCGACCATGTCCTGGGCATCAATGTGGTGTCCGGTCGTGGCGAGGCCTTCAAGTCGGGCGGTCGCGTGGTCAAGAACGTCACCGGCTATGACATGTCGAAGCTGATGGCCAACAGCTGGGGCACGCTGGCCGTCTTCACCGACGTCACCTTCAAGGTGCTGCCGGCAGCCGAGACCGAAGTCACGCTCGCCATCCGTAGCCTGCTCGACGATGCCGCGGCCGCCGCCATGGCCCTGGCGCTTGGCTCGAGTGCTGAAGTATCGAGTGCCGCCCACCTGCCGGAGCGGATCGCCGCGCGCGTCGCCAGCGGCAGTCTCGGCAGCGAGGCCGCCACGCTGCTGCGCGTCGAGGGTTTCGGCCCGTCGGTCGCCTACCGCATCGCCGCGCTGAAAACGCTGCTCGGCAATGCCGGCCCGCTGGAGGAGATTGGCGGCGAGGTTTCGCGGCTGATCTGGCGCGACGTTCGCGATTGCAGGCCTTTCGCCGACGGCAGCGAGAAGCCGGTCTGGCGCATCTCGATGACGCCTTCTCAGAGCCACCAGATGGTCCTGACGCTGCGCATGCAGGCCGCCGTCAGCGCCTTTTATGACTGGCAGGGCGGACTGGTTTGGCTGCGCATGGAACAGGGCGATCCGGAAGCCGCTCTGCTGCGCGGGCTGTTGAGGAAACATGGCGGCGGCCATGCGACGCTGGTGCGCGCCGCACCCTCGCATCGCGCCGCTCTACCGGTGTTCGAGCCGCAGCCGCCCGCTCTTGCTGCACTATCGGCGCGCCTGAAACAGGAATTCGACCCCAAGAATATCTTCAATCCCGGCCGCATGGCCTAGGACATCAGCGATGCAGACCAATTTTTCGCTTGCCCAGCTTGCCGATCCGCATGTCGCGGAATCGGAAAAGATCCTGCGCAAATGCGTGCATTGCGGCTTCTGCACCGCGACGTGCCCGACCTATGTGACACTCGGCAACGAGCTCGATTCACCGCGCGGGCGCATCTACCTGATCAAGGACATGCTGGAAAACGGCCGTCCGGCCGACAAGCAGATCGTCACCCATATCGATCGCTGCCTGTCGTGCCTTGCCTGCATGACCACCTGCCCGTCGGGCGTCAACTACATGCATCTGGTCGACCACGCCCGCGCCCATATCCAGGAGACCTACAAGCGGCCACTGCTCGACCGCCTGACCCGCGCCATGCTGGCCTTCGTGCTGCCCTATCCCCAGCGGTTTCGCGCCGCGCTCAAGCTGGCGAAGCTGGGCAAACCGTTCATCGGCCTGTTCGACAAGGTTCCGGCGCTGAAGCCGCTCAGTGCGATGCTCAAGCTCGCACCGGCCTCGATCCCGGCAGCTTCGCCGATGGCCTCGCCAGGCATCCATGCCGGGCAGGGGACCAAAAGAGGCCGCGTCACCATCCTCACCGGCTGCGCGCAATCGGTGCTCGATCCCGCCATCAACGAGGCGACGATTTCGCTGCTGACACGGCTCGGCGTCGAGGTCTTGGTGCCGCCGGGCGAAGGCTGTTGCGGTGCGCTGGTCCATCATATGGGGCGGGAACAGGCCGCGCTTGCCTCGGCGAGGCAGAATGTCGACGCCTGGACACGCGCCCTCGACCAGGGCGGGCTCGATGCCATCGTCATCACCGCCTCGGGCTGCGGCACGACGATCAAGGACTACGGTTTCATGCTGCGGCTCGACCCGGCCTATGCCGACAAGGCCGCGCGCGTCTCGGCACTGGCCAAGGACGTTACCGAATATCTCTCGACCCTCGACCTGCCCGAACCGGTTCGCAAGCCGGGCACTGTCGTTGCCTATCACTCGGCCTGCTCGATGCAGCACGGCCAGAAGATCACCCGCCAGCCGAAAGAACTGCTGGCCAAGGCCGGCTTCATCGTGCGCGAGCCGCGTGAAGGACATCTCTGCTGTGGCTCCGCCGGCACCTACAACATCCTGCAGCCCGAGATCTCGGCCAAACTGCGCGACCGCAAGGTGAAAAACATCGAGGCGACGGGGGCTTCGATCGTTGCCACCGGCAACATAGGCTGCATCACGCAAATCGCTTCCGCCGCGAAGATGCCGGTGGTGCACACGATCAAGCTACTCGACTGGGCTTATGGCGGGCCGAGGCCGGAAGGTGTTCTGGAAGAGACCCTGATCGCGGCGGAATAGGACGACCTTGGCGGGCGCTTACTCCGCCGCGAGCCTGTCCGCCGTGCCGTAAGTCGCCTCGTAGAGCGCGCGCTGGCGGCTGAGCGCGACCATGGTGTTGCGCAGCAGGATGGCGACCGTGATCGGGCCGACGCCGCCCGGCACCGGGGTGATCCAGGAGGCGACCTCGCGCACGCTTTCAGTGTCGACGTCGCCGACGATGCGGCTGGAGCCGTCGGGGGCGATTTCGGAATTGATGCCGATGTCGATGACGGCAGCGCCCGGCTTGACCATGTCGGCCTTGATCAGCCGCGGCTTGCCGACGGCGACGAACAGCGCATCGGCGCGCCTTGCATGGGCGGCGACCGATCGCGTCATGTGGTGGCAGACCGTCACCGTCGCGCCTTCGCTCATCAACAGGAAGGCGATCGGCTTGCCGACGATTTCCGAATGGCCGACGATGACGACTTCCAGTCCCTTGAGGTCGAGGCCGGTCTCCTTCAGCAGCTCGACCGAGGCGGCCGCCGTGCAAGGCGCGAGATCGAGCTGGTTGTAGACGATGTTGCCGATTGAGGCCGGATGCATGCCTTCGACATCCTTCAGCGGATGCACCGCCGCTTGCAGCGTCTTGATGGGGATATGCGCTGGCACGGGCCGCTGGATGATGATGCCGGTAACGCGCGGATCGGCATTCAGGCCGTGGATCGCAGCTTCCAACTCGCCTGCTGTGATGGTGGCGGGAAAGCGCCGTTCCTCGAAATCGATACCGGCGAGCTCAGCCTTGGCGCGCTGGTTGCGCACATAGACGTCCACCGCATCGGTGTCGCCGACGGTGATCGAGATCAGCTTGGGCGGAAAACCCTCGGCTTTGGCGATCGCTGCGTCCTCGGCAACGGCGGCGATGATGCGCTGGGCTACCGGGCCGCCCTTGAGATAACGGCTGTCTTCGGACAGAGGCATGGGTGAACTCTTTTGTGGAACTTGCCACCGAGATAGCAAAAGAATGCGGCAAAGGGCAGCATGAAAGCGAACCGCTATGCCCGTTGCGCGACGCGTGGGTGGCCTTTTGCCCTCGATTTCTGCTCAAAACGGAAAGGGCAGCGCGGTTTCCCGTGCTGCCCTTCCTGACCGGCCGCATCCCCATACGGCCCGTCCCCCGTATCCCTAAACTGGCCTCGAAACGCGGACTGCTTTGCCGGCCAGGTGATTCGCAAGGACTATTATATCACCTCGACCGTGGTTCCGACATTGACCCGCTCATAGAGATCGACGACGTCCTCGTTGCGCATGCGGATGCAGCCCGACGACACCGCGCCGCCGATCGTCCACGGCTGGTTGGTGCCATGGATGCGGTATTCGGTGGTGCCGAGGTAGAGCGCACGGGCACCAAGCGGGTTCTCCATGCCGCCGGCAAGATAGGTCGGCAAATAGCGGCCCTTGGCGGCTTCGCGCTTGATCATCTGGGCCGGCGGGCGCCAGTCCGGCCACTCGCGCTTGTTGGTGATCTTGTGCGTACCCGACCATTCGAAGCCCGGCTTGCCGGTGCCGACGCCATAGCGCCTTGCCTTGCCGTTCTTCTCGACCAGGAAGAGGAAATTCTGCGTGGTGTCGATGACGATCGTGCCCGGCTTCTGGCCTCCGTCATAGTCGACTTCCTGCGGCAGGTAGATCGGGTTGATCTGAGGACGCGCGACCATGCGCTTGGCCGGCGGCTGCACCGCCGCCGTCTGCACCCGGTCGGGCTGCGCCGGGCGCAGGCGTCGCTGCTGCTGCACCACCTGCCGGTTCTGGCGCACGATGCCGGGCGCATGGCCAAGCTGCAGCACCCAGGGTGCGGAAAGGTCGGGGCTCACCATCACCGGCGGCCTGTCGGCATAGCGGTCGCCGGCGGTTGAGGGTGTGACGCCGGCGGCAAACACAGCCACGGCGCCGAGCACGGGAAACAACACTGTCTTCATCGTAACGCACCTTGATCGTCTGATACAAACGGGTGGAAACGTCCTCCCGGTTCGGCGATCATTGGCGCGCAAGCAGCAACCGAAACATGAATCGGAATGCGTAAAATGCGGCTTTGTCAGTAAACCTTTTGGTGTGGTTACCGCCGGGTTCAGGAATCTGGTAAAGCCGCAGTAAATGCCGCGCAAAAGCGCGTTAACGAACGGATTTTGGCCTATGGACAAGGAACACACCGGCCTGCTCGCCGGCCCCGACGGTGTCGCGCGCTGCTTCTGGCACGGCAATCTGCCCGACTATCTGCACTATCACGATCATGAATGGGGCCGGCCTGTGGCCGACGACCGCAGGCTGTTCGAAAAGATCTGCCTGGAAGGCTTTCAGTCGGGCCTGTCGTGGCTGACCATACTGCGCAAGCGGGAGAATTTTCGCGAAGCCTTCGCCAATTTCGAATTCGACAAGGTAGCAAGCTTCACCGACAAGGATGTCGAGCGCCTGCTCGGCAATGCCGGCATCATCCGCCATCGCGGCAAGATCGTCTCGACCATCAACAACGCCAGGCGCGCCCGCGAAATGGTGGACGAATTCGGCTCACTGGCCGCCTGGTTCTGGAAGTTCGAACCCGGCAAGGACGAGCGGCCGCAAATCGTCGACCTCGCCCATCTGCGCGCGAACCCGACAACGGCCGTCTCGGTGCGGATTTCGAAGGAGCTGAAGAAGCGCGGCTGGAGCTTTGTCGGCCCGACCACGGTCTACGCCTTCATGCAGGCCATGGGCCTGGTCAACGACCACCTCGAGGGCTGCGCCTGCCGCCAAGAGGTCGAGAAGCAGCGGAAGGCTTTCAGGCGGCCGAAATAGGCTCAGGTGCCGTTGGCGCTGGCCAGCACCAGGCCGGCGACGATCGCCACCACCGTGGCCAGGGTCGGATAGATCACCAGCAGGCCGGTCATCAACGCGTCGCGCATGGATGGTCCCTTGCCGGTGTCGGCGGGTACTTCGAACGGTCCGGCAGCCTGGCTGACCATTTTCGGGACGTTGATGTCGGCCGGGCGCAAGCGTGCGGACAATCCGGCATCGCTGTCGATGGCATGGAATCTTGCTGTGCTGGTCATGGCCGCGAACCCCTCATTTCCCGCGCTTTATCGGCGGCGATTGTGTCGGCACGATGCCGCACGCATGGCGGGATTGTTTCATTTGCGGTCCGGATTGGTTTCAAGGAGGTGCGGCGTCGCCTTCTCTCATCGGCAGCGCCAGAGGTCTGACCCTTGCCGCATCCGACCTCTTCGGTTAGGACACCCGCGTTGCGAAAATCGCAACATTGCCGACCTGCAAGCATCATAAAACGCCGAGCAAACACCCCATGGCCGATAAATCGGAAAAGACGAAAGCGCGACTGCCGCGCGGCTTTGCCGACCGCAGCGCCGAGGACATCCGCGCCGTCGAGAAGATGATGGCGACGATCCGCTCGGTCTATGAGCTTTACGGCTTTGAGCCGGCCGACCAGCCGCTGATCGAATACACCGATGCGCTCGGAAAATTCCTCCCCGACCAGGACCGGCCGAACGAAGGCGTGTTCTCCTTCCAGGATGACGACGATCAGTGGCTGTCGCTGCGCTACGACCTGACCGCGCCGACGGCGCGTTATGTCGCCGAGAATTACGAGCGGCTGCCAAAACCTTACCGCAGCTATCGCTCAGGCTGGGTGTTCCGCAACGAGAAGCCCGGCCCCGGCCGCTTCCGCCAGTTCATGCAGTTCGATGCCGACACGATCGGCACGCCGGGTGTGGCCGCCGACGCCGAAATGGCCATGATGATGGCCGACGTCATGGAAGCGCTGGGCATCAAGCGCGGCGACTACGTCATCCGCGTCAACAACCGCAAGGTGCTGGATGGCGTGCTGGAGGCGATCGGCCTTGGCGGCGAGGAGAATGCCGGCCGCCGGCTGACGGTGTTGCGTGCGATCGACAAGCTCGACAAGCTCGGGCCGGAAGGCGTGAAGCTTTTGCTTGGCCCGGGCCGCTGGGACGGCGGCAAGGAGGGCGAAGGCGACTTCGCCAAGGGCGCCGGGTTGAACAACGGGCAAGCCGAGGCGGTTCTTCTCGCGACTGCGAGGACTATACAGGCCGGCCAGGATTCCATGGTCAGTTCGAACGCGATCTACCAGGAAGGCGTCGGCGAACTCGCCACGATTGAAGCGCTGGTCAGGGCGGCCGGATATGACGAAGACCGGATTGCCATGGACCGCTCGGTCGTGCGCGGCCTCGAATACTACACCGGCCCTGTCTTCGAAGCCGAGCTTCTGGCCGAAATCCCCAACGAAGACGGCCAGATCGTGCGCTTCGGTTCGGTCGGTGGCGGCGGGCGCTATGATGGCCTCGTCTCGCGCTTCCGTGGCGAGCCGGTGCCGGCAACCGGTTTTTCCATCGGCGTCTCCAGGCTGATGACCGCGCTGAAGAACCTCGGCAAGCTTGATGCCTCGGACGTGATTGCGCCGGTCGTCGTGCTGGTGATGGACAAGGACACCGACAGCCTCGGCCGCTACCAGAAGATGGTGGCGGAGCTGCGCGCCGCCGGCATTCGGTCCGAAATGTATCTCGGCGGCGCCGGCATGAAGGCGCAGCTCAAATATGCCGACCGCCGCGGCTGTCCGGTCGCCATCATCCAGGGCGGCGACGAGCGCGCCAAGGGCGAGCTGCAGATCAAGGATTTGATCGAAGGCGCGCGCATGTCTGCCGAAATATCAGACAACGCCGAATGGCGCGCCGCACGCCCGGCGCAGGTGACGGTGGCGGAGGGCGAGCTGGTCGTCGAGGTGAGGAAGATATTGGCGGCGCAGGCTGAGGAGAGGGCGCGTGGCAAGTAGAGGCCGCGTTGGCGCCTCTGGTTTGGGACCAGAGGGTCGTGCAGCACTGAGGTCAGCAAGTTGACCTCCCGCACCCCCGCCATCTCCACCGACATCACCAACCTTTTCGCCACGCGCAACACGCATGCGGTCGAGGTCGCCATATTGCAGCCGGCGGACCCGTTCCTCGACATGGCCGGCGAGGATCTGCGCCGCCGGATTTTCCTGACCGAAAGCGAGACCGGCCAGACATTGTGCCTGCGGCCGGAATTCACCATCCCGGTCTGTCTCGACCACATCAGCTCGCAGGCCGGCACGCCGCGCCGTTATTCCTATCTGGGCGAGGTGTTTCGCCAGCGCCGCGAAGGCGGCAACGAGTTCTTCCAGGCCGGCATCGAGGATCTCGGCGACCGCGATACCGCGCAAGCGGATGCCCGCTCGGTGGCCGACGCGCATGCGCTGCTGTCGCTGGTGCTGCCTGGCCAGGCATTGGCGATCACGCTTGGCGACCAGACCATTTTCGAGGCGGTGCTGGCCGCCCTTGGGCTGCCGCGCGGCTGGCGCATGCGTCTTGCCCGCGCTTTCGGCTCGGCGCCGATGCTTGAGGCGGCACTCGCCGATCTCGCCAACCCGCCGCGCAACAGCCAGCTCTCAGGTCCGGTCGCCGCTCTGGTCCTCGACGGTGATCTGGACGGTCTTTCCGCCCATATCGCCAGCGGCATGGAAGAGGCCGGCCTGTCGGCGTCCGCCGGACGCTCGCCGTCCGACATTGCCCGGCGGCTGATCGAGAAAGCCGAATTGCGCAGCGTTCGGCTGTCGAGCGAGGCGTTTTCCGCGCTGAAGGATTTTCTGGCGATCGACGTTCCGCTTGATGGTGCGGCCCAGGCACTGGAGACCTTCGCCACCGGCGCAGGGCTGTCGCTCGATGTCGCGCTGGAAAAGTTCGCTGCCCGCGCCAAGGCGATCGAAGCGCATGGCTTGCCGGCCGATAAAATCCGCTACGACGCCGCGTTCGGCCGCCCGCTCGACTACTACACCGGCCTGGTTTTCGAAATCGCGGCGGACAATGGCGACCGGCCGCTGGTCGGCGGCGGCCGCTATGACCGGCTGCTGACCTTGCTTGGCGCCAAGACGCCGATCCCCGGCGTCGGCTTTTCCGTCTGGCTCGACCGCATCGAGGCGTTGCGGGAGACGGCGCCATGATCACGCTGGCGATCCCATCCAAAGGCCGCCTGAAAGAGCAGGCGCTGGACGTGCTGGCCAAAGCCGGGTTAGCCGTCAGCCTGCCCGGCGACGAGCGCAAATACCACGCCCGCGTCGAGGGCCTGGACGATGTCGAAGTGGTGTTCCTGTCGGCTTCCGAAATATCAGGCGAGATCGGCCAGGGTGCCGTCGATCTCGGCATCACCGGCGAGGACCTGGTGCGTGAAAACCTTGCCGACTGGGAGAGCCGCGCCGAAATCGTCGCCCGTCTCGGTTTTGGCCATGCCGATGTCGTGGTGGCCGTGCCGGACATCTGGCTCGACGTCGACACCATGGCCGACCTCGACGACGTCGCTGCCGATTTTCGCCAGCGCCATGGCCGGCGGCTGCGCATCGCCACCAAATACTGGCGGCTGACCCAGCAATTCTTCTCGCAGAAGCACGGCATCCAGGTCTACCGCATCGTCGAGAGCCTGGGGGCCACCGAAGGTGCGCCGGCGGCGGGTCTGGCCGATGTCATCGTCGACATCACAACCACCGGCTCGACGCTGCGCGCCAATCATCTCAAGGTGCTGGGCGATGGCCTCGTCCTGCGCTCGCAGGCTTGTCTCGTGGCATCCAGGAAGACACGGCCGGCGGCCGATGAAGCGGTCCTGCGCGACATCGCGGCGAAGATGGCGACTGCGGTCGGATAGCGGCGGGCCTTCGCCCGCTGCCCCTCAGGGCTCTGAACCGGCTTGAAAACCCTGACGGCGGCCGTCCCGCGGTGTCGGTAGCCTTGCGCCGGGGCTTTCCTGTATAGGAATTATTTCCTTGATTGGTGAGGGCAGCTATGCTACATTTTTGCCCATGGTGCTGATTTGCGCCAGTGACCGCCGCCCAGGCGGGTTTTTGCGTTTGATGTTCATCAACCAACGAAGGGCCCCGAAGCGTCGTGGGCCGGATCGTTGCCCTGCCACGACTATCGGCGGGATTTTCACCACCCCCTCAGGCTGATAGGCTCGGCCAATCCCGGGAGGAGAGAGCGATGCCGGTCAATCTCGACGAGCTGAAGAATGCCAGCAATCTGCGCGGACGCGGAGCGCGAGCGGGCGGTGTCTTCGTCGCACCCGTCGATGGTAGGGCGCATGTCTCTGGCGAACGCAGCGTGCCGCTGCTCGACAACACCATCCCCGCGCTGTTTTCCGACACGGTCAGCAAATACGGCACGCTCGACGCCGCCGTCTTCGTCGACCAGAACAAGCGCTTCACCTGGAGCGAACTTTCGGACACGGTGGATGCGCTGGCTGCCGGCTTCCTGGCGCTGGGCCTGGCAAAGGGCGATCGCGTCGGCATCTGGTCGCCCAACCGCTGGGAATGGCTGGTGACGCAGTTCGCCACCGCCCGCATCGGCCTGATCCTGGTCAACATCAACCCGGCCTATCGGTTGACCGAGCTCGACTATGCGCTGAACAAGGTCGGCTGCAAGGCGCTGGTCACCGCTGCCAGGTTCAAGACGTCAGATTATCTCGGCATGATCGAGACGCTGGCACCCGAGATCGCCAAGGCCACGCCGGGCAAGCTCAAGGCACAAAAACTGCCGGCGTTGAAGATCGTCATCCGCATGGGTGACGAGAACTCGCCCGGCATGTTCAATTTCGGTGATGTGCTGGCCATGGCCGGGCGTGACGAGCATGACAGCCTCGACCGCATCTCTGAGAAGCTGAAGCCGGGCGAAGCCATCAACATCCAGTTCACCTCAGGCACCACGGGAGCCCCCAAGGGCGCGACGCTGACCCACGGCAACATCGTCAACAACGGCAACTTCGTCACTTCGGCGATCAAGCTGACCGCCGACGACCGGCTCTGCATACCAGTGCCGCTCTACCACTGCTTCGGCATGTCGATGGGCACGATGGGTTGCGTCTCGAAAGGCGCCACCATGGTTTTCCCGGGAGAAGGGTTCGACGCCGGCGCCACGCTGAAGGCGGTGGCTCAGGAACGCTGCACCGGGCTCTATGGCGTACCGACCATGTTCGTTGCTCTGCTGGATCATCCGGATTTTTCCGCCTTCGATCTCTCCAGCCTGCGCACCGGCATCATGGCCGGTTCGCCATGCCCGATCGAGGTGATGAAAAAGGTGGTGTCGCTGATGCATATGGAACAGGTGACCATCGCCTACGGCATGACCGAGACCAGCCCGGTGTCGTTCCAGAGCGGCGTCGACGACCCCTTGGAAAAGCGCGTCTCGACCGTCGGGCGGATCCACCCCCATGTCGAGGTCAAGGCGGTCGATGCCGATGGCGCTACAGTTGCGGTCGGCGTACCGGGCGAGCTTTGCACGCGCGGCTATTCGGTGATGAAGGGTTACTGGGACGACGACGACAAGACCCGCGAGGCGATCGACGCCGACGGCTGGATGCACACCGGCGACCTCGCCACCATCGACGCCGAGGGCTATTGCAACATCGTCGGCCGGGTCAAGGACATGGTCATCCGCGGCGGCGAGAACGTCTATCCCAGGGAGGTCGAGGAATTCCTCTACCGCCATCCAAAGGTCAAGGAGGTGCAGGTGTTCGGCATTCCCGACGCCAAATATGGCGAGGAGCTGTGCGCCTGGATCGTGCTCAAGCCCGGCCAGATCGCCACCGAGCAGGAGGTCAGAAACTTCTGCGCCGGCCAGATCGCCCATTACAAGATCCCCCGCCACATCCGCTTCCGCACCGAATTGCCGATGACGGTGACCGGCAAGCCGCAGAAGTTCTTGATGCGCGAGGCGATGGTGGAGGAGCTGGGCTTGGTGGCGCAGAAGACGGCGTGAACGGGTGAACGCTTCGATCTGTCGGTGCGCGAATGCAGCCACGGTTCGCAGCAGCGTGCAGGGGCTTGCATGAGCGGTTTCGGACGTTCGGTGACTTCATATGCGATGCCGCTGGCCGCCTTGGTCATGGCTGTCGCCGTCAGGACAGGCGGGCTGTCGGCGGACGAAGGTTCGCTGGGCGTCAGGATACTCGTCGGAGCGCTTTCGAGTGCGATCATGTTCACCACCATTTTCGTGGTGCTCGACCACGCCGAGGCGGTGGCTCGGCGTGTAGGAGAGCCCTACGGCACATTGGTGCTGACTTTTGCCGTGACGGCAATCGAGGTGTCGATCATCGTTTCCATGATGCTGCATGGAGAGAACAACCCTACGCTTGCGCGTGAGTCCGTCTTTTCAACGGTGATGATTGCATCTACCGGCGTCGTCGGCACGTGTCTTGCGCTTGGCGGCTGGCGCCATCGCAAGCAGGCAATTGTTCGACAAGGGACCAGCGCATATTTGGCGGTTCTGATCGCGCTGACCATCATGACGCTTATTCTGCCGACCTACACACAAGCTACGGGGCCGGGCACATTTTCGGCAGCTCAACTTGGCTTTGTGAGCGTGCTTTCGGTGCTGCTTTATGCAAGCTTCGTGTTCGCGCAGACTGTCCGCCACCGGGAAGACTTTGTCGAAGGGCAAGCCCACGGCGTTTCGTTGCGGACTGCTCCTCACGAAAGCGTCTTTGCCGGCGCATTGCTGCTTTTGATCGGGCTGATCGGCATTGTCATGCTCGCCGAGCAGGTCGCGGCAAGCGTCGAAGATACGCTCGTTGCCTACCAGGTGACCCAGGCTGACAGCATTGTGGGGGCAATGATCGCCGGGCTGGTGTTGATGCCGGAGGCCATTTCGGCGGTTCGCGCTTCACTCAACAATGAGCTGCAACGCGGTTTGAATGTCGCGATGGGTTCGGCTTGCGCCACAATCGGTTTGACAATACCGGCGGTCGCAGCCGCCAGCCTGCTGACGGGCAGAGGGTTAACCCTGGGGCTTCCAGCGACTGACACAGTGCTTTTGATTTTAGCGCTCTTCATATGCAATGTGAGCTTTAGTACTGAAAGAACAACATTCTTGACGGGCGCTGTCCATATCGTGGTATTTCTTACATATATATTTCTTATATTTGTGCCATGAAAATTTGGCTCGGGCTGGCAATTGGATGCGGCACGAGACAGCCGCCAACGGACTGCTTGGGTTCATCAGCCTGGAAGCCGACAGCGAGCTGCAGACGACCGCCCTTTGCCTGAGATGACGTTTCCGCTTCCGCGCCGAATTGCCGGTGACGGTGACCGGCAAGCCGCAGAAGTTTTTGATGCGCGAGGCGTCGGGATCATTCCCCGTCCAGACGCCGCCATTGTGAAGAGTGGGTCGTTCAGCAAGTGACGCAGACGCGTCAGGCGGGCCGACAAGGCCGATTGGGTAATGTTCAGTCTCGACGCCGCATGGGTGACGTTCCGGTGCTTCAACAGCGCGTCGAGTGTCAGCAGCAAGCCAATGTCGAAATCCGATAGCCGTTTTGTCAATGGGACCTCGAACCAGCAGGGGGGACCTCGAAACAGCAGGCGCTATTCAATCGGTGGCAATCTCTAGCACGGTTCCGGAGATTGAAGGACATGCGGCTCCAGTCAATCCTGCAATGGCTTCGAAGTTTCTTTCCCGCCCGGTCGGGTTATTGAGGTGACGGCAATCGGGACGGCTGGTCCGGGTAGCCTTGACGACAACAAGACCCGCGAGGGGATGATGCCGACGGCTGGATGCACATCGTGGAACGTCCGGTTTCGGTACGGGGAGACCAAGAAGCGAACCGGTGTCGAGTGCTCAGCCGGCATATGCTTCGCATTAACGAGGTTCAGCCTCGGACGCCGCAGCCGTCCGTGCCGGCTTCAGTTGCCAGAATGATCTGACGAGAACATCGTCGGCATAGATCGCGTCATCGAATTGGGCCTGCCCAAGCGCTTGGACCATTGTCGGTCGATCCCCGAGCAGCGAGACGCCAAATGCAGCCTTGCCATTCGGGAGCGGCACGCCTAGAGCGTCCAAAATAGTCGGGAATATATCGACCACGCTCGAAAGTCCGGCATATGTGCTGGGGCGAATGCCATCGCCCGACAGGGAGAAAAAGTTGCGTCTTTCAAACCTGTTCAACTGATCCGTCACCGTGCTCGGCGCGCTGAGGTGATCGCTTTGCAGCACCAGAACGGTATTCGCCATCAGCCCTTCTGCCTCGGCTTTGTGAATGAAGTCCGCGATGAGCATGTTCGTGCATTTGACGGCATGGAGAATATTGGGGGCTTGCGGAGAAAGTCCGGTCTTGCCGATGCATTTGTCCGTCAGATAGCCGTCCATCGCGTGCCCACCACTGACGGCGATCGTCAGCGCGAGCGGTTTGCCGTCTCGCTGCGCGCGCCGCAAAATGTCGAAACTCATATCCAGAACCTGGGCGTCGCTGGCGCCAAAAGTGCTGCCAGACCCGGCGACGGCAGCGACCACTTCCGATCCCCCAAAAAGCGATGAGTAGCCATGGGTGGCATAGAATGCCCCCTGACCGGTGAAGCCGAGTGGCCAACCGGAAACGAAGCTCTGCCGATAGCCCCGCGACTTCAGGACGTCGCCCAAGCAGGTCAAGCCTGGCAGGAACTGCGAATTCTCCTCCAGATACTCGCGGGTTGTGAAATACGACATCAGCAGCGGCGTTCCACAATTCGCGGCGACCATGCCCGCGATGGAATTGTTGGTGTAGGCCAGCTGCACCATGTTGGTCGCTGAGAGGCTACGCCTGTCGAACTCGAGCAGCGGACCCATGACATCGCCAAACGTCGCCTCGTTCATGTAGGTGCGTTCGGCGCTCTCGATGAAGATATGTATGAGGTTCTTCGGCACGGCGGTCACGGACGCCCCCGCGGCCGGTTTCGTCAACGAGGTAATATCGACGAAGTGCTTGGACAGGAAATCATGCAGCGGGTTGAGATGGACCGCCGCCGCGATCGGGCGCGTCAGCATCGGGTTTGCCGCCAGGAAGAACGCCATCAGGGCGACGTCTAATCCCCTTGTCAGTGTGCCGCGCGCCTTTAGCGCGCCGAGACCGAGAAGCACGACCAAGATGACCAGTATCGTGTTTCCGGTGTTCATCAAACATTCAAGAACGACGCCGGGGGTAAGAACCCCGGCACCGATATGCATGAACATCGCGGCCCAATCGAAATAGCCGAAAACGCTTTCGAGATAGACATAGAAAAGAAACAGGAAGCAGGGGATGAGCGATAGATAGATGCTGAACCACCTGCGTCTTGGCCAATTTGTCTTGGCGCTTTGCTGACAATCCAGCAACAGAAGCGCCCACAGAGCGCAAAGGCCAAGGATGACAAGCAGCCTTTTCTCCGAGAGATTGATTAGCGATACGAGCCAGGTGAGCGAGCCCACCGTCGCGGCGCTAACCAATGATGCGATTGGCCTGGAAGAAACCGCAGGAATTCCGCGCATGCCTTGCACTCGAACGGTGATGTCCGAAGTGAATATCGAGAACCATTTAAAACTATACTAAGGAGATGCAGAAAATTTTTCCTCATTGAACGATCTGTTAAGTTAGAAAAAGCTAATGTCGTAGGGCGAAAGCAACCTGCCTTTTAGGGTGCCGGACAGCCATAGAAGGCTGGTCCGCCGTGATGTTCTAAGGTAGGATTAAAGTCTTCTTGGCGGGAGTAATGCTTGAGTGATACGAAATCCGGCTTTAGACGGCGTCAGGGCACTCGCCGCGATGCTGGTTGTCGTGCATCACTCCCAGAGCCCATGGATGCCTGGCGGCTTCATCGGCGTTGACATCTTCTTTGTCTTGAGCGGATTTTTGATCACGTCGCTCTTGATGCGAGAGGCCGACAGTACGGGCACCATCGCGATCGGAGCGTTTCTGCTGCGCCGCTCAGTTAGGCTGATGCCGCCCCTTGTTATGTTGCTTGCCGCAGCCCTGATAATTGGGCCGCTATTCTGGCCGGACGTCCCTATTGGGCTGATCGTCGCTATCTCGATTCTGTATCTCGCGGACTATGTAAGTGCGCTCCATGGCGTCATTCCCCTGCTTGGTCACACATGGTCGCTTGCGGTCGAGGAGCATTTCTACCTGATCTGGCCGATGGCGGTACTGGGGCTGGCAAAGCTCGCCCAAAGGTCAAGGATCAAGGCGCTTGCGATAGCGTTCGTCGTGGCAACGCTTTGGCGGCTGGGCAATGCTTATCACTACACCGAGTTCGAGATGACTGCTTTCCGTTTCGACACTCGGCTCTCTGGTCTGCTGTTGGGCGCATTAGTGTCCGTTTCGGGCATCGGCCTCAAGGGTCGGCACGCCAATATCGTAGGGCTGTCGTCTTTGGGTGCGCTTGTGGTTCTTGCGTTCGTGGCAACACAAGAGCCTGTATCGACCGCCTATCTGCAACCGCTTATCGACATGGCGTCGGCCGGCCTCGTCGTGTCGCTGCTCAACAATGAAACGATGATAGCCCGTGCTTTTGCATGGAGGCCGATCGTCTATATCGGCATCATCTCGTATTCGGTCTATCTATGGCACTATCCGATTTCCAGAGCGGCGTTGATGTACACCAACGACTGGCGCATGGTCCTTGTCGTGACGCTTGTACTTTCGCTTGCGATCGCCGCACTGTCTTGGACCTTCATCGAAAAGCCGTTTCAGTCATGGCGGCGAAATCGCTTCGCAATGGTCTAATCCGGCTTATCCGTCGCCCTACGCAAATGCGGCTTCAACACCTGAAAATCCGGAGCTTCACTTCCGCGATCACGGAAAAGCACATACACGACTGCAACCGAGCATCCGAGCAAGCTCAGCGCCCGTCTGCGGTCCCAATCAATCTGTGGCACAATGGCCGGTTTCAGGAAATGGCAAAGCTGGTCGCAACGTCAGCGATGCTGCACAAAGTTGCCATCTAAGGCCGAGCCTGTTTAAGTCGTCATTGGGGAATAGAAAACTTGGCGGTTCTATTATGCCAATCGCGAAGGCGCGGGCCATGGCCCGCGCCTTCGCATATTCAGCCTTCCAAAGAGCTCAGTCCTTCTCGAAGATGCGCGCCTTGGCGACAACGCCGGCAATGGCGCCGCCGATCAGCGGTGCCACGATGAACAGCCAGAGCTGGCCGATCGCCGCAGTTCCCGAAAACAGTGCCGGACCGATCGAGCGGGCCGGGTTGAGCGACGTGCCGGTCACCGGGATGATGGCGAAGTGCAGCCCTGCCAGCGTCAGGCCGATGACCAGTCCGGCGAACGCCGTCGAGTGCTTTTCGGCCGTGACGCCAAGGATCACGGTGACGAAGGTGAAGGTGCCGATCACTTCCCACAGGAAGGCCGAACTGACACCCCATTTCGTCACATCCCAGCCATTGGCGCCGAAGCCGGTGGTGTGTCCGCCAACCTGGCCGGAGACGATGATCCACAACGCCAGTGAAGCAAGGACGCCGCCGATGACCTGCGCGATCCAGTAGGGGATGACGTCTTTGGCCGGCAGCCGGCCGGCAAGGAAGACGCCGAGCGTCACCGCCGGGTTGAGATGCGCGCCCGAAATGGGGCCGATCGCATAGGCCGCGGCGATGAGGCCGATGCCGAACGCCAGACCGATGCCTTCCTGGCCAAGCGGCAGCGCGCCGCCGAAGCCGCCCGTCACGACAGAAGCCGTACCGATGAACACCAATAGAAATGTGCCTAGAACTTCCGCCAGATAAGTCTTCATTGCCCTCTCCTCGTGTCGATCCGCCGGTTCACCTTTTCGCGCCGCGAATCACAATCGGAAGAGTATTCGCAACCAGAAAAGTTGGAAAGCAGAGCGGTTGTGCCGGCCGACCTGCTTGTGCGCGCCGGTTGCGCGCTCTAGAGCAGGGCCGGAATAATTTTCTGCGTGACGGAACAAGACAATGCGACTGGGCGGAAGGCTGGCTGCGGCCATCGAAGTGCTGGAAGACATCGGCCGGCGCCACCGGCCGGTGGCGGACGCGCTGAAGGATTGGGGCCTGTCGCATCGCTTCGCCGGCGGCGGCGACCGTGCGGCCATCGGCAACATCGTCTATGACGCCTTGCGCCACAAGCGTTCCGCGGGCTGGCTGCTGGGGCAGGACACGCCGCGCGCCATTGGCTTCGGCGCCCTGCTGCTCGAATGGGGGCAGACGGCCCAGTCGCTCAACGAGGCGCTGGATGGTGACAAGTTCGCACCGCCGCTGCTGACCGCCGCCGAGCTTCAGGCCATCGCCGACGGTCGGCTCGCCGATGCGCCGGACGCGGTGCGGGCGGATGTTCCCGACTGGTGCGCGCCGCTTTTCGAGCGAGCCTTCGGCTCGAGCTGGGCCGACGAGGGCGCCGCGCTGGCAACGCGCCCGCCGCTCGACCTCAGGGTCAACACCTTGCAGGCCAACCGCGACAAGGTGCTGGCCGAACTGACGGGAACCGGCGCGAAACCCGCGGCAATCGCCCCGCACGGCATCCGCATTCCGCCGATCGACGGCGATGGCCGGCACCCGAATGTGCAGGCCGAACCGGCCTTCCAGAAGGGCTGGTTCGAGGTCCAGGACGAAGGCTCGCAGATCGCGGCCGCCCTTGCCGGGGCCGAAGCCGGCATGCAGGTGCTGGATTTCTGCGCCGGCGCCGGCGGCAAGACACTGGCACTGTCGGCTTCGATGGAAAATCGCGGCCAGATCTTTGCCCACGATGCGGAGAAAGCACGGCTGGCGCCGATCTTCGACCGCATCCGTCGTTCGGAAAACCGCAATGTGCAGGTGGTCACCAAGCCCGCGGAACTCGCGCCGCTCGGCAACCACATGGACATCGTGCTGGTCGACGCGCCCTGCACCGGCAGCGGCACGTGGCGGCGCCGCCCCGACGCCAAATGGCGGCTGACGCAGAGGCAGCTCGATACCCGCAAGGGCGAACAGTCGGCGATCCTCGATGCGGCCAAAGCCTATGTCAAACCGGGCGGCCTGCTGGTCTACATCACCTGCTCGGTGTTTGATGAGGAGAATGGCGAGCAGATCGCGGCCTTTCGGGACCGTAACAGCGGCTTTGTTCCCGTCGACCACCGCCAGCTCTGGGACAGCCGTTTTCCCGGCCATCCGGCAGCCGCGCGCATCGGCGCCAAAGGCGACATCTCGCTGTCGCCGGCGCTGAGCGGCACCGACGGGTTTTACTTCTGTGCGTTGCGCAGGTCGGCCTGAATCCGATCGGATGTCGCCAATTCCTGACGGATGCGTGGCGCCAGCAGGCAGGCCAGGTCGATTGTGCAGTGCAGCAAAAGCATTTGCCTGCCGTCCATGCCTCTGCAATAAGCTTATCCGCATAAAGGAAGGCAGCGGCCATGGCAGCAAAGATCGTACCCGCCCCGGATTATGAGGATCGCGTCAGGACCTCCTTCGCGCGCCAGAAGGCGATGGCCACGATCGGCGCCGAACTGACGCTGGTGACGCCCGGCATCATCGAGATCGAGATGCCTTATTCGGCGGCACTCACCCAGCAGCACGGCTTCCTCCATGCCGGCGTCATTTCGACGGCGCTGGACTCGGCCTGCGGCTATGCCGCCTTTTCGCTGATGCCGGAAAATTCCGGCGTGCTGACCATCGAGTTCAAGGTCAACCTGCTGGCGCCGGGCAGGGGCGAGCGCTTCCTGTTCCGCGGCTCGGTGACCAAGCCAGGCCGCACCATCATCGTTGCCGACGGCCAGGCCTACGCCTTTGCCGCCGACGGCGAGGCCAAGCTGATCGCCACCATGACCGGAACGATGATGACGGTGGTCGGGCGTGATGGCATAGAAGGGTGAGTGGCCGGTTCGCCGCAGGCGAATTCATCGTGCCGGTGGCACGATGAAAGGCCACGGACGCCGGGAGCTGCCGGAGGCAGCGGGTCCCGGCGAGCGGCGGCGCAGATAAGCAGGTGATCGGGCGGAGAGGAGCAAATCATCATGACCGATAAAATTCGCCGCCTGTCGGGCAAGGACGTCCTCTTCGTCATGGCGGCGCAGGCCGAATACGGTCCGCATCTCAAGCAGCTGTTCACGCCATTGATGACAGGTGTCGGTCCGGTCGAGGCCGGCGTCAGGCTAGGCGCTGAACTCTCCTGGCTGAAGTCGCAAAAAGCCCTGCCCGACCTCGTCGTGTCGCTCGGCTCAGCCGGCAGCCGGACGCTGGAGCAGACGGGAATCTACCAGGCGGTTTCGGTCAGCTACCGTGACATCGACGCTTCGCCGCTCGGCTTCGAGAAGGGTGCCACACCCTTCCTCGAACTGCCGGTGATCGTGCCATTGCCCTTCAAGATACCTGATATCAAGCAGGCGACGCTATCGACCGGCGGCGCGATCATCACCGGTGCGGCCTATGATGTTGTTAACGCCGACATGGTCGACATGGAGACCTTCGCCTGCCTGCGCGCCTGCCAGTTGTTCGACATTCCGCTGATCGGGCTGCGCGGCATTTCCGACGGGGCGGCGGATCTCAGGCATGTCGGCGACTGGACCGAATATCTTGAAGTCATCGATGAGAAGCTGGCGGAGGCCGTCATGCGGCTCGAACAGGCCATCGGTTCGGGCACGCTTCTGAAAGATTCGCCGCATGAAGACGCCAGACGGCTCTGAAACTCGCAACCCATTGCGTCGACTCATTTCTTTCTCTAAACGCTCGCCATGAAAACAGCCAATCATCCCGATACCGTCCTGATTGTCGATTTCGGCAGCCAGTTCACCCAGCTCATCGCCCGCCGCATCCGCGAGGCCGGCGTGTTTTCCGAGATCGTGCCGTTCCAGTCGGCCGAAGCGGCATTCAAGCGCATCAATCCGAAAGCCGTGATCCTGTCCGGCGGCCCGGCTTCGACCGGCGATATCGGCAGTCCGCGCGCGCCGCAGATCGTCTTCGACGCCGGCGTGCCGGTGCTCGGCATCTGTTACGGCCAGATGGCTATGTGCGTGCAGATGGGCGGCGTCGCCGAAAGCTCCGACCATCGCGAATTCGGCCGCGCCTTCGTCGAGATCCAGAAGGACAGCCCGCTGTTCGAGGGCCTGTGGGCGCCCGGCCAGCGCCACCAGGTGTGGATGAGCCATGGCGACCGCGTCATCTCCTTGCCCAACGGCTTCGAGGTGTTCGGCAAATCGGAGGGCTCGCCCTTCGCCATCTTCGGCAACATCGAGCGCAAGATGTACGGCATCATGTTCCACCCCGAGGTGGTGCATACGCCCGACGGTGCCCGGCTGCTCAGGAACTTCGTCCACAACATCGCCGGCATCGAGGGCGACTGGACCATGCGCGCCTACCGCGAGCACGCGGTCGAGGCGATCCGCAAGCAGGTCGGCAAGGGCAAGGTCATCTGCGCGCTGTCGGGCGGCGTCGATTCCTCCGTTGCCGCGCTGTTGATCCACGAAGCGGTCGGCGACCAACTGACCTGCATCCTTGTCGACCACGGCCTGATGCGCAAGGACGAGGCCGCGGGCGTGGTGGCGATGTTCCGTGAGCACTACAATTTGCCGCTCATTCTGGTCAACGCGTCGGACCGTTTCATCGACGCCCTCGAGGGCGAGTCGGATCCGGAGAAAAAACGCAAGACCATAGGCCGGCTGTTCATCGAGGTGTTCGAGGAAGAGGCCAAGAAACTCGGCGGCGCCGAATTCCTGGCGCAAGGCACGCTCTATCCCGACGTGATCGAAAGTGTCTCCTTCACCGGCGGCCCGTCGGTGACGATCAAGTCGCACCACAATGTCGGCGGCCTGCCGGCGCGCATGAACATGCAGCTGGTCGAGCCGCTGCGCGAGCTGTTCAAGGACGAGGTCAGGGCGCTGGGCAAGGAGCTTGGCCTGCCCGAAAGCTTCATCGGCCGGCACCCGTTTCCAGGTCCGGGTCTTGCCATCCGCTGTCCCGGCGGCATCACCCGCGAAAAGCTGGAGATCCTGCGCGAAGCCGACGCCATCTATCTCGACGAGATCCGCAAGGCCGGCCTCTACGATGCCATCTGGCAGGCATTCGCCGTGCTGCTGCCGGTGCAGACGGTCGGCGTGATGGGCGACGGCCGCACCTACGAGTTCGTCTGCGCGCTGCGCGCCGTCACCTCGGTCGACGGCATGACGGCGGATTTCTACCACTACGACATGGCCTTCCTGGGGGCTGCTGCCACCCGCATCATCAACGAAGTCCGCGGCATCAACCGCGTCGTCTACGACGTGACGTCGAAGCCGCCTGGAACAATCGAGTGGGAATAAATATTGGTCGTTCGCCAGCATTCGGCGGCTATCGAGGAAGCCTCACTAAGCATTGAATTTTATCTGCTTTCGTCTCTACGTCTATCGCTGACTATCGCCCCTAAGCGGAATCATTTGGCGGTAGATCTGACGGCATTCCTTTTCGCGCCATCGTCCCTTGCAGACTGATGCCGTCACTGCACCGACTCAAGCATGTTGGCGTCTTTCGAGCTAAGGCATTGAATTCAATGGGCCGTCACAAAGCCTTGACGGTAAAACGAATGACGGTAAAATTAGGCATTGGACAACCCTAGATGCGCGCACCTGTCTCCCACTATGCTAACCGACATCGCACTTAAGAAGCTGAAACCAAAAGATAAAATATACAAAGTCACCGATCGTGACGGTATGTACGCGACCGTGGCTCCCACAGGGCAGATATCGTTCCGATATGACTACCGAGTGAATGGTCGGCGAGAGACAGTGACGCTGGGTCGCTATGGTGAGGGAGGCATCTCGCTAGCAGAGGCGCGTGACCGCTGTCTTGCCGCACGAAAAATGGTGGCAGCCGGAAAATCGCCTGCCCAGGAAAAGCAGCGTGACAAGCGGCGCCTGTCTGCGACGGCTACGTTCGGCGATGCCGGCAGAGTATGGTTTAAAGAGGCGAAGATGGCGGACAGCACGCGCTCCATGCGCAAAGCCGTCTTCGATCGAGACATCTTGCCGATTTGGGATAAAAGACTCCTGACAGAAATCACGTCGGACGACTTGCGGGCGCTCTGCGCAAAAGTCAGGGACCGTGGCGCACCAGCAACGGCCATTCACGTCCGGGATATCGTTAAGCAGGTCTATGGTTATGCCATTCTGCACGGCGAGAAGATAGCCAATCCGGCGGACGAGGTAGGACCGGCGTCAATAGCCACCTTCGAGGCGAAAGACCGCGCGTTGTCACCCGCAGAGATTCGAACCATGCTGAAAGAGTTGGAAAATGTGCCGACTTTGCCAACCATTCGGCTGGGCCTAAAGCTGATCCTTCTCACGATGGTTCGGAAAAGCGAGCTTCTGGACGCGACGTGGGATGAGGTCGACTTCGAGAACGCGGTATGGAGCATTCCCAAAGAGCGAATGAAGCGGAAGAAGCCACATAACGTCTACCTGTCCCGCCAGTCCGTCGACATCATGATTGCGCTCAAGACCTGCGCTGCTAACTCTCGATACGTGCTTCCATCTCGCTACGACGCCGACGAACCGATGTCGCGCGCGACTTTCAATCGGATCACCATGGCGATTGTGGACCGCGCGAAAAAACAAGATCTGCCGCTTGCTCCCTTTACGGTGCACGATCTACGGCGGACCGGTTCCACGCTCCTCAACGAGATCGGATTCAATCGCGACTGGATCGAAAAATGCCTCGCCCACGAAGACAGTCGCTCCTCCCGTGGCGTCTATAACAAGGCTGAATATGAACCGCAGCGGCGCCACATGCTGCAGGAATGGGCCGACATGATTGAAGCATGGGCGGCTGGCAATAAACACGCACCCACACTGCAGCCGATTTCCGGGGCAGTCGTCATCCTCGATCCGATTTGACGGGTCTCGTCTTTCGCGACCGCACGTCTGGTCCCCGGGTGAGTTCGATTGAACCAGCAGAGGACGCATTCCGCCGTTCCTGAATCCACGCTTCGACTTCTCCCAGGTCCCAAACAACGCAGCGGGGGGTCAGATTGAACCTTCGGGGAAACTCGCCTCGTTGTTCCATTTCATAAATGGTCGTGTCCGATAGTGGGACGATGCCTCGCAATTGCGATCGGCGAACAGTTCGCACGACCTGTCGCGCCTCAATGTGCGGTAGAACGGGAAGGGGGCGATCCGCTGGCGCGGCCTCTATGCCCTGGCAGCTTTCGCGTTGAGTTTGCTTCTGCCGTTTGACCATTTGCATACCGAAGGGCTCCTTCGGGCCAATGATCGCGCATCTGCTCCGATCTGTGTATAGCTCTCAACTACGACCCATCGTCTCTTTTGACCAACCGGCGAACTTTGCGATGGTCGGCAAGCCTAGGTCTTGCTCACGAGCACACCGACTTCGCGACTGTGTCTCGAAGGCTTCTGCCTCTTGGGTCTTTTAGGACCCGTTCTCTTCGCTCACGGTCAACCCTTTGCATGGCTCCACGTCGGGTGGATTCATGTAGTCCCGGAATCCAGGTCCTCATCGCTCGGATTCTCGGCTTGCTGAATGAACCTGATCGTCTCGGCGAAGTCGCGGCGCGTGACGGCCGATGATCGGGCCGACGTTGCTCATCTCATAACTGCCTCGCCGTGTTCGAGGACTGGATGGAGCACTAGGCCATCATTGCGGACTGGATCACGCGCTCCTAGAGCTGGGCCAGGTTCACCTGAAATATCCGAGGGACTTTGCTCACCCAGGACGGCCATGGCGTTCGCCACCTCCAGAGCGGAAACCAGAATCGTTTCCAGCAGAGTGCGGCGACATTCATCACGGTGATTGAGCGGACGGCGAACACGCCCTGGACATCGGTGGCGTCCAGCTTGCCCTGATCTCAATGCAAAGCAGGTCGTAGCTATAGGTGCGCGGCGGCCATGTCGAAATCCCCAAGTGACCATAAGCTTGCGCGGGACGCTCAGAAAGGTCGCTTGCGTCGCGCGATTGCGTGGGCTGGCAGGCCGCGGGAAGCGACCTCAGCCGCGATCAGCCGGCTGACCGTTTCCCTGACGCGTAAATCTCGACCGGCCGGAATGATCGGCGGCGGTAATCGAAAAAGCAGACAGGCCGTTTGAAGTCATGGTTCAATCCCTCGATCGGTTGGGGGCGAAACCCGGCCAGTAGTGGCCGTCAGGCGTCGGCCGTTTGCCGAAGATGGCCTGACCAACGCGCACGACAGTGGCGCCTTCCTCTATGGCTTCCTCGAAGTCTCCGGTCATGCCCATGGAGAGCCCGGTCAGCGCGGCGTTATGCTTCACGGCTTTGTCCCCGCAGCCCGCGCAGCAGAATGAAGCAAGCCCGCACCTTAGCCATGTCGGAGGAAAACAGCGCAAGTGTCATCAACCCGCATGGCCGGAGACGGGGAAGCTGATCGAGAGTCTCCACGAAGGGCAGCACTGCGTTCGGATGGAGGCCGAACTTGCTGTACTCGCCAGACGTGTTGACCTGCACATAGACGTCGAGGAAGCGATCTTCGCGCTCCGGACTGGAAGCGTATCTCGCTTGTCGTTTTTCATGCAGGGCTGCTGCCGCTCATTCGCCCTTTGGTCGACGAGCACCCACCTATGGCTATCGCCGCATCACCGCGCCAGCGCTCAGAAAGGGCTTCCCGAGGGAGTTCATTCGGGCACAAAGCCACTAGGAGCGTGTGGGCTGGTAGTCGGCAAGTGGTTTCAGCCCTTGAGCTGAACGCAGACGCAGCCGGAAAGCAGACATGGCTGGAAGAGGTGGTGCGACACGGATAGCAGCCAAGCAATTTCTTGAAAACATACCTGCAGCCGCTCAACGCCGCAAGCGCTTGTGGCTTTCGAACTTTCAATTCATGTTCAGACATAGAACTTGAACGGCTGGCGTTTCTCGCCCTTGGCCGACCCCATTGTCAGGACATCGCCGACCATCTTCGCAAAGCGAACCGTAACCGGCAGCCCATCGTTGAAGTTGCACGAGTTGTAGTTGATCTTGGTGAGACCCATGATGTCTTCAAGCACGGTGCTGATTTTCGGTTTGGGTTTCTTGGACCGCATCACCGTGATGTGAAGCGGGTTGGGCGTCTCGGGTCCAATGTAGGTGTCGAGCTGCGGCACGTAGCCTGTCGTCCACAGATACGCCGTCTGATCGTCGAGCAAGAGCGCTGTGCCGCGCAGCACCGGATAGTCGCCATCCCGAAAGAGCTTGGTCTCGCCCCCAGTTGGTCGGATCCTCACGCCGACGACATTTGTCTCCTTCGGCGCGGCCGCGACGAACGCATTCCACTCTTCATCGTTGAAATAGGTCTGTCCGTGAATGAACAGCTCCTTCGGCGGGCCGCCATGCTCTTCACTGTAGGTTTTCAGCACGAGTTCAAGCAAGTCCTTAGCCGCCGGCGCCTTGAGATGATACTCGTAGTCACCGGTCTTCCACGGACCATTGGCGCCGCGGAAAACGACGCCGTCACCCTCGTTGAGGAACATCTGAGCGGCGGAGCAGGCGTGCCCGTCAGGATCGTTCGGCAGGCTCTTGTAGACCATGCCGATGTAGCAAACGCCGGGCCGCACGTCCGCCAACCGCCATGGCGGTTTCGGCTGCGTCTTATAGTAGAGCCCGGTGGCGAGATTCCATGCGACCGTTGCTGCATCCTGCGTCTTACGGGTGGGGTAGTTGGCCTTGTTGAGGAAGGCGCCGGGCGCGAGCGTCGTCTCGCGCACCAGCTGCGTCGGCGCGATCCTCAGGAACTCGGCCTTGATCCTGCGATGGAAGTCGGGGACATCCTCGAAGATCGCCTCGTCGGACTGATCGATGGCGCCCATGGCGGACAACAGCGGCAGGTTTTCTTTCGCCTTCTGTCGCTTCTTGAAGTCGCCCAGCTCCATCGCAAGGCCGGTGCGCTTAGATTGCCGCCGGCAGCGCTCATAGACGATGTCCGGCAGAACAAGGACCCAGACGTCGATTGATCGCTCGTCGTTGCGGCGATGCTGCTCGACACGATCGATGTAGAGGCGGGCGACCTTGTCGACGGCCTCATTGAGATTGAAGATGCGCGTGGCGCGCTCAATATCCTTCAGCTGGATCGACAGCGCACTGCATTCATCCGGATCGAACGATATCCCGAAGGCCTCCTCGAGCCCAGGGAAGTTCGCCAGATGCAGGCGATCGGCCTTCTCACCCTTTCCGGGCGGTGGAAGCGGAACGACGGACTTCAGCTTGCGCGCCCAGGTACGAAAATGCGCAATGCCATCGCTGGTGCCGACCACCCCGACACGGATTTCGCGCGTCCTCTTCGCCTTAGCGTGAGGCCCGTAGAGGAACAAACCATCCTTCGGGTGAGGACTGCGCTGCGCATAGGCGAATTCCAGTAACGGCTCGTTGAAGTGTTCAACCTGGAGCGATTTCTCAGGAAACTTCATTCATCGGCCTCGTCATCGTTATCCGGGCGACCCAGCGTGCTGACGTCGGCCTCTTCTTCCTCGGGATCGAGAACATCGGGAAGTGCTGTGCTCACCGGCGATGTAAACAGCATCGGCGCGGCCTCGATCACCAGCTCGGCGTTTTGCGCGAGCGCCAGGCGGATGTTCGCGCTGTCGCCGGACAGGAGCTCAAGGAAAGCAAGCATGCGGCCCTGCCATTGCTTGTTTCGCCATCCCTTGCAGACGCTGCGTCGCAGGCGATGCAGCTTCTTGGGATCGTCGATATGGAGCCCGGCCGGCGTGTCGTTGTCGAGGGAGAACAAAACCCGCGCCTTTAGCTTCATATGCCAGAACGGCCAGAAATAGGGCAACGCGGTGACGCCGAACTGCCAGATATGCCCCTTGGCCACGTTGCGCAGCACCGAGGACCGCTGATCCCCCTGCCTGCCCCAAGGAATGCGTTGGCCGGTCCGTACCTGCGCGGCCGACGCGTGGAAGCCGATCGCGTTGGAGTAGTGATATTCGACGAAGCCCTTCTCCCTGCAGAAGGAGAACCAGGCCTGCTTGATCATCACAATGACCAGGTTCGATGCGACCTGACGCCCGATGCCAAGCCTCGAGTAACCGTTCTCGACGAAATCCAGCAACGGGATCTCGTGCTTCATCTGAAAACGGCCAGCGGATACGAACGCGATGTTGATCTCGGTCTGGTCCGCAAAGGTGATGAAGCCAGTGCCCTGCAGAGTGCATGGATACTTGAACTGTTCGATCGCCCGATCAAGCAACCGACTGTCGATCGCTCCAATACTCTCGTAGTAGCGAATGACATCGGGCGCCTCTCCGGCGCGCAGCCAGTTCGATGTCAAGCGCTCAGCTTCGTCGACGATCGGGACCGCGCCGCGGCGGCGGAAGGTTTCCCAGTTCGGATCGATCACTGCGGAACCGCCGGATCGCGGAACTTTCTGCCTTTGCAGGGCATCAAGGAGGCTGGCCACGCCTTCTCCCCAGCCACGGGCGAAATCGACTGGCATCGCATCCCCGAGACCTTTGACCTTCTTCCCCTGCTCGAGACGCAGCGGGATGATGAAGCGCGGATCGTCGATTTCCTTAGCCACCTCCAGGGCAACGTCGAGATCGTCCTGCACGTGCTGATCGGCGAGAGTCGCGTCGCGCAAGACGAGGAGGACTTTCGCCGCGCGATACTGCAAAGCCTGATTCACCTGTCGCCGCAATTTGTCGCCCGGCTGCAGAGTCAGGATGTCGGCGAAAACCCGATAGCCTTCAGCCTCGAGCTTGGGACCCAGCCACAGCGCAAGTTCGTCGTCGATCAGCGAGGCCTTGAGCAGAAAGATCGTGTCGCGCACCGCTGGCGCGGCAGCCGCGCCAGGCGCGGTTCCTTGCGCCGGCGGCAGCAGATTGGCGAGGACAGGAGGTACCGGTCCTGACTTCCCGAGCGCCTCTTCGAACGCTTCTTTGATCACCGATTTCAGAACGGGAGTGCTTTGCGCCCAAAGCTTCTGATGAGCTTTCTCGATCTCTGGATATTTGCGCAGCAGCGCATTGAGATCGCCGGGTCCGAATATGTCGCCGGGACCTTGCAGCGCAGGCCCGACGATCTCCGCCAATGCCGTTTTGTTTTTTGGCGTGAGCGAAGCCGACGTGACGAGGATGTATCGCGACGGCGCTAGGTCATCGATGGCTGTGCGCTCGCTCTTCATCTTGGATTTCAGCGCCGAGAAGCCCGACCGCTGGTAGTGCTTCGCCTGCAGCACAATGTCGCCGCCGGCAAGGGCATGTCGACCATCCATCGCGTCGTCCGGTCCCTCGGGAAAGGCCTCGAAACGCTTGTCGATCTCGCGACCTACGAGGTCGCGGGCTAAATCCTCAAACTCGTTATGGGACAAACTCGAGAAATCATAAGCCATGCGCCCAGATTGAGTGCCCATTTCGTGGGCAGTCAAGCAACCGAGCGCACAATTGCGTCGTGCGTCTGCATTACCAACAAAAAGATAAGCGCGCTTTCCCTGGCGATGCGGTCGGATGATCGTTCGCGCTTGGCAAAAGCGAACGGATTAGTCTATGGCTCTCGGCAGGGGGCGAGTTATGCGGCGGGTGCGAATCCTTCAAGTTGGCGATATTCACTATCCGGACTGGCATCCTTCCTCCAGCAACATCGATGCCAAGGATAGCAAGTTCGCTCCGAAAATAACGCAGAAGCTGCGCGCGTCTTCGCTGCGTGCCGTCTTGACGAAACTTCGGCGGCTGACGACTTCGAAGCCCCTGGATTCGATCGCCTTCATGGGGGATTTCACGAGCCGTGGCGACAAGACGTTCATCGCTTCGGCATTCCAGCATTTTACGTTGCTTTGCCGCGCACAGGGACGCAGTTCAAAGGCGCTTCCGTTGATATTCGTACCGGGAAATCACGATGTGAACCGTGATGACGCGCGCGAACTTGGACCGACTGAGAAATTCAGCGAAATGGCGAGTTTAGCCGCCCGCTTCGGTTGGCAGACCGTTCCCGTGGACCAGCCCGTGCATTTCAGACTTCCGACAGGATCCACTGGCGCAAACTTCATCCTCGTCAACACAGCGATAGGCAGTTGGGAGCTTCAGAACCTTCCTGCGTTCCTTCGTGATCGTCTCGAGGCACTCAGTCCTTCTACAGAACCCGTAGATCTCGGCTCGCCGGACACCTCTGGACATTCGCCCGCGACACCTCCCAGCGATCCAGACAAGGAGGCGTCCGACGACGAGTATTACGGTCAGATGGACACGCCATACATCTCGCGTGAGATGCTAGCAGGCCTACAGGAATTGCTCCAGCAGCCCGGCATACGTTTTGGCATCATGGTCGGCCATCACAATCTGCTGCCACAGAAGACTCCGCGCATTACGCCATACGCGGAGATGCTCAACAGCGGATTTGTCAGAACTCAGCTGCTGCAGGGCAACAAGCCTATCGTCTATCTGCATGGGCACATACATGCCGATCCGGTCGAGATCGTCAACGATCCAAGGTTTCCGGACGGCAAATTGATCTGCATCTCAGCACCAGAGATACAGTCAGGTTTCAATGAGCTCGTCTTCTTCACGACCGATCAGGGAGAGCTCGTCGGCATCCGACTTATACCCTACCGGACCAATGTCGCCGACGGGACGGTCATTGAAGGCGAACATTGCTTTATCTCGACAATGTCCAACGGCAAGGCCTTTTTGAACAACGACACGTTTGACCTGCTGCGCCGACTCCGCGACCATGCCAACAGGCGCGGGACTGGGTTACTCTTCTGGGACGAGATCACTGAGATTGCCGCCTCCGCCGAGCTCGGGCTAGATCTGGAAGACTCTCTTCTGATGCTCCAAGCGGCGCGCGCCGTCGAGATAGATGGCCTCACGAAGGCAAACTCGGCTTGGCGCATTAAGGTAAGGGACGAATAGCGATGCAGAATCCGTTCGGCCCCAACAGGATCGAGTACGAAAGCCGCCCGATACTGTGGTTCAGTCAGAAGTCGGCCTTGATTTCTGCCGCTGCCAAGCCGGTCTTCGTCGCAGGGACGAGAGGCAGTGGCAAGACCAGCATTCTTCGCTCGCTTTCCACAGTCCATATCCTCGAAGACAAAAGTCTCGCGGACCAAGTTGGCAAGCTCGGCTGGTATGGCGTCTTCTTCCAGCTCAATGAGACATTCTCGCCCCTAATCGACAACGCGGTTCTGAACCTCATTCCGGAGCACATACGGTTCGATACGGCCGCCGTGATCCCGCGGCAATTTGTAATCTTCTCTCACTATCTGGAGCTCAAGATAGTCGAACGCCTGCTCGACAGCATCGGCCAGCTCAGACGCGACGGCCACTTGAAATACCGGGCCTCCGAAGATAGGGACGTCGCCCTGGCACTGCATCGCGAAGTGCTGCACTTCATACCCCAACCTGCTCGTCTCGACTTCTTCAGCATCGATGAGCTGCGGGGTGGGGTGACCCGTTACGTCGACGAATGCTTCAACGCGTTCTTCTTTGCCGCCGATGCCGGAGCGGCCGGCTTCAGAGCGACAGACCCTGGCGCTATCATTAATAAGGTCGCGACCGCGATCACTCCACTTTTGAATGGCCCATCTTTCGCCGGTGACAGGGCGCCCTTCTTCAAAATCCTAATTGACGACTGTGAAGCACTGACACCGCTCCAGCAGCAGTTCCTGAACACGTTGGTGAGGAAGACGCGCGGCAACGTGAAATGGGTCCTCGCCTACATCGGCGGCCTCTACGACACGATCCGGACGATCATACCCGGCCAGTCGCTCTCGAATGCTGACCGGGACGTCGAGAATCTTGATTCAGTCGATCCGAGGGAGTTCGCCACGCTGTGCGAGAACGTGTCGTCGCTTCGGCTCTACTATGCGCTTCCTGACCATCTGCGGAGTGATCTCAAACGCAACGATGCGCTCAGCGCGTTTTCGCTCAAAAGCCGGCTGGGGCGGCTTTCCGTCAATGACATCATCGAGCGGGTTATCATATCGGGTCATTCCGAGGGCAGAGAAGAGCTTGTGGCACTCGCTGATGCAGCACGTGAATTCCTCTCCGTGAATTTGAGGACGGTGGATCAGCAGCAATTTCTTCTTGATCGAAAAGCGCGCCCTTATGCCGAAGGACTGGCGCTCGCGCTCATGAACCCGGAAATCAAGCGCCGGCCCATGAGCAAGGCGGATGCTTCGAATCTGAAGAGGTCGATCGCCCGGAAACAGGGATGGGCTTTTCTGAAAGCGTGTCAAATGCTCGGTCTGCATGACTACCCGTATGTAGGGCACCAGATCATCACATCATTGAGCGATGTCTGTATACGCGATTTCCTCGATATAATGGGAGAGATCTTCCGCCGCAGTGTTCCGAATTCCAGCGATCCACGAAAACTGGTGGAATTCATCAACTCGGATTTGCAGATTCATCTCGAACAGCAGAGACAGGCTGTGAACGCCGCCTCTCAACGGAAGCTTGATGGACTTCAGGCGCTTTCACATCCGTACGAAGAAGAGAGCGTGCGTATGGTGCGGGCGTTAGGTTACCTGACCGCTCGCCTCCAGACAGAGTTTGCCGAAGAAAATGCTCTAGGAACGACAGAGAGAGGCATTTTCAGGGTCGATCTAAATGAAATGCGCTCGCTGGTGAACCGACTAGAGCAACCCAGCGGAAAACTGGACGAGGTCCTGCGTCGGGCGGAAAGGGATGGGTTTATCCGGGAGGTCTCCGCCGCCGGCAACCTTGAGGTGGACCGCGCCGATCCCGCATCGAAGGAGATGATGATCAGATTGCATCGGCGATTTGCACCTTACTTCGGGTTCTCCTATCGCGGCCCGTACGAAATCAACACAATCCCTGCGGCGCGGATGGTCGACCTGCTTTTTACCAGGCATCGGCTCCCAGAAGACTGGGCCGACTCGGTGTTTAAGGAGCTCGTCGCGCGGCCCGCACTCAAGACCGAATTCCAGCACTCGCTTTTCGAGAACGATCTCGAATGACCGCTTCAACTGTCGAGTATCGAGTCTTCGGCCATCTGGCCGTCACCGAGAAGGCGAGAGATCCCGGTACATGCGAAACGATAGAGGCAGATATCGCCATCGTCGCGCTTGGCTGGGAAACGCGCTTCGCCGCGTTCGAAAACCATCTTGACCTGAAGGTCGGCAAGATCGTGGTTCTGGACTTTGCTCTGAAGGAAGCGAACGTCCCAGCCGTCGAAGAAAACCGGCGAAGGCTCATCGCAATGGGTAACCGATGGGGCGTCGAAGTGACTGTGATCACCCTCGAGCCTTCCATCGAGTATCAGAAAAACATCAATCTCCTCGACCACCTGCTCACTCAAATGGCCGCTTCATGTGGCTCATACGAAGGAAGCCTGCGGAGGGTTTTCGTCGAGTGCTCGACGATGCCGCGAATCTACATCCAATGGCTGATTGCGGTGGCATTCAAGAAAATGTCGATTCAGTCTCTCGAGTTCGGGTACGCCGAAGGTATCTACGGGAACGCGAGCGGCAAAGAGGATTTTTCCAGCGGCTTGGACCGATACGTCACCGTCCCTCATCTTCAAGGCAGCGGAGGAATGGGCGAAGAGAAAGTCCTGCTCGTGGGGATCGGAGGAGATGCCGACGTATTCTACGGATTGATCGATATCGTCAGTCCGGAACGGATCTCGCTCCTCGTGCCAAGAAGCGAAAAGAATGCGCATATCGATGCTTTGCTCGATCAGCAGGTGGCCAAGGTACGTGAAACCCACCGGCTCGAAGATGGCGAAGTTCGCGACATCCAGGCTTTCGGGCTGATGGCCCACCTCGATGCTTTCGAGACCTATCTCGACGGGTTCGGCTCGCGTGCGGTGGTGAACGTTTTTGTCAGCGGCCCGAAGGTTCAGGCCATCGCTGCTGCCGTGCTCGCCTGCTCCGACAGCCGCGTCCATCTCAAAGCAAGAATTCCCACCTCCTATACCCATCGCGAAGTCTCGGCGAATGGGCGGTACCATATCTACAGGCTGATCGACCTGACATCCCCTGCCTGCAGCCTTCCCGGGACGTTCTGACACTATTTTGCATTCGAGTAGCATCATGGTCCCAGTGGCCGTTCCTTCAGCGCATGTTCGTGTCGGCCCGATCCTGGGTACTAATTCTCACTTGGAAGCTGCTCTACATCAGGTAAGGGGGGGAAATGCAGACTGGCAGGATTCCGTCTAATTAGCGACTAGCTAAAACATATACTCAGGCGAGACTGTTCAGCATACAAATAGTGAGCGCTAGTCAATATGTTAGAGCTCTGTCGCAGTAGCGCACCAAGCTTTGGTGGGGTGGATGAGAAAATGAGACGACTGAATGTGTACAAGCTCAGTCTTTTCATCGAAGCTCTCGTTTTCGTCGTAAGTGCGTTCGGTGCGACGTGGCTTACCAGCTTTGTGAACGCGCCATGGTGGGCATATGTGATTGTCGCGGCCATCGTTATGGGCATGTTCGCAGCTGTGCGTTGGGCCCATTCTGAGCCACAACCTATGGGACTTTTGGCACACAATACCCTAGCGGACAAATTAGCGGACGCAGCCGTCTCATATGGCGTGACAGATTTGTATAACATGCAGCGGCTTGCAGATCAGAACCGGCGCAACAATGACACGGCGCTCACAATAAACAATGCCCCACACGATGTCGCTGGCGGCGAACTCAGGAGCGTCTTATTTATCGATTGGATTGCAACGTCACTGGCCAGCCGTCAGACAGCGGTTGTGCGAAAGGGTTCCGTTCCGGGTTATCCTGCTGGATCCATTCTGCCATGAACGCGCGCTGCGAAATTCCGTCAACGTTGCGGGGGAGCGCGATGACAGCAAACTGCCGTTTGGCGATATCATCCAAGCGCCGCGTCTGAAGAGAAGCGCAATCGGATTTTCTGCGAACGCTTCGAGTGATCCTTCTAATCCAGACGAGTTGACTGCTTTGCGCCTCATTGCGGACGTTCAGGCAAACTGTGTCTTCAGCCGAAAGCGGACGTTGCAGCCGAGTCTCCGGAAGACACTCGGCGCAGCCAGCGCCAGCCACGAGAAGTCTCGCGTTTATCCCACCACCTGTTTTCCGGGGCCGCGCGAACCGGGAAACTGCCAGCCCATATGACCAACAGTATCCATTACTGCGCATGCGAGCTCGACGACGTGCCCACGAACCTGATCGAGATAGGCGACGTCGATTGGTGTTTCGAAGACCCGGTTCTTACGGTCAACGTAGAACGGGATTGATCGACCTGCAGAATCCGGAATGCGCCAAGAGCCGTGGCACAGCACGTTGCGCAGCTCCGCGGCTCTTCGCAAATCATCGAGAAGATCCTGGAGGTTGGTAATTGTCGTATTGGGATGTTGGCGCGCGGCCTTGCCGTAAGCGTCGATCAAACCTCCCAAGGGATCGCTCAGCGCCTTTTGCAAGGTTGACAGCCACTTCTCGAATTCCGCCTCGATCTCTTGCGCAGGTACGTCGCGCGTGCCGGTGAACGCGAAGATCGCTTTAGCAATCGTCTCTTCGAGGAAGCCAAAAGTCGCAACGGTCCGGCCTAGTACTTCCCAGAAGGCTCCTGCGTGACGATGCGTGGGGAAGTCTTCCGGGAGTGCGTCCTGATCGATGATCGAGCGTCTCAAGTCATAGGGCATGCTGTGGACCTTGTTTGAACATTGAGGGTCTCCTGCGGTCCATTCCGCATCGCCGCCAGCTACAGCATGCGCCAATGAGCCGAGTGCGTCCGCTTAGACTTTGCGTGGATCCGGCAGTAGTCTGCTCCCAACCTGCGACCTAAGCCGTTCCAACTGTGACGGGTCGCCAACGATCCAGCGCCGCGAGCGGGCAGCAGTCTCAATATTGAGGTTTTGGACGTCATGGTCCGCCGCTGCAACTGAGGAAATGCCCGGCTTCGGATTGTCGGATGGCGTGAGAAGCAGGGCCGCACCGCGAGATAGAGGAGCCGATAAGGTCTGCATTGCACCTTTGTTGTAAAGCACCCCGGTGTCACCCAGGATGAAGCGAGCGGCAGCATCTGTCTTCAGGGCCCAGTCTAGCGAGAGGAGATGGTCGCGAATGATGTTTCGGCTGTCGGGACTGCGCACAGCGTCCGTGAATGGAAGCTCAGGCAGGCCTTCGCTGTCATCGAGAGCTGCAATGATGGCCTCAAGAGCATTTTCGGCGCCCTGCAAACTCAACGAGTGAATATGATTAAATTCGGCTTCGGTGACTGACGCGCCGGGATATTGGGCCTCCCATGCCTTACGAAACGTGTCGAAGTCCGGGGCGTCGAAGGCGGCCAACAAGTTCAGGGTCAACGCCTGAGCACGGGGATTGTAAGACGTTACAATGTCGGGGTCGCGTAGAACCTGGGCGGCCAGGAAAGAGGCAAACGCCTCCTTCGCCGGTTGGGTTAGATCGCCCTTGAGAATGCGATCGAAAACCGCGCTGCCCTCGGAATCGATCCGGTTGAGATCGACGGTTTCCAGCGTCGTGTCGTCGGCGCCTGACGGCTGAACAGTGTAGAGGTTGAAAATCTGCATCAACTGCTTGGAGGAGCGTTCGCTGATCCGGCCATTATCGTGATCATATGCCCAGAGCTTTCCATCCGTGCCGGCGAAGCGGCGTATCCAAAATTGCGGGACGAAGTGGTGCTTGCGCGGCTTGTCGTTCACGGTGGCTTCCTCAGGGAAGGATATGACAGGGTTGGTTTTCGGGCGTCATGATGGTCACGGCGCGCCGTGCACGGGTGGCGGCGACGTGGAGGTTGAAGCGCGCAGAACGCTCGCCGTCGGCGCTGGGTCTCTGCACATAGCGGGAGAACAGGCCCTCGAAGACTATGACTTCATCGAATTCCTTCCCCTTCGCCTTATGGATGGTCATCACGGTCACGCCCTGCTGGGGGCGGGTGGTGGCGGCGAACTGGTCCTCGACTACGGCGGCGGCCAGCAAGGCTCGAGCATTGTTGTAGCTGCCATAAGTGCGCCAGTCCTCGGCGAGTCTGGATTCGATTTGGGCGCCGCGCCTCAGCAGACGCATGTGGCGGGCTTCCTTCGCGAGCGCCCTGAGCTCGTCGCGGCCGCTCGCGTCGAGTTGGGCGCGCACGGCCCTCCAATCCGTCATGGGATCCCCGGTCAGCTGGATCGCCGCCATGCTGGTCAACAGGCTTCCGACGCCCGGGCCGATACCACGTGCTCCGAGCCCGTCCAGACCCCGACCCCGAACGGCTTGGGCGATCTCTCTGTACCGGCCTGCCTTTCGGATCGCCGTCGCGGATGCCTCTTCTGAGCGACCGAGTTCGAATGCAGCCAACCCCTCCAGGATGGCCGCGGCATGGGCCTGCTCGCTTGGTCGCGGTTCCATCAGCAGCGCAATCAGGTCTGCAGCCAGCATTGGGCCTTCGGCTGCTACCAAGATGTCGACCGGATAGGACGGAAATCCATGCGCCGCCTCGGCCATGTAGTCAAAGACCCTGACGGCCAGGACGTTGGCGGGTACGAGGACCGCCAAGGACCATTCCGCGTTCCGGCGCAGCCGAGCAACGGCTCGCAGGATTTCCTGTTTGAGCGGGCGGAGGCTGCGCCCACGATAGCGCGAAACTGAAACGCCTGCATAAGCAGCAGCCGTATATTCTCCGGCGACAATGTCATTGGCGAACTGAGCGATTGCCGTGCCGGGGCTACGATTGTTCTCCCCGGCGAAATCAAAGGGCGTGGGGTTGAACGCTGCGACAAAATCATCGAACCGGCCCGGGTGCGCGCCTTTGAAGTCGTAGATCCTCTGTTTCGGGTCGCCGAGCGCGATAAGGCGGCTATGCTGTCCAAGCTGGCTGATCATTTGCCACTCTTCGGCATTCGTGTCCTGAAACTCGTCGACGATGATCAGCGGATAGGCCCTGGCGTAAGCTCTCGCGAGCAGGGGCGCTGCTTGGAAGAGCTCGGTCAACAAGACCGGAAAGAGGTCGAAGGCGATCAGACCTTGCCTGTCGAATAACTCCCTTTGCCGGGCCGATCGGGCGTTGCCATCGAGACCTGCGAGATGCGCCCGGGCCTGGGCAGGCAAAAGTAGAGACACGCCTTGTTTGGCGCAGATCAGGTAGCCGTGGCTCTTCAGTATCGTCCAGGCGAAGCCGTGATAGGTGTTGATCTCGATACGTGACATCAGTGTGCGAGGCAGTGTGGCGGTCGCCTGTTCCGCGACGCGCGCTACAGTCGCCCGCGCGAAACTCAGGAATAGCGCCTTTCCCAGCGGGCCCAACCGCGCCGCATCGAGATCGGCACATGCTTTGGCGAGTGCGATCGTGGTCTTGCCCGATCCGGCGCCGCCCCGGACCAGGATATTGCCCTCTGTCCGGAGCAGGCGTTGTCTGTGTTCGCATAGGACCAACGCCATTGCGGTCACTCAAAGATATCGGGTTGTGCCGGCGGAGGTGGCGGTGGCGGGGGTGGTGGCGCGGCCAGATTCTTGAGTGCCGTGATGACCCGCAGCATGGTCGGCGGAAAATGCCCGATTTGGCATAGATCCAGGAAGACGGTGAGATAATCGTCGCCCTTCTTGTGCTTGAACAAGGCCACAAAGGCAGGTCGATAGTTCTCTTCCGGCGAGCCTAGTGGAGGCAAGAGATGATTCAAAGCCTGCGGCCATTCACCGGCACCGACGAAGAACTGGACGAACCAGGCTTGCATCGCAACCGACACCTCGGCCGCAAGCAGGTGCTCGAAGCCGGCATAGGGCTGTTCAAAGGCGGCGTCGCAGGAGGCGACGATCTCCTGGCGCTCGGCGTCAGCTTGTTGGTCGAAGATCGTGGCGACGGTTTTCCCGAGGCTTCGAAAGAACGCGGCAAATGAAGCGACCGCGGTTTGGCCGCCGGCGTCGAACGGTACCCATCCGAGTGCGTCCAACCGCTGGTAGTCTGCTGGTGCGAGCTCTGCGGCACGCCGGGCAACCGCGCTATAGGCGACCAGCTCGGTCTTTCCCTCAACCACGATGACACGCCGGGCGAGCATCGCCTCGCAGAAGCGCGTCCGAAAGCCATCGCGAAACGTCTTGAGCTTCAGATTCTCGGGAAGCGCTATATTCGATGCCGTGAGGATACCCGCTGCGTTGCGGGTCATCACCATCATCTGTTCCGGCTGAAACTGCTCGATCACATAAGGAGAGTGCGAGGTGAAGAGGGCTTGGGCTGCGATGCCTCTGACCTTATCGACGACGCGCTTCTGAACATGGGGTGGCAGCGAGAGTTCGGGCTCCTCCATGGCAAAGATGACGCGGCCGTTGCGACGCTCGGCAATCAACCCCAGCATGGCGAGCACGAGTGCATTGATCGTGCCTGAGCCTTGGTGCTGAAAGGGAGCGGCGTAGCCGGGAACACCGGTTGCGAGGAAGGATTTCAGGACGCGCCGGAGATCTTCGCGCGTCAGTTCCGACACACGAAGATGAGGCGCATCGGCCCATTCGCCTGGGACGATGTCGCGCATGGCGTCGCGAATGGCTGTCAGGATGCGACCGAATTCGGGATCATTGGCGCCGACGACGTCGAGGTCACGGAGCTGCCGAAGCAGGCCTTCCCACATGCGGGTGCGCACTTCGTAGGTCTTGAGGATGATGTCGAGGAGCGAACCGCGCTCCATGGAGAGCGCCCGGTTTCCGGTTCGCAGGGCACGAAGGTGAAGAAAACCGAATTCCCGTTTGTCGCTGGACCGGCACTCATTGATTGGCGCCCCGTCCTCATGTCGTGGTACGGCGAACCATGTCTTGGCCATGAAGTCGTCGTTCTCCGGGTCGTAGGCCCCTTCGAAGCGGATGCGGACCGCCGGCTCGATCCCCGGCTGACCGAGGTTTGCGCCCTGGCCGGGCCCGAGAAGTGAGCGGTCGGCCTGCCGCCAGAATTCGAGATTGTTGCGGAACTTCGTGCAGTGCTGCTCATCGAGGCCAGCGATGACGACTTCGACCACGATGCGCTTTTGTGGACCGCCTTCCACAGGCAGATAATCGCCGCCATAAAAGTCGTGTTCGTCAATGGCCTGCGTCCTCGCCAATCGGTCCGCACCGATGGCAAGCTCTATTGCTTCAAATACTGTCGACTTTCCGGTGTTGTTGTCGCCAAGCAGGACGGAAGTTCCAGAGAAAAAGATCTCAGCCCGCTTGATTCCCCGAAAATTCTCAATCTGGACACGAGCGATTCGCACAGTTTTCCCCGAAACCCTGCATGTTATTCATCCCACGCATAGCATCCCACGCAAGCCATGTCTGTCGAAGTATAGCGATTCGTTTGGTAGTCGCGCTCGCGCCATCTGCTGCCTGATCAGTCCTTCGCAATGGGGGCTATCCGTACCTGAATGTCTAGGACAGCGGTCGGAGGACGAACGACCGCAATCTGCAAGGCCGTCCCCGGAAGCACATCGTCTGCAGTCGGCCTATTAGGCGTCAGGGCCCTGCGGCGTTTCTTTCTCGGCCAATCAAGGCCGAGGAGAACGCACATGGGTCATTCTCAGTTCGATGATGCTAGTCGCGAGCGCGCGGCTTGGAATGCAGGCAAGCAGGTAGGGACCAAGCGCCCGCTCACGCAAAAGCAAATCTGGGCCGTTCGCTTTTACCTTGATCGCGAGAGGCGCATCCGTGATCGCGCTCTCTTCGATCTGGCGATCGACAGCAAGCTTCGTGGCTGCGACTTGGTCAAGATCAAAATCCGCGATCTGGTATCGGGTCCGGAGATCAGGGCTCGCGCGATCGTCGTGCAACAGAAGACCGGACGGCCGGTTCAGTTCGAGATCACGAGCGACGTACGCGCGAGCCTGCTGGCTTGGCTCGAGCGGCGTTGCGGCACAGTAGAAGACTATGCCTTCCCGAGCCGGGTCGATCCAGCGAGCCATATCAGCACGAGGCAATATGCGCGTCTGGTCGACGAGTGGGTGTCCGCCATCGGCTTACGCCCTGAGGATCATGGTACACATTCGCTCCGTCGCACGAAGGCGTCCATGATCTACAAGGCGACGGGCAACATCCGCGCCATCCAGATACTTCTCGGACACTCCAAGATCGAGAACACCGTGCGCTATCTTGGTGTCGACGTGGAGGACGCGCTGCTCCTGGCAGAGCGAACCGAAATCTGACATTGTGCGGTCATCCGCGGCCACGCGGATGACCGCTTTAAATACGGTGGGCGGCGTGGCTGTTGTGCTGCTGTGGGGTGGATTGCTGACCGACCGCTTTTGGCCATGAGTATTGGGAAAGCGGCCATTCAGGTGACCGTCGTACGTCGATGGCAACAGCGCTATCGGCCGTACAAGCAATCCTAATCGACGCCAGAAACAGATGTTCTGCGGCGCCAGGCCAATGCGCACGCACTGCGCCATAGAATGGCAAGCGCGCCTCGTTTTGCACAACCGACGGTGGTCGCTTGCGATCCATGGGCGATGTACGGAAGTGTATTATGAAAAGAGTTGGTGAATCTACCGCATGTTATGCTACAAGCCGCGCCCCTCTGACTGGAGAAAAGGAATGTGGGCGTACGTAGATGAGACAGGCAACACGCTGAATAACCTCTTCGACGAAGAGCAGCCGTTGTTTATCACCGCAGCCTTCATGACGAAGACAAATTTCGATCTCGTTGCGAAGGCGAGCATCGCTGCCATTGCCAAGAAGGTTGGTACGAACGCCTTGCATGCGAACGTCCTCGGTGTAGCCAAGATCGAACAGATCGCGCCCGACCTCCTGAAGCTCCTGAAAAAGACGGACTGCCGCTTCTTCGTCTCCCGCGTCGAGAAGAAGTACCTCGCCGCCTGCAAGGTGATCGACGTCTATTTCGATCAGGGTGAGAACAAGGCGGTGCCGTGGTCGGCTTACTGGCTCCGCCATCTGCGCCTTCTGCTTACGTTCAAGATGGCGACCTTCGTCATTACGCCGGAAATCGCGTCGATCGTTTGGGACTGCGTGACGGCCAAAAGTGAGTTTACCTCGAAGAAGCACTTCGTTCAGGGCGCAGAAGCTATGCTGGATAATGTTCAGTTCGTACCTGATGCCCGCAGCCGCGAGATCATCACTGACGCGCTTGAGTGGGCGATCGCCAATCCGGAGGAGTTCTCGACCCATATGTCAGAGAAGGCTCGGCGGTATCAGCATTCGCCGAATTTCGTAGCGTTCACGAGCCTGCTGGAGGGTCTGCAGAATGCGTCGGAGCGTTGGAAGCGGCCTGTTCGCGAGATTGTCCACGACAAGCAGGCTGAGGTCGAAGAGGTTTTTGCGACCTGGCATGCGATCGTCTCTAAGCCCGAGCTTGCGAATACAGAGGGACTTTTATGGCCAGGCGAAAGCAAGCCGTTGATGGTCCAGAAGGTGACCGGGAGCACGTTCCGGACGGCCACTGAAGAGGAGAGTCCAGGTCTGCAGGTGGTCGACGTCGTCCTGTGGTGCTTCAAGCGCGTCTTCAGTGGAAAGGAAATCGGACAGGACACTGCAAAACTGCTGAACTGGGTTATGCAGCGCGCTTACCAGAACGATTTCTCGTTCGAAGGCGTCGGTAGGCAGGTTGAAGCCGAGCTCGGCAAAATTATGGATGCCGACATGCCTGAGGAGCAACTCGCTGAAGGGCGCAAGCTGTCGGCGGACATGGAAGCACAGCGTCAGGCTCTCGTCGCCGCTCACGGCATCGAGAAGGCAGGTAGGCGAACTGAGGGTGTGGTATCACTTGACGGCAAATAGTTGTGGCCGGTCACCCGATTACGCCGACAGTCTGGCGTATCGGGAACGGCGACTTTCGCGAAACCGTCGATGACCTTGGAACGACCGCGATGGGGTCGGCTGCAGTATGTCGGCTTATCGCCAAGCTTGTCTTAAACCGGACAGTCCACAGTCGGCCCCATTGCCGCCGTTCCCGGAGCATGTCTCCGAACGATCCCGAACAAGGTTAGCTAAAGTTGCCTATTTGGCGCGTCACGGGAGCATGCGGGACGCTGCGGGAAGGTTTCTGATTTGGCCCACGAAAAAGACAATAGAATCAAAGACTTTAAGACGTCCTCCGGGCCCACCATTGCATTAAGCATCTGATTTTGTTTCATTTTTTAACCCGTTTGTTCTTCCTTTTTGGACTCGAACCCCTTTGAGTCTTCATGGAATCCACCCCACGCACCAAGACGGCGCCGGGAGACCAGGCAGCAGATCAAAGCTGTGATCGCGGCTCAAACCAGTGCTCATGACCATGTCTAGGCACAATTGGGCCTCGTACGTGACTGTTGTCATGTTGATGTGATATCGATAACATGCCTTTGAGTGAAGTTTGATCCCAATGGGTGGTTCATGAGCGATGCTGGACGCAGCAGAGACCTTGTGCCCGAGTGTCGAGCGCTTTCCTGGAGCAAACCACAGCTGGCCAGTGGAGCGGCATAATGGCCAAGGCTGCCACATCAAGGCCGAGCGAAAGCCACACGCCGACAATGGTCGACGTGGCGCTGCGGGCCGGTGTGTCGACCATGACGGTGTCGCGCGCCTTAAAGGAAGGCAGCCGGGTTTCCAAGGCGACGCGCGAAAAGATCATGGCCGCGGTCAACGATCTTGGCTACGTGCTCGATCAATCGGCCGGCAGCCTGTCCTCGCGCAAGACGGGATTTGTTGCAGCGATTGTCCCCTCGATCAACAATTCCAACTTCGCCGACACGGCGCGCGGCATCACGGATGAGCTTGAAAGCACCGGGCTACAGCTGTTGCTCGGCTACACCGACTATACGGTCGAAAAGGAAGAACAGCTGATCGAGGCGATGCTGCGCCGACGGCCGGAAGGCATCATCCTGACGGGCGGCGCGCATACCGATCGCGCCCGCCGCCTTCTGAAAAGCGCCGGCATTCCCGTGGTCGAAACCTGGGAGCTACCAGCCAATCCCATCGATCAGGTGGTTGGGTTTTCCAACGAAGAGGCGATGGGTCTGCTGGTCAAGACGCTCGCCAAAAAGGGCTACCGAAAGTTCGGCTACATCGGCGGGACGACCTCGCGCGACACGCGCGGCAGCCAGCGGCGCGAAGGCTTCGTCAGGGCCATCGAGGAGCTCGGCTTGCCGACCGGCCGCCTCGTTTCCTTCGGCGTGCCGCCGATCTCCATCGAGCAGGGCGGCCAGGCCGTCGTCAGCATGCTGGAACGCTGGCCGGACACGCAAGCGGTGCTTTGCGTCTCGGATCTTTCGGCCTTCGGCGCGCTGATGGAATGCAAGCGCCGGGGCATGCGGGTGCCGCAGGACATCGCCATCGCCGGTTTTGGCGACTATGAAGTCGCCGCTTTTTGCCACCCCGGCATCACCACCGTGAATGTGGACTGCTACGGCATCGGGCAACAGGCAGCCCGAAGACTGATCCAGGTGATCCGCGGCGACGAGAAACGGCACGGCCAAGAGATCGTCCTGACCGGCTATCGCGTCGTCGAGCGCGAAAGCACCTGACGTTCCCGGTATCTGTTCAGAAGGCGATCTGGACCTTCATCGATCTGTTGCGGTCGCCAGCGATCTCGAAGGCCGCAACCGCCTCGTCGAGCGGATAGATGCCTGTCAGCAGCGGTTTGACATCCACCCGGCGGTGGTTGATCAGGTCGACGGCGAGCGCAAACTCGTCGTGAAAGCGGAAGCTGCCGCGCATCTCTATCTCTTTGGCGACGATCAGGTTCTGCGGGAGAGACACGTCGCCGCCAAGACCGAGCTGCATCAGCACGCCGCGCGGCTTCAGCACATCGAGCCCCGCACGCACGGCGCGTTCGTTGCCGGAGGCCTCGAACATGACATCGAAACTGCCCTTCTCGACATTGTAGGCGGCGAGCTTTTCGCCATTGGTCGCGACATTGATCGTACGGTCGGCGCCGATCTCTCCAGCCTTTGTCAGCACGCCGTCCATGACGTCGGTGGCAACGATTTCGCGTGCGCCATGGGCTCGCGCGGCCAGGATGCAAAGCGCGCCGATCGGCCCGCAGCCGGTGATCAAAACGCGTTTGCCAAGCAGCGAGCCGGCCCGGTTCATGGCATGCAGCGTCACCGCGAAAGGCTCGGCGAAAGCGGCTTCGTTGATCGAAACGTGGTCAGCTATTCTGTGGCACTGCCACGCCTCGGCCACCAGACGCTGGCGGAACGCGCCCTGGATGTGCGGCATCGGCATGGCGCTGCCGTAGAAGCGCATGTTGAGGCACTGGTTCTGCATGCCTTGCAGACAATAGCGGCAGGCGTTGCAGGGCCGGCTGGGTGAGATGGCGACACGGTCTCCGATGGCGAGGGAAGAGACGCCGCCCCCAAGCGCCTTCACCGTGCCGGCTACTTCGTGGCCGAGGATCATCGGTTCGCGCAGGCGGATCGCGCCGAAGCCGCCATGATTGTAGTAGTGCAGGTCAGAGCCGCAGATGCCGCCGGCTTCGACTGATATCTCAACCTGTCCCGCGCCGAGGTCGCCCGGATCGGACTCCTCGATCCTCAAATCTTTGGCCGCGTGGATGACGATCGACTTCATGATGTGATCCTGTCTCAGACGACCGGCGTCAGCAAGGGCTGACCACTAAAATGGGCCGCGAGATTGTCGCGCACGAGCTGACCCATGGCCTTGCGGGTCTCCACCGTGCCGCTGCCATGGTGCGGCTGCAGCACGACGTTGGAAAGTTTTGCGAAGCGCTCGTCGATCGTCGGCTCGTTCCAGAACACGTCGAGCCCGGCGCCCTTGATCGCGCCGGATTCCAATGCCGCGAGCAGCGCGGTCTCGTCGACGGTGCTGCCGCGCGCAATGTTGATGAGTATGCCGTCCGGCCCGAGCGCCGCCAGCACTTCCGCATTGACGATGTTCCTGGTGCCTTCGCCGCCGGCCAGCGTCACCATCAGGAACTCGCTCCGGCGTGCCAGATCGACCAGATCGCCGACGAAGTCGTAAGGCAGGTCGTCGTGTTTGCGAGTGCCGAAATAGGCGATCTCGCAGTCGAAGGCAGAAGCGCGCCGGGCCACGGCCTTGCCGATGCGGCCCATGCCGACAATGCCGAGGCTTTTTCCGTAAACACGCGTGACCAGCGGCATGTTGGCCTTGCGCCAGCTGCCATCGCGCACATAGGCATCGGCCTGCGGAATCTGGCGCGCCACGGCGAGCAGCAGCCCGATGCCGATATCGGCCACGTCCTCGGTCAGCACATCAGGCGTGTTGGTTACACGGATGCTTTTTCCCCTGGCATAGGCAAGGTCGATTGCGTCGGTGCCCATGCCGTAGCAGGAGACGATTTCGAGCTTCGGCAATTTTGCCATCAGCGCGGCACTGGCGCCAAGTTCGCCGCGCGTCGCGATGGCACGGATGGCGTCGGCATGGCTTGATATCAACGCGTCCTTGTCGTCGGCCTGCCAAAGCTTGTGGACGCGATATTTCGCTTCGAGGTCTACCATGTCCCAGTCCGGATAGGGCCCGGTCATCAATATGTCGGTCACGGCATTGTCTCCCGCGCAACTGCATTTTTCCATTGACTATGTTATCGATAACATTCATGTCAATAGGCACTGGCGGCGGCGCGGCGGAAATCGTATCCCGCTTCAGGGACATTCCTCGGGAGGAGAACTTGAGCAGTTCGTTGTTCGATTTGACCGGCATACGGGCGCTGGTCACGGGTTCGGGGCAGGGGATCGGCCTAGCCCTGGCGGAGGGGCTGGCGCAGCACGGCGCCGAAATCGTGCTCAACGGTCGCAGCGCCGAAAAAGTCAAAACGGCCGCGGATGCGCTGACGGCAAAAGGATACAAGGTCCACAGCTCCGTCTTCGACGTCACCGATCATGCGGCAGTCGCGAATGGCATTGCCGAGATCGAGACGACGATCGGCGCCATCGACATCCTTATCAACAATGCCGGCATGCAGTTCCGCATGCCGCTCGAGGATTTTCCCGTGGACAAATGGGACGAGTTGCTGCGCACGAATATCTCCAGCGTTTTCTTTGTCGGGCAAGCGGTGGCGCGGCACATGATCCCGCGGCGGCGCGGCAAGATCATCAACATAGCATCGGTGCAAAGCGAACTGGCGCGGACCAACATCGCTCCCTATACGGCCACGAAAGGCGCGGTACGCAACCTGACGCGCGGCATGTGTGCCGATTGGGCCAAGCATGGCTTGCAGATCAATTCCATCGCGCCGGGTTACTTCAAGACGCCGCTTAACCAGGCGCTGGTCGACAATCCTGAATTTTCAACCTGGCTGACCAACCGCACGCCGGCGGGACGCTGGGGCGATGTCGGCGAACTGGTCGGCGCGGCGGTGTTTCTGGCTGGACCGGCCTCATCCTTTGTCAATGGACACACGCTCTATGTCGATGGCGGCATCACGACCTGTCTTTGAACCCGCGCTCATTGTCGTGATGGGCGTCAGCGGTTGCGGCAAGACCAAAGTTGGCGTCGAGATCGCGGCGCGGCTTGGCCTTGCGTTCGTCGAAGGTGACACGCTGCATCCGCGCGGCAATGTCGAGAAAATGTCTGCGGGCATACCGCTTGCCGACGACGATCGTTGGCCTTGGCTCGACTTGTTGGGCGCGGCCTTGCGCCATGCGCATGAGGAGGGCCGTGGGCTCGTCGTCAGCTGCTCGGCGCTGAAGAAATCCTATCGCGATCGGCTTCGTCATGCGGCGGGCGGGCCGCTGTTTTTCGTATTCCTGGAGGGGTCGCGCTCGCTGCTGCAAGCCAGGCTCGCCGCGCGCCGCGACCACTTCTTCCCGCCGGCGCTGCTCGACAGTCAATTCGCCGCGCTGGAACAACCCGGCGAAGAGCCGCTGGTGGTCACAGTGGACATCGACGCTCCGGTCGACAGCATTGCCGATGCGGCGCTGGAGGGCCTGGGCGCCTTCGGGATCGCCCCTGCAAGGATCAAGGAAAGAGGCTCGTTGATATGACGCAAGCTGCAAAAGTCGCCGTTGTCGGCGCCGGCATCATGGGAACGGCGATTGCCACCCGCCTGATCGAGGCCAGGCAGGCAGTTACGGTGTTCGATCTGGACAAGGCCAAGGTCGCTGCCCTGACCGCAAAGGGTGCGGCTGCCGCAGCGTCGGTCGCCGAGGCAACGCGGGCGAACAACTTCGTAGTCCTCAGCCTCAACCATGCCAATATCGTGCGTTCGGTGGTGTTCGGCGATGCTGGTGTCGCGGCTGCTGCGTCGCCCGAAAAGCTGCTGATCGACATGTCGTCGATCGACCCGGCCGACACTGCTGAGATGGCGAAGAAGCTCGCGGCTGAGACCGGCATGAAATGGCTCGATTGTCCGCTGTCGGGCGGCGTTCCCGGCGCGCTGGCCGGCCGGTTGACGGTCATGGCGGGCGGTGATCCTGCAGACTTCGAACACGCGCGCACGGTGATGCAGCATCTCTGCGCCAACTACACGCTGATGGGGCCGAGCGGGGCAGGGCAGACGACCAAGCTGATCAACCAACTGTTCTGCGCGGTGCTGTTCCAGGCCGTCGCCGAAGCCGTCAAACTCGCTGAAGCCGGCGGCGTCGATCCCAATGCCATCCCGGCGGCGCTCAAGGGCGGGCGCGCCGATTCCAGCATCATGCAGGAGTTCATGGCAAAGTTCGCCGCCCGCGATTTTTCAGCCACCGGCCGCATCGACAACATGCTGAAGGATCTGGATTCGCTGCAGGCCTTTGCGCTGAAAACCAAGACGCCGATGCCGATGACCGGGCAGGTGGTCGAGATCCATCGCCTGCTCTGCGCGGCCGGCCTGGGGCCAAGGGATTCGGCCGAGATGATGCGCTTGCTCGACGGCAAGACCAGCTAAGCGGCGAGCCGAATTTTGCTGCTTGACGCTCAGAAATGTTATCGATAACATCTTGTGGCGATCTTGGGAGGAACGCTTTGTGGCTGAAGAAAAACTGATCGAGTTCAAGTCGATTACCAAGGAGTTCGGCGGCACCCGCGCGCTCTCCGACGTGTCGCTCGATCTGCACAAGGGCGAGATCCTGGCACTGCTCGGCGAGAATGGCGCCGGCAAGTCGACGCTGATCAAGACGCTCGCCGGCATCTACCGTCTCGATGGCGGCAGTATCCTGTTTCGCGGTGAGCCCTATCACCGTCGTCCGCCGCGGCCGAACCAGCGTCAGTCCGTCGCCTTCATTCACCAGGATCTCGGCCTGATCGAATGGATGACGGTCGGCGAAAATGTCGGCCTTGCTCAAGGGTTTTCGCTGCGCTCCGGTCTCATCGACTGGCGCTCCACCGAAAAGCGGGCGCACGAGGCGCTGAAGCTGGTCGGCTGCGATTTCGATCCGACAACGCGCGTCCAGGACCTGACCCGCACCGAAAAATCGCTGGTCGCCATCGCCCGCGCTCTGGCCACCGAAGCCGATGTGCTGGTGCTCGACGAGCCGACCGCCAGTCTTCCGGCCGACGAGGTCGACCGCCTGTTCGACGCCATTCGTCCGCTCAAGCAGCGCGGCGTCGGCATGATCTATGTCTCGCATCGCCTCGATGAGATTTTCCGTATCGCCGACCGCGTCGCCGTGCTGCGCGACGGCAGGCTGGTTGGCCAGAAGAAGGTCGTCGACACCAGGCCGGACGAGTTGGTCGAGATGATCGTCGGCCGTCCGGTAAGCCAGGTTTTCAGCAAGGCTGAGACGCAGGCCGGCGAGACGGTGTGCGCCGTCCGCGACCTGGTCTGCGCCGGCGCCGGCCCGGTGTCTTTCGACGTGCGCAAGGGTGAACTGCTCGGCCTCGTTGGACTGCGCGGCGCCGGGCAGGAACTTGTCGGCCGCACGCTGTTCGGCTGCCAGGCCTTTTCCGGCACGGTGACCATCAATGGCGCTACGCCCGATCTGTCGAGCCCGATCGCGGCAATGGCGGCCGGCGTCGGCCTGATCGCCCGCGACCGAACGGAGGAATCGATCGCGGGCTCGTTGTCGATCCGCGAAAACAGCTTTCTCAATCCCGGCGCCGGCAAGCGCGGCCTGTTCTCCTTCCTCGCGCCTCACAAGGAGGCTGCGCTGGCGCAAGCGATCGGCGGCTCGGTCGGGCTGCGCCCCAACGATCCGAACCTGCCGATCGAGGCGCTTTCCGGCGGCAACCAGCAAAAGGTGGTCGTCGGGCGCTGGCTCCATACCGGCCGTACCTTGCTGATCGCCGAGGATCCAACGGCCGGCGTCGATGTCGGCGCCAAGGCCGAGATCTATCGGCTGATTGGCCGCGCGCTTGAAGCCGGTCTCGCCGTCGTCGTGGTGTCGACCGATTTCGAGGAGATCGCCCATATCTGCCATCGCGCCCTGGTGTTTTCGCGCGGACAGATCGTGCGCGAACTCACCGGCAACGACCTGACCACATCCGCCGTGATCATTGCGGCATCGGCTTCCGAAGCCGCCTGATTTTTCTGGGAGAAAAGCCCATGCAATCGATCGAATCCAGCGCACTCGAACCGACCCGAGGTGAAATGGCGGGTTTGCCGTTGGGGCAGAAGATCATCCGGCTGCTGCCGGTCTACGGGCTGGTGATCCTGACGGCGCTGCTGATCCTTTTGTTTTCGATCCTGCTGCCGAACACGTTTCCGACTCTGCTCAATTTGCGCTCGATCATCTCCGACAAGGCGATCATCGCGCTGCTGTCGCTGGCGGCAATGATCCCGATGGCGTCGGGTCGCATCGACCTCACCGTCGGCTACGGCATCGTGCTGTGGCACATCCTCGCCATCAGCCTGCAGACGATGTTCGGCGTGCCGTGGCCGCTGGCGGTGGTCATCGTGCTGCTTCTCGGCGCCGCGACAGGCTTCCTCAATGGTCTGCTGGTCGAAGTCGCTCGCATTGACTCTTTCATCGCCACGCTCGGCACCGGCACCGTCCTTTATGCGCTGGCGCTCTGGCATACTGGCGGTCGGCAGGTTGTCGGCGTGCTGCCCAACGGGTTCTACGCGCTCAATGGCACGATGGTGTTCGGGTTGCCGATCACCGGCCTCTATGTCTTGGCGATCGCCGTCGCGTTGTGGATCATCCTCGAATATCTGCCGATCGGCCGCTACGTCTATGCCATCGGCGCCAATCCGAAGGCCGCGGCGCTCAACGGCATTCCGGTGCGCCGCTTCGTCATCGGGGCCTTCATCTCGTCGGGCTTCCTGACGGCGCTGACAGGCGTGCTGCTTGCCTCCAAATTGCGCATCGGCCAGGCCAGCGTCGGGCTGGAATATCTGCTGCCGGCGCTGGTCGGCGCCTTTCTCGGCTCGACCACCATCAAGCCGGGACGCGTCAATGTCTGGGGCACGATGACGGGCGTCGTCATCCTGGCGGTCGGCATTTCCGGCATCCAGCAGTTTGGCGGCTCGTTCTTCGTCGAACCGCTGTTCAACGGCGTGACGCTGCTCGTCGCCATCGGCATCGCCGGCTACGCCCAGCGCAAGCGCGGCGCCGCGCACAGAGCCAAAACCAAGACCGTAGCGCAGTCCTCGAAGTGACCAGCCGAACCCATCCGGGAATAATGGAATGAGCGACTACGAGATTCTGGACGACCGCTTCCGAAAGCTGACGATCGGTCATGCCAAGCTCGAACGGCTGTGGACCGGGAGCCGCTGGGCGGAAGGACCGGTCTATGTTCCGGCGGCAAGGCATTTGCTGTGGTCGGATATCCCGAACGACCGGTTGCTGCGTTACGACGAATGCGACGGCTCGGTCAGTGTCTTCGAAACCCATTGCAACAACCAGAACGGCCACACGCTCGATCGCGAAGGCCGCGTCGTCGCTTGCGAGCATCGCGGTCGACGCATCTCCCGGCTTGAGCATGATGGACGATGGCAGTCGCTTGTCGAAGTCATCGACGGCAAGCGGTTCAATTCGCCCAACGATGTGGTGGTCAAATCCGATGGGACGATCTGGTTCACCGATCCGGTCTACGGCATCGACAGCCACTATGAAGGCATGATTGCTCGGCCGGAGATCGGCGCGTCCCATGTCTACCGGTTGGATGAAGCAACCGGCGAGGTGGCTGCAGTCATCACTGATCTGGTGCAGCCGAACGGACTGGCTTTTTCACCCGACGAGAAAATCCTCTACGTGTCTGATACCGGCGCAAGTCACGTTCAGGGCCTGCCGCGTGCAATCAAGATCTATGATGTCGCCACGGATGGCCGCTCGCTGCGATCGCGCGGCACGCTGGCAGAATGCGAGGCCGGATTCTTCGACGGGTTCCGCGTCGATCGCGATGGCAACATCTGGGCCTCGAGCGCCGATGCGGTTCGCGTCTATGCGCCGGACGGGACGCTGATCGGCCGCATTCTGGTTCCCGAAATCGTCTCCAATCTGTGCTTCGGCGGACCGAAGCGCAACCGCCTCTACATCACTGCCCAGACGTCGCTTTATTCCATCTATGTAAACGCGCATCCAGCCGGTTTGGGCCCGGTGGCTGGGCATATCAGCCAGTGACCTGGCGCCCTGCAAAAACCTGCGGAAGTCGAGTTCCGGAAACCAGACAATTTTTGAAACCAAGGGAGGTACCAACATGCAACGCAGAACATTTCTAAAATCATCCGTCGCCTTGATGACTATCGCAATCGCTGCTCCAGTCCCGTTCGCCGGCCAGGCACGGGCGGACGCGATGGCCGACGCCATGGCGGTGGTCGAAAAATATGCACAGAAAGTCACGGCATGGGACGGACCGACCACCGGTCCGAAGGCGCAGCCGGGCAAGACGATCGTCGTGCTCGCCGGCGATCTCAAGAACGGCGGCATTCTGGGCGTCACCACAGGCGTCGAGGAAGCAGCCAAGGCGATCGGCTGGGAGGTCAAGGTGATCGACGGCGCCGGCTCGATCGGCGGCCGCACCGCCGCCTTCGGTCAGGCCATGGCGCTGAAGCCGAATGGCATCGTCATCAACGGTTTCGACGCCATTGAGCAGGCGCCTGCGCTGGAACAGGCCAAGGCCGCCGGCATACCGCTGGTTTCCTGGCATGCCGGACCGGTGATAGGACCCGACGAAAAGAGCGGCGTCTTCGCCAACGTCTCGACTGACGCCATGCAGGTCTCCACGGCTGCCGCCGACTGGGCCTATGCCGATGCCAAGGGCAAGCCCGGCGTCGTTATCTTCACCGATTCGACCTACGCCATCGCCATCGCCAAAGCCGACAAGATGAAGGCCGAGATCGAGCGGCTGGGCGGCAAGGTGCTCGAATATGTCGACACGCCGATCGCCGAGACCTCGCAGCGTATGCCGCAGCTGACCACGTCGCTGCTGCAGAAATACGGCGATGCCTGGACGCATTCGCTGGCGATCAATGACCTCTATTTCGACTTCATGGGGCCTTCACTCGCGGCGGCCGGCAAGGCCGGCACCGATGCGCCGATCAATGTCGCCGCCGGCGACGGGTCGGAATCGGCCTATCAGCGCATCCGCGCCGGCCAGTTCCAGAAGGTGACGGTCGCCGAACCGCTTAACCTGCAGGGCTGGCAACTGGTCGACGAACTGAACCGCGCCATCGCCGGTGAAAAATGGTCAGGCTATCTGTCGCCGTTGCATGTGGTGACGGCCGACAATGTCGAGTTCGACGGTGGGCCGAAGAATGCCTTCGACCCCGACAATGGCTACCGCGACCAGTACAAGAAAATCTGGGGCAAATAAGCAAGCACCAAGGCGGGCGCATCACCCGATGCGCCCGCAACAGACATCTCAAGCGCACAAAGCCAGGAAAGCCTCGCCATGATCATTCGCTACGCCCTCTTCGAAGGTGAGATCCATCCCGGACAAGAGAGCGAATTCCGGCGCTTCGTCAGGGACAGGCTGGTGCCGCTGTGGACGCAATTTCCCGGCGCTGAGGAAGTGCGCGTTCTCCACGGCACGGCGCGCGACGAAGGTGCGCCCGCCTACGCGATGGCGCTCGCCATTCGCTACCCCGACATGGACACCTGTAACCGAGCGCTTCAATCCGACGTAAGATTTCAAAGTCGAGAGGTGACCGGTGAACTGCTGAAGATGTTCACCGGCCGTGTGCATCATCATGTTTTCGAAGCAAATGAGTACGCACCGGTCTGATTGGGATCTTGATCGGTAACGCTCCCATTGCTGCGATCGGCGAATGCCGGTATCGGTAGTTGCGTATCCATGATTTGAAACTGCGGACCAGACGTCGCCCCGTTGGCTGCGGAACCATACGGAACGATACGGGAAGATTTCCGATTTTGGCCCACGAAAAAGTCAATGAAATCAACGATCTTAAGACGCCCTCCGGGCCCACCATTACCTAAGTCTTTTATTATATTGTGTAATTATCGCCTTTATCCAGAAACGCACACCTGGAGCGGGCGACGTATCTATGGCGCAAAGACTCGGGATTCTTCTTCCAGATGCGAATCCCTGCCGGGCAGGTCGCAACCTTGGATCAACCCCTCTCCGGGTATGGCTCGGGGCACTGACAAAGCGCGAGACGCAGCGGCGGGCGACGACGCTCGCGGTCGTGGCAATCGGGGGCTGAACGCTGGCATGGACAGGGAGACGCTGACACGCAGCCTGAAAGCCTTGGTGGCGGAGCTTGAAGGACTCCGGCGCGACGAGTTTTCGGCGGGGCTTGGGGGCTCGGTGCTCACAGTGCCGCGCGCATTGGTTCAAATCCTGGAGAGGGACTGCCGCCGCCCCATGACATGAAGTGCCAAGACAACACCTTGGCTGGACCATCAAGCCGCCGGCACAAAAATCAGCATCGTCGGTCTGTAATGTCATCAAGAGCTTCGATCCTTGAAGCGGTTCCAGAGATGCATGCGGTTCGCGACCTGCACGGCGACCGGATGGAACGGAACCGGTTTCATGTTGGTGACCGGCAAAGGCATCTGCTCGTCCCGGCGCCGGCCTGCCGCCCAGCGGCCGATTTCCTGGCCAAGAGACATTGCCAATGCCACGCCGCGGCCGGAATAGACGCCGCCAAACACGAGGCCGGGTGCCAGGCGATAGAGGCGAGGTCTGCGATCAGGCACCACGGCAAAGGTGCCATGCCAGTATTCCACGATCGGCGGTTCGCCGCCGAATGCGCGAAAAGCCTTGCCCAGCATGCTCGAGACCTTGGCGCGACCGCGGTCGGCCTCGTCAAACCAGAATGTATGCGTGCCGCCGCTCACCAGCCGGCCGTCGACGTCGTAGTGGAAATAGCGGATGTCGTTGCGCATGTCGGACACCGCGGGGTTGCCGACAAGGATCTGGGTGCGCAGGCCTTCCGGCAGCGGGTTTGTCGCGGCCTGGAAGACCTTGAACGGCATCAGTGTCTTCTTCAGCCCAGCCCAGAGGTCGCCGGTAAGCGCATTCGTGGCAAGCACCACTTCTGGCGCCGTGACGCTTCCCGTTGCGGTGAAGACGCGCCAGCCGCCTTCCACCTTCTCGATGCGAGACGCCGCGGCGTTCTCGAAGATGGTCACGCCTTCGCGCTCAAGGGCGCCGGCAAGGCCAATGGTCATGGCGAACGGATTGATGTGGCCGGAATTGTGCACCATCCAGCCGCCGAGATAGGGGCTGCCGATGCGCGCGCTGGCTTCGGCCCGGTCAAGCCAGGAGACATTGGCGCCGAAGGCTTTCCACTCTTCGTAGAACTGGCGCGCGCGGGCAAGCGTGGTGTCGGTGTGAGCGGGCTGGATCCAGCCTTCCTGAACCTGGTGGGCGTCTATGTTAAAGCGCTGCATCAGGCCGAAGGCTACGCCGGCCGCATCCGCAACCATGCGATTGTAGCGCTCACCGATCGTCTTGCCGTAGACCGCCTCGAACTCCGCCGGCGAGGCCTTGGAATGGTGGGAGATGACAAGGCCGTTGTTGCGGCCCGACGCTGCCGATCCGATCTCGTTGCTCTCAAGCAGGATGACATTGACGCCGCTGTCGCGCGCGCCGAGTGCCGCGGCCATGCCGGTGAAGCCGCCGCCGACCACCAGCACGTCCGTCTTCAGGTCGCCTTGCGGTGCCGGTGCGGCCGGGCGCCTGTTCGCGGTCTTGCGCCACAGATGCGGCGTCTTCCAGTCGACCTCAAACATGAAGGACGTCCTCGCTGGCGCCGCCGAGATAGTGTTCCCTCAGGGCCGAATGCGCGGCCATTTCCTGCGCCGGGCCATGCAGCTTCACCTTGCCGGTGTTGAGCAGGTAGGCGTAGTCGCCGCATTCAAGCGCCAGCTGAACGTTCTGCTCGACGAGCAGGATCGAAATGCCGTTGCGCGACAGGTCGAGGATGATGCGGAAGATCTGGTGGACGATCTTCGGGGCAAGACCGAGAGACGGCTCGTCGAGCATCAGAAGCTTCGGCTCGGCCATAAGCGCGCGCCCGATCGCCAGCATCTGCTGCTGGCCGCCGGACATGCGGCTTGCCATGCCGTTGCGCCGTTCTTTGAGCACAGGAAACAGCTCGAACACCTCGGCGCGCAACGCCTCGAAACTCTTCCCGCCGCGACCGATATGGGCCGCGACCAAGTTTTCCTCCACCGTCAGGCGCTGGAAGATCTGGCGGCCTTCCGGGCAGTGGGTGATGCCGAGACGCACGACCTGTTCGGGCCGCATCCCGGTGATATCGCGGCCTTCGAAGGCGATGCTGCCGGCGGAGGGCCGCGCAACACCGGAGATTGAGTTGAGCAGCGTTGTCTTGCCGGCGCCGTTGGGACCCAGGATGACGACGATCTCGTGCGGATCGACGTCAATGCTGATGGCCTCAAGAACGCCGACGCGTCCGTATCCCGAGCTGAGCCCGGCGATCCTGAGCAGCGGCCCGGATGTCGTCGATGTCATTGGCGGTTCCCAGATAGGCGAGTTGGACGTCGGTGCTTGCCTGCACTTCGGAGGGCGTGCCCCGGAAGAGCAGCTTTCCGTGATGCATGACGATGATGCTGTCGCAGAGCGTCATGACGAGATCCATGTCGTGCTCGACGACGATCATGATCCGGTCGGGCGAACGCAACGCGGTGAGTTTTGCCGTCAGCTCCGCCGTCTCGTGGTGGTTCAATCCGGCGGCGGGCTCGTCGAGCAGCAGGACGCGCGGATTGGCGACCAAGGCGCGGGCGATCTCCAGCATGCGCTGTCGGCCATAGGGCAGGCCCCCGGCATCGACGTCGGCGTAGCCCTGAAGGTCAAAAAACCTTAGGATTTCCATGCATTTCTCACGCCGGCGCCGGCGCTGGGCGTTGGCATAGGGTGGCCAGATCACTTCGCTCCAGGCGGCCGCAACCTCGGCGGGATAGAAACAGACTTCAAGGTTCTCGATCGCCGACATCTGGTCGAAGAGGCGGATGTTCTGATAGGTGCGGGCAATTCCCGAATTGGCGATCTGGTATTTCTTGAGTTTGTCGAGACGCTTGCCGTCGAGCGTGATCGAGCCCGACGACACTGTGTAGGAACCAGCCGTCATGTTGATCAGCGTCGACTTGCCGGCGCCGTTCGGTCCGATCACGCCGTGGATCATGCCGGGAGCGAAGTCGGTCGACACGTCGTCGATGGCGACGACCTCGCCATACACCTTGCGAAGGCTCTGAAAGACCAGCGTCATTTTCCGAAAAGCCCTCGGATCAGTTTCTCCGGCCCGAAGCTGCGCGGCACGATGCCGGCCGGGCGCGCGATGATCAGCGAGATCATCAAAAGACCGAGGAAGAGGATGCGCCATTCGGCGAATTCGCGCAGCAGCTCCGGCAGCAGGATCAGGATTGCCGCGCCGGCGACGATGCCGAAGATGTTGCCGATGCCGCCGACCACGATCATCAGCACGATCAGCACCGATTCCTGCAGCGTGAAGCTTTCCGGGCTGACGAAACGCTGCGATGCGGCGAAGATCGCGCCGGCTATGGAACCGATCGTGGCCGAGGTGGCGAAAGCGGCAAGCTTGGCATTGGTGGTGTTGATGCCGATGCCGCGCGCGGCGTCCTGGTCCTCGCGGATCGCCGCCCAGGCCTTGCCGAGGATGGAGCGCTCGAGCCGCCAGACCACGGTGCCGACGATGAGCACGGTGATCAGCAGCAGCCAGAAGAAGTCGATCGGCCGGGCAATCTGTATGCCGAGGATCGACGCCTTGTCCAGCCGGGCAATGCCTTGCGGCCCTCCGGTCAGCCAGTCGAGATTGTTGATGATGATGCGGATGATCTCGCCGAAGCCAAGTGTGACGATGGCCAGATAGTCGCCGCGCAATCGCAACACCGGAATGCCGAGCAATATGCCGGTGACCGCACCCAGGCAGGCGGCGACGAGCAGGATGAGCAGGAACGGCATATGCAGGCCGAGCTGCGGGCTTGCCAGCAGCCCATAGCTGTAGGCGCCGACCGCGTAGAAGGCGACGAAGCCGAGATCCAGCAGCCCGGTATAGCCGATCACGATGTTCAGGCCGATGCCGAGCAGGATGTAGATCAGCAGGCTGTTGAGGACACGGACATGGTAGTTGGGCAGGAAGGGCGTGGCCATGATCAGCGCGATCGCGATGGCGAAGACGAGCCAGGAGATGGTCCGGTTCGCACGCGGCCGGGCCGCGGCGAGAGTGTCGGCGGCGGCCATCAGAATTCCCTCTTGTACACGGTGCTTTCCTCGGAGACGGCCTCGCCGAGTATACCGGCAGGACGGACCAGAAGCACGAGTATGAGGATCGCAAAGGCGAGAACGTCGCGATACTCGGTGCCGAGCACGCCGTTTGTGACAATGGGCAGCAGCGCGGTTCCCCACACTTCGATAAAAGCCAGGATGAAGGCGCCGAGCATGGCGCCGGGGATTGAACCGATGCCGCCGAGGATGGCCGCGGTGAAGGCCTTCAGCCCGATGACGGCGCCCATGCTGGGCGACATGATGCCATAGTAACTGGAATAGAGGATGCCGCCGGCAGCGCCGAGAAGCGGCCCGACGAAGAAGACCATCGAGATGGCGCCGTTGACGTTGATGCCAAGCAGTTGTGCGGTCGGTCGGCTTTCCGATACGGCGCGCACGATGATGCCGATACGGCTCCGGTTGACCAGGACATGCAGGCCGAACATCAGCACGAAGGCGGCGATCAGGATGCCGATCTGCATCAAGGTGATGGTGCCGCCCATCACCTGATACCGGACGACGGGGAAGAAGCTGGGAAAGGCGACCGGCTGTGGGCCGGCCAGGATCTGCACCCCGGTGACGAGCGACAATGAGACGCCGAGCGAGGACAGCATCGGCGCGAGCCGGGTGGAGCTTCTCAGCGGTTTGTAGGCGACCCTTTCGATGCCGACGCCAATGAGGCCGACGAGGAAGATCGCCACGAGAAAGGCCGCGGTCAGCGCCAGCGCGCCCGACATCCCGACATCGCCGACCAGCAGGCTGAGCGCCAGAAACGCTACATAGGCGCCGAGCATGAACATCTCGCCATGGGCGAAGTTGATCATGCGCAACACGCCGTAGACCATGGTGTAGCCGAGCGCGATCAAGGCGTAGATCGAGCCGATGGTCAGGGCATTTACCGTTTGTTGGATAAGATTTCCCAGCATGGGCCGGCGTCCTGTGCCTGCAACCCCATGGACCGGTCGAACCGGGAAGGGGAATGGTCGACGTGGCCGCCCGTACTTGCGGCAGGCACGCCCGTCAACAGGTGAAGGAGCCGCTTCGCGCGTAGCGATGCGGCTCCGGCGGTCTGGCTGCTATTTCGAACCGACGAGATGGAAGCCCGTTCCCTCCACCTTGTAGAGGTAGGATGGGGCGACTTTGAGTTCGCCGGTTTCGTCGAATTCCAGCTCGCCGACGACGGTCTTCGCCTTGACTGCATGCAATGCCGCGTTGAGGTCCTCACGCGTGAGGCCTTTCGTCGTCTTCAGCACCTGTTCCAAAATCTGGCCCTGTACATAGCCGTAGATCGAATACGGGCCGGCTTCCTCACCATACTTCGCCTTGTAGAGTTTGGCGAAATCGGCGATCTCGGGGGAGGCATCCATCGGCGGCACCTGGATCGCGACAAGCGTGCCCTGGATATTGGCTTCGCCCGCCTGTTTGATGAGGTCCGGCGTGTAGCCGCCGTCCGGCACCATTAGCACGGCGGCGATACCTTGCTCGTGCATCTGCTTGGCAAACAGCGCAAGCTGCGGCATGACGGCGCCGAGATAGATCGCATCGGGCTTCTTGGACTTGATCTGGGCCAGCACAGCGGTGAAGTCCACATCGGACGGCGCCACGGCAATGGTATCGAGGACCTTGCCGCCGCCGGTCTCGAAGTTCTTGGCGAAGATTTCGGAAATGCCCTGGCCGAAGACCTGCTTGTCGTTGACGATCACGGCTGTCTTGGCGCCGAGCTTGCCCAGCGCATATTCGGCTGGCAACAATGCGCCGGCCAGATCGTTGGCCACCGGGCGCACCATGAACTTGTAGCCCTGCTTGGTGAGAGACGGATTGGAGCCGAAGGTCATGGTCGGCAGCGTGCAGTCTTCATAGATCGGCAGCGTCGACTGGGCGACGCCGGAATTGAAGTTCACCAGGCCAAGCACGACCTTGTCATTGTCGCAGAATTTCTGGGCGACGAGCGTTCCCTCGCGCGGGTCGGCCTTGTCGTCCTGCTGGTCATAGGCAATGGTGACGCCATTGACGCCGCCATCGGCGTTCAGCCTGTCGACGTAGAGCTTGAAGCCATTGTGCCAGGTGCTGCCGAAATAGGCCTGCGCGCCCGAGAGCGGCGCGGACATTCCGACGGTAATCTGCTCGGCCATGGCCGGCGCTGCAAAAAGCGAGGCGCCGAGAAGAAGTGTGGCGATAGATTTTTTCATCATGGTTCCCCTTAGCTGCTGACTACGACAGGGGGAGGCCGTTGCGGTCTTCTTCCCCGTGTAAGCCCATCGAAGCAGACAAAGGGATCGTCGTCAAGAAAGTGTCGACACTATTGCGTTCAATTTTGTGCTCAGATATCGATTATGCGTCGCGAGCCCTTCGGCGACGCTTCAGCTCGGCGCCATTGTCGGGCGCGAAAACCTTGAGCAAGGCGTCCTTGAGCGCTTGCTGCGTGGCGGAGACGGTCATTTCGATATGTTCGCGCAACAGTTTCGCGCCGTTCTCGGCATCGCGCTTGACGGCAGCCTCGACGATGGCCGAATGGGAGGTGATCTGCGCCTTGTCATGCGAAGGATGTTCGATCTGGATGCGGCGGATGAAGCGGATGCGTGCATTGATGGAGCTGAGCTGGCCGACAAGTTCCGGATTTCCGGAGAGTTCGGCGATGAGCAGATGGAAGCCTTCGTCCTCGGCCAGGATGACATCCGGCGGCTGGTCCGGGTAGGCGTCGACGATCGCTTCCCAGTAGCTCCGCAGCCGGTCGATTTCGCTGTCGTCGGCGCGCTCGCACATCAGTTTGAAAGCAGCGCACTCGATGATCGAGCGGAACTCGTAGAGATCGAGCAGGCCCTCGGTGCTGAGGCTTCTGACGAAAAAGCCTCGATTGGGCGTGAGCGAAACGAAACCCTCGGAGGCGAGCCGGTTCAGCGCCTCGCGGATCGGTGTGCGCGAAACGCCGAGGCTGCGCGAAAGCTGGACCTCGTTGATGCGTTCCCCGGGCTTCAGCTTGAATTCGACCAGGAGCTTGCGGATGGTGTTGTAGGCGCGTTCGCTGCTATCGGCTGCGCGGCGCGTCTCCGCTTCAGCGGCAAGGGACGGGTCGCTATCGGCACTGGTCTCGGCTCGTTCGGTCACGACGGTTCTCATCTGATTTGTATGCAGGCTGTGTCGACACTTTTTAGAGCGCCTTTCTTTCCCAACTTGCTGTGAATGGCAAGCAGCAGGTTCAAATCCGGGGACAACAATGATTGTAGGCATTCTTGGGGTCGGGCATCTGGCGACGTCCATGCTGGTTGGGTTCTTGCGTTCCGGGCTTGATCCCGCGGCGATCGTGCTGTCGCCGCGGGGCAAGGCGGCGGCGCTCTCCGCCCGGCACGGTTTTCGGCTGGCAATCGACAATCGCGATCTCGTCGAACAGTCCGATGTCGTCATTGTTGCGGTGCGGCCCGCGCATGCGCCGGACGCGGTCGCTGGCCTGCCGTGGCGCACGGACCAAACAATGGTTTCGGTTTGCGCCGGCGTGGCGCTATCGCGGTTTGCTGTCGCGCCTGCGCGCGCGGTGCGCGCCATGCCGTTCACGGCTTCCGAAATCTGTGCCAGTCCGACGATCTATTTCCCCGACCTCGAGCAGGCGCGGGCGGTCCTCGACCGGCTTGGCCCCTCGATCGCTCTGGCCAGCGAAACGGACTTCGAGTTGGCGACGGTCAATGCCGCCATCTATGGCTGGGTGCAGGATCTGATCCGCAGGACGACTGAATGGTCGAGCGCGCGAGGTCTCGATCCGGCAATTGGCCGCCGGCTGACGGCGATGACGTTCGTGGCCGCCGGGCGGCTGATTGAGGAGAAAGACCAGCCGATGCATCAGATGCTCGAGGAGTTGGTGACACCGGGCGGCATCACCGAGCGGGGTCTGCAGGTGCTTTCGGCGCGCGGAGTGCCTGCGGCCTGGGAGGAGGCCTGCACGGCCGTGCTCGACAAATTGACCGAGCCGGACTGAGGCGCCGCGTCGCTGATGCCACGCATGCTCATCGTTGCGGCGCGGGCGGATAGGTATGGCCGCCGGGCGCCTGTTCGCTCGGCGCGACGGTCAGTTCGGCGATGTCGACATGATCCGGCATCCGCAGCGCGGTAGCAAGCACGGCGGCAATGTCGGCCGGGCCGAGCGGCCGCTGTTGCGAGTACATGCGCTTGTGCAGGTCCTCGCGGTCGCCGTCGAAGGCCTTCAGATAGAAATCCGTTTCCACACGGCCCGGGGCGATCTCGGTCAGCCGCACGCCGGTGCCCGCGAGATCATAGCGCAGGATGCGACCGGCCTGGGAAAGGCCGGCCTTGGCCGCACCGTAGGTCGTCGTGCCGGGAAAAACGCCGCTGGCTGCCGTGCTGGTCAGGTTGAAGATGTGGCCACGCTTGCGCGCGATCATGCCCGGCAGCAACATGCGGATGAGTTGCAAGGGTGCGGTGAGGTTCAGCGCCACCACCTCGGCTGTTTCCTCCGCGCTCTGTTCGTGCAGGGGGCGCACGGTCGCCAGACCGCCGGCATTGTTGACCAGGACATCGATTTCCGCCGCGCCGAGCGCAGAAGCGATCGCCTCGTTGTCGCGCACATCGGCGACAAGCGGTTTCACGCGTGGCCCGAGCCTCTCCTGCAGGACCTGTAGCGCGCCACGGCTGCGCGCCAGCGCATGGACGGTCAATCCTTCCGTGACCAAGCTCTCGACGATTGCAGCGCCGATGCCTTTCGAGGCGCCGGTGACGAGGGCAGTGCGGTAGTCCATTGCCGTTCTCCTGAACCGTGATGATCAGAGCAATTCCAGGAAAAGTGTGAAACGGTTTTCTGTCCGGAATTGCGTCAAAACAAAGAGTTAGAGCGCGCCGCGTTCGGCTACCGTTTTCAAAATGCCGACCAGGCCTGCCTCGCGCGCGGCCTTCAGTTCCTCGTGGCTGCGCCCGCCCACCGCCGCATTTGTCGAAGCCGTGATCGCGCGGATGGTCTCGCTGTCAAGCTTTGCGTCGAGCAGCGTGTCCCAGATCGCCTGATAGGTCGGGCCGTATTTGCGCAGGAAGTCCTCGATGCCATCGGCGTTGAGGCTGTTGGAGATGAACGAACCTTGCAGGGTCCATTTCGCGCCCGGCCCATACATGAAGGCACGATCCACGTCCTCGACCGAGGCGACGCCGTCTCGCACCAGAGCGATCGCCTCGCGCCACATGGCGCCCATCAGGCGCAAGGCGATATGGCCGGTCACCTCCCGGTTGAGCGTTACCGGCTTCTTGCCGATGGCTTCGTAGATGGCGTGTGCCCGGGCGATCGCCTGCGGATCGGATGCCTTGCCGCCGACGATCTCGACCAGCGGCATCAGATGCGCCGGATTGAAGGGATGACCGAGCACGACGCGGCCGGGCAGGCGGCACTCACCCTGCATGTCGGACACCAGCAGGGCCGAGGAGGATGAAGCAATCACGACCTCATCGCCAATATGGTCTTCGATGTCGGCCAGCAGCCGGCGCTTGAGGGCCAGGTCTTCCGGACCGTTCTCCTGCACGAAATCGACGCCTTCGAGCGTCTCGGCGAGCGTCGGAAAAAGATGGATCTCGCCGGGCGCGTACGAGGTTCCTTTCAACGCATCGAGGTCGGCCATGAGTTCAGGCAGCACCTCATTGAAAGCCTGTTCGCGCCGCTCAGTCGGATCAAACACGCGCACCGTGTGGCCGGCATGGGCAAAGCAAGCCGTCCAGCGCTGCCCGATGACGCCGAAACCGACAATGCCGATGGTCAGTTTTTCCATCACCCGACCCTCCTGCCGTCAAGCGCTGCGCGGAAGGCCTCGTTGAGGTCGTTCCACGGGATGAGAAGATCGAGCCAGGCGCCGATCCGCCCGGTAGCCAGGATCGCCTCGTCGATCAAGGCACCGAACGGATAGTTGCCGTCCATCGCCGCTTTGAGCCGGAAAAGCAGGGCAGGCGTTTCCTCCATGTGGCAGAAATCGCGCAGCCGGGTCGCGGTCTTGTCGAGCGCGATTGCTGCCGCCTGGCGCAGCACCAATTCGTCCTTCCGGCCGCGCTCGGCGCGGATCCACCATAGGAGTTCGTGCAGCACCCGCGCTTCCGATTCTGCGGTGAAGACGGGACCTGCCGGGTGCATGATGGCGCGTGACGCGGTGACCCGGCTGATGTCGGCGGGACAGGACACCCACAGCGCCTTGCGAGCGGCAATGATATCCTGTGGCAGCGACGATGGCGGCGAAGGCTCGGACACGCCGCCATCCGACCGGACAAGCGTGCCTTCCAGGACACGGCGACCCTGGTCCCGCTTCAGTGCCGCGGCAAGCTCGGCAATGCCTTCCACCGGAGCGTCGAGATGGCCGAGGACGGTGATCTCGGCATTTTCCGCCTGGAGCGGCGCGAAGGTGATTTCGAGGAACTGCCGCACCGGCCAGTAGATGAAGGCGCCGGCGGTCGCGGAAAGCACATGCGTAGCACCCTCGATATCCTCGACGAAGGGAGCATGCCAATAGATGTGGCTGCCGGCGATCTTCGGCGTGTGCAGTTGCAGGCGCATGGGCAAGGCCGAGAGCAGCGCGCGGCGCGTGCGCTCGGCATCGCCAGTCAGGCGCAGCGGCCAGTTGCGCCCCTCGGCAGAGAAAATCAGGTCCATCTTACTTTCCAGGATTGAAGAAGGAGACGGGTTTGAGGATCTGGTTGCGCATGTCGAGAAGATAGTCGGTCTCGATCACCTTGCGCCGATAGGCCTGCCATTCGGGATCGGCCTCCATGCGGTCGCGCCGGTCCTCTCGATCGGCAAGGCTCTCATATTTCCACAAATGCACGGTGCGCGAGAGGTCGCCGATATGCGTCTGGAAGAAGCCGAAGGGCTCGCCCAAATAATGCCGCTGCATCGGCAGGCCGACGTCCTCGTAGAGTTTGAGGAAATGCGACAGCTTGTTGGGGCGGGCGGTATAGGTGCGATGGTCGAAGATCATATCGGGCACTCCTTCTGACATTCTGTCGTGGCGCCCTTGACGCGGGCGCGATGGTCTTGTCGGCTCAGCCGGCACTTCGCACCGTCTCGGCGATCAGCCGGGCGGTGAGCGCCGGTGCCTCGATCTGCGGTGCATGGCCGATGCCATCGAGAAGATGAACGGCAGTGAAGCCCGGCGCGCGGGCCGCATGGGCGACCGGGATGACGCGATCGAGCCTGCCCCAGATGAGCCGCGTCGGGACGGCGAGTTCGCCAAGCGCGCCCGCGAGATCGAAACCCTGCGTGCCGTCCGGGAACAGGCTTTCGGCCATCGCAGTGAGCGCGTCGCGATTGCCGGTCTTTTCCAGCTGTCTGAGTGCGGCCTGCGCATAACCGACCGGCAGGGCCGAGGGGTCGCCGACCATGACCGCCAGCCATCGCTCAAGCGCCTGGACGGTTGTTGCGCGGGCGAGCCCGGCAAGGAAGCCCGCATTGATCTCGGGGCCGAGCCCGCCAGGGGCAAGGAGTGTGACAGAGCGTACCGTAAAACGGCCCAGTCGTGCGAGCGCCAGAGCCGCCGCGCCGCCGAGCGAATGGCCGACGAGATGGGCATTGCCGACGCCCATGCCCTCCAGCCGGTCGGAGAGGAGGAAGGCGATCTCCTCGATGCTGCTTGCAGGTCTTGCCGCTTCCGTACCATGGCCGGGCAAGTCGAGGCTGATCGTCTCGATCCCCGGCCCGAGCAACGGGACAACCTGCCGCCACACGGAGCGATCCGCCCCGAAGCCGTGGATGAGGACCACCGGCACCGTCTGCCGGGCCGGCGCGGCGACAGGTGATGCCTGGACTGCGGCTGGCGCCCGCTGGCCTGCACCGTCCTGTTCGTTCGTGCGAGCGGCAAGGGTGGCATCGATGTCGCGCTTCTTGATTCGTCCGCGCGGCCCGCTTCCCGAAATGGCGGCAAGGTCGAGCCCGGCCGCAGCGGCAAGCCGCCGGGCCAGCGGGCTGGCGATCGGGCGGCTGCCAGGCTGCCGGATGGAGGAAGAGGCTTCGTCAGCCACAAGCTCGCGCGGATTGGCTGCCGCGGCGGCTGCTGTCGCCGGCCCGACCGAGGCTGGCTGGCCAGCCATCGGTTTCTCGTCCGCGATCGTGCCGAGCACGGCGCCTACCGGCGCTTCCTGTCCCTCGGCGAAGAAGATTTCGGCCAGCCAGCCGTCGCGGTCGGCTTCGATCTCGGTTGCTGCCTTGGCTGTCTCTACGGTGACGAGAAGATCACCGGTCTTGACCGGATCGCCCGATTTCATCGCCCAGGCGATCACCAGTACGGTTTCCATATATTCGCCGCCGGCGCTGTCGATGCTGATCGGATGGGTCGCCATCGCCGCCGCCTCCGTCACTTCAGCGTCTTCAGCGCGGCGGCGCGGATCTTCTCGGCACTTGGCAGCATCGCCGTTTCCAGCGGCTCGGAATAGGGGATCGGCATGTCCGGCAGCGTGACGCGCGCGACCGGCGCGTCGAGCTCGTCGAAGGCGTGATCCATGATCGTTGCCGAAAGCTCGGCGGCGTAGCCGCAAAAGCGCCAGCCCTCGTTGACCACCACGGCATGGTGCGTTTTCGCGATCGAGGCGACGATGGCGTTGACATCCAGCGGGCGCAGCGACCGGAGATCGACGATCTCGGTCGAAACACCGTCGGCTGCGAGAAGATCCGCGGCTTTCAGGGCCTCGACCACCATCTTGGAGGTGGCGAATATCGAGATATCGCTGCCTTCGCGCAGGGTTGCCGCCTTGCCGAGCGGCACGGTCACATCGCCTTCCGGCACCTCGCCGCGGGTGTTGTAGAGCAGCTTGTGTTCGAGGAAGACCACCGGCTGGTCGTCGCGGATCGCGGCCTTCAGCATGCCCTTGGCGTCGGCGGGCGTCGAAGGAGCAACGACCTTGATGCCGGGTATGTGGGCAAGCATGGAATCGAGCGACTTGGAGTGCTGCGCACCGGCACCGGCGCCGCCGCCGCCCTGCGTACGCAGCACGAACGGCATCTTGACCTGGCCGTTCCAGATGTAATTGTAGATCGAGGCCTGGTTGACCAGCGCATCGAGCGTCAGCGGCACGAAATCCGCATACATGATTTCAAGCACCGGTCGCGTGCCGGTCATGGCGGCGGTCACGGCCATGGCGGTCAGCGCCTGTTCGGAGATCGGCGTGTCGCGCACCCGCGTTCCGCCGAATTCCTCCATCAGCCCCTTCGTCACCTTGAAGACGCCGCCATAGCGGCCGATGTCCTCGCCGAAGACGAAAACGGAAGGGTCGGCCTGCATCTCTTCGCGCAGTGCCGCATTGAGCGCTTCGGCATACCGCATCATGGCCATGTCAGTGTGCCTCGCTGTAGGGGTTGCAGGCCTCGTCGAGCGAGAATTCGGGCAGGGGATCGGACAGCGCGGTCTCGAATGCCTCGGCCACCTCGGCCTTGGCCGCCGCCTCGATGTCGGCGAGCTTGGTCTCGCCGACATCGCCGAGAAGTGCGTTGCGCGAAACCAGCAGCGGGTCGCGTGCCTTCCAGGCGGCGATGTCTTCCGGCTTCTGGTAGCCGCCCATGTCGGAGGTGGAGAAACCTTCGACGCGATAGGTCTTGCATTCGACCATGCCGGGGCCTTCGCCGCGCCTGGCGCGCTCGACCATGGCCGACACGGCGCGGTAGACAGCCATCGCGTCATTGCCGTCGACGATCTCGGCCGGCATCGCGTAGCCGGCGGCGCGGATCGACAGGTCCTCGACCGGCGACTGGACTTCTGAGGGAACGGTCAGGCCGAACTGGTTGTGTTCGAGCACGAAGACGACCGGCAATTTCCACAGCCCCGCCATGTTCATGGCTTCGTGGCAGATGCCGGTTTGCGCGGCGCCGTCGCCAAAGACGCACATGGCGACATTGCCGGTGCCGAGGATCTGCATCGACAGCGCCATGCCGGTGGCGGCTGGAATGCCTGCGCCGACAATGGCATTGCCGCCGATCACGCCCTTTTCGGCATCGGCCACAAGCATGTGGCCGGCGCGCCCGCCGCAGGCACCGGTGGCCCGCCCGAAGATCTCGGCCACCACCGGGTGTACGGCCATGCCCTTGCCGATATAGACCGCGTGGCCACGATGGGTGGTGGCGACCTTGTCGCCGGCCTCCAGCACGGCGGTCGCGGCGACGCCGACGGCTTCCTGGCCATCGCAGCGATGGATCGGACCGCGCGTGCGTCCTTCCTTGTGAAGCGCCCCAAGGCCCTCTTCGAGATGCCGCACCAGCAGCATCCGGCGATAGATTTCCAGATGTTGTTCGACGGAAGGAGTGTTTTTCACCGATATCCCCGAGTTCGTGCCGAAATTAAATACAAAAGTGTCGACACTTTGCAAGCGCTTCTGCAAGATAGGGCAAAACAAGTTTGTGAAAAGGGGATCGATCATGCGTTTGAAGGGCAAAGCGGCCATCGTCACCGGAGCCGGCGCCGGTATCGGCGCGGCCGTCACGGAACTGTTTGCGAAGGAGGGCGCGCGCGTTCTGGTCGTCGATCGCGACGGCGCGCGGGCCGGCGAGGTGGCCGGCAGGACCGGAGCGCTGGCCTGGGAGGCGGACGTCTCGGACGAAGTCTCCGTGGCGACGATGGTGCGCCGCGCGCAAGAGGCCTTCGGCCGGGTGGACATTCTGGTCAACAATGCCGGTTACGGCATACGCGGTTCGGTTGTCACCACCGCGGCGGCGGATTGGGACGCGCTCATGGCCGTGAACCTCAAGGGCGTCTTTCTCTGCTCCAAATATGTCATTCCCGTCATGGCCGAGCGCGGCGGCGGGGTGATCGTGAACACCGCCTCCAACGTGGCCCATGTCGGACTTGCCGATCGGGCAGCCTATGTCGCCTCCAAGGGCGGCGTCGCGGCGCTGACGCGTGCCATGGCGCTTGACCATGTTGCGGACAAGATCCGCGTCAACGCCGTGGCGCCGGGTGTGACCTGGTCGAGCTATTTCGAAACCATGCTGGAAACCCATCCCGATCCTCAGGGGTTTGTCGCGGCATTGAACGCGCGCTCACCGATGAATCGCGTCGCGCAGCCAGTTGAAATCGCAAATGCAATCCTGTGGCTCGCCAGTGACGAATCCTCTTTCGCCACCGGCTCGATCCTGACAGTCGACGGCGGCATGACCGCCTGGTGAGGCACGCCCCTGTCGCAAGACGAAGCCTGCCCGTTTCAGGCAACGGGCCGGATGGAACGCAGGGCACTCAGCATCTCGTCGAGGTCGGCGCAGGGCAGGCAGCCTAGGTCTGCTATATCCTTGGTCACGTCGACCGGCAGGCCCGAATTGGACTCCTTGGGCACTTCGTTCAATCGTCCGCCGATGAGCACCGGCAAGGCAAGTCCGCGTGCCGCCATCGCTGCTTTCACCGCCTGTGCATAACGCAGCGCCACGCCATTGTAAGTGCTGACGGCGATGGCATCGGCCCCGGTTTCGGCGGCGCGGGCGACGAGTGGCTCCGGGTCGACGGCCACACCGGCATCGGCGATGACGATGCCCAGGCCTTCGAGCGCCTGTTCGACGAGATATTTTCCGTGCTCATGCACGTCGGTCGTGCCGATGCAGACGGTCAGGGGTCTAGGGCTTTCCAGCGGCTTTTGCGTCGCGACCCAGGCGACGGCCTTGTGGTTGAGCTCGCGGGCCCATTCGGCATGGATCAGCGGCGTGCGTCCGCGGATGCCGTCCGCGCCCGGGCCGAACAGCGCCTCCATGCGCTTCGGCCCCATGCGGCGGATGGCGAACATCAGCGCGGCCGGGTCTTCGGTATCCACCCCGCGCTCGGCCAGCCCCTTCATGACGGCACCGGCAAAGCGACGCCCGCCTTCGACCAGCACATCGGCCATCGCCTCCACCCTGGCCCAGTCGAAGACGGGGTCGTAGAAGGGGGCGTGGAGCGTGAGCCGGTGCGCGAAGGTTTGTGCGTCGATGATCTCGTCGACATCGGGAATGCGCTGGTTCTCGGTTACCGGTACCGGATTGATCGCATGGCCGGAGGGCCATCGCCCGACAGCCAGTATGTCGGCCAGGAGATAACTCGCCAGGCTTGCGTAATTGCCTGCCGGGGTCGACTGGTAGGAAACGGTGTTGCCGAAGATCATGGTGCCTGGCGTATCGCTGACCCGCACCAGTGCGGCATGGAAGGCAGCGCGCGACAGCGGATCACTGAAGTGGTGGCCGTAGCAATGGCCGAGCCGCGCGCCGATCAGATCCTCGACGATGTGCTTTTCGACCAGCACCATGCCGAGCGCGCAGGCCATGTCGATGAACAGCCCGGCGAAGCCGTCGTCGAGATTGGAATGGACAAGGATTTCGGCATCCTGGGCCGCGATCAGGCCGAGGGCGGTGACGGTCGCTTCGGTGGTCGCCACATCATCGTCCCAGTAGGGCAGCCGGAAGGTGAAATACTGCCCCAGATTGCCGATGGCCGTTGCACCGGCGGCGATCGCGGCGCGGGTGTTTTCCACCGCGCCCGGCAGGCCGAGCATGAAGTCGCCGAAATGCGCGGCAGCGGGCGCGGCGTTGGTGATGCGGGCGAAATCCTCGGGGCCGGTGAGCACGATGCCGGTGCCGCGGGCGGCCTTTGCACGCATGGCTTGGGGATATCCCATCGACCAGTCGAGTGTGATGCCGAAACGGTCGACCGTTACCCCTGCCTTGCGGCATTGCTCATGCACCTCGCCGATCGCCGCCACGGTGCGGTCGACGCTTCTGAAGCCGATGTGGGCGTGCTGCATGACTCGCTTTTCGGCCGCTGCCTTGCGCTTCCATGCGGCTTCGGACGGCATCCCAGTCTCGGTGAGGAAGCGGCAGCTGCCGAGGCGCCAGTCGCGCGCCATGACGCGTCCTTCGGCGAGGAGGTCGGCACCAGGCTTGAGGCGCGGGTCGAGGAGGGCGGGGGCGATTTCAGCGGTCATGATACTAGCTGTCGGCCTTGGCAATGAAATGGCGAATGATGGCGGCAAAACCTTGGTGGTCGGCGAGGGGATGAAAATGCGCACCGGGAATTGAAACAAACCGGGCATCCGATATCGAAGCGGCGATCGCCTCTGAAAGGGCTGATGGCGTCAGGATATCGCCGGTGGCCGCAATCACCTGAACCGGGGCGTCGAGGCGCGGCAGATCGGCAAGGCGATCATGGTCGAGCAGCATGCGCACGCGCGCAGCACTGACTGTCAGCGGCGCCAGGGTGCCAGGGGCGGCGGCGACGGCTGCGTCGAGCTCCCCGGCATGCGTTTCGAGGTAGGACGGTTCGTGGCAGAGCACATGGCCGAGGCGCTGATAGGTTTCGGCCAGGCCGGCCTCCAGCAGCTCGGCGCGAGCGCTGAAGAGCGTGCGGAAACGGTTGTCGGCTCGCGCCCAGGAACTGCTGATCGTATAGCTCAGGCCAAGTTCCGAATGATCGAGCGCCAGCACCTGCGCGATGGCGCCGCCAGTGGAATGCCCGACAATATGGGCGGGACCGCCCGTCTGCGCCAGCAGGCCGGCAATGTCGCTGGCGATCAGGGGAATGGAATAGGGGCTTTCGGGGCGATCGCTGCGACCGGCGCCGCGATGGTCGGTGACGATGATGCGATGGTCGGCCTCGAGAAGGCGTACGACGCCGGCCCAGAACCTTCCGTCACCGCCAAGTCCGGGGATGAGGATGAGGCGCGGGCCGGCGATTCCCGATGTCTTGTAGTGGATACGGCAGCCATCGGCGGCGGTGAAGAAGGGCATCAGCTGAGGCCCTCCCTGTCGAGCAACTCGCCGAGCGCCGCGACGAGACTGAGCGCCGTGAGCATCGAGGTCTTCGGATTGCTGGCTGAGGGCGCGTTGACGAGGCGGAAGGAAGCGGTGCCGGCGGTGCTCTCGACCTCGATTTCATGTGTGTTGCCGGCAGCCTTCGGATCGGCAACCACGCGCACTATGACTTTGTCGATACCTGCAGCGAGCGCCACGGCGAAGGCGGCGTTGAGGTTTTTCGGATAGAGCTTTGCCGCTTGCGCCGGCGTGCCTTCGAAGAGCGATACCGCGTCGTGCTCGGCTGACAGGCCAAGGGTGGCAAGCTCGACTTCCCAGGCCGCCGGCGGCTTGCGCGAGGTGTAGCGCACCCGCGCCTCGGGAAGCGCGGCTATCGCCCTGAGGTAGTCGAGGCCGCCCAACGCGCCTGACGGCAGGACCAAGCGTGCGCCGCCGTTGCGTGAAGCATCGGTCAGCCTCGCGGCAAGGATCGGATCGGCGAACGCACCGATCGAAGCGATGATGGTCGGGATGCCGGCGTCGAGAAGCGCGGGCACATAAGCGGCCACCGCCTCCTGGCTTGCCGCCTCCACCACCGCCCGGGGGCGCGGACCGATCAGCGCGTCAAGCTGCGTGACAGTGCTGACATTAGCCGGCAAGTCGCGGCGGGTACCTTCGCGCATCAGCGCCACCCAGCAAACCGAGTCCACTGGGAAAGCCGAGACGATCTCGCGCGCGATCGTGCCGAAGCCGATGAGGCCGAGCGTCACCATCCGAGGCTTCTTCAGGGATTCTGCTTCAGGGGATCGAACTTGTCGGCGAGGTCTGCCCCGAACACCGTCTTGCGCTCGATTTCCAGGACGTTTTCGGGGCGCGGGAAATTGGACGGCACGCGGTCGCCTGGCTTGCGCGGCTTGCCGATCAGGCGAAAGAAGTCCTCGAGCCCGTTCGGCACGATCAACCAGATCCAGCGTAGGCGCGTGTCGCCATCATTGATGAACATGTGCCGGACATTCTTGGGCAGGAACACCACGCTGTCCGGTTCCAGTGGATATTCCTTGCCCTCGATGACGGCGCGGCCACGGCCTTCGATGACATAGACCGTCTCTTCGTTGCGGTCATGCGTGTGTTCGCGCACATAGCCGCCGGGCGCTACCGACTGCGTGCCCAGCGCGAAGGGGTGCTCCATGCCGACGATGTGCGGCGCGAGCGCCACGTCGATATGGCCGTTTGCGGGAACCGGCTGCCAGTAGCTTTCGCGCGTTTCGGTTCCGGAAACATGGATGCCAGAGGGCGCGGGTGGAAGGTTGGTGTCGTCCATGGCTCTGCCTGTCGAATGGAACTGCGAAGGTCGTTCGGGCGCGTTGCTGACCTGGAGAGGGTACAGCGCAAAAAGTGTCGACACAATAGTAGACAGATTAAATTTTGTGCCTCTATAGTGCTGTGTCGATGATGGCAGGGGAATGCCGATGGGCGAGTACGATGTTCTGGTGATCGGTTCGGGATCGGCGGCCTGCTCGGCAGCGCTGCGGGCCGCCAAGGGTGGCCTCAAGGTGCTCGTCATCGAAAAGAGCGAATGGCTGGGCGGCACCTCGGCCATGTCCGGTGCCGGGGTCTGGATACCCGCCAACCATGTCGCGGCCGAAGCCGGCATTGCAGACAGCCGCAAGGATGCGCTCGCCTATCTGCGTGCGGTCGCGCCCGAAGGGTGGGAGCAGAAGGAAGACGCGCTCTGGGGCGCGTTCGCCAAGGCCGCGCCGGACATGCTGCACTTCCTGTCCGTCAACACGCCGCTTGATTTCCGCCTGATCAACGAGCCGGACCCCTTTGCCGAAGCGCCAGGCGGCAAGCTCTACGGCCGCATGCTCTCGCCGAGGCCGCTCAGCCGCCGTATCCTGGGCAAGTTTGCGCGGAGCCTGCGCCGCTCCACCTTGCCGCACAGCTTTACCTACCAGGAGATCGTCGACCTCGATCTTTATCACCATCCCATCCGCGCCGGGTTCAAGGTCTGGCCGAAGCTTCTATGGCGGTGGCTGACGAATTCCGGCGGCCAGGGCACGGCACTGATGACCGGGCTCATCAAGGGCTGCCTCGATGCGGGCGTCACCTTTCAGCCGGGAACGCGCGCCGTCACCCTGCTTCAGGACCCGGACTCACGCATCGCCGGCGCGGAGGTGGAGAGCAAGGGCCGACGCACGAAGATCGTCGCGCGCCGCGGCGTCGTCATCGCAACCGGCGGCTTCGAATGGGACGCCGAAATGCGCGCACGCCACTTCCCCGGCGCCTTCGACCGGATCGGCAGCCCGCGCGGCAATGAGGGCGACGGCCAGAAGCTTGCGGCTTCCGTCGGCGCGCAATTGGACCGCATGGATCAGGCCAACGTCTATCCCTGCCTGCCGACGCGCTACCAGGGAAAATCGCACGGTCTGCCTATGACCTTCCAGGCCGAGCCGCACTCGATCGTGGTCGATCGCCACGCAAAGCGCTTTGTCAGCGAAAACGCCTTCAACATCGGCGAGGCGATCGATGCGCGCGGGCCGGATGGCGCGCCGATCCATCTGCCCTGCTATCTCGTCGGCGATCATCGCTTCCTGAAAACGTCGCTGCCTTTCCGCTGGTATGCCTCCTACGAGCGCGACTGGATCAAGAAGGCCGATACGATCGCTGGCCTTGCCGCCAAGCTCGGGCTGCCAGCAGCGGCGCTCGAGGAGACGATCGCCCGCTGGAACAGCTTTTGCGCGAAGGGACACGATGCAGACTTCCAACGCGGCGACAATGGCTGGGAGGCATACAAGGCACATGGACCTGAGAACCGGCTGAAGCCGATCGACAAGGCGCCCTATGTCGGCATGACGATCAATCGCTCGATCCTCGGCACCAAGGGCGGCGCCCGCACCAACGAGCGAGCCCAGGTGCTGAGGCCGGACGGCTCGATCATCCCCGGCCTCTATGCGGCAGGGCTTGCCATGGCCAACCCCATCGGCACGCGCGCCGTGGGAGCCGGCACGACGCTGGGCCCCAACCTGACTTGGGGCTTCATAGCGGCCGAGACGATCCTGCATCAGAACAGGTGACTGCGTAGAAGATCTCCGACCGTCCTTAAAAACAACAAAATCAGTGTTTGCCGCACGTCCCACGAGATCGCCGTGACCATCGATTAGCAACGAAAAGGGCGCTCCACTTGGAGCAGCGACGGCCCTTTGATCGATCAGCTCTCGCTCGATCAGGACGTTTGAGTATGCTGGACTACAAATGAGTAATGCTGGACTACAAATGAGTAATGCTGGACTACAAATCGGAAAAATTCTCATTAAAACGATTGTCTTTTGCTGAAATCGGTAGGAGCCCTCTGTCGGCGGGAAGGCAAGACAAGCGCCTTGCTGTCGACTTCCGGGAACAGCCTCTTAATTTGCGTTTGCTCTCCGAGGTTGGCATTCATCACAGGTTTTGTCCGACCAGGATCCTTCACAAAATATTACGTAAGGGAACGTTCGCGCCTGACTCTTCTTAGGCAATCGAGGCGGTTGTCGCCTCGTGCATTGTGAAGGAGAAGAAGAATGCCCAATCAAGGTGGTAGCCACGAACAGCATGTGAAGGCAGGCCAGCAGAGCCACAAGAATGCCGACAATAAAAACCGTCAGCAACAGCAGGCCGCTGGTGGTGGTCAACGGCAGCAGGGCGATGGATCCGGCATGCGTGGTGGAACCCACGAACAGCACGTGAAAGCTGGCGAACAAAGTCACAAAAACCGCTGATCGCGGGTGATTTCGTCAGACCCACCCCGAAATATCGGGGTGGGTCTGATTGCATCTGAAAGAGGTGCTATCGACGACGCCGCGGTTGGGGTCGCGAAGTCGCGCCGGCGGCTTCGCCGGGGCGACATCAGTCAGGACGCTCAGTCAGGCAGCTTGCTCCAGGGCGCGCTCATTGACACCGCCTTCGCCCAGCCCGGAAAGCGCTTCGTCGGTCGCGACCTCCTCTTTCAATGTCTCGTTGAGGAGCTTGACCACGTCGCTCTTGCCAAGCTGTTCAGCCCACGCGACCAACGTGCCGTAGCGCGCGATTTCATAATGTTCGACGGCCTGTGCCGCGCCGACCAGCCCAGCATCCAGGGCTGGGTCGCCCTTGTATTCGTCGAGAATTTCCGACCCTTCCTCAAGAATGCCGTCGATCGCCGGACAGGTTTTGCCGCGAGCCGGTTTGTCCATAAGTTCGAACACTTGCTCGAGCCGATCAACCTGGCCTTCGGTTTCCATGCGATGTTTCTCGAAGGCCGCAGCCACCTCCTCGGATTCGGCGCCCTTTGCCATCTTCGGCAAGGCCTTGAGTATCTTCTTTTCAGCGTAGTAGATGTCCTTCAGCCCATCGAGGAACAAAGCCTCCAGTCCCTTGGTCGTCGCTCTTTTTGCAGTCGCCATGATTTGTCTCCCTTGGATTGTCGTGAAAGCTCACCGGCGGTGTAGCCATGGACTAACTTTCCATGGAAGCAGTTGTTCCCTGGGGGCGACGTGGAAGGGCAGCGCGTCGAACACCGCTTTTATCGAGGGCCGATCGACATCAAAAGGCTATGGACGATGACGGTGTGAGAGCCGCCGGCAGGGGGGACGGAAAGCACCGGGGTTCGTCGCGCTGTATGGAGTAGATGGTGAAAAGAGATACTTCCGATGGGTTCATATACGAAATCATATTTACATATAAAACAAATCATGATGATCTTGCTGTCGTGCAACGGCGGCTAAGGTAGTCGGTTCCGGCGTCCGTCGCCGAGCCTGAATGCCAGCAGATGATCGTGCACAATGAAATCAAAGATGATGTCGCGGTCGAGTGAGCCGTGCATTGGTCGGATGTAGGGAGTGCGGCATGCCCTTTGATGTCATCGTTGTCGGAGCCGGCGCAGCCGGGGCTGTCCTTGCCGCCCGGCTCACCGAAGATGCGGGCACGAACGTGCTTTTGCTGGAAGCGGGGCCGGACTACCGGAGCGGCGAGCAACCTGCCGAGATGGCGAGTCCGAATCCCTTCAACCTGCTGCTTCCCGATCATTTTCAGCAACAATATATGTACCCCGACCTGATGGCTCGCCGCACGAAGCGGCAGGAACACCGGGTCTACTGGCGCGGCAAGGGGCTTGGCGGTTCGACGGCCGTCAATGGGCAGATTGCCATTCGCGGCGTGCTCCATGCCTTCGACCGCTGGGAGGAAATCGGATGCAAGGGCTGGTCGGGAGCCGACGTGCTGCCCTTCTTTTGCCGCTTGGAGGATGATCCGATCGCGGCCAATTTTCACGGCAGCGATGGCCCGATTCCGATCTACCGCGCGCCTGTCGAAAGCTGGGGAAGCGTCGACAAGGCCATGCGCCAAAGCGCGATGGCCCTCGGCCATCCCTGGCATGACGATCTCAATGCTCCGGATGCCGAAGGGGCTTGCACCTATCCCATCAACAGTCGAGCCGGCAAGCGCGTGTCGGTCAATGACGGCTATCTGGAAGCTGCCCGCGACCGGCCGAACCTCACCATCATCGGGCAGGCGACAGTGGACAAGGTGCTTTTCGATGGCAAGAAAGCGATCGGCGTTTTGGCCATCGTGGCCGGTCAGGTTCGCAAATTCGAGGCGCCGCTGGTCATCGTCTCGGCCGGCGCCATCCACTCTCCAGTCATCCTGCAGCGCTCGGGCATCGGTCCGGCGGCTCTCTTGAATCGAAAGGACATCGAGGTGCTTGCCGATCTGCCGGTCGGCGAAGGTTTCTTCGACCATCCTTATTGCCGCATCGAACTGAAGCTGAAGCCGGAATTCAAGGCGACCGATGTCGACGCGCGGCATACCAACTGCTGTGTGCGGATGAGTTCCGGTGTGCCGGGTGCCGAGCGCGACGACATCCTCTACGTCGCCATGAACCATGGCGGTATCGGCGTGGAGTCCGACAGCGCCCAGTTCGGCGAGGCCATGGTCAATCTGATCCTGATGGAGGCCAAGAGCCGGGGCACCGTGCAGTTGCGTTCCGCCAATCCCTTCGACCAGCCGATCGTGGAAGAGAACATGCTGGACGATCCGATGGATATTCAGCGCATGCGTATCGCCTATCGCCACCTTGGCGAGATTGCCCGGCAGGCGCCGATCCAGGCGATCGCCGAGCGCGTCCTGCTGGGGGATTCCGATCTGCCTTTGTCATGGCTCGAAACGGCAAGCGACGAGGAGGTCGACAATTTCCTGCTGGCGCAGTCTTCCGATGCGCAGCATGGGATCGGCGGCTGTTGCATGGGGAGGCCCGGCGAGGCCGTGGTCGATCCGGAATGCCGGGTCTACGGTTTTGAAGGGCTGCGGGTTATCGATGCGTCGATCATGCCGCTCGATTGCCAGGCAAACACCAACCTGACCTCGATCATGATTGGCGAGAAAATGGCCGACAACCTGCGCCGGTCCATCTGACAGCTTGCTGACGAACGGCATACGGTCGCACGGGAGGCCCGCGCTAAAGGCGCGGGCCTTGAATGTCAGCGAGTGACGTCCACGGTAATCGTCTTCAGGTCGCACATTTCCATCAGCGTGTGCCGACCCCCGGTGCGGCCGAGGCCGCTCTGCGTCCCGGCGGCGCCGCCGGCAGGAATATGCGGCTCCCAATAGCAGCTCATCTCATTGATGTTGACGATGCCGACCCTCAGGCTTTCGGCAAAGGCAAAGGCGTTCTTGATGGTGCTGGTGAAGACCGCGGCCGACAGGCCGTAGGGGCTGGACGCCGCAAGTTCCATCGCCTCCTCGTCGGTCTCGAAGGTCAGCACGGGTGCAACCGGCCCGAAGGATTCCTCGACGTTGAGCAGGCTTTCCCGGGTCAGTCCTGTGACGATCGACGGCTCGAAATAGAGATTGGTGGCAAAACCCGACGCCACATTGCCGCCGGTGACGATCTCGGCGCCACGAGCGCGGGCGTCCGCAATGTGGCTGAGCACCTTGTCGACGGCGACCGCATTGTTGATCGGCCCCATCGTCGTCGCGGGATCGAAAGGGTCGCCCATTTTCACCTTCGCGGCCGCTTTCACCAGACCTTCGATAAACCGGTCATGGATGGATTTATGCACCAGCACGCGTTCGGTGGCCGTGCAGATCTGCCCGGCATTGGCAAAGCAGCCGGCCCCCACCTGAGCGGCGGCCATGTCGATATCGGCATCGGCCAGCACGATGGTCGGACCGTTGCCGCCCATTTCGAGCAGAAGCGGCTTGCCCGCGCCACGCCGGGCGATCGTCGCGCCGGTGGCGGAACTGCCGGTGAAGCCGATGGCATGGGTGCCCGGATGAACGACGGCCTCGTCGCCCACCTCCGCACCATCTCCCAGAACGAGATTGATGGCGCCGTCCGGCAAGCCCGCCTCGATGAAGCATTCGACAAGTGCCGTGGCAATCAGCGATGTCGTCGGCGCCGGCACCCAGACAACGGTGTTGCCCGTTGCGACGGCCGGTCCGAGATAGTAGAGGCAGGGCAGGGCGAGCGGGAAATTCCATGGCGTGATGATGGCAAAGATGCCCTTCGGCTGCAGGAAGCTGAAGGCGCGCTTGTTGGCATCGGCCAGGGGAAACGCCGCCGTCTCCAGCCACTTCATCTGCTCTGCCGCATTGCGGAAACCGAGAGCTGCCGCCGATGCTTCGGCCTTTGCCTCGCTGTGGAAGGGCTTACCCTGTTCCAGGCAGAGCAGGTGGGCAAGCTCTTCGGCGCGCCTGTCGATCGCGTCGGCGATGCGCATGCACAATTGAGCGCGTGCGAAGGTTCCCATCTTGCGCATGGTCTCGCGTGCGCCTTCGGCGGCTTTCACCGCGCGACCGACATCGGCGCGGGTGGAAAGGGAGAGATAGCCGAGATGCTCGCCCGTCGAAGGACTATCGATTTTCAGGAATCTGCCGGAGCTGCCGGCAATCCACTCGCCGCCGATGCGGTTGATGCCGATACGGGCGGCTGCTTCCGGCTCCGAGACGATCGCCATGCCGCGCAGGTTGGGGCCTTCGAGAGAAGATTTGAAATGGACTGTCATCATGCGTTCCTTTGGCCGAATTCGGATTGGATGTTCAAAATGGCGGCGCGGCTGCGCTCCACGGCTGCGATGAAAAGTCTGCTGCCGGCCTGCGCGCTCGCCTGCGACGGCGTACCGATGACGCCGTTGTCGCGGATGGCTTCGAAACGGCGCCAGACGGTGACGGCCGGCGCGGCGTAAAGGTGAGGATCCGGCCAGGATGGCGGGGTGCCGCCTGGCGGGATGAGATCGCGGCGAACGCTGTCGCCAAGCACATGCATCATCAACGACGTTTCAAGCGCGCAAGCGTGACCGGTGCCCGTGGCGGCATCGGGCAGGGCCTCCGCCGCCACGTCGGCGATGAGATCGAAATACGAGAAACCCGCCGTGACGATGCCACGCTTGCCAAGGGTGGTGATCGCCACCTGGATGGCGGCGCGGTTTCCGCCATGGCCGTTCAGCATGACCGGCAGGAAGCCGTCTTCGGCAAGGCAGGTGCAGAGATCGACGAGAACGGCGATGAAGGTCTGCGGGCTGAGGCTCATGGTGCCGGAGAAGGAGCGATGATGCTCGGACGAGCCATAGGCGACAGGTTCGGCGACACGGATGGAGGCCTGTCCTTCTGCCGCGGCGAGCGCAACCGCTTCCGCAAGCCAGCAATCGACGCCGAGCGGCAGATGCGGCCCATGTTGCTCGACAGCGCCGAGCGGCAGAATGACGACGGGTTTGTGCACGCCGGCTGTCGCGTGTCTTTCCGTATCCGGGGAGGTCATCAGCGCAAAGCTGGATCCAGGCGGGATCGGCAAGGCCGGAGTTGGCTCGTTCATCGTGCTGCCTCGACAAGCCGGGCCTTGGCGTAGGTCATGCCGGAATCGGCCAGGAGAGCGACCATGATGATTGCTCCCTTGTAGAGTTCGAGGCTGGACGGGTCCGTGCCGAACACCCGAAGCGCCGTCGTCAGCAGGCTGACGATCAGCGCGCCGACGACCGCGCCCCACACCGTTCCCCGTCCGCCGAAAATACTGGTGCCGCCAAGCACGGCCGCGGCGATCGCGTCCAGGAGCAGCGAGATCCCGCCGATATTGGGCGTCACGACAGGCACCCGGCTGATCATGATCACAGCCGTCAGGAAGACGAAGATACTGGAGGCGCAATAGACGAGAATCGTGTGTTTCGTCACCGGGATGCCGGCAAGTTCCGCGGCTCCGGCATCCGACCCGAGCGCATAGGTACGCAGCCCGAAACGGCTGTGCCGCATCAGGATCGCTGCTACAGCGACGATCAGGAGCGTTGCGAAGATGACGTTGGGAATGCCGAAGCTGCGCTCGATGCCGACGGCGCGAAGCGTCGGATCCTTCAGCATCAGGACGCCTTTGGAGGCAACTGCAAGCGTTGCGCCCTGCAGCGCGACCATTGTGGCCAGTGTCGTCACGAAGGGCGGTATCTTCAACAGTGCGATAACGGCGCCGTTCGCGAGGCCGATCACCACCATCACGGCAAAGCCGACGAGGAGGGCAAGCGGCAGGCCGGCGCCGCCGTCGATCAGGCTGGCGATAAAGACGGCACAGAAGGCGACGCCGACGCCGGCGGACAGGTCGATGCCTGCCGTCAGCAGAACGATCAGGGCGCCAAGCGCCAGTATGGCGATCGGAGTCGCCTGGGCGACGATGTTGACGAGGCTGGCGGTTGAAACGATGCGGGCGTCAATGAGTGCGAAGATCGCCAGCAGGATGACCAGCAGGATCAACGGCGAGAGGTCGAGAAAGCGCCTGCACCAGATGTTCTGTTGGCGGGTCATGAGGGTTCTCTCATCGGATGTGCCAATCTTCGACCGGTTCGCGCAGGCCTGATTTGACGCTGCGCAGGATTGCATCATTGACGGCGACGGCGCGCAGGGCGTCGTCGAGCGGCATCACGAAAGGGGTTTCGTCGCGAACCGCGGAAATGAAATGGTGGACCTCCTCGAAGAGATCCCCCGTGATGTGGCCATTGACGGTCGGCCAGTGCAAGGCGTCGGGCTGCGACCACTGTCCATGCGACAGGATACGTAGACCGTGGTCGCGCACGTCGAGGTCGATCATGCCTTCAGTGCCGATGATTTCGGTGCGCGCCCAGATGCCGGTCGGAACGGTCGGTGGCAGCGTCCAGCCGAAGTAGAGCTGTCCGCCCATTCCGTTCGACAGCTCGACGGTGGAGAAGATCGCGTCTTCGGAGCGAACTCCGAGCGAAGGCATGAGCTTGGCGACCGGACGGGAGTAGACGGCGATGATGTCTGAACCTGAGATCCATTGCAGCGCATCCACGTCGTGCACGCCGAGGTAGAAGCAGACGCTCGAGTTTCCGTTCATGCGAAGACCGACTTCGCGATTGGTGAAACGGCCGCTGCTGCCGTGGATCGGCTCGCCGATCCGCCCGGATTTCACCGCTGCCGCGGCTTCGCAATAGCGCGGGTCAAACCGCAGGATGTGGCCGACCAACAGACGCGCGCCGTTTCTCTCCGCCGCCTTCGCAATCGCCTTGGCAGCGGAAAGATCATGAGCCATCGGTTTTTCGAGCAGCACCGGCTTGCCGGCATCGAGCAGCGTGCGGCAGACGTCTTCATGCAGCGTGTCGGGTGCCGCCACTATGTAGGCGTCGGCGGCATTGGCGGCCAGCGCGGTGGCGGCATCGGTGAAATGCCGGGCACCGAAATCGGACGCGGCCTTGCTTCCCGAGGCAGGATTCGGATCAACGAATGCCGACAGTTCCGCGACAGGGCTGGCGGCAACCACCTGCGCATGCAGGAGGCCCATGTAGCCGGCACCGACGATGGCGATCTTCAACTTGCTCAAAGGGTTTCTCCTCACAGGCATGGTGCAAGGTTGGATGCTGGCCGGGGTGAGCAGGCTGGTGGTGTGATCGTGCGATCACCAAAGGCCAGCGTCATTACGTCTTCTTCCGTCGCCCCACGCGCCAGCGTGCCGACAGAGTGGCCTTCGCGCATGACGACGATGCGGTCGGCAACGCCGAGAACCTCGGGCAACTCGCTCGACACCATGAGGATCGCCGCGCCCTCGGCCTTCAATCTTGCGATCAGGTGATGGAGTTCGGACTTCGCGCCGACGTCGACGCCGCGTGTCGGCTCGTCGAGCAGGATGATCTTCGGCTTGGTGGCAAGCCATTTGCCGATGACGACCTTCTGCTGATTGCCGCCCGAAAGCTCGATGGTCATCTTGTCGGGCTGGGCAGGCCGCACGCCGAGTGAGCCGATGAGATCGCGCGCGAGAGCCAGGATGCGGCGAGGTCTGAGCAGGCCGAAGTGACTGTTGTCGCGAATCCAGGCGAGGGACAGGTTATCCCTGATCGACATCGTGCCGACAAAGCCTTCCAGATGCCGATCTTCCGGTATGTAGACGATGCCGGCGCGATTGGCGGCCTTGGTGTCGCCGCCGGTCTGCTGCCCGCCGAAAATTCTGAGCGTGCCGCCATGCATGGGATCGAGGCCGGCAATCAGCCTGAGCACTTCGGAGCGGCCGCTGCCCATCAGGCCGGCGAGCGCGACGATTTCGCCCCTGCACACGCTGAGCGTGGCCGACTTCAAGAGCTTGCCATCGGAAATGTTGCTGATCTCGACCGCGGTTTCGCCGACTTGCGCTTCGAGATAGGGGAAGATGTCGCCGACATCGCGCCCGACCATCATGGCGACGATCTCGGCCTCGCTGGTCTGGCTGGTCTGGCGCTCGCCGATGAAGCGTCCGTCACGCAGAACGACGACGCGGTCGCACTGGCTGAAGATCTCTTCCATCTTGTGCGAGATGTAGAGGATGCCGGCGCCGCGAGCTCTCAGCCTGTCGATCAGGTCGTAGAGCTGGTCGCGCTCGCGGTTGGAGAGCGCGCTGGTCGGCTCGTCCATGATGAAGAACCAGGCATCGGACAGAACGGCACGGGCAATTTCCACCATCTGCCGGTGCCCGACGGAAAGCGTTCGCAGCTCCGCGGCAATGTCGATATCGAGCGACAGCTCGTCCATGATGGCCTTCGCATCGCGCCGCATCCGGGCCCGGTCGAGAAATCCCAGGCGGGTGTGCGGTTCGCGGCCGATGAAGAGATTCTCCGCCACCGTCAGGTCCGGCGAAAGGCTGAAATGCTGATGGATGACGCTGATGCCCTTGGCATCGCTGGGGGAGTGGAACTGGACGGCGTTGCCGTCGATGACGATCTCACCCTCGTCCGGGCGATGCAGACCAGAAATGCACTTCACCAGCGTCGATTTCCCGGCCCCGTTCTCGCCGGCAAGTCCCACCACCTCGCCAGCCGAGACGGCAAAGCTGACACCGTCGAGTGCCTTGACGCCCGGAAAAGACTTGCCAAGCCCGCGCAAGGCGATGCTGTGTTTGCCGACCGGTGTTGCGGCGGTGTTGCGGGGCGACGGGGTGGACTTGCGGCCACCGGTCTTGAACAAGGCGGCGACACTCTCCGGCTGGCTGGTGAGAACGGCCACCAGAATGAGGCTCGCGGTCACGAAATAGATCAGGATCTGCGGCACCTGCAGGAAGGACAGGCCGGTGTTGATGACGCCCAGCAGCAGCGCCCCGATCGCCGTTCCCCAGATCGAGCCCTGGCCGCCGGAGAGTTTCGTGCCGCCGATGATCGCGGCTGTGATGGCTGTAAATTCAAGGCCGGTGCCGGCAAGCGGCTGTGCCGAACCAAGGCGGCCGATGGTGAGGATCGCGCCGAGCCCGGCTGTCGCACCGGCAATCACGTAGACGGAGATGCGCACGAGGTCGACGGGAACCAGAGAGGCCCGCGCCGCCCCCGCATTGCCGCCGATCGCATAGATCCAGCGCCCGTATACCGTTCGATTGAGCACGAACCACCAGAGGCTCAGGCAGATGGCGGCGATGATGACGGAGACCGGCAGCAGGCCGATTGTCTCGCGTCCGGCGAAAAGCAGGACCGGATCGGCGACCGCGATGCTGGATGCGCCGGAGAGACTGAGCGCCAGGCCGCGCGCGAACGCCATGGTGGCGAGCGTTGCGATGAAGGGAGAGATGCCGGCAAAGCCGATCAGCGCTCCATTGAGCAGACCTATCGCGGCACCGCCACCGATCGCGGCGAGAAGGCTCAGGCTCGCCGACCCGGTTGCCGTGTAGGCAAGACCCGCGGCGATGCCGGAACAGGCGAGGTTGCTGCCGACGGAAATATCAATGCCGCGCGCGATGATCACGGCCGTCATGGCAAAAGAGATGAGGGCGATGACCGCACTCTGCTGCGCGATGCTGACAAGATTGCCGGTCGACAGAAAACGCGGATCGATCCAGCCGAAGACGGCGATGGCGACCAGCAGCACCGCGATGAGAACCGGTTCGTTGCGCCGCAGTAACGGAGAGGTCCAGGACTGGAACATGGGTCGGTCCTCTTATCGAGCATCATGCGCGGTCACCACGGAGCGGCGACGGCGATCGCCAGGAAAAGGGGACGCCGGATGACATGTCATCCGGCGCTTGAGCCGCTTTAGGCTGTTACTTTGCCAGGGTCATGGCGGTCGCCGGAACCTTGGGACCGAGTTGCTCGGTATAGTTCTTGGCTTCCACCGCCTCCTTGTCGGTGTTGATGTATTCGAAGGTGAGGCCATCCGCCTTGAGCTTCGCCGCCGTCGCATCCGAGGTCACGAAATAGGTCGGCATGTAGAGATCCTGCGGCAGCTTTTCGCCGTTGGCCAGGCGAGCGGCAACGGCGATGTTCCAGTAGCCGACACGATAGGCGCCGGTCAGCACGTCCATCACCATCTTGCCGTCGTCGATCAGCGGCTTCATCTCGGCGTCGCCGTCATAGCCGCCGTAGAGCAGCTGGGTTCCCATCGAACTGGCAACGGAATCGGCTGCCAGGCAAAGGCTGTCTGAGATGCAGCCGATGGCCTTCAGGTCCGGATAGGTGGTGAGCCATGTCTGGGCGGCATTCGTTGCCTTGGCTGCGTCCCAGCCGGTCGGCTCGATGCCGACGACCTTGATGTCCGGAAACTCCTTTTTCAGGGTTTCGACAAAGCCTTTTTCGCGCGTGTCGGACACGAAGTTGCCACGCGAACCGACGAGCAGGGCGACTTCGCCCTTGCCGCCAAGCGACTTGCCGAGCGCGCGGGCAACCATCGACATGTTGTCGTAGTCCGGATAGAGCGTCGAATAGTTCGAGCCTGCCTCGACCTTGTTGCCCATGGTGATCACCGGAATGCCGGCGGCAGTGGCTTTCTGGATCACCGGAATGACCGCGTTCTTGTCGATCGGATCGATCAGGATCGCGCTGACGCCCTGATTGATGAAATTCTCGATGATGCTGACCTGTTTTTCCAGGCTACCCTCGGCGCTCTGCCAGGTGGATTTCACCCCATAGTCGGCGGCAGCCACGTCGCCGGCTTCCTTCATGCGGACAAAGAAGGAGTTCTGCAAGTCGATTGCCGCAAGTCCAAGAACCTTTTCCGCGGCAAGCGAGGGCGTTGCGATGGCGAGTGCAAGCAGAGCAATGGATGCTTTCAGGGAAATGCGCATGTTTCAGTTCTCCTCTTGTTGCGACAGGACGATTCTTCGCCTCTTTTTCATGTCCCGCACGACGACCGTCCCAGCGACAGGCATTCCGGCGGTATTCCGCGGCACTCGTGCCGTATCCATGTCGGGCCGCGTCCTGCGTGGACCGGCCTTTCTCGACCTCAGCCGTTCAGGCCTTCGACACCGGCGCCGCAGACAAGCCCGGCGATGCGGGCGCCGCGCGGTGGCTTGAAAGCTCCGCTCATCAACGCGGCCAGCGATGCCGCGCCGCTGAGGTCGGCGGCGATGCCGAATTCGAACCAGAGCAATTCAGCGGCTTTCTGCATGTCCGCATCCTCGACAAGGACGATGTCGTCGACGTGCTTGGCGACGATCTCGTAGATACTTTCGTCCGTGCGGCCGCAGGCCATGGTCGCCACCTTCGTCGTTATCTCGGGCAAGCGAACGACACGGCCGGCAGTCAGGGAGGCGTGAAGGGTCGGTGAACCGGTCGGCTCGACACCAACGATCCTGGCGTCGGGTTTGACGTGCTTCAGGACTTCGGACATGCCACTGATGAGGCCGCCTCCGCCGATCGCGACGATGTAGATGTCGGCATCGGGAATCTGGTCGACCATCTCCAGCGCCACGGTTCCCTGGCCGGACACGATCTGCGCATCGGCGAAGGGATGCATGTAGAAGGCGCCGCGCGCTTTTGCCTCGGCCAATGCAGCCTCATGCGCTTCATCCCAGACCTTGCCTTCGAAGCGAACGTCAGCGCCCCATTTGCGCAGCTTTTCCGCCTTCAGCGGGCTTGCATTGTTCGGCAGGTAGATGGTGGCGGGAGCGCCGGCCCGGGCAGCCACATAGGCGGTGGCCAGGCCGTGATTGCCGCCGGATGCGGCGACCAGTCCGTTTTCGATCCGGCCCGGCTCGAGCGTTTTCACCCGGTTCGTGGCGCCCCGGATCTTGAAGGAGCCGCTCACCTGGAGGCATTCGAGTTTCAAATAGACATCATTTTGGAGGTTCGCGCCCGTGGCATGGTCGAGCTTGACGACCGGGGTGCGCCGTATGAAGGGGGCAATGCGCCGGGCAGCCGCCATGATGTCTTCATGGCTCATCGGTCAGTGCCTCCGGATATTCGTTGGCCAGCACGAAACAGCAATTCCCCGGGCGCACGCGGCCGGGTTGACGCTTGGCGAAAACGATGCCGTCGATGGGGTGAAGGAGATCGATGGGCGCGCGCGACGGCGTGTGGAGGAAGTGAATGCGTCCGGCAAGGTCGCCTTTGCTGACGGCACTGCCGAGCGGGCTCAAGGGTTCGAAGACACCGTCCTCCTCGGAAAGCAGATAGCCTTCGCTTCCGGGCACTTTGAGCACGCGTGCGTTGGCGCCAGGGGCAATGTCAGGCGCACCCTTCAGGACGCCTGCATGTTTCAGCACATTGCGGATGCCCCTGCGGCAGATGGCCAACGCATCCGGACTGACAAGGCCGCCGCCGGCCATCTCGCTGCCGATGACGATCAGCCCCTGGTGATTGGCGGACGCGGTCGAGGTCCGGGTTTCACCGAGATTGTCGACCATGACAACGGTCGGCGCCCCGAAGGCGAGCGTCGCCTTGATGTTCTTGCGATGCCCCTGCGCGGTCGGGGAGGGCTCGATGATCGCGCTCGGCAGGATCATCAGGGACGAACCGCCGGAGTGGAGATCCAGGAAATAGTCGGCCTTCGGAAACAGGATGTCATGCACATAGGCCGCTATCTGGCTTGTCAGCGTGCCGTTGAAATCGCCTGGAAAACTGCGGTTGAAATTCAACCCGTCGACCGGGGAGGTGCGGGTGCCGGCCTCGACGGCCCGAATGTTGATGGCCGGAATCGCGATGATGCGACCGGCTATATCCCGTGGATCGATCTCGCGCAGAAGCTCGCCGAGCGCGATCGGCCCCTCATATTCGTCGCCGTGGTTGCCACCCTCGATCAGGACCGTCGGACCGTCTCCGTTCTTGATGACGGCCAGCGGAACGCGGACCGTGCCCCAGGCATCGTCGTGCGGCGATTGGGGCACATGGAAGAAGCCGATCTGCTTGCCCTCGCGATCGAAATCGACCGACGTGTAAACACTGTTGTTTCGGGGCGTGATGGTCGCGCGGACAGTGTTTGCTGGTCTCTGGACGGTCATCGGCTCGGCCTCGAAATTCATTGTCCCCGTCATCATGTCAGTTTTATATATGGTGTCAAGTTTGGATATAAAACCAATGGCAATTCCGATTTCTTGTCTCTATCGTGCGTGGACCACCGGGGATTCTTCGAATGGCAGATGACGCAAAAGAGAGTGGCAAACCGACCTATTCGGCCCCGGCGCTGACGAAGGGTCTGGATGTCCTGGAGCTGCTGGCGGAGGCGCGGGCGCCCTTGACGATGAAGGAGATCGCGGAAGGCCTCGGTCGTTCGAAGAATGAGATTTTCCGGATGCTGATCGCGCTCCAGGAGCGTCAATATATCGAGCGCAACGCCGAGACCGACGCCTATTCGTTGACCGACAAGCTTTTCAAGCTGGGGCTGCACACGCCGAGCGCTCAGGATCTCATATCCGCCGCAATGCCCGAGCTGACGCGGATTGCCGGGGACTCAAATCAGTCGCCGCACCTGGTCGTCTTCAATCATGGCTTGACTGTCGTGACCGCGGCCGTTCCCGGCGGCGAGGACATGGCGTTCACGCTGCGCCTCGGCTACGGCCGCCTGGCCACCGACGCGACCTCCGGCCATGTGATCCTTGCCTTCCAGCCGCCAAAGGTCGCGACGCGGATGATCGACGAATGTGCGGCACATTCGCCGGCGCCGCTGGATCGAGAGGCGCTGGAAAAGCAGCTTCGTACCATCCGCGCGGACGGTTACTGGATGCGCGAGAGCCGTGATTTCGTCGGCATCACCGATATCTGCTGTCCGGTCATCGGACCGGACGGCAGCGCCGTCGCCTCCATTATCGTCGCCTATATCAATCGCCATACGCGTGAAAGCCGCCATGCCTTTACTCTGGAGGTCCTGCGTGCTGCCTGCGATCGCATCTCCATGAAGCTGTCACCGAAGGTTCGCTGAGGGGTCGTGGTGCGCTGACGGCGCGGACGAGGCACCGCCCGCGGGACGTTTGCACCGGATTGATAATACCAGTATGGGTCCAGTCAGGAATGTTTTGATCCTGGGTGCTTCTCGCGCGGGAGGAAGAGCAATGACAACCGTGAACCTGATCGGGCTTGTCAGTCGGGAGATGGAAGCGACAGCCTCCGATGTGCCGCTTTACAGACGGTTGAAATCGGCGATCGAGGCAGCGATCCGCTCCAATGCGTTGAAGGCCGGCGCGGTTCTGCCGGGCGAGCGGGTTCTGGCGGAAGCCCTGTCGATCTCGCGTGTCACTGTGAGAAAAGCTCTGGCGTTGCTCGAAGAGGAAGGGCAGCTCAATCGCCGGCATGGTTCCAAAACCGAGATCGGGTCGCGGGTCGAAAAATCGCTTTCGACGCTGACGAGCTTTTCGGAGGACATTCTGGCGCGCGGCCTGAAGCCTGGATGCCTATGGCTTTCCAAACAGATAAGCCGTCCATCGCCAGCCGAAATGATGGCTTTGGGTATTGCCGCAAACACCAATGTAATCCGCATGCGCCGCGTGCGGACGGCCGATGGCGCGCCGATCGCCGTCGAGGTCTCGGCCGTGCCGGTTCGCTTCCTTCCTTCGCCCGAGATGGTTCAGGACTCCCTCTATGAAGCGCTAGATGCACGCGGCTTCCTGCCTCAGAGGGCAATCCAGCGCATGCGCTCGCGCGGCGCATCGCTGGAGGATGCAAGACACCTTCATTGCGAGATGGGCGCACCGCTGCTGATGACCGAGCGCCGCTGCTTTCTCGCCGACGGACAGATCGTGGAATACTGCGAGACACGCTACAAGGGAGACGTCTACGACTTCGTCTTCGAGCTGCAAAGATAATACCAGTTATGAACTGGTTGTAATCTGGTATTTTCCATTTATCGTGATGGCGACAGGGGAGTGCCGACGTGCAGCGGGAAGACATCGCCAACAGTCTCATCGTGTCCTGCCAGCCGGTTCCCGGCGGCCCGATGGACAGTGCGCAATTCGTGACGGGCTTTGCCAGGGCCGCTCTTGAAGCCGGAGCCAAGGCCCTGCGCATCGAATCCGTGCCCTATGTCGCGGCCGCCCGCCTGGCCGTCCGCGAGCCGATCATCGGTATCGTCAAGCGCGATCTGACCGACAGCCCCGTGCGCATCACGCCCTATCTGGCCGATGTCGAGGCGCTGGCCGAGGCGGGCGCCGATATCATCGCTTTCGATGCGACGGACCGTGTCCGTCCCGTTCCTGTCGAAGCGCTTGTGAAAGCCGTCAAGGCCAGGAACAAGCTGACCATGGCCGATTGCTCTTGCCTTGACGATGCGCGCCGGGCCCTTGCCGCGGGTGTCGATTTCGTCGGCACGACGCTTTCCGGCTATGTCGGCGGGCCGGAGCCGGAGGATCCGGACATTGCCCTCATCGCTCAAATGCGAACCCTGACCCCCTACGTCATCGCCGAAGGGCGTATCCGGTCGCCGGAGCAGGCGGCCGCCGCCGCGCGCGCCGGCGCCTGTGCCGTGGTTGTCGGATCGGCGATCACCCGTACCGAGCACGTCACCTCGTGGTTCCACCAGGCGATTTCCGAGGCCTATGCGGCAAGAGGCACGCAAACCGTGCTTGGCCCAACCGTGCTGGGCATCGACATCGGGGGAACCAAGACCATGGCCGCGCTGGTCAGCGGCGGCAAGGTGGTCGAGGACATGATCGTGCCTACCGCGCGAGAGGCTGGACCCGACGCCTGGCTGGCATCCCTTGCGCAAAGCACGTCAGCCTGGTCAAGCCGCTTCAGTCGTATCGGTATTGCGGTGACGGGGCTGGTGCACGATGGACGCTGGTCGGCGTTGAATCCGGCGACGCTTGGCATTCCCGACGGCTACCCGCTGGTCGAAAGGGCATCCGCTGTTTTCGGCAAGCCCGTCTGTGCGTTCAACGATGCCCAGGCAGCCGCCTGGGGCGAATACAAATTCGGCGCCGGGCAAGGTCGCGACATCGTCTTTCTGACCATCTCGACCGGAATTGGCGGCGGCATCGTTTGCAACGGCCGATTGCTGTCCGGTCTTGCCGGTCACTTCGGTCTGATCCGTGGTTTGTCTGCAGACCATGCCCCACTCGAAGACAGCACCTCCGGCCGCTGGATCGCTTCGCAGGCCCTCAAGGCCGGCTTCAAGGCCGATGCCGCCGATGTGTTCGGGCGTGCGCTGAAGGGCGAGGCCTGGGCCGACGCCATCGTCTCGCGGAGCGCCTCGCGGGTCGCGACGCTGTGCCGGGACATTCAGATGATGTTCGATCCGAAATCGATCGTCATCGGCGGCAGCATCGGTCTTGTCGATGGCTATCTCGACCGGGTGCGCGCGCTTCTGGGCGAGGTTCCACCGCGCCTTTCCTCCAATCTCGTTGCGGCGAAGCTCGCGGGCCACGCCGGCGTCATCGGTGTTGCCGATCTTGCCAAATGGGCAAGGTAGCGGCGCCGCCGGTCATGCCATGCAAAAATCATCAAAAAAGAAGGGAACGATCATGAAATTGAGCAGGACGTCTTTTGCGCTTATGGCCACCCTCCTCGCGGGGACAGCTTTGCCGACCTTTGCCAACGCAACCGTGACCGTGCTCGGCTGGCCTGGCGGGTCCGAGGAAACCGCACTGCGGGCAACCGTGGAAACCTACAACAAGCAGGCAAGCGATGCCGACAAGGTGGAGCTGCTGTTCTTCAACCGCGAAGGCTTTTACGACAAGCTGCAGGCCGACATGGCGGCCGGATCCAACGCCTTCGACGTGAACCTCGTCGCCACCTACTCGCTCGGTCGCTACGCGCCCTATATGGAGCCGGTCGATCTTGGCGCGGATGCGGCCAAGGTTTTCGGCGAATCCGTTCTCAAGACGATGCAGTTCGACGGCAAGCAATACGGCGTGCCGACAGACCTTTCGCTGCACTTCATGTACTACCGCAAGGATCTCGTCGACGCCTTGAACAGGGATGACGCCGCCAAGAAGACCTATGGTGAAATCGCCCAGAAATATCTCGGCAAGCCGCTGCAGCCGAAGGACCCGGACAGCTGGACCTGGGACGACTGGGCGGCCACCGCCCTCTATTTCACCAAGCAGGTGAACCCGGACAGCCCGGTGCGCTACGGCACGGTCCTGCAGATGAAGAACCTGCTGTTCAACATGATGGTCTTCCAGTCCCTGCCGCGCTCCTACGGCGGCGACTGGATGGACAAGGACGGCAATGTCACGGTGGATTCGGATGCCTACAAGACCGGCCTCGAGCTCTACAAGAAACTCTATGATGCCGGGTCATCGCCCAAGGATTCGCTGAGCTACGAATATGCGGAAACCAACGCGGCCTTCGCATCCGGTCAGGCCGCGACGGCACTGCAGTGGAATGCCGCGGCGGCGGATCTGACCAGCACCGAAAAATCTCCGGCGGTCGCCGAGGTGACCGGGATCGTCGCGCCGCCGGCAGGTCCCGACGGACGCGCCGATCATATCCACGGCCTTGGTTTGGGCCTCAACAAGAACGCCAAGAACAAGGAAGGCGCCGTCAAGTTCCTGAAGTGGCTCGCCACCGAGGATGCGGCCTTGCTCTATGCGCGCAGCGGCGGTTCGCCGGCATTGTCTCCCGATGTCGTCGCCAAGGTTGCGAAGGAACGTCCCGATCTCGTCAAGCTCGGCGAATTCGCCAGCAAGTACGGCTATGTCATGACCGGAGCGACGTCTGCGAGTGCGCTCCCGGTCTATGAGCTGCAGGCAAAGGAGTTTACCGGCTACTGGTCCGGCCAGCAGAGCCTCGAAGATGCGCTCGCCCACACCAAGGCGGGCATGCAGGACCTTCTCAAGAAATGAACCATTTGCCGGACGCCGGGTCGAGCTCGGTGTCCGGCACGTTTGGCGGATCGACATGGCCCTTGTGACACGTGCCGAAGGCAGGATGTATCTGACGCCGCTGGTCGGCTTCCTGCTGCTGTTCCTCGGCTTTCCGGCGATCGTCAATCTGATTTATTCCATTTCGGCCGTCACATTCGAGACGCTGCGCAGTCCGGTGTTGAGCGGTTTCAGCAACTATGTCTCGGTGTTGAACGACCGCGAATTCTGGAGCTCGGCCTGGTTCTCTCTGCGCTTCGGTATTCTTACCGCATCAGCGGAATGTCTGATCGGTCTTTTCCTTGCCATCTTCCTGGCACCGCTTCTGAGCAAGCGACCAGTCCTGATGGCGCCGTTGATGCTGCCGCTGATGGTCGCGCCGGCCATGGTCGGTCTCATGTACCGGCTGGTGCTGCATGAATTCGCGGGACCCGTCCCCTACTATCTCTTCGAATGGTTCGGTGACAACCCGGCCTTCCTCGACATCAACAATGCCTTCCGCACCCTTGTCGTCGTGGAGACGCTGCAATGGACGCCTTTCGCCTTCCTGCTCTTCTACATGGCCTATTCGGCCATACCGCTCGACGTGCGCGAAGCCTCCTCGCTCGATGGCGCATCACCGTTTGAGATCGTCCGGTGGATCGACCTGCCATTGATGAAGCCGACGCTGGTCATCGCGTTTTTCATCCGTTTCATCGACGGTTTCCGGGTGTTCGACAATGTCTATGCATTGACCGGCAGTGGTGCAGGAGGTTCAACGACGTCCTTGTCGATCTACATCTACCAAGCCTTCTTCAAGGAAGGGGCTATTGGCAAGGCGGTCGCCGCCTCGGTTGTCCTGTTCATGGCGTCGTTCATCGTTCTCCACTGCCTTAACCGGCTTGCCGGCCGCAGGAAGCGTTGACGATGGCCGGGGCACTGCGCTGGATCGTTTTTGCCATCGCCGTGCTGGCGATGAATTTCCCCATTATCGTGACGCTGATCACATCGCTCAAAAGCCAGCGCGAGCTTTCGACGAACCCCGGTTTGTGGATCAGCCAGCCGACGCTCGACAACTATCTGGAGGTCCTGACGCAGACCAGCCGCTTCAACATCTATGCCTATCTGCTGAACAGCACCGTGGCGGCGCTGATCGGAACCGGCCTTGCGATCGTGCTCGCGTTCCCGGCTGCCTATGCGATCGCGCGCAGCGAGGCGGGAAAGCGCTTGGTCCTGCCGATCGTCATCAATCTTCGCGCCGTGCCGCTGATCATCTTCGCGATCCCGCTTTACATGATGTACCAGTGGCTGGGCCTGCTCGATACGCGGATCGGGCTCGGGCTCATCCTGACCATCGTCAACGCGCCGCTTGCACTCGTCATCCTGGTAAACGCGATTTCAGATGTACCAGTCGAACTCGACGAGGCGGCGAAAGTCGATGGCGCAAGTTCCTTGCAGGTGATGATGATGATCGTCCGGCCCGTCATCCGACCGGCGCTCGTCACAACCTTCATCTTCGGCTTCATCACCGCCTGGAACGAATTCCTCTTCGGCCTCATGCTGACAACCAGTCGTGCCGTGCCGATGACGGTCGGCGCATCCTTCTTCTTCGCCGCGAGCGGCGGTGGCGTAAAATGGGGAACCGCTTCCGCCGTCATGATGCTGGGCGCCTTGCCGCCGGCACTGCTGGGTCTTGTGATGTATCGGCAGATATCGGGATCCATGACCGCTGGGGCGGTCAAGGGCTAAAGCAAGAAGAAGTTCGTCTTTCCGACAAATTGGACAACCCAATCCGACAGCGCCAGCGCACTTGTCAGGCCAGGTGACTCGATTCCGAAAAGACGGATCAGCCGTCCGGACGGATCTGCCAGAATGTCGAAATCGCCGAACTGCAACCCGTTCGTTAGGCCGTAGCCCACAATAGCTCGGCTCCAGTTCCCCCTCTCTCAGCCGCGGCCAATAGATGGCGCGTAAAATGGTGTGGCCCCGGGCTGGCCGAGGAAGGAAGAAATGGTGCAGCTTGCTGATGGCGAAATCGCGATGGCGCAGACGCAACGCAGTCTGGTTAGGTCCAGCCTAAGCCGAACTACTGAAAATCATAATTTGTGCAGCGCACCCAACGTGCTTTGCTCCGCCATCGGCTGAAAGAAAACAAGAAAAGAATGTCAGGCGACAGGCTTCGGCGATGCCTCCGGAGCGGGTTTCGTTCGGGCCGGGATAACGCCCGACTTCAGAAAAACAGGGGAACGTGATGACGACAATAATCTCGAAGTTTCGCCGGGCCGCGCTGGTGGCCAGCATTGCGCTCAGCGCCATATCGGTGAGCCTCCACGCCGAAGCTGGCAGCTTGAAACTGGGCATGACGACCTGGGTGGGGTACGGACCGCTCTTCCTTGCCCGTGACATGGGCTACTTCAAGGAAGGTGGGCTCGATGTCTCGCTTGAAATCATCGAGGAAGCATCGCTGTATATGGCGGCTGTTGCCGCCGGCGAGCTCGACGGCAGCGCCTCGACCGTCGACGAGATCATGAAGTATCGTTCGAAGGATGTTTGCTTCAAGTCGGTCTATGCGCTGGATGACAGCCATGGCGGCGATGGCGTGCTCGCGCCCAGCGGGGTCAAGAGCATCGCCGACCTCAAAGGCATGGACGTAGCGCTGAACGAGGGTTCAGTGTCGCAGTTCTGGTTCAATATCCTGCTCAAGCAGGCCGGTCTCACCCAGGCCGATGTGAAGATCACCAACATGACGGCAGACGATGCCGCTGCCGCCTTCATGGCCGACCGCATTCCCGTTGCCGTCACCTGGGAACCGCATCTGACGCTGGCCAAGAAGGAAAACAAGGGACAGGTGCTGATCGACTCCTCCAAGACACCCGGCTTGATCGTCGATGTGGTGGCGCTCAACTGCGACTACATCACGAAGAACCCCGGAGATGTCGAGGCGCTGGTGAAGGGCCTCTACAAGGCCAACGAGTTCATCAAGGAGAATCCTGAGAAGGCGTATGAGGTGATGGCCAAAGGCGTCGGCGGCTGGCTGAAGGATCCGAAGGACTTCGCTTCCTCGGCCGCTGGCGTGAACTTCTACGGTAAGCAGCGCAATGCCGAATTCTTCGCCGGTGGCGAGACTGGCGAAGCCGGCAAGCTGATCAAGCTGGGCGGCGATATCTGGGGCGGCTTCGGCAAGCTCAAGATGGACATCAAGTATGATGACCTCGTCGATACGTCCTTCCTTGGGAAGTAGCTTGGCCTTGGAAAGTAGCTTGGCCTTGGAAAGTAGCTTGGCCTTGGAAAGTAGCTTGGCCTTGGAAAGTAGCTTGGCCTGCGAAGTAATTTGACCTTGCAAAGTGATTTGGCTGAACCGGAGGCGGACCTCGCGCCTCCGGTTCAAGCGGCCCAAAAGGGTATCCCGTGACACTAGCACCGAACACGAGCTCTCTGGTCAGCAATGGCGTGACCGCGAGAGTTGAAGAAGGTCAGGCCGGTCGATCCGTCCTGAAAGTCATCGCCACACCGTTTCGGGCTGTGCCGCGCTCTCTCTCCATTACGCTCGGCTTCATGGTCTGGATTGCCGTCATCGGCGGCTGGTTCGCGCTGACCTATTCCGGAGCGGTCAAGGAAATGTTCCTGCCTCGCCCAGAATCCGTGTTGTCCACCACCATCAGCATGGCGCTTGACGGGTCGTTGTGGGAGCATGTTTTCGCCAGCGTCCAGGTGGTGTTGATCGGCTTCGTCCTTTCGAGCATCGTTGCGGTGCCGCTTGGATTGACGATGGGCACCTATCGCATCGTGCAGGCCGTTCTCGAACCGTTGGTCAATTTCATACGCTATCTGCCGGTGACGTCCTTTGTGCCGCTTTTCATCCTGTGGATCGGCATCGGCATCGAGCAGCGCGTTGCCGTCATCGTCTTCGGCGTCTTCTTCCAGCAACTCGTCATGATCGCCGACAGCGCTCGCAGCGTCCAGCGCGACCTCGTCAACGCAGCCTATACGCTCGGCACGAAACGAGGCGACACGGTCTTCCACATCGTCTTTCCGGCCACGCTTCCGAGCGTGCTGGATGTGCTGCGCGTCACCATGGGCTGGGCCTGGACCTATCTCGTCGTGGCCGAACTCGTCGCCGCCCGCAGCGGACTTGGCTACATCTCGCTCAAAGCCATGCGCGGCTTTCAGGTCGACGTGATCTTCATGGCCATCGCCATGATCGGCATCCTTGGTCTTTGCACCGACCAATTGTTCCGGGGCATCCGCCGCCTCGTCGCTCCCTGGGCCAATTGAGGAACACGCACACATGGACGCCCTGAATCTTACGACGAAACCAAAGAGTTCCGACATAGGCATCGACAATGTGGTCCTGCGCTACGGCAAGGGTGACAATGCGGTGCTGGCGCTGGATGGCATTTCCTTTCACGTCGTGCCCAACGAATTCTGTGTGATCGTCGGCCCATCCGGCTGCGGCAAGTCGAGCCTGCTTTATCTCGTCGCCGGTCTTGAGGAGCGCACCGGCGGCATGATCGTAGTCGGCGGCAAGCCTGTTACCGAGCCGGGCCCGGATCGCGGCATGGTGTTTCAGGCATATACGCTGTTTCCCTGGCTTACGGTGGCGCAGAACGTCGAATATGGCCCGAAGCGGAAGGGCATTGCGCCGGCCGAGCGCAGGGTCATTGTCGAGCATTTTCTCCACGAGGTCGGTCTGGCAAAGTTCGCCAACCATTACCCGTCTCAGCTGTCGGGCGGCATGAAGCAGCGCGTTGCGATTGCGCGCGCGCTCGCCAATGATCCGGACGTGCTGCTGATGGATGAGCCTTTTGGAGCGCTCGACAGCCAAACCCGTCACAGCATGCAGAAGCTTTTGCTGAGGATCTGGGATCATTCCAAGAAGACGGTCCTATTCGTTACCCATGACATCGACGAAGCGATCCTGCTGGCGGACAGGGTGCTCGTCATGTCCGGCCGGCCCGGTCAGATCAAGAAGGAAATCCGCGTAGGCCTCCCGCGTCCACGCAGCATGGATCTGGTCATGGAGCCGAACTTCATCGCCATGAAGCGGGAGATCCTCGAGCTCCTGAAGAATGACGAAGACGACGAGCACTAATGCATGTCGCTCAAAAGTGACCTCGGTTTTGGGCAGACGACATGCATGAAACAGACATCGGCAGTCTTCGGTGTGGATGACGAAACGGGCAAGGCATGAGCATCGAGGCGGCGGAATTTGACTATATCGTCATTGGCGCGGGCTCGGCCGGCTGTGTCTTGGCAAACAGGCTGAGCGCAGACCCGGCAGTTCGTGTCTGCCTGATCGAGGCGGGTGGCAGCGACGACCGCACCAGGGTGCGCGTGCCGGCCGGCATTCTCTCGCTCTACGGCAATCCGAACTTCGACTACGGCTACAAGGGCGTGCCGCAGCCGCTGCTCAACAACCGCCGCATACCGGTCAACCGGGGCAAGGTTCTTGGCGGGTCGAGTTCGATCAACTCGATGGTCTATATTCGTGGCGCCGCGCAGGACTACGATGAATGGGCAGCGCTTGGCTGTGCCGGGTGGTCCTATGCCGATGTCCTGCCGGTCTTCAAGAAATTGGAGCGGAACTGCCTGTTGCAGAGCCCCGCCTATCACGGATTCGACGGCGAATTGCTGGTCGACAACCCGCGTGATCCCAACGTGGTATCCAGCCTGTGGGTTGAGGCGGGCAGAGGCGTAGGCCTGCCCGAGAACCGCGACTTCAATGCCGGTGGCCAACTCGGCCTCGGCATCTACAACGTGACCCAGAACAGAGGCGAGCGCTTCTCGGCCTACAGCGCCTTTGTCCGGCCGATTCTCGGCCGCTCGAATCTGCGGATATTGTCAGGCGTCGAGGTTCTTGATCTGGCGATTGAACGCGAGCGCGTCACCGGCGTCAACGTGATCAGGGCAGGCGCAACCCAACGGTTGGGGTGCCGAGCGGAGGTCGTCCTCAGCGCGGGTGCGATCGGATCGCCGCGCATTCTGCTTGCTTCCGGCGTCGGCCCGGCCGGGGAGCTGAAAGCAGCGGGGATTGAACCGGTCGCGAACCTGCCAGGCGTCGGTAAGAACTTGCGCGACCATGTCGATGGCATGATCACGGTGCGATCGAACAGCCGCAAGACGCTCGGCCTTTCACTCGCCAATCTTCCGGCGATGCTGGCGGCGCCGTTCCAGTATTTCGCCCGGCGCAAAGGCATGCTGACGACCAACTATGTCGAAGCCGGCGGCTTTGCCAGGACGAAGTATGCCGGGAGCATACCCGACATTCAGTTCCACTTCGTGCCGGGCTATCGCAGCCATCGCGGTCGGCTCGTCGAATATGGCCACGGCTATGCCGTGCACACCTGTGTGTTGAGACCGGGGAGCGTCGGCGAAATCACGCTTCAACGCGACGGCACCCGCCGCAATATGCTCATAGACCATCGCTTCTTCAGTGACGAACAGGATGCCCTGACCCTCGTCGAGGGCATAAAGGTCGCGCGTTCGATCCTGGCTTCGCCGGTTTTTGGCGGCATCCGCGGACCGGAAATCCTGCCTGGGCCCGACGTGAACACCGATGACGAGATTCTCGCCTATCTGCGTGCCGAGGCTCTTACCGTCTATCATCCGGTTGGCACGGCCAGGATGGGCAACGACGCCATGGCGGTGGTTGATCCCGCCGGTCTCAAGGTGCGCGGTTTCGACAATCTGCGCGTCGCTGATGCCTCCGTCATGCCGACATTGATCGGTGGCAACACCAATGCGCCATCCATGATGATTGGCGAAAAGGCGGCTATGGCAATACTGGCGTAGCCGTCTGCGCGCGGCCAATTCAGCATTTAGGAACAAGCTAACCACTGCCACATGAAATCGTAATTTTCGCTGCCCGGTCCCTCCAGTAAACCAACGATCAGACCTCCGCCGCATGCGCAGAAACTCTCGGGGAGAGCCAGAAAGGGCCGCTGAATGCCAGTCGAAACAGTAGACACGCTTGTTGTTGGCGGCGGCCAGGCGGGGCTGGCGATGAGCGAGCATCTGAGCAAGTGCGGCGTGCCCCATCTCGTGCTGGAGCGGGACCGCATCGCCGAACGCTGGCGTAGCGAAAGATGGGACTCGCTGGTCGCCAATGGTCCCGCCTGGCATGACCGTTTTCCCGGCATGGAATTTCCCAATGCCGGTCCGGATGCCTTTATCGGCAAGGAGAAGGTCGCCGACTATTTTGTCGCTTACGCCGACATGATCGCTGCCCCCATCCGCTGCGGCGTGGAGGTCAGGAAAGTGGAAAGGCTTGTCGGCCGTCCCGGCTTCCGGATCGAAACCTCGGATGGCGTGATCGAAGCCAGGAGCGTGGTTGCCGCCACCGGCGCTTTCCAGCATCCGGTCATCCCGGCCGTCGTTCCCGGGGACGCCGGACCTATGCAGATACATTCCAGCGCCTATCGCAATCCCGGCCAACTACCCAAAGGCGCGGTGCTGGTGGTCGGCTCCGGGTCTTCGGGGGTGCAGATCGCCGACGAGCTCCAGCGTGCGGGACGGCGGGTTTATCTCTCGGTCGGGCCGCACGATCGGCCGCCGCGGGCCTATCGCGAACGTGACTTCTGCTGGTGGCTGGGGGTTTTGGGCAAGTGGGACGCGCAGGCGCCTGCGCCCGGCACCGAACATGTCACCATCGCGGTCAGCGGCGCGCGTGGCGGCCAGACGATCGACTTCCGGCGCCTTGCCGCGCAAGGGATGACGCTGGTTGGCCGGACCGAATCCTACAGGCACGGTGTGATGACCTTCGCACCCGATCTGGCCAAGAATATCGCGCGCGGCGATGCGAATTACATGTCGGTTCTGGACGAGGCAGATGCCTATGTCGCCCGCAACGGCCTCGACCTTCCCCCGGAGCCCGAGGCCCGCAAGATCGGCCCGGACCCGCAATGCATGACCGATCCCATTCTCGAGCTGAACCTGTCGGAAGCCGGGATAGGTTCGATCATCTGGGCGACGGGATTCACCGTCGACTATAACTGGCTGAAGGTCGATGTGTTCGACGAAAGGGGCAAGCCGAAGCACCAGCGCGGTGTGTCGACCGAGCCCGGCATCTATTTCCTCGGACTGCCTTGGCAATCGCGCAGGGGGTCGAGCTTCATCTGGGGCGTCTGGCACGACGCGCAGCATGTGGCCGACCATATTTCCACGCAGCGCAAATACCTGGCCTACCATGCGTCCGCGAAGCGCGAGACCAAGGTGGCATAGACACGGCACCTCAAACGGGATGCCCCGACCTCGAGCCTGATCCGACGGAGACCAAGATGGCGCATACAAGAATTCGAAAGTTCAACACCAAGGACACTTATCCCGAGCAGAAGCTCGACAATGATCTGTGCCAGGCGGTCGTTACGCGGGGCGGCAGGACCGTCTATCTGCGCGGCCAGTGTCCGCAGGACCTCGACACGGCCAAGAACATCGACAGCCATGATCCGGTCGAGCAGACGCACAAGGTCATGCAGAACATCCGCCAGCTGATCGAGGAGTGCGGCGGCACCATGGAGCACCTGGTCAAGGTGGTGGTCTACATCACCGATGTGCGCCATCGTGAGGCGGTCTACCGTACCATGGGCGAGTATATCAGAGGCGTGCATCCCGTCTCGACCGGCCTTGTCGTGCAGGCCCTGGCGCGGCCGGACTGGCTGGTCGAGATCGACGGCACCGCCGTCATTCCGGACTGATTGCGATGACCTTTTCCATTGTCGCGCGGTGCGGCCGCACCGGCATGTTCGGGGTCGCGGTGTCCTCCTCTTCGCCTGCTGTTGCGGCGCGCTGCGCCTATGCGCAGGCGGGCGCCGGGGCCATTGCCAGCCAGAACGTCACCGATCCTACGCTTGGACTGCGCGGTCTCGAATTGCTGGCGCGCGGCGCGTCCGCGGCGGAGGCGATTGCCATATTGAAGCGCACCGGTGCCTATCCCGAATACCGGCAGGTGCTGGCTGTCGACGCCGCTGGAGCGACCGCGATCCATTCGGGTCCCAAAGCTCTTGGCATCTGGGCGGAGGCGCGAGCTGACAATGTCGCCTGCGGCGGCAACATGCTGGCCCATGATGGCGTGCCGCAAGCGATGGTCGAGGCCTTCCTGGCGTCGGAGGGGCATCTCGGCGACCGCCTCATCGCGACTATGCGCGCGGCGCTGACAGCCGGCGGCGAGGCTGGCCCTGTCCATTCCGCCGGCATGAAGCTGGTGCGTGAGGTGGCGTGGCCGGTCGCCGACCTGCGCTGCGACTGGACCGACGATTGTCCTATCGAGCAACTGGCGGCGCTGTGGCAACTCTACAAGCCACAGCTCGATGCCTATGTGACCCGCGCGATCAACCCATCCGATGCGCCGAGCTACGGCGTGCCGGGCGACGAATAGTCAAGACAGGGGTCACCTGCGATGAGTGAACTCAGCCACAAAGACTGGATCGGCAAGGCGTCCGCGATCCGTTTTCGTGACAAGGCGTTCATCGACGGCAAGACGGTCGCTGCGCGTTCGGGCCGGACCTTTGCCAGCGTCAATCCGGCAACCGGCGAGGTGCTGGCCGAAGTGGCGTCCTGCGGCGAGGAAGACATCGATCTGGCGGTTGCCGCCGCTAGGCGCAGCTTCAACGCCGGCGTCTGGTCGCGCACCAGCCCGGCGCACCGCAAGGAGGTGTTGCTGCGGCTGGCGCAGTTGCTGCGCGACAACCTGCATGAACTGGCCCTGCTTGAATCGCTCGACATGGGCAAACTGGTCAGGGATGCGGCTTCGGTCGACGTCCCCGGCTCGGCGGCGATCTTCCAATGGTATGGCGAGGCCATCGACAAGATCTATGGCGAGGTGGCGCCGACCGGCGAAGGCGATCTGGTGCTGGTGCGACGCGAGCCGCTTGGCGTGGTCGGCGCGGTGGTGCCGTGGAACTTCCCGCTCGACATGGCGACCTGGAAGTGCGCGCCGGCGCTGGCGGCGGGCAATTCGGTGGTGCTGAAACCCGCCGAGCAGTCGCCTCTGTCGGCCCTGCTCCTGGCGGAGCTGGCGATGGAGGCGGGCCTGCCTGCCGGCGTGCTCAATGTCGTGCCCGGCCTTGGCGAAACCGCCGGCCAGGCGCTTGGCCGCCATATGGATGTGGATTGCCTCGCCTTCACCGGTTCGACCGCGGTGGGCAAGATGTTCCTGCAGTACTCCGGGCAGTCGAACATGAAGCAGGTCTGGCTGGAGACCGGCGGCAAGAGCCCCAACCTCGTCTTTGCCGACTGCGGGGATCTCGATGTGGTGGCCGATATGGCGGCCTTCGGCATCTTCTTCAACCAGGGCGAGGTCTGTTCCGCCAATTCACGCCTGCTCGTCCAGCGCGGCATCAAGGATGCCCTGGTGGAGAAACTGGTGCAGCGTGCGGCGGCCACGCAGCCCGGCGATCCGCTCGATCCGATTTCGAAAATGGGCGCGATGGTCGATAGTCGCCACGCCGCCAATGTCATGCGCTTCGTCGAGGCCGGTAAAAAGACCGCGCGCCTGGTCGCGGGCGGCGACATGGTCACGGTCAATGGGCGCGGCAGCTTTGTCCAGCCCACCATTTTCGACGATGTCACGCCTGCCGATCCGATTGCCCGCGACGAGATCTTCGGGCCGGTGCTTTCGGTCATTGCCTTCGATGACGAGGCCGACGCGATCCGCATCGCTAATGACAGCCCCTACGGGCTCGCCGCATCGCTGTGGACCGACAGCCTGTCGCGCGCGCACCGCATCGCCGGGCGGCTGCAGGCCGGCACAGTTTCCGTCAACAAGGTCGACGCTCTGAGCCCGATGACGCCGTTCGGTGGTTTCAAGCAATCCGGCTTCGGCCGCGACCTGTCGCTGCATGCGCTCGACAAGTACACCGCGCTCAAAACGACATGGATCAAATATTGATGGGCGCCTAGAGCGCATCGCGATCGAACGGATTCAAGTGATGCGCTTTAGGCCTTTGCTCCATGCATGTCGTTTGCGCAAAACCGGGGCCACTTTTGCGCGACATGCATTAGGCTTGATCGAAGCCCTCAAACCGGCAACATAGCCAGCCATGCCGCTACGCTTCACGCTCAGACAGCTGGAATATTTCGTTGCCGTGGGCGAAGCCGGCTCCATCGCCAAGGCGGCCGAGCAGGTCAATGTGTCGCCGCCATCGATTTCGGCCTCGATCGCGCAGTTGGAAACCGAGTTCGGCGTCCAGCTTTTTGTCCGCAAGCATTCGCACGGCCTCTCGCTCACCGCCGGTGGCCGCATCTTCCTCAAGGAAGCCGCCCGGCTGCTCAATGATGCCGATGCCTTGCATGACGTCGCCGGCGATTTTGCCGAGAAGGTGCGCGGCCCGCTGGCGGTAGGATGCCTGCTGACCTTTGCGCAGATCGTGCTGCCGGCGCTGCGCATGCGGTTCGAGCGTGCTTATCCCGATGTGCGCGTGCGCCAGTTCGAGCGCAATCAGGGGCAATTGCTTGAGATGCTGCAGCGCGGTGAAATCGACCTTGCCCTGACCTACGATCTCGAACTGTCGCAGGATATGACCTTCGAGCCGCTGATGTTGGTGCCGGCCTATGTCATGCTGCCGGCGGGCCATCGTTTCGCGACCAAGGCGTCGATCACGACGGAGGAACTGGCCGACGAGCCGATGGTGCTGCTCGACCTGCCGTACAGCCGCGAATATTTCCTGTCGGCATTCCACCAGCGAGGGATCCGGCCCAATATTGCCGAGCGCACCGGCGACATTGCGGTCATGCGCTCCATGGTGGCCAACGGCTTCGGCTACGGCATCGCCAACATGCGGCCGCTCAACACGCTGGCGCCGGACGGCAAGCCGCTCGTCTTCGTGCCGTTGGACGGTGACCTGCGGCCGCTGACCATGGGCGTCGCCTTGCCCAATTCCGAACATCGTACGCAATCCGCCCAGGCGTTCATCGACCACTGCCGGCATTTTGTCGTCGAGCAAGGTGTGTTCGGAGCCGAGCGGGCCGTCGGCCAGGCAGCGCTTCCGCAGAAGTAGCGCCCGGTTACGCCAGTTGCTGGTCGGCAAGCCGCTTAAGCAATTTTTCCAGCATGTCGTCGCAGCGGCGCATCTGCTCGACGCTGACGAATTCGTCCGGCTTGTGCCCTTGCGCCATCGACCCCGGTCCGCACACGACCGTCGGCGTGCCGAGATCGCGGCTGAACAGGCCGCCTTCCGTGCCGAAGGCCATCTTGATGGTATTGTTGGCGCCGGTCAGCGATTTGACGAAGGCGACGGCTTGCGAACTGGCTGGCGTGTCCAGGCCGGGATAGGTGTTGGTGATGTCGATGTCGATTGCTGCCTCGGGCGCGATGGTCGAGGCTTCGGAAGCAATATGAGCAGCCTCCTTGCGCAGGCGGTCGAGAATCTCGTGCGGGTCGTCGGCCGCGACATTGCGGATCTCGAAGTCGACCTGGCAAAGGTTCGGCACGATGTTCAGCGCCACGCCGGCGTTGATCTTGCCGACATGGACGGTCGTGTATGATATGTCGTAGTCGCCGTCGCGGGCGCCATCGCGCACCAGCCGGTCCTGTTCGCGGCGCAAGGCGGCGACGAAGTCGCAGCCGAGATGGATGGCGTTGAGCGCCAGCGGGGCCAGCGCCGAATGGCCTTCGCGCCCCTTGCAAAGCGCGCGTGCGGCAAGCTTGCCCTTGTGCCCCGTCGCCACCTGCATATCGGTCGGCTCGCCGACAATGCATAGCAGCGGCCGATGCGGGGCCGCTTGCAGCATGTCGATTAGGCTGCGCACACCGATGCAGCCGATCTCCTCGTCGTAGGAGAGTGCCAGGTGCAGAGGCGTCTTCAGCGTCATTTTCGCGGCCTTGAGGCACGCGGCGAGCGCGCAGGCCACAAAACCCTTCATGTCGGCCGCGCCGCGTCCGTAAAGCTTGCCGTCACGGTTCGTCATCTCGAAGGGCGGCAGCGTCCAGGCCTGGCCGTCGACGGGAACGACGTCGGTGTGACCGGACAGCATGATGCCGGAAGCATCAGTCGGTCCGATGGTGGCAAAGAGGTTGGCCTTGTGGCCGTCCTCGCTGTGGATGATCTGGCTGGCAGTGCCGTGCGCGTCTAGCAGGTCCGCCACGTAGTTGACGAGGGCGAGGTTCGAGTCGCGGCTCACCGTCGGGAATGCGAGCAGCTTTTCAAGGATCTGGATGCTGTCCATGCGTCTTGTGTCTCATTGGCCGTCGGTACTTCTAGCATCGCGTGGCCGGGGCCTTGAAGTCGCATTTGGCTCAGTCGGGATTCAGCGGATGCTAATCCGGATGTGTGCGATTAGGCGCGGCCTAACCGGCACAGAAGAAATCTGTTGTTTTCCGGCGCTTGCCGCAACTTATGAATGGTCTCACGGCATCAACCCACTGGGCTGGCCGGCTTGCGTCACGCCTCGAAACCATGATCGGGCGTGCTGCAGGGCGACGCTGGCAGGAAGGCACGTTCCATGCGCGATCCGCGTTATGATATTCTGTTTGAGCCCGTGAAGATCGGTCCGGTGACCGCCAAGAACCGCTTCTATCAGGTGCCGCATTGCAATGGCGGCGGCTATCGCGACCCTTCGGCCGCGGCCGAGATGCGCCGCATCAAGTCGGAAGGCGGCTGGGGCGTCATCTTCACCGAGCAAACCGAGATGCACCACACATCGGAGATCACGCCCTTCATCGAGCTCAGGCTGTGGGACGATGCCGATATTCCGGCGCTGGCGAAGATGGCCAAGGCAATGCACCAGCATGGCGCGCTGGCCGGCATCCAGCTGGCCTACTCAGGCATCAACGGGCCGAACCTCTACACCAAGGAAGTGCCGCGCGGGCCGTCGGCCCTGCCGATCCGCACCTTCACCAACGATCCGGTGCAGGCGCGCGCCATGGACAAGCAGGATATTCGCGACCTGCGCCGCTGGCATCGCAATGCCTTCAAACGGGCGAGGCTCGCGGGCTTCGATTTGGTGTGTCTCTACGGCGCGCATGGCTTCGGCATCATCCAGCACTTCCTGTCCACGGCCACCAACCAGCGCAGCGACGAATATGGCGGCTCGCTGGAGAACCGCTCGCGGCTGATGCGTGAGCTGATCGAAGAGGGCAGGGACGCTATCGGCGACACGTGCGGCCTGACGCTGCGGCTGTCGCTGGACGAGATGATCGGTGAGCTCGGCTTTGCCAATTCCGAAGTGCGCGACATGATCGAGATGCATGCCGATCTGCCCGACCTCTGGGACCTGGCGCATGGCGCCTGGGAGGACTGCTCCGGGCCGTCGCGGTTCAAGGAGGAGGGCGCGCAGGAGAGCCTGGTGTCCGGCATCAAGAAACTGACCTCGAAGCCGGTCGTAGGCGTCGGTCGCTTCACCTCGCCGGATGTGATGGTGAAGATGATCAAGTCCGGCACGCTGGATTTCATCGGCTGCGCGCGCCCATCGATTGCCGATCCCTTCCTGCCGAAGAAGGTGGAGGAGGGGCGCATCGAGGACATTCGCGAATGCATCGGCTGCAACATCTGCATCACCGGCGACATGACCATGTCGATCTCGCGCTGCACGCAGAACCCGACCTTCATGGAGGAATGGCGCAAGGGCTGGCATCCCGAACGCATGCAGGCCAAGGGCGATAGCGACAGCGTGCTGATCGTCGGCGCCGGCCCGGCCGGGCTGGAGGCGGCGCGTGCGCTCGGCCTGCGCGGCTATCAGGTGGCCATCGCCGAGGCCGGCACCGAACTTGGCGGCCGCGTGGCGCGCGAGTGCCGCTTGCCTGGTCTCTCGGCATGGGGACGCGTGCGCGACTACCGCCAGTACCAGATCAGCCAGATGTCCAATGTCGACGTCTATTTCGAAAGCCGATTGTCGGCGCAGGAGATACTGGACTTCGGCTTTCAGAACATTGCGCTTGCCACCGGCTCGACATGGCGCCGAGACGGCGTGGCGCGCGCGCATGTCGTGCCGATGCCGATCGACCCGGCCATGCCGGTCTACACGCCGGACGATCTGATGGCCGGCACTGTGCCGACCGGCAGTGTCGTGCTGTTCGACGACGACCACTACTACATGGGTGGCGTTCTGGCCGAGCTGATGGCGCGCCAGGGTGCGAAGGTGACGTTGGTGACGCCGTCAGCCTATGTGTCCGACTGGACCCGCAACACGCTGGAGCAGGGCGCCATCCATCGCCGGCTGGCCGAACGCGGCGTCGAGATCGTGCTGAACCGGACTGTGACGCGCATCGTGCCGGGCGGTGTTGCCACGGCGTGCGCCTATACGGGCAGCCAATTTGACATCGCCGCGGACGCCGTGGTGCTGGTCACGTCACGCCACCAGGACGATAGTGTCTGGCAGGAATTGAAGGCGCGGCGGGACGAATGGGCCGATAGCGGCATCCGCTCGGTCAAAATCATCGGCGACGCCGAGGCGCCGGGTCCGATCGCCTGGGCAACCTATGCCGGCCACCGCTTCGCGCGCGAGCTGGATGAAGCCGATATCGGCGACGCACTGCCCTTCCGGCGCGAGGTCACAGCGTTGGCCGCGGAATAGGGCGCCTGCGGCGCGGTCAGCGAATATCGGATTGTTTCAACCATACCGCATTGCACAATTCCTTCGCTTGGTCACAATGCAGGCATGGTTCGAACCGCACTCGCCGTCCTGGTGATCGATGAAAACCGCATCCGCGCCGCGATCATCGAGGCGGGGTTGCGCGAGGCCGGCCATGAGCGGGTCACTGTCATCCATGATGTGACCGGCATTGCGCGGCGGATCGCCGAGATCGAGCCCGACGTCATCGTCATCGATCTCGAAAACCCGAATCGCGACATGCTGGAAAACATGTTCCAGCTGTCGCGTGCCGTAAAACGGCCGATCGCCATGTTCGTCGACCGCTCCGACCAGGCCTCGATCGAGGCGGCGGTCGATGCCGGCGTTTCGGCCTATGTCGTCGACGGTCTGCGGCAAGAGCGCGTCAAGCCGATCCTCGACATGGCGGTCAGCCGCTTCAACGCCTTTTCGCGCATGGCGCGCGAACTGGAAGAGGTTCGCGGCGAGCTCGAGAGCCGCAAGGTGATCGACCGCGCCAAGGGCATCCTGATGAAATCGCGCGGCCTCTCCGAAGAGGCCGCCTACACGCTGCTGCGCAAGACGGCGATGAACCAGAACCGCAAGATCGGCGACATCGCCCAAAGCCTGGTGACTGCCGCGGGGCTGCTGGGACCGGCGGAGGACGAATGAGCATGACTGCCGAGCACCAGATCACCGCCGGCTTCATGCCGCTTTTCGACAGCGCCGTGCTGGTCGCGGCGGGCGAACTTGGCTTCGCCGCGCAAGAAGGCATCGATCTGAAGCTGCACCGCGAGACATCCTGGGCCAACATCCGCGACCGCATCGCCATCGGCCACTTCCATCTCGCGCATATGCTGGGACCGATGCCGCTCGCCTGCAATCTCGGGCTGACGCCGCTGGCCTCGGAAACCATCGTGCCGTTCTCGCTCGGCCTCGGCGGCAATTGCGTCACCATCTCCAATGCCGTTTGGGCCGGTATGGCGGCACACGGCGCCGAGGCCGACCTAGACCCGGCGCGCGCCGGTGCCGCACTTGGCGCGCTCATTCGCGAGCGCGCTGCGGCCGGTGGCGATCCGCTGCGCTTTGCCGTGGTGCATCCGCATTCCGGGCACAATTACGAATTGCGCTATTGGCTCGCCGCCTGCGGCATCGATCCGAGCCAAGAGATTGAGATCGTCATCGTGCCGCCGCCCTTCATGGCCGATGCGCTGGCCGCCGGCCGCATCGACGGCTACTGCGTCGGCGAACCCTGGAACAGCGCTGCGGTGGCCGCCGGCACCGGCCACATCGTCACCGTCAAGGCGCGGATATGGCGCAACAGCCCGGAGAAGGTGATCGGCGTGCGCAAGGCTTGGGCAGACGAAAACCCCGAGGCCTTGGCGGCGCTGCTGCGCGCGCTGCATCACTCGGCGCGCTGGTGCCAGGATCCGGCCAACCATGGCGAACTGGCCGGGGTGATGGCGCAGGCCGGCTTCCTCGGCCTGCCGCCGACCGTGCAGATGCCGATCCTGACCGGCCATCTCCAACTGGGCGGCGGTGCGGAGCGGACCATCGACGACTTCTTCCTCCCCTTCGATAAGGCGGCGAACTTTCCGTGGAAGAGCCATGCGCTGTGGTTCTACACGCAGATGGTGCGCTGGGGGCACGTGGCGCACACGCCTGAAAATCTCGCCATCGCCCGCGATTGCTACCGTCCCGACCTCTACCGTTCGGCGCTGAAGCCGCTCGGCGTCGCGCTTCCCGGCGCCAATTCGAAAGTCGAGGGTGCGCTCCAAATTGCCACCGCGGTCGGCGCGACAGGCGCCGGCCTTGTGCTCGGTCCGGACGGTTTCTTCGACGGTCAGATCTTCGATCCTGACGAGATCGATGCGTACATTACCGGCCAGAAATCTGCCGAGATTTAGGCCTGATCATTTCCGCGCCATCCTTGTGCATTGCACAAAAATTGTGCGCGCGATTGCCCTAATGAACAATCTTTGGCCTTCCGGCCATAGGGTTCAGTGCGCCGGCGATCAGCGCAGGCTGCTGATTTCATTTGCCTTTTTCACCTCTCTCAAAACTGGCACGGTTCCTGCTTTGAAATAGACAGGCCCTTCGCGGGTCACGGAACAGGCGTCCAATGGCGGGCGCCACAGGCAAAGCTGCCGCTCAGGTTCATGCGCGCTCCCGGTCACCCGGACGCGAAGACCTGGCTGGCGGCTTTTTTGTTTTGATCAACACGCAATCGACGACGCGGATCTCAAGCCGCGCCCAACCGGAGACGACGATGACGAAACGGATCAGGACTGGAACGACCCTCAAAGACATGACGCGCCGCGATTTTCTGGTCAGCAGCGCGATGACGGCCGGCCTGTTCGTGGCGGCCCGCAAGCTCTTCCCTTCCGGCGCCTATGCCGCGACCGCCACTCCGGAGGTCACCGGCGCCAAGCTCGGCTTCATTGCCCTCACCGATGCGGCCCCGCTGATGATCGCCAAGGAGAAGGGGCTGTTCGCCAAGTTCGGCATGCCCGATGTCGAGGTGCTCAAGCAGGCCTCCTGGGGTGCGACACGCGACAATCTGATGCTCGGCGGCGCGGCCAACGGCATCGACGGCGCTCATATCCTGACACCGCTGCCTTACCTCATGCACACCGGCAAGGTGACGCAGAACAACCAGCCGATGCCGATGGCGATCGTGGCTCGGCTCAACTACGACTGCCAGGGCATTTCGGTCGCCCAGGAATATGCCGGCACCGGTGTCGGCCTCGACGCCTCGAAGCTGAAAGACGCCTTCGCTGCCAAGAAGGCGACCGGCAAGGAAATCAAGGCCGCCATGACCTTCCCGGGCGGTACGCATGATCTGTGGCTGCGCTATTGGCTGGCCGCCGGCGGCATCGATCCCGACAAGGACGTCTCGACCATTGTCGTGCCGCCGCCGCAGATGGTGGCCAACATGAAGGTCGGCAATATGGACGTGTTCTGCGTCGGCGAGCCGTGGAACGAGCAACTCGTCCATCAGGGCGTCGGCTTCACCGCCGCCACGACAGGCGAATTGTGGAAGGGCCATCCCGAAAAGGCGCTCGGCCTGCGCGCCGAATTCATCGAGAAAAATCCGAACGCCACCAAGGCGATCCTGATGGCCGTCATGGAAGCCCAGCAATGGTGCGAGGCCACCGAGAACAAGGACGAGATGGCCGCCATCATCGGCAAGCGGCAATGGATGAACGTGCCCGTCGCCGATATCATCGGCCGTCTCAAGGGCGACATCAACTATGGCAATGGCCGCGTCGCCAACGGCACCGATCTCTCCATGAAGTTCTGGAAGGGCGGCGTCTCCTATCCGTTCAAGAGCCATGATGCGTGGTTCCTTGCCGAGAATATCCGCTGGGGCAAGTTCGCGCCGACCACCGACATCAACGCGCTGGTCGACCAGGTCAACCGCGAGGATCTGTGGCGCGAGGCGGCCAAGGATCTCGGCGTCGCGGCAGCCGACGTTCCGGCGTCGTCGTCGCGCGGCGTCGAGACCTTCTTCGACGGCAAGATTTTCGATCCGGCCAACCCGTCCGCCTATCTCGACAGCCTGAAGATCAAGGCATCGGCGTAGCTTGATCGCAAGCGGTGCATGCGCCGCTTGCGATCACTACCTGCCCCAAGGAGTTTTCCCCAGACATGTCGATCCAGACTATCGAGGACACCAAGGTGAAGGCCTTTCCCGCCAAGCCGGCGGAGGTCATCGCCTTCACTGCCAAGGCACGGCGCCGCTTCGAGCCGCTCGCCATCGCCGGCAAACTGGCGAGCGCGCTGGTGCCGCCCATCATCGTCATCGCGCTGATGCTGGTCGTCTGGCAGATCGCCTGTTCGTCGCCGACATCGAGCCTGCCGCCGCCGACCCAGGTGTGGAACGAGGCCTACGACCTGATAGCGCATCCGTTCTTCGACAATGGCCCGCAGGATATAGGTCTGGCCTGGCGCGTGCTGATCTCGCTGCAGCGCGTCGCCGTCGGCTTCGGCCTGGCGGCGGTCGTCGGCGTCGCGCTCGGTGCGCTGGTCGGCCAGTCGATCTGGGCGATGCGCGGCCTCGACCCGGTGTTCCAGATCCTGCGCACGGTGCCGCCGCTGGCCTGGCTGCCGCTGTCGCTGGCGGCGTTCCGTGATTCCAGCCCGTCGGCGATCTTCGTCATCTTCATCACCTCGATCTGGCCAATCATCATCAACACCGCGGTCGGCGTGCGCAACATTCCCGAGGACTACCGCAACGTCTCGCGCATCCTGCGGCTCAACCAGTTCGAATTCTTCGTCAAGATCATGGTGCCGGCCGCCGCGCCTTACATCTTCACCGGCTTGAGGATCGGCATCGGCCTGTCCTGGCTCGCCATCGTCGCGGCTGAAATGCTGACTGGCGGCGTCGGCATCGGCTTCTTCATCTGGGATGCGTGGAACTCGTCGCGGCTGCCCGACATCATCGTCGCGCTCGCCTATATCGGCGTCACCGGCTTCTGCCTCGACCGGCTGGTCGCGGCGGTCGGCGCCTTCGTCACCCGCGGCACAACAGCAAAGTGAGGAGAGGGGCGATGACGGCCTATCTGAAGCTCGACCATATCGACAAATCCTTCACGCGTGGTGCCCAGGTCAGCGAGGTGTTGAAGGACATCAGGCTGACCATCGACAAGGGCGAATTCGTCTCCATCATCGGCCATTCCGGCTGCGGCAAGTCGACCCTGCTCAATCTGATCGCCGGGCTGACCAAGGTGTCGGCCGGCGCCGTGCTGCTCGAGGACAAGGAGGTCGACAGCCCTGGACCGGAACGCGCCGTGGTGTTCCAGAACCACTCGCTGCTGCCGTGGCTGACCGTCTACGAAAACATCAACCTGGCGGTGTCGAAGGTCTTCGGCCGTTCGAAGAGCAAAGTCGAGCGGCATGACTGGATCATGCGCAATCTCGACCTCGTGCAGATGGCGCATGCCAAGGACAAGCGCCCGGCGGAAATCTCCGGGGGCATGAAGCAGCGCGTCGGCATCGCCCGGGCGCTGGCGATGGAGCCGAAGATCCTGCTGCTCGACGAGCCGTTCGGCGCGCTCGATGCGCTGACGCGGGCCCATCTGCAGGACGCGGTGATGGACATCCATTCCAGGCTCGGCTCGACGACGATCATGATCACCCATGACGTCGACGAGGCGGTGCTGCTCTCCGACCGCATCGTCATGATGACCAATGGCCCGGCGGCGACCATCGGCGAAGTGCTTGCCGTGCCGCTGGCGCGGCCGCGCCGGCGCGTCGAACTCTCTTCCGACCGGACCTTCCTGCGCTGCCGCGAGGCGGTTCTGAAGTTCCTCTACGAACGCCACCGCTTCGTCGAAGCCGCGGAGTAGCACCATGAGCGAAAGACTTGTCATCATCGGCAATGGCATGGCCCCCGGGCGCATGCTGGAGCATCTGCTGGAACAGGCTCCGGGCCGCTACACCGTCACCATCTTCAACGCCGAGCCGCGCGTCAATTACGACCGCATCATGCTGTCGCCGGTGCTGTCGGGCGAGAAGGCCTATGAGGAGATCATCATCCATGGCGACGGCTGGTACATCGCCAACAACATCACCCTCTACAAGGGCCACAAGATCGTTGCCATCGACCGGACGGCGAAGACCGTCACCTCCGATCATGGCGTCACCGAACCCTACGACAAGCTCGTCATCGCCACCGGCTCGGTACCGTTCATCATTCCGGTGCCGGGCCATGACCTGCCGGGGGTGCTGACCTATCGCGATCTCGATGACGTGCAGGCGATGATGCTCGCTGCCCAGTCGCGGGCCAAGGCGGTGGTCATCGGCGGCGGCCTGCTGGGTCTGGAAGCGGCGGCGGGCCTCAACGCGCAAGGCATGGACGTCACCGTGCTGCATGTCATGCCGACCTTGATGGAGCGCCAGCTCGATCCGGCCGCCGGCTATCTCTTGCAGCGTGCGGTGGAGCAGCGCGGCATCAAGGTCATCACCAAGGCCAACACCCAGGCGATCACCGGCAACGGCAAGGTCGGGCAGGTGGAACTTGCTGACGGCACCATTATCCCAGCAACGCTTGTGGTGATGGCCGTCGGCATCAGGCCGAATTCGGCGCTGGCCAAACAGGCCGGCATCGCCGTTAACAGGGGCATCGTCGTCGATGCCGGCATGCGCAGCAACGATCCCGACATCTACGCGCTCGGCGAATGTGCCGAGGTCAACGGCCAGGTCTATGGCCTCGTCGCGCCGCTCTACGAGATGGCGCGCGTGACAGCCAGCCAGCTTGCCGGCAACGAAGCGGCGGCCTTCGTCCATATGGACACGCCGACCAAGCTCAAGGTCACCGGCATCGACCTGTTCTCGCTCGGCGACTTCGCCGAGGGCGAGGACCGCCAGGAGATCGTGCTGCGCGATGCGGCGGCCGGCGTCTACAAGCGACTTGTGCTGAAGGACGACCGCATCATCGGCACCGTGCTCTATGGCGAGACGGCGGACGGCGCCTGGTTCAACGATCTCAAGAAAAAGCAGACCGACATATCCGAGATGCGCGATACGCTCATCTTCGGCCAGTCCTACCAGGGGGGTGCCCCGCTGGACCCTATGGCGGCCGTTGCAGCCTTGCCGGATGATGCGGAGATCTGCGGCTGCAACGGCGTTTGCAAGGGGAAGATCACCGGCGCGATCACGGCCAAGGGCCTGACCTCGCTCGACGACGTGCGCGCCCACACCAAGGCCTCGGCCTCCTGCGGCTCCTGCACCGGGCTGGTCGAGAAGCTGATGGTGCTGACCATCGGCGACAAATACAATCCAGCGGCGGTGCAGCCGATGTGCGGCTGCACGACGCTCGGTCATGACGAGGTCCGCCGGCTGATCATCGCCAAGCGCCTGAAGACCATTCCCGCCGTCATGCAGGAACTGGAATGGACGACCTCCTGCGGCTGCGCCAAATGCCGGCCGGCGCTCAATTACTATCTCGTCTGCGACTGGCCGGACGACTACGCCGACGACTACCAGTCGCGCTTCATCAACGAGCGCGTCCACGCCAACATCCAGAAGGATGGCACCTATTCGGTGGTGCCGCGCATGTGGGGCGGGGTGACCAATGCCGCTGAACTGCGCGCCATCGCCGACGTTGTCGACAAGTTTGAAATCCCGATGGTCAAGGTCACCGGCGGCCAGCGCATCGACATGCTCGGCATCCGCAAGGAAGACCTGCCGGCGGTGTGGGCCGATCTCGGCCAGGCCGGCTTCGTCTCCGGCCACGCCTATGCCAAGGGGTTGCGCACGGTGAAGACCTGCGTCGGCTCGGACTGGTGCCGCTTCGGCACGCAGGATTCGACGGGCCTCGGCATCCGCATCGAAAAATTCATGTGGGGCTCGTGGACGCCGGCCAAGGTCAAGATGGCGGTGTCGGGCTGTCCGCGCAACTGCGCCGAGGCGACCTGCAAGGATGTCGGCGTCATCTGCGTCGACTCCGGCTACGAGATCCATTTTGCCGGCGCGGCCGGCCTCGACATCAAGGGCACCGAAGTACTCGGGCTTGTGAAGACTGAGGACGAGGCGCTGGAGCATATTGTGGCGCTGACGCAGATGTACCGCGAGCAGGGCCGCTACCTCGAGCGCATCTACAAATGGGCCAAGCGCATCGGCATCCCCGAGATCAAGCGCCAGATCATGGACGATGGCGACAAGCGCAGGGCCTATTACGAGCGCTTCGTCTTCAGCCAGAAATTCGCCCAGGTCGACCCGTGGTCGGAACGCGTTTCCGGCAAGGACAAGCACGAATTCCGGCCAATGGCCTCGGTCGGTTTTGCGCAGGCGGCGGAGTGAGCGTGATGAACTGGATATCGATAGGCTCTCTCTCCGACATCCCTCGCCGCGGCGCGCGCTGCGTCGCCACCCCGGAAGGCAAGATCGCCGTCTTTCGCACCGCCGACGATCAGGTCTACGCCATCGACGACCATTGCCCGCACAGAGGCGGACCGCTCAGCCAGGGCATCGTGCACGGCACGGCGGTGACCTGTCCCTTGCACAATTGGGTGATTTCGCTGGAAACGGGCAAGGCGCTCGGCGCCGACGAGGGCGCGGTGCGCACCATTCCGGTGCGGATCGAAGGCGAGCATCTGTTCATTGCGCTGGAAGCGCTGGCCAGCCGCGCGGCCTGAACCCATGGAGATCGATGAAGCGCGCGAGGTGAGGACCACCTGCCCCTATTGCGGGGTGGGCTGCGGCGTGCTGGCGAAGGTCGCCGCGGACGGGCAAGTGTCCGTGCGCGGCGACCCCGACCACCCGGCCAATTTCGGCCGGCTCTGCTCCAAGGGCTCGGCACTGGCCGAGACCATCGATCTCGACGGCAGGCTGCTTCATCCGGAGATCCACGGCCGCCGCGCCGGCTGGGACGAGGCGCTCGACCTCGTCGCCTCGACCTTCTCGCAAACCATCGCCGAGCACGGGCCCGATGCGGTCGCCTTCTATGTCTCCGGCCAGTTGCTGACCGAGGACTACTACGTCGCCAACAAGCTGATGAAGGGCTTTGTCGGCTCCGCCAACATCGACACCAATTCGCGCCTGTGCATGGCCTCTTCGGTCGCCGGCCACCGCCGCGCTTTCGGCTCCGACACCGTGCCCGGAACCTATGATGATCTGGAGCTTGCCGACCTGATCGTGCTGGTCGGCTCCAATCTCGCCTGGTGCCATCCGGTGCTCTACCAGCGCATCGCCGCGGCCCGGGAAAAGCGGCCGGAGATGAAGATCGTGCTGGTCGACCCGCGTCGCACCATGACCGCTGACATTGCCGATATGCATCTGGCGATCGCGCCCGATGGCGACGTCGCTTTGTTCACTGGCCTGCTCGCCTATCTCGGCCGGCACAATGCGCTCGACCGCACCTATATCACGACGCACACGACGGGCTTCGGGCAAGCGCTTTTCGCCGCCTCGGCGCTGGACCTGGCCGGCCTCGCCGTTGCCACGGGCCTGAGCGAGGACGAGCTTGGCCGGTTCTACAGCCTGTTCGCGGCGACCTCCAAGACGGTAACCGTCTACAGCCAGGGGGTGAACCAGTCGTCTTCGGGCACCGACAAGGTCAACGCCATCATCAACTGCCATCTCGCGACCGGCCGCATCGGCAAACCCGGCGCAGGGCCGTTTTCGGTGACCGGTCAGCCCAACGCCATGGGCGGGCGCGAGGTCGGTGGCATGGCCAACATGCTGGCCGCGCATATGGAAATCGAAAACCCCGAACATCGCGAGCGCGTGCGGCGCTTCTGGAAGGCGCCGACTGTGGCCAAAAAAACCGGCCTGAAGGCGGTTGAGATGTTTCAGGCCGTGGCAGACGGGCGCATCAAGGCGCTGTGGATTATGGCCACCAACCCGGTCGATTCGATGCCGGACGCCGATGCCGTCGAAGCGGCGATCAAGGCGTGCCCGTTCGTCGTGGTGTCGGACGTGCTGGCCCGGACCGACACCGTCCGCCACGCCCATGTCCGGCTGCCCGCCGCCGCCTGGGGCGAGAAGGATGGCACCGTCACCAATTCCGAACGCCGGGTGTCGCGCCAGCGCGCGTTTTTGCGCGTGCCCGGAGATGCGCTGCCTGACTGGCGGATTATTGCCGAGGTGGGCAAACGGATGGGGTTTGGTGAGGCGTTTTCCTACGTGTCGCCGGCGGAGGTGTTTGCCGAGCATGCCGCGCTGTCGGGTTTCGAGAATGATGGTGCGCGGGATTTTGATATCGGGGCTTATGCAGGGGTTGATGCGGAGGGGTATGAGGCGCTTGAGCCGTTCCAATGGCCAGCGCCGAGCCAAGGCGCCCCCCTCTGGCCTGCCGGCCATCTCCCCCTCAAGGGGGGAGATCGGCTGTCATGGCCGTCTTCGCCAATTCACAACGTCGCAAAGCGAAAGCGGTCGGCGAAGCTGCCAATCTCCCCCCTTGAGGGGGAGATGGCCGGCAGGCCAGAGGGGGGCGCTCAAGCTGGAGGTTGGCCAGAAGGGGTCGGCACGACTGGGCTCCAGGCTCGCTTCTTCGCCAACGGCAACTTCTTCACACCCGACCGCAAGGCGCGCTTCATCGCCATCCGTCCCACCACGGAAATCCGCACCAGCCCCGATTATCCGCTGATCCTCAACACCGGCCGCATCCGCGACCATTGGCACACCATGACGCGGACGGGGAAAAGCCCGCGTTTGTCGCAGCACATCGCCGAGCCCTTCGTCGAAATCCACCCGGCGGATGCGCTGCGCTTCGGCATCGGCGACGCCGACATCGCACGCGTTTCCAGCCCGCGCGGCGAGGTTCTGGTGCGCGTTCTGGTGACGGCACGCCAGCGACAAGGCAGCCTGTTTGCGCCGATGCACTGGACCGATCAGTTTGCCGCAAGGGGCCGACTCGACACGCTGACCGCGCCGCTGACCGATCCGGTTTCCGGCCAGCCGGCGCTGAAACATGTCGCCGTCCGCATCGAGAAATTCGCCGCAAAAGCCTTCGGGTTCGCTGTGACGCGGCAGCGGCCGGAGCTTGATATCGCGGCCTACTGGGCCGTGGCCAAATGCACGGGCGGCTGGCGGGTCGAGTTGGCCTTTGCCGATGACGACATCGACTGGTCCGGCTTCGCCGGGTCACTGTTCGGCGCTTCACCGGGCGCCGAAATGTCAGCCTATCATGATCGCGACGCCGGCCAGCACCGCATCGCCGCCTTCGACGGCGATCGATTGTCGGGCGCGTTGTTCGTCGCGCCAGGCCCGGTCGCCGTCTCGCGCGGCTGGGCAGCGGACCAACTGAGTGCCGATCATGTCGACCGGCGCGGCAGGCTGGCGATCGTGGCCGGGCGGCCGGGTGGGAGCGACGTCGACCGCGGCGCCGTCGTCTGCTCCTGCTTCGGCGTCGGCGCTAACCAGATCGCGGAAGCGGTGCGCCGTGGTTGCGGCAGCGTCGCGGCAATCGGCGCGGCCCTGCATGCCGGCACGAATTGCGGGTCCTGCCGCGCCGAGATCAGGGTCATCATCGACGCACAGAGTCTCCAAGCAGCCGAGTGATTGTCTGACCAAGGGGCCTGCGCGACGGCACTGGTTGAGCTATGGTGGCGCAAGCGTGCGGCGTCGCGCGCGAATCGTCTTCAGTCAGGGTCATCCAATGGCAAATCCTCCGCGCCGACCGACAAATCCGATGGCGGCCGCCGAGGCGGCTTTCAAGCAGGTGAAGAAGCCGGCTGCCCCGGTCCGAGAGCCCATGGCCGCTCCAGGCGTCAGGGAGCTTGTTTCGATCCGAATCGACCGCGCCGTGCTGGACCATTTCCAGGCGGACGGTCCCGGCTGGCAGGACCGCATCAACGACGCCTTGCGGCAGGCGATTGAAGGCAAGCCGACCCCTACCGCGGACGATGATTCAGACGACGAATAGCGGCTGTTCCAGCCGGCTCACGTCGCCTCGAAGTGCAGGATATAGAGCTTGCGCGTCTTCTCGTGGATCGTCCATTCGCCTTTCCAGCCTTTCGGCAGCACCAGCATTTCGCCGGTGCCGACATCCTCGCTGCGGCCGTCAGGACCATGTAGCGAGACCCGGCCCGAGACGATGTGGCAGGTTTCGGAGTTTATGTCGCGCGAGGCGGTGAAGCGGCCCGGCGTGCATTCCCAGACGCCGACTTCCAGCGTGCCATCCGGCGAGGTCCACAGCGTCTTTGACGCTTCGAGCTGATCGCCGTTGATCGAGGTCGGCTTGGGCTCGGGTTCGCCGAGATCGATGAAGGCGAGATGGGCGAAGGTCTGGAAGTCGGTCATGGCGGTCTCTCAATGTCCCGTGATGCGGTCGGCGATTGCGGCCAGTTTCGACGTGTGCTGGAGGCCCGCTTCCTCGCGCTCGTCGGCAACGCGGTAGAGCTGATACATCGAATGGACACCAAGCCAGCGCATCGGCTCAGGCTCCCATTTGCTGACCTTTCGGTTGACCCAGGGCAGGCGGGTCAATTCGGTGTCGCGGCGCAGGATAAGGTCGCGCAGCGTGCGGCCCGACAGATTGGAGCTCGACACGCCGAGCCCGACATAGCCGCCGGCCCAGCCGATGCCGGTTTGCGGATCGAGGCCTGCCGTCGTGCACCAGTCGCGCGGCACGCCCAGCACGCCGCACCAGGCATGGTCGATGCGAAGCTTGGCTGTTTGCGGCAGAAGACGGGTGAGGATCGCGTGCAGGCTTTCGATGGTCGCCTGCTGCGTCTGGCCGCGCACGTCCGTCTGCGAGCCGTAGCGATAGGGCACGCCGCGTCCGCCCATGGTGATGCGGCCTTCCCTGGTGCGCTGCGCATAGCAATAGGCGTGCGCGGCATCGCCCAGCAGCTCGTGGCCCTCCCAGCCGATCTCGTCCCACAGCGATTGCGGCAGTGGCTCGGTGACGATCTGCGCGCTGTTGAGCGGCAGCCAGAGCCGCTCATTGCCTGGTATGCCGGCCGTGAACCCCTCCGTGGCACGGATGATGATGGGCGCGCGCACGGTGCCACGGTTGGTCGTGACCTTGCCCTTCTCAATGCCGGTCACGGCAGTCTGTTCATAGATCGGCACGCCAAGCCGCTCGACGGCTTGCGACAGGCCGCGCACCAGCTTGGCCGGCTGCACGCGCGCGGTGCCGTGATGGACATAACCGCCAAGCACATTTTTGATGTTGATACGGGCCTTGGCCTCTTCCTGGCCGATCAGGCTGACGCGATCGCGCGGCACACTCCAGCCGATCGCATCGGCATAGGCAGCCTTGATCCGTTCGAGCTGCGGCTTGTTCGTCGCGACCGTCAGATTGTCGACGCGGCGGATGTCGGCATCGATGCCTTCGGCCTCGGTCACCGCGATCACTTCGTCGACCGTGCGATGCATGGCGGTTTCCATGTCGATGACGGCGCCACGCGTCGAGCTCCGCAGATATTTCTCGCGCGACCAGCTGAAGCCGCCGGACAGCCAGCCGCCATTGCGGCCCGACGCGCCGAAGCCGGCGAACTCCCGTTCGACGATCGTGATGCGGATCGATGGGTCGGCCTTCTTCAAATAGTAGGCTGTCCACAGGCCAGTGTAGCCGGCGCCGACGATGCAGACATCGGCTTCGAGATCACCCGGGAGCGGCGCGCGATAGGCCGGAAGGCCGATGTCGGCATACCAGAACGAGACGTTGCCGTTGATTTTGGCGTCCATGTCTAAAAATCCTGCGGGGAAAAGAACGGTCAGGTCATCGTCATGTCAGCGCGGTCGTCGTCGGCAAGAAGTTTTGCATCGACGACGGACCAGCGCAGATCGACCGTGTCACCAATCGAGAACGGCGTGGCTTCCAGAGATGAGCGCACGATGGCGACCGAGCCGTCGCGAAGCGTCACCTGGTATTTCGAGCCGGACCCCAGATAGATTGCTTCGCTGACCTCGCCGGTGAGGCTGTTTTGCCCGGCGGAGGGAGGCGTGTTGGTGCCGGCAAGCGAGAGCTTTTCGGGGCGCAGCAGGACCACCGGTTTATGGCCGCCGGCGAGCTTGCCGCCGACAACGATCCTCTGGCCGGCGATCGTCAGGTTGGTCTCATTTCCGGACGCCTGGGCCTCGCCGCGCAAACTGGTCGATTCGCCGATGAACTTCGCCACGAACAATGTCGCCGGCTCGTCATAGAGCTGGCGACCGGTTCCCACCTGTTCGATGCGGCCCCGGTTGAACACAGCGATGCGGTCGGACAGAACCAGCGCTTCTTCCTGATCGTGCGTCACATAGACGAAGGTGGTGCCGAGTTCGCGGTGGATGCGCTTGATCTCCAGCTGCAGCCATTCGCGCAGTTTCTTGTCGAGCGCGCCGAGCGGCTCGTCCATCAAAAGCAGCGGCGGATCGAAGACGATGGCGCGTGCCAGCGCCACGCGCTGCTGCTGGCCTCCGGAGAGTTCAGAGGGATAGCGATGCGCGAAATCGGCCATCTTGACCATGTCGAGCGCCCGCGCGACCTGGCGGTCGCGCGCCTGCTTGTCCATGCCGCGCAGTGTGAGCGGATAGGCTACGTTCTTGCCGACGGTCATATGCGGAAACAGCGCGTAGTGCTGGAAGACGACGCCGATGTTGCGCTTGTGTGCCGGCAGCGCGACGATGCTTTTGCCGCCGACTGCCAGATCGCCGGAGGTGAGGTCGGTGAAGCCCGCGACGACGTTGAGCGTGGTGGTCTTCCCCGAGCCGCTGGGGCCGAGCAGCGTCATGAACTCGCCCGGCTCGATATGCAGGCTGACATCGTCGAGCGCGGTGAAATTGCCGTAACGCTTGGTTGCGCCCTTGATGTCGATGGCCGCGCCACGTTCCCTGGTGCTGGACGCAGTCATCTCAACTCCTCGTCGATTTCGAGCTGATGATCAGCCCCGCGCTGATGATCAGCGTCGTGGCAATGAAGATGATGGTTCCGACGGCCGTCACTGTCGGATCGGCGTCACGCGTGATGCTGGTGAAGATCTGCACCGGCAGGGTCTTCAAATAGGGGCTGGTGATGAACAGCGCGACGATGATCTCATCGAAGGAGGTGACGAACGCAAACAAAAGCCCGGACAGGATGCCGGGCGCGATCAGCGGCAAGGTCACGGTGCGGAATGTGGTGAAGCGGTTGGCGCCGAGACTTGCCGCCGCCGTCTCCAGCCGCGCGTCGAAGACTTCGAGGCTTGCCGACACGGCGATGATGACGAAGGGGATCGCCAGCATCGTATGTGCGATGACGAAGCCGGTGGTGGTGCCGACGAGCTGGTAGTCGAGATAGACGGCGTAGATGCCGATGGCCAGCACCACGCCGGGCACGATCATCGGCGTGATCAGGATGGCGCGCAGCAGGCCGGCGCCGGAATGTTTCATGCGGCTGAGGCCGAGCGACGCCAGCGTGCCGATCAGCGTGGCGGCGACGGCGACGAGGCCCGCGACCCTCAGCGAATTGAAGAAGCTCGACAGCCAATCGGGGTTGGTGAAGAAATTCTCGTACCATTGCCAGGAAAAACCGGACGGCGGGAAAGCGAGCGACTTCTTCTCGTTGAATGACATCGGGATGATGACCAGCGTCGGCATCACCAGCCAGACGGCGACCAGCAGGCAGAACAGACCGAGCAGAAGGCGGGATGGTGCCAGTCTCATGATCTGGACGCCTGCTTGTGGCGCTGGCGCATCAGCGGGGCGGCGAGCGCCAGAAGCACGAAGGTCGCGACCAGCAGCACGACGCCCATGGCGCCGCCGCGGCCCCAGTTGAGCAGGCTGAGCACCTGGCTCTGCACCAGCGTCGACAGCATGGTGCTGCGCGGGCCGCCGAGCAGGGCAGGCGTGATGTAGAAGCCGAGCGACAGGATGAAGACGATGATGGCGCCGGCGAAAACGCCGGGAAGCGACAGCGGCAGATAGATTTGCAGGAAGGCGCGTGCCGGGCGCGCACCAAGGCTGCGCGCCGCCTGCACGAGGCGCAGATCGATGCCGCGCATGACCGAATAGAGCGGCAGGATCATGAACGGCAGCAGCACCTGCGCCATGCCGATGACGACGCCGGTCTGCGTGCGGATCAGCTTCACGCCGTCAAAGCCGAGCAGCCTGATGACCGAATTGATGATGCCGGAATCCTGCAGCAGGATGACCCAGGCCAGGGTGCGCACCACGCCGCTGACCCAGAACGGCACCAAAACGCACAGGATGAGGACCAGCCGCAGGCGCGGTCCGACCGCCGTCATGAGATAGGCATAGGGGTAGGCGGCGATGACGCAAACGATGGTGACCCAGGCTGCGATGGAAAAGGTGCGCCACAGGACGGTGACGTTCACCGGGGTGGAAAAGAACCAGACATAGTTCTGCAAGCCCCAAGATGGGTCCGAGAAGCTGCGCAGCGTGACGGTCAGCAAGGGATAGCCCATCGCGGCGATGAGCAAAGCCAAGGCGGGCATCGCCAGCAGCGAAGGATAGGCAGCAAGGCGCGGGCGCCGCTGCGGCGCCCGCACGGCACCTGGCGGCCGAGGATGATCACCCCCGGCCGTCGGCGTATGCGATGTCTGGCTCACGCCGTCACCTTAGCGGTAGCCGGCTCAGTTGCCGGCCATCAGCGCTGTCCACTTGTCGGACGCGGCGGCGAAGTTGGCGACCCAGAACTTGATGTTCTGCTGATAGCCGAGCTTGGCGTGGTCCGGCGTGTTGGTCAGAAAGGCGGCGACGGATGCGTCGACCTTCGGCTGTGCCTCGTTGTTGATCGGCGAGTAGGAGGTCTGCTCGGTCAGGATCTCCTGCGACTTCTTGCCGAGATAGGCGTTGATCAGCGCGTAGGAAGCGTCGGTGTCCTTGGCGCCGACCGGGATGGTCAGCTGGTCCATGACGACCAGCCAGTCCTTCCACACCGGCGTGTAGGCAGCGCCGTTCTTGACCGCCGTCATGGCGCGGCCGGTCCACATGATGATCATGTCGGCCTCGCCGGATTCGGCGAGCTGCTGGGATTCTGCGCCCGTCTTCCAGAAGATCGTGTCGGGACCGATCGCCTTGATCTTGGCGATGCCCTTGTCGATATCGGCCGGCGTCATGGCGTCGACCTTGCCGCCGTCTGCCAGGATGGCCTGTTCGATCAGGCCGCCGAGCGGGCTGCCGCTGCCGTCGATGGCGCGGGTGCCGGGAAATTTCGCGGTGTCGAAGAAGTCCTTCCAGTCCTTCGGCGGATTGTCCTTGTACGTGTCGTTCTTGTACATCAGGACCATGCCGTAGTTCATCGCCGGCACGCTGCACTCGCCGACCTGTCCGGGCGGGATGTGCGAGATGTCGAGCTTGGTCAAATCCAGCTTCTGGAACAGTTTTCCGCAATGCACGAAGGGCGGAAAATCGTCCGTATCGACGACATCCCAGGTCACATTGCCTGATTCGACCTGCGCCTGGAGCTTGGCGATTTCGGTCGGCCCATCATTCAAAAGCTTGACGCCGCTCTTGTCGACGAATTCCTTGAGGGCGGCGACCTGGCCGTCCTGGTAGATGCCGCCATAGGAGACGAAGGTCAGCGTCTTTCCCTTCAGCGAGCCGTCCACCACGGTCCCGGCCGGCGGTGCGTTCTGCGCGTGAGCGGCGGCCGCAAGCAAGGCCAGTGCGGCGGCGCCGACGAACCCGGCCAATCTTGATCTGCTTCCCATTTTCTAACCCTCCGATGGCTCGCTGTTTGATTTTGGTAGGCCGGGCGCGAACGTTTTCCGGGCTACATATTGGTCGAGGTCGACGGCGCCGCTGGTCGGCGGCGCAATGATCCACAGCACTTCGGCCACCGTATCGCCGACATTGATCGTCCGGTGGGGCGTCGAGGTCGAATATTCGATGCTATCGCCCTCTTCGAGGGTGAAGCTCTCCTCGCCGAGCGTCAGTTGCACGCGTCCGCGCAGCACGAGGAACATCTCGCTCGCGTTGCCGTGCGTGTAGGGCACGTCGCCGGTCGAGCCGCCGACGGCGAACTCGCCGCAATAGACTTCCATCTCGCGGATCGGCCGGCGCGACAGCAGCGTCTTGCGGTAGCCTTCGCTGGTCGGCAGCGCCGGCCGCTCGCTGCGTGTCAGCACCGCGTGCGGCGACACTTCGCATTCGTCGAAAAGATCGGCGAGGCTGATGCCGAGCGCATTGGCAATCAGCATCAGCGTGCTGGTGTTGGCGCCGGAAAGGCCGCGCTCGAGCTGGCTCAGGAAACTGGCGGTGGTGCCGATCATGTCGCCGAGCTGGCGCAGCGTCAGGCGCCGCGTGGTGCGATAGGCCTTGATCCGATCGCCCAATACCGTCGAGCGGCGCGCTTCGGCGCTGGTCGCGGCATTGTCGTTGAGTGCGTGATCCGCAGCGATTTTCATGGCGATCTCAGGGTTCACTTAACATGCTATTAAGTGGGGCGTCCTGGCAAGCGGATTCGCCTGGTCACCTGAAAATCATCGATGGACCTGCAGAGGGGCATGATCGGCCGACCGGCAACCCGGTTCAGCTCGATCACTGGATCATGAAGCGCGAACTGAATGGCAGGCTTGCCGCGCCGACGGCCTTCGGGCTGATGGTGACGCGCGCCGGCAGCGCTTCGATGCCGGGGAATTCCCGGCCGATGTCGTCGCACAAGGCCTCGGCAATCTTTTGCGGCGCATAGCTGGACAGGACGACCGTCCTGAACTCGACAAACTGGGTCAGCGCGGAGATCGACGCTTTCAAGCGGTCGGAACACTCGCCCAGCCATGCGCTGTAGGCCTCGCCCAGATCGGGCCACTCAGGGCTGCTGCTCCAGATGATTTCGGACGGGCGCCCGCGCATGGCCAGTTCGCTCTCCAGGCGCATCAGGCCGTGATCGAAGCTGGCGCTGGAGTTTCCCTTGTAGATCTGGTGGTTGAGGATGAGCCTGCTCTGCAGCCGTGCTCCGAGATAGAAGAACAGATAATCGTTGAGCGGCTTTGCGACGCCGAACATGCTCTCGCCGCCGGCTGCCGCGGTGATGTCGTTCTGCACGAAAACCGGCAGCTTGATCTGTGCCTCGATCTCGGCCTGCAAGGCCTTGAGCGAGGTGCTCGATCCGTTGCGGGTTGCAGCCATCGTGTCGACATCGTCGGGAACCGCCAGGCCGATGCCGGCAACCCGGCTGCGCGCCTCGACCGGCAGGCTGGTCATGGCTTGCCCGATCGCGCCGAACAGATCGCTGCTTTGCGGAAACGGATTGGCTTCATCCGCCGGCAACTGCGTGTGGAAGCGCACCGTGCCGATGAAGTCGATGAGCGCGATGTCGATCCTGCGCCGGCTGAAGCCGACGCCAACCGCATAGGCGCCCTCCGGGTTGAGTGAAAGCGGGATCGTCGGCGGCCCGACGCGGCCGCGCTGCGCCTCGCCCTGCGAGACCAGGCCCTCCTGCTCGAGCGAGCGAACGATGACTGAAGCCGTCTGCGCCGACAGGCCGGTCTTCTCGCCGATTTCCATCCGCGAAATGCCTTCGTTCTGAAGCAGCAGGGACAGCACCAACCGCTCGTTGTAGCTGCGGACGCTCAATGCATTCAGCCCGCTCGCACGATCGGCGATGCGCAAGGGATTGGGTGGTGCGAATCTCATGTCAGGCAAAGGTCGCCCCGTCGGTAAGAGGGCGTTGCCTGGCGGCGGTATGGTTGCTCATGTCGAGCGGCTCCAGCCGATGGCATCGACCGCGCGGGCGAGCGCGGTGCCCAGCAATCTGTGCGCCTCGGCATCGATGTGAAAGCCGTCCGCTTCGCTGCACGACACCACCGAGCCGGCATCGAAAAAGTGGAGTTCGAGCGAGTCCGCCAGAACCTCGAACTCGAGCGCGAGCAGGCGCGATTTCTCTGGCGCACCGGCGAATATGGACTTCCATTCCTTGACGTCGTCCTGCATCGGCGGCGGCGCCACGATCATGATCTCGGGCGTCGAGCCGCCCGGACCTGGCGCCAGCTCCTTGATGTCGTAGACGAGGCAGCCGATGCCCATCGCCACTTCCGACGGCGGCTTGTTGAAGCGGATCTTCAGATCGTTGGTGCCGAGCATGATGATGACGAGGTCGAGCGTCGCATGGCTCTGCAGGCAAGGACGAAGATAGGTTCGGCCGTTCTTGTGGGCGCCCTCGATCGGGTCGTCGTGGACGGTGGTGCGGCCGCTCAATCCTTCCTCGATGACATACCAGTCAGGGCCCAGCTGAGAACGCAATATGCCCGGCCAGCGTTCACCCGGACCATAGCGCTCGAGCGGCCCCCTGCCGGGGATCTGGCCGTGCGTGTTGGAGTCGCCGTAGCACAAGACTGAACGCATGTTTTTCCCGCCGGGACAGACTGCGCGCCGAAGCCGGCGAGCGCCATTCATGATGGATAGTGGAGCGGCGAAAGGCAAGCAAGGGAATAGTCATTCAACCTGACTAACTATTGACAGGGCGAATCCGCTGTGCTTCTAAAGTGCCCGGAGGAGTTCTCGACCGTCATCATCGTCCAGCAGAAGTCGGGCTTCGACACGCATGTGTTCGGGGGCGGGAGAATTGCGCGCATCGGTCGGTTTGTGACGGGGGCATGCATTGGGAGAGCGTCTCGTGGCCATACGAATTTGTAGGCCGGAGCAACCACAAGGAGGAGTGTTCAATGTTAGGATTGCTGAAAACCGTCGGCCTGGGGATGCTCGTTGCGTCCACGCTTGCCGTGACGTCCCTGGCGCATGCGCAAGACGTCAAGCTGATGGACGGCGTGGCGCCGCGCCCCGACGACACGCGCATGACCGCCGCCGGTGCGTTCAAGAAGGACCCGCCTTGGGTCATCGGCATGAGCGACTTCGGTGTCAACGCAAACACCTGGACGGTGCAGGTGGCGCATGAGGCGGAGAACGCCGCGGCCAAGGACAAGCGCATCTCGAAATTCATCCTGCTCGATGCCGGCTTCGACCAGAAGAAGCAGGTGGCCGATATCGAGGACCTGATCGCACAGCATGTCGACGCCATCATCGTTCAACCGGTGACCAGCACATCGGCCAATGCCAGCATCGCCAAGGCGGTCGCCGCCGGCATCCCGGTCATCCTTCACACAGGGCGTATCGATTCCGACGCCTACACCACCGAAATCCAGGGCGGCGCCGAGCACTTCGGCAAGGTCATGGGCGACTGGCTGGTGAAGACCGTCGGCGACAACGGCAAGATCTGGGTCCTGCGTGGCCTGGCCGGCCATCCGGAAGACACCAACCGCTACAACGGCCTCCTGGAATCGCTCAAGGGCACGCATGTGCAGATCATTGCCGAGGAGCATGGCGACTGGCAGTACGACAAGGCCAAGAAGCTGTGCGAGACGCTCTATCTGAACAATCCGCAGGTCGACGGCATCTGGTCGTCCGGTGCCGACATGACGCGCGCCTGCGTCGATGTCTTCAAGCAGTTCGGCACACCCATTCCGCCGATTTCGGGCGAGGGCAACAATGGCTATTTCGGCCAGTGGATTACGGATGGGTTCAAGTCGATCTCTCCGGAATACAGTCCCGCCCAGGGCGCTGCCGGCGTGCGCGCTGCCGTTGCCCTTCTGGAAGGCAAGCAGCTCTACAAGCGCTATGTCTACAATCCCGACGGATGGGACCAGGACAAGGCCAAGAAATACTATCGCGACGACCTGACCGCCAATGTCTGGTGGCCAAGCGAATTGCCGGAAGACAAGCTCAAGGAATACTACGGCAAGAAGTGACGGCGCCGTGGCTGGCGGGGAGTGGACAAACATTCCCCGCAGGCCGTTCCATGTGTTGAATCCGGTTCGTTCGAGGGTTTCGTGACCAATCTTGTCGAGATGTCCCACATTTCGAAGGCATTCGGAGGGAGCAAGGCGCTCCATTCCGTTTCCCTGGACCTCAAGGCGGGCAGCGTCCATGCCCTGATGGGCGAGAACGGTGCCGGCAAATCGACGTTGATGAAGATTCTGGCGGGCGTGCATCAGCCCGATTCCGGCGAGATCTTCATGAGCGGCGAGAAGCTCGATTTGAAGTCGCCGCGCGCCGCGCTCGATGCCGGCATTTCGACCGTTTTCCAGGAGCATTCGCTGCTGCCCAATCTGTCGATCGCCGAGAACATGTTTCTCGGCCGGGAGCCGACGACCCGGTTCGGCTCGATCGACTATCCCGCGATGAAAAGCCAGACCGCCAGGGCGCTTGGCGAACTCGGCCTCACGCTCGACCCGTCGCAACTCGTTTCCAACCTGACCATAGCCGAGCGGCAATTCGTCGAGATCGCGCATTGCATCCAGGCCGACGCCAGCGTGCTCATCCTCGATGAGCCGACGGCGGCGCTCAACGCGGCCGATGTCGATGTGCTCAACCGCAACATCCGCCGGCTGCGCGACAAGGGAAAAGCCATCGTCTACATCTCGCATCGCATGGAGGAGATCTTCGAGTTGTGCGACACGGTGACGGTGCTGAAGGATGGCGCACTGGTCGGCACCAGGACGGTGTCCGAGATCACCACCGACGAACTCATCGCCATGATGGTCGGACGCGAACTCCAGGACCTTTTTCCCGATCGTACGGGCGATGTAGGCGATGAGATACTGCGCGTCGAAAACCTCAAGATCACCGAGACATCGCAGCCGCTGTCGCTGACTTTGCACAAGGGCGAGATCGTCGCCCTGGCCGGGCTGGAAGGGCAGGGCCAGCAGCGCTTCCTGCGATCGCTGATTGGCCGCTACCATCCCTTCGCCGGGACGATTTCCATCAACGGCAAGGCGCTGAAGATGCCGCTCCCGGCGTCGGCGGGCGTTCGGTATTTGCAGCAGCTGAAGGTCGGCTTCGTTCCCGAGGACCGCAAGGAAGAGGGGCTCTTCCTCGCTTTGCCGATCGCCCACAACATCGCCATCGGATTGCATTCGAGGCGCCCGGAACTTGCGCCGGCGCGGCCATATCGAAACGTCATCGCCCGCATGATGGAGGTCATGAACATAAAGGCGGCGGGCCTGTCGGCTGCGGTCGGTTCGCTGTCGGGCGGCAACCAGCAAAAGGTTCTGCTCGGCCGCTACCTTGCCGCCGATCTCGATCTTCTGCTGGTCGAAGAGCCGACGCGCGGCGTCGACATCGGCGCCAAGTCCGAGATCTACCATCTTCTGCGGGACTTCACCGCGAAGGGCGGCGCGGTGCTGGTGCTCTCGCGCGAGACGATCGAGCTAATCGGGCTCTGCGACCGCATCTACGTCGTCCATCACGACACGATCGTGGCCGAAATGCCGGCAGCGCAGGCGAGCGAACACAAGATTCTCGACGCGGCCCTCATGGGCGGCTCCACGCGCCAGCATTAGGGGCCTGCCATGGTTCGTTCGGTTTTCAACATCCTGAATGGCCGGAACACGCGGCAGGGCCTGTGGGGCCTGCCGCTGCTGGTCGCCTTGCTCATTTCGCTGTGGCTGACCGTCGAGACGACGCAGTTCGCCACGGCCGAAAACCTCTTCAACCTGGTTGCCCAGGCGATGCCGCTGATCATCGCGGCGATCGGACAGCTCGTCGTCGTGCTCATCGGCGGGCTCGACCTGTCGGTCGGCTCGGTCATCAGCTTCACCACCGCGGTGCTGGCGCTCGACCAGCCAGCGATTGTGTTGATCCCGGCGGTCTTCGTGCTGGCGGCAGTCATCGGGCTGATCAACGGTCTGGCGATCACCCGTTTCAACGTCCATCCGATCATCGCGACGCTGTCGACGCAGTACATCGTGCTCGGCATCACGCGCATCCTGCGGCCCGTCTCCGGCGGCACGGTGCCGGAGATCGTCATCGATGCCGTCTCGGGCAGTTTCCTCGGCATTCCCTATCCGGTTTTCTGGGGCATCGTCGTGATCCTGGCAGCGTGGAAACTGCTCTACGGATCCCGGTATGGGCTGCATCTGTTTGCGATCGGCGGCGGCATCGCGTCCGGCGCCGAGAGTGCTGCCCGCAATTTCGGCGTCTCCGACCGCCGCAACATCATCCTCGCCTATGTGATCTGTTCCTGTTTCGCAGCCGTTGCCGGTGTCTTCCTGGCCGGGCGCATCGTGTCGGGCGATCCGAATGTCGGGCTGCTTTTCGAACTCGATACCGTCACCGCCGTGGCGCTTGGAGGCACCCAGCTTTCCGGTGGCATAGGCAGCCTGCACGGCACCGTGATCGGCGCGCTGGTCATGGCGCTGCTGGCCAATGGCATGAACCTCGCCAACGTCTCGCCGTTCGTCCAGACCGCGATCAAGGGCGGCATCCTGCTGGCGGTGGTCGGGCTGCAATCCCGCAAGAAGATGGGGCTCTGAAAGATGGCTGCCGTTCTCGCAAATCCGATCGCCCGGCGCCTGCTGCGCATACCGCCGTCCTATTTTGTCTTCCTCGTGCTGCTGGCCACGCTGTGGATCGCACGGCCGAACATGCTCAACCTCAACATCATGGGTATCTTCGTCAGGCAGATCGTCCCGCTCGGCATCCTGGTTATGGGGCAGCTCGTCGTCATGCGGGTGAAGTCGATCGACCTTTCCGGCGGCGGCATCATCCTGCTCATCAACTATTTCATTTCGTCAGGCACTTTCCCCGGCGCGTCGATGCCTTTCTTCGTCGTGCTGGCGCTCGGTACCGGCCTCGTCATCGGCCTGTTCAACGGCTTCATGATAGGGAGCCGGCGGGTGTCGGCGGTCATCGTCACGCTGGCGGTCAGCATCATCCTGGTCGGGCTGGTGCAGTTCCTGTCGAGCGGCAATCCGCCCGGCGATGTGCCGAAGCTGTTCAACGACCTCTACAACACGAAATTCCTGTCGGTTCCGACGCCGGTGCTGTTCTGGGTCTTGCTGACCGCTTTGGTGTGGCTGCTGCTGTCGCGGACCGTCTTTGGCCGCTACGTCGCCTCGGTCGGGGAGAATGCCGAAGCCGCGCATTTTTCCGGCGTGCCGGTCCAGCGCACGGTGATCCTTGCGCACACGCTCGCCGGCCTGATCGCGGCGATCGCGGCCCTGGTACAGACCGGTTCGATCGCCGTCGGCAGCGTCCGTGTCGGCCTCGACCTGCCGATCCTGGCGGTCGCGGCAACGATCCTCGGCGGCGTCGTCTTCGGTCGCGGCGACGGTGGCGTCTGGGGACCTTTCTTCGGGGCGTTGTGCTTTGCGCTGCTGTTCGTGGTGATGACCGTGCTCGGCATCGACGAGCCCGGCAAGCTTATCGCGCAGGGCGTCATCATCCTGGGTGCCGCGATCTTCTACGGAGTGCGGGTGCGAAACCCCTGACCTGAGACGGCGAAAGCAAGCCGACCGGTGTTCGCCGGGACCGACAAATCCACGCGTTCAGACAATTGCAAACAGATGGAGAAACATGGATGTCACCGCCAAAAAACATCATGTGCTACGGCGACTCGCTGACCTGGGGCTGGGTTCCGGTCAAGGAGGGGTCGCCGACCTACCGCTACCCCTATGACCAGCGCTGGACCGGTGTGATGGCGGCGGCGCTGGGAGGGGGCTACCACATCATCGAGGAAGGCCTGAGCGCGCGCACGACCTGTCTCGACGACCCCAACGATCCGCGCCTGAACGGGGCGAACTACCTGCCCTCGGCCATCGCCAGCCATCTGCCGCTGGACCTGGTCATCGTCATGCTCGGCACCAACGACACCAAGTCCTATTTCCGCCGGACGCCTTATGAGATCGCCAATGGAATGGCGAAACTGGTCGGGCAAATCCTGACCAGTGCCGGCGGCATCGGCACCCCTTATCCGGCCCCCAAGGCGCTGGTCATTGCGCCGCCGCCGCTGACCCCGATGCCCGATCCATGGTTCGAGGGCATGTTCGGCGGCGGGCACGAAAAATCCAGGGACCTGGCCAGGCAGTACAAGGCGATGGCGGATTTCATGAAGATCGATTTCCTCAATGCCGGCGATTACCTCACCACGGACGGTGTCGACGGAATTCATTTCACCGCCGCAAACAACGCCGATCTGGGACGCGCCGTCGCCGACAAGGTCAAGTCGATCCTCGAGCCGGGCCAGGTCAGCACCGCCGCTTGAAGCCGCCACGCCCGTCGGCTTGCGGCACACAGGCCCACGGCGCAGGTGTGTCGCAGGTTCCTCCGGCGATGCACATCGATGCGGGGCCGAACGATGCGTTTGGCCCCGCGTTGATATGGCGCCCGGCGCCGGCAGATGTGCGTCGATCTAGGGGCTTGGCCTCGGAACATCATCGGCCGATGCTTTGGTTTGACGATCGAAGACGACCGCCAGGCCGTTCTTGACGGCAAGTGAGGCGACCATGTCGTCGAGCTCGCGATCGGGAATGGCGGGTTTGAGGACCTGCCGGATGGCCCGATAGGCCTGCTCGGTCGACACATAGTCATAGCGCTTTTTACGCGCTTCCACATATTGCTCGATGAGAATGCCCAATCGGCGGGCGGCTATGTCATCTGGCTGCTGCAAGGGAGCCTCCTCAAGCGTCGATCGTTTGCAGACCCCTCGGATGTAAAAACCCACGCTGCGAAAGTTAAGGCCTGCGGCTGGTCCGAAGCCAAATAAATACGCTGTGGTCATCGACGATCCGCACGGCAGCCAAGCCAAGCGTCGGTCAAGGCCTTGGGCGAAATAGGGCGGCAGCGATCGGCTCCCAAGCGCGGAGCGATCCGCCCAGACGTGCATTCACAACAGCGCCGACAGAGCGGCCATGAAGTGGTCGTTTTCCGAAGTCGAGCCGATGCTGACACGCACATAGGTGTCAAAGCCCTGCTGCTTCCACGGTTTGACGATGACCCCTTGCCGCAGCAGGCCTTCGACGAAGACGGAGGCATCTTGCCGGCAGTTGAAGAACAGGAAATTGCCTCTGGAGGCGGCGACGTCGAGGCCCTTGCTCGCCAGGAAAGTCTCGACGCGTTTTCTCTCCGCCCTGGCCAGAGCTACGACCCTGGCGAGGTGTTCGTCATCGGCCAGCGCCGCGAATGCTGCGGCCTGGGCCATGCCGTTGGCGTTGAAAGGCGTGCGGACGCGGTCGAGCAGCGTGCGCAGCTCCGGGTCGCCGACGATGCCGAAGCCGATCCGCAATCCGGCCAGGCCGAACGCCTTGGAAAAGGTCCGAAGCACGATCCACGGCCGGTCGAGCTTTCCCAGATAGGGCAGGGATGACGCATAGTCGTCGCCCTTGGCATATTCGGCATAGGCTTCGTCGATGACGATCAGCGTCTCGTCGCTCGTCGCATCCAGAACCCTCGACAGATCGCCGCCGGAGAGCCAGCTGCCGACCGGGTTCATCGGGTTCGAGAACAGCAGCATGCGCGGCCGTTCGCGCACCGCCTCGACCAGCGCATCGACATTGATGGTCAGATCGTCGTTGACGACAACGCGCTTGACGGTAGCGCCCATCAACGTGGTGTAGTCCTCATGCAGCGGAAACGACGGATAGAGCGTGACGACGGCGTCGCCCGGCCGCAACACGGCGCGGCTGATGACGGAGAGAAGATCTTCGGAACCGTTGCCGAGGATAATCTGGTCCTCGGCGACGGCATATTTGTCGCCGATCGCCTGGCGCAGCTTGCGCCCGGCAGGGTCCGGATAGAGGCGGAACATCTCGGAGCCGGCATGCATCGTGGCGGCGAGGGTCGGGCTGGGCCCGAGCGGGTTTTCGTTCGAGCCCAGTTTGGCGATTCTGGCCGGTGCGTATCGTTTCCGCACCTCGTCAATGGTCAGTCCGGAATTGTAGGGCGACAGGCGGTTGACTTCGGTGCGGACCATATCCGAGGCTTTCGACACGGGCTGGCTCCTCTGCGGTGGATTTCGTCATCCGTACCGCAGCTGAAATGCTTTGTATATGCTTGTATATGTAAGCTGACCTGATAGTCTCTACGCCGAAGCGGAAACCGACACCGACCAGGAGGATCACATGCGCAACGCTTCTCTCTTCGATCTCTCCGGCAGGAAGGCGCTTGTCACCGGCGCCAGCCGTGGCATCGGGCGCAGCATCGCCGAAGCGCTGAGCGCTGGCGGCGCCGACGTCGCGGTCACGGCGCGCAGCCTGGCCGCGCTGGAGCACACGACGGTCGCCATCCGCGCGGCCGGTGGGGTGGCGCATGCCGTCGCTCTCGACGTCACCGATGTCGGCCGCTGCCGCGCAGCCACCAACGAGGCTGCCAGCCTGCTTGGTGGTCTCGACATTCTCGTCAACAATGCCGGGATGGAGGAGGTGCGGCCCTCGCTCGATGTCGACGAGGCGCTGTGGGACAGGATCGTCGACACGAATCTGAAGGGAGCGTTCTTCTGCGCCCAGGCCGCCGCGCGGCAGATGCGCGACGCCGGCCGTCCCGGCACCATCATCAACCTGTGCTCGCTGACGTCGGAAGTCGGAATCCCAACCGCGGTGCCGTATGGCTCGTCGAAGTCCGGCCTGCTCGGCATGACGCGGGCGCTTGCGGCCGAGTGGGCGGAGCTTGGCATAAGGGTCAACGCCATCGCGCCGGGCTATTTCAGGACGGCGATGACGGACGTTTTTTACAACAACGAGGCATGGCAGCACTCCATGCTGGCCAAGATCCCGCAGCGGCGTTTCGGTGATCTCTCCGACCTGCATGGCATCGCCGTGTTCCTCGCTTCGGATGCGGCGGCCTACATAACCGGCCAGTCCATTCCGGTCGATGGCGGCTTTCTCGCCTCGATCTGATGAGGCAGGTTTGTCTCGGTAGTTTCGACGGGAAGGATGACGGAAAAATCGCTGGCGACCGTCACATAGACATGTATATACTTTTGGCCGAGTGAAGCCTCTCGACGGCTTTGATCCTTGTCCAGGGTCGACCTGTCGGCCCGCAGCATATGGCCGGCCTGCGCCAGCCGTCATTGCGTTCCAAGAGTTCCAGGAGAACGAGCAGCCATGTCCGACATCAGCTTCCACGATTTGTCATCCATCGATGCCGACCAGCGCGCCAGTCTGCTGAAGCGCGCCGAGGCCGATCTGACGGTCTTCGTCGAGAAGGTCCGGCCGATCATCCAGGCCGTCAAGGACGAAGGCGACGCCGCCTTGATCCGCTTCGCCAGGGAACTCGACAAGGCCAATGTCGCCGAGGGCGAGCTGCAGGTGTCGGAAGCCGAGTTCGACGCGGCGTTCGACAAGGTGGAAAAGGACGTCGTCGAGAGCATCCAGTTCGGCATCGACAACATCAGGCATTTCCATGAGGAGCAGAAGCCGGAAACGATGTGGCTCAAGGAAGTCCGGCCGGGCGCCTATGCCGGCGACCGGTACACGCCGATCGCTTCCGTTGCGCTCTACGTGCCGCGCGGCAAGGGTGCTTTCCCATCGGTGACGATGATGACGTCGGTGCCGGCGGTGATTGCCGGCGTGCCGCAAATCGCCATCGTGACGCCGCCGACATCGGATGGTTCGGTGGACGCGGCAACGTTGGTCGCCGCACGCCTCGCCGGCATCGGAACCGTCTACAAATGCGGCGGCGCTCAGGCAGTTGCCGCCGTCGCCTACGGCACGGAGACGGTGAAGCCCGCGCTCAAGATCGTCGGCCCCGGCAGCCCCTGGGTGGTGGCGGCCAAGAGCGTGCTGTCTTCGGTCATCAACACAGGCCTTCCGGCCGGGCCGTCCGAAGCAATCATCTTTGCCGATGACAGCGTCGACGGCGGGCTTGCTGCGCTCGACCTGTTGATCGAAGCCGAACACGGGCCGGATTCTTCGGCCTATCTGGTGACGCACAGCCGCAAGATCGCCGAAGCCGCATTGGCTGCAATCCCGGAGCACTGGTCGCGGATGACCGAGCAGCGTGTCGAGTTTTCACGCGCGGTGCTGACCGGCAAGCGCGGTGGCATCGTGCTGACCGCGTCGCTGGAAGACAGCTACCGCTTCATCAACGACTATGCGCCCGAACATCTCGAGATCCTGTCGAAGGAGCCGTTCGCGCATCTCGGGCGCATCACGGAGGCGGCCGAAATCCTGATGGGGCCGCACACGCCGGTGACGCTGGCCAATTTCGTGCTTGGACCCAATGCGGTGCTGCCGACCAGCCGTTGGGCGCGGACCTACGGGCCGCTTTCGGTGACGGATTTCGTCAAGCGCTCGTCGGTCGGCTATGTCACCTCGGTGGCCTATCCGGAACTCGCTCTGCACGCCCGCAGGCTCGCCCGCTACGAGGGCTTCAGCTCGCATGAGAACGCGGTCTCGGAGATCCGCGACCGCTATCTTGCCGGCTGAGCGGAACCGATCGAGATGAAGGCGGCACGACTTTACGGGCCCGGCGATCTGCGCGTCGAGGACATCGCGACGCCGGGCGCGCCGGATGCAGGCTGGGTGAAGCTCAGGGTCGATGCCGCCGGCATCTGCGGTTCGGACCTGCACAATTTCCGCACGGGACAGTGGATAAGCCGGTCGCCTTCGACGGCCGGCCATGAACTCACCGGCACGGTGACCGCCACCGGCGCGGGCGTCGACGCCTTCGCTATCGGTGACAGGGTTGTCGCCGATTCCCGCTTCTGGTGCGGAGACTGCGCGCAATGCCAAGCCGGCAGGCGTCATCTCTGCGCGTCACTGGGCTTCGTCGGAGAGGTCTGCGACGGCGGTTTTGCCGAACAGGCCGTGCTGCCCGCACGGCTTTTGCATATCATCGATGCCGGGCTCGACGAGCGGGTCGCGGCAATGGCCGAGCCGCTGGCGGTGGCGCTGCACGCGGTGCGGCGCCTGCCGAAAACGACAGGCTCCGTGCTGGTCGTCGGTTGCGGACCGATCGGCGGTCTTGCCGCCCTGCTGTTGTCGCGGACCTTCGCCGGCACCGTGCTGATCGCCGACCGCAACCAGAGCCGCTGCGCCCGGGTGGCGCGGGTGACGGGTGCCCGGATCGTCGATCTGAGCCGGGACGCCGTTGCCGCCGCAACTGCCAATGCCCCGCTGCTCGCGGCCATCGAGGCGACCGGCAGCGTCGCGGCGCTCAATCAGCTGCTCGGCGTTCTCGATCCCGGCGGTACGATCGCCATGGTCGGCATCTTCCACGGCCGCCTCGACATTGATCCCAATACGCTGGTCGAACGCGAAATCGGGTTGCTGGGATGCCATGCCTTTGCCGACGAACTGCCCGAGGCCGTGCGGATGCTGGGTGAATTGAGCGAACCGCTGCTGGCGCTGATCGACCAGGAGATCGGCCTGGATGACATTCCGGCTGCCTATGGGCGGCTGTTGGCGGGGCGCAGCGACGGCTTGAAAACAATCATTCGCATGCGGCAACCTGTCGAGTCGTGATTTCCGATGAATCGCCGGAAAGGACTTTTGAAATGATCACTTTGCCCGACACCGCCAGCCCTCTTTACGAGAAGGTGAAGGACTACATCCTGGCAAACATCGGAACGGGCCGGTGGGGCAAAGATCGCAAGCTGCCGTCCGAGAATGAGTTGGTCGCTTCACTCGGCGTCTCGCGGATGACGGTTCACCGGGCGCTCAGAGAATTGACCTCGGCCGGGTTTCTGATCCGCCTGCAAGGTGTGGGGACCTTCATCGCGCCGCCTAGGCCACAGTCGACGCTGATCGAGATCAACAACATCGCAGCCGAGATCGTCGAGCGCGGCAACAGACATCGTTCCGAAGTCCTCGTCCTCGAAACCATCATGCCGACAAAAGAGCTGGCGCTGTCGTTCGAATTTCCAAAGCGCGTCTCGATCTATCATTCCGTCGTCGTCAATTTCGAGAACGATCTGCCGGTGCAACTCGAAGAGCGCTTCGTCAATCCGAGCCTTATCCCCGACTATGACAAGCAGGATTTTTCGAAGACGGCGACCTATGACTACCTCATGCAGAAAACCCCGGTGACCGAGGTCGAGCATATCATTTCCGCCGTCCCGGCGGATGCCGAGACGGCGCGGCATCTGGGCATCGATGTCGGCGCCTGCTGCCTTTTCCTGCACCGCCGGACATGGACGGGCGCGGTGGTGGCGACGATCAGCAAGCTGACTTATGCCGGCAGCCGCTACTCGCTCGGCAGCCGCTATTCCCCTTCAAAAAGCAGCTGACGGAAGCAGGTCGAATGCAAGAGCGACAGATGACGCCGGCACCGAGCCGCACGGCGCGGATCCGGGCACTCGCGCAGCATGATGTTGCCGAAGCACAAAGCGCGCTGGCGGCATTGCTGGGCGACCTGTTCGCGATGCGCCCCCGCAATGTCCGCATCAACTTCGATAAATACAGCCTCAATTCGTTGAACGGCTTCTTCGAGGACGACGGCAAGGCCTACTTCTTCAAGTTCCATCAGGAGGAGCGGGAAGAGGCGATGACGGGCGAGTATTACCGCGCCGAGATTCTGTCGCGCGCCGGCCTGCCGGTTGATCAACCCGTGCATATGTCGGTCCAACCGGGCGAGCAGATCCTTGTCTATCGCCGGCGCACGGATCCGAGGTTTTCGGATGTGCTGTTCGCGCTGGATGCGCAGGACGACGCCGGCAAACGGCGAGAAGCCGTTCTTGCCGAGCGCGACCTGTCGGCCAGGCTGCTCAAGGTCTACCTCGAAACGCTGCATCCGGTAACCGTCGAGGACGTGGCGGCGGAACCGATCCACAGGCTGTTTCATGAGCGGCTGATCGATGCCGACACGCGCTTGCCGCCAGGCGGCCGGCTGGCCGATTTCTATGTCGGCAAGCCGTTCGTCTTTCCCGGTGCCGAGCTGGATTGGGATAGGTTTTCCCGGCTGAAATTCGTCATCAATGGCGAGCAGTACACCGACAGCGTCGGTGAGCTTTTCGATGCCGCCGCTGTGCGCTTGCGGCCGGACCGGCTTGCCGATGCAGGCGGCGTGGTCGCGCATGGTGACGCCCACAACGCCAATGTCTGGTACACGGCGAAGGCGGGGAGGGCGGAGCTGTCCTTCTTCGATCCTGCCTTTGCAGGCTCGCATATCCCCACGCTGCTGGCGGAGGTGAAGGCGACGTTCCACAACATCTTCGCCCACCCGTTCTGGCTCTATGATCCGGCGACCGCGACCGAGGCTTTTCGCGCCCATGCGCGGCTGGACGGAAACCTGCTCCATGTCGACACGGACTGGGACCTGAGCCCGATCCGCCGCGACCTGCTGGAGGTCAAGGCCACAGCGCTGTGGCGGCCATTGCTGCTTGAGCTCAAACGGCGCGGCATGCTGCCGGCCGATTGGCGCGCGGTGCTCCGGGCCGGTCTCTTCCTGTCGCCGACGCTGGTCATGAACCTGCGCGCCGGCGCACGCAGCCACACGCCGGTTTCTTCCCTTATTGCCTTTTCGGTGGCGGTCATGGTCGGCAGCGAACCTGTTGCCGGAACCGATCGGGTGACCGGTTTTCTAGACCGGATCGATCCCGGAGAGCGTAAAAATTGAGTCTTTCCAACTTGTATATGCATGTATGTATTTTAGCCTTGACATCCGCTCCCGCTGACGCTGAAATATCCGAGCACTTCACCATGAAGTGGCAGGTAAGACGCCGAGGCACAGTGCCGCAAGAGCAGAAACCCGCAGTCTCACCGGACCGGCTACCTCAGTCAGAAAAAGCGGTCCGATCATCAAGGGGAACAAGGATGATGCGTAACCTAACAGGACAATTTCGCGCGCTCGTGATGGCCGCCGCCATCGGGCTCGCCGCCGCCCCGGCGGCCTACGCGGCCGATGCGGCCATTCCCACCACGCCCGAGGCAGGAGCGTTCAAGATCGGCATCGAGCCCTGGCTCGGCTATGGCCAGTGGCATGTCGCCGAGGCCAAGGGCCTGTTCAAGACGAACGGGCTGAGCGACGTCCAGATCGTCAACTTCGCCGAGGACAAGGACATCAATGCAGCACTTGCAAGCGGCCAGCTCGACGCCGCCAACATCGCCACCCACACGGCGATGGGCATGGTTGCGGCCGGCCTGCCGGTGAAGATCGTGCTGCTGCTCGACGTCTCCATGACCGCCGACGCGATCATCGCTGGCAAGGACGTCACCTCCATCGCGGACCTCAAGGGCAAGCAGGTGGCATTCGAGGAAGGCACGACGAGCGACATCCTGCTCAAATACGCGCTCACCAGGAACGGCATGTCGATCGACGATGTGAAGCCGGTTCCGATGCCTGCGTCCGACGCCGGCAGCGCCTTGATCGCCGGCCAGGTGCCGGTCGCGGTGACCTATGAACCGTACCTCACTGTCGCCATGGCGCAGAACAAGGACCTCAAGCTGCTGTTCACCGCCGGCGAGGATCCCGGCTTGATCAGCGACGTGCTGGTGGTGCGTGACGAGGTGATCAAGTCGCGGCCCGGCCAAGTGCTGGCCATGATCAAGAGCTGGGACGCAGCGCTCAAGGACTACAATGCCGATACGCCCGGTGGGCGCGCCATCATCGCCAAGGCTGTCGGTTCGGACGTCAAGGACCTCAACACCGCCTTTGACGGCGTGCGTTACTACTCACTCGCCGAAAACAAGGCGGCGCTGACCGGTGATTTCACCACCAGGACCTTCGCCGATGTCGAAGCCGCCGCCAAGAACGCCAAGCTGCTGCAGGCCGATGTGACGCCGGAGCAGATGATCGACCCGTCATTCGTCAAGGCGGCGGAATGACCAAGGCCGGATCGCGGTGGTGACGCAGATGCCCGGGGAGCGTCCCGCTCAAACGGATCCGGCTCGTCCCACGAAACAGGCGAGGCGTCGCCGATCCTCCGGCATCGGCGTGCCCATCGCCAGGTCGCGCTTCCTGGTGATCGCGGTGGCCGTGTTCGTCGGGCTCGGCCTTGCCTGGTGGGCGGCGACCGGACTGGGGTTGGTAAAGCCGATCTTCCTGCCATCGCCGGGCAGCGTCGCTATGCAGATCGCCAAGCTCGCGGCCGACGGCACGTTGTGGCTGGACCTCAAAGCCTCGATGTACCGTATCTCCATCGGCTTCCTCATCGCCTCGGCCCTGTCGATACCGATCGGCGTGCTGATCGGCAGTTTCCGTTCCTGGGAAGCGGCCATCGAGCCGCTGGTGGATTTCATCCGCTACATGCCGGTCGTCGCTTTCGTGCCGCTCTCCATCCTGTGGGCCGGCACCGGCGATTCGCAGAAATTCCTGATCATCTTTATCGGCACGTTCTTCCAGCAGGTGCTGATGATCATGGACAATGTGAAACGGGTTCCAGCCGATTTCATCGGCCTTGGGCGCACGCTAGGCCTGCCGGATCGCAAGATCCTGACGCGCATCGTCGTGCCCAGTGCCTTGCCGGGCATCTGGGATACGCTGCGCATCAGCCTGGGCTGGGCATGGACCTGGCTGGTGCTGGCCGAACTCGTCGCCGCCACTTCGGGGCTCGGTTATCGCATCACCGTGTCCCAGCGCTATTTCCAGACCAACACCATCATCGGCTACATCCTGCTGCTCGGCCTGCTCGGCCTCATCACCGACCAGGTGATGAAGGCGCTGGAAAAGGTGCTGTTCAAGCAAGAGGGCCGCTCGCAATGAGGTCCAGCCGATGAGCCCCAAATTGCGGATCGCCGGTCTCCACAAGAGCTTCGGCACGGGCGAGCGGCGCACGGAAGTACTGCGCGATATCAACCTCGATCTTGCCGACAACGAGTTCGTCTCCCTGGTCGGCACGTCGGGCTGCGGCAAGAGCACGCTGCTGTCGATCGTGGCCGGACTGCAGGACTTCGACGCGGGCGATCTCAGCATCGATGGCGCGCCGATCCTGCAGCCTGGTCTCGACCGTGGCGTCGTCTTTCAGTCCTACACGCTGCTTCCCTGGCTGACGGCGCGGCAGAACATCGAGTTTGCCCTCAAGGCCGCTGGTTACGATCGCCCGACCTGCCGCAGGATCGCGCTGGAGCATCTCGAACTCGTCAAGCTGTCTGGTAGTGCGGACCGCTATCCGGCCGAACTCTCGGGCGGCATGAAACAACGCGTCGCCATTGCGCGCGCGCTTTCCTACCGGCCCAAGATGCTGTTGATGGACGAGCCCTTCGGCGCGCTCGATGCCTTGACCCGGCATCAGATGCAGGAACTGCTGACCCAGATCTGGGAGGAACACAGGTTGACCGTCCTGTTTGTCACCCATGATGTGGAGGAGGCCGTCTATCTGTCGGACCGCATCGTCGTCATGGGCATCGGCCCGGGACGTATCACGCAGACATTCAACGTGGATATCGAGCGCCCGCGCCGCGAAGAGGTGATGGAAAGCCCTGTATTCATGGATCTGCAACGCGGCGTGCACAAGGCCATCCGCGAGGGGTCAAGACGCCCGGAAATGGCCTAGGCGCCTGCGGTCGTTTGCAGGTCCAATCACGTCGCCTTGCCGACTGCCGCGTCCAGTTCCAGCTCGCCTTCGGAAATGTCGTCGAACGAGGCGTAGTTCATGTTGTAGAGGCGGGCGTAGAGGCCTTTTCTTGCCATCAGCTGTTCGTGGTTGCCGCTTTCGACGATCTCGCCGTTCTGCAGCACGATGATGCGGTCGGCGCCGCGGATAGTGGCCAGACGGTGGGCGATGACCAGCCCGGTGCGGCCTTCCAGCAGCGTGATCAGCGCCTTCTGGATCAGCATCTCGGTGTAGGAATCGATGCTGGCCGTGGCTTCGTCGAGCACCAGGATCTTTGCATCCGCCACCAGCGCGCGCGCGAAGCTGATCAGCTGGCGCTGGCCCAGCGAGAGATTGCCGCCGCGCTGCTCGAGTTCGGTATCGTAGCCATCTGGCAGGTTCTCGATGAAATCGTGCGCGCCGACGGCTTGTGCGGCTCGGACCACCTCCTCGCGGCTGGCTGATGTCTTGTGGTAGCGGATGTTTTCCAGCACCGAGCCGGAAAACAGGAACGGCTCCTGCAGCACCATCGCGACCTGATCGCCGAGCGAATCCTGGGTCAGGTCACGCACATCATGGCCGCCGACCAGAACCTCACCCGACCAGACATCGTAGAAGCGGTGCACCAGCGCCATCGAGCTCGACTTGCCCGATCCGGTCGGACCGACCAGGGCCACGGTCTCGCCCGGATTGACGCGGAAGGAGATGTTCTTCAGCACCGGCTGGTTCGGCCTATAACCGAAAGTGACGTTCCTGAACTCGACCGAGCCGTCCATGTCGCGCGACAGCGCCACCGCACCTTGCCTGTCGCTGACGTCGACCGGTACGTCGAGCACTTCGGAGATGCGCTGGCCCGAAGCCATGGCGCGCTGCATGACGCTGTACTGCATGGTCAGCGAGCGGATCGGGTCGAAGAAGCGCTGGATGTAGAACAGGAACGCCACCATGACGCCGATGTCGAGGCTGTGCGAGAGCACCATCGACCCGCCGACGACGATGACAGTTGCCATGGCGATGCCGGTCAGCGTGTCGACGATCGGCACCATTACCTGCGCGTATTTCGCCGACCTCAAATGGGCATTGAGGTTGGCCAGCACCTTTTCGTCGTAGAGGTCGAAATTGACGTGCTGGCGCTCGAGGCTCTGCACCGTGCGCACGCCATGGATGCCTTCGGCCAGTGCGCCGTTGGCGATCGAGTTGGTTTCGTGCGCGGCCATGAAGGCGACCTTGGCGCGCGGCAGCCAGAAAAGGCGCACGATGAACAGCACCGGCATGGTCGACAGCGTCAGCAGGCCCAGCCGGAAATCGAGCCACAAAAGCACGCTGACAATGCCGAACAACAGCACGATGTCGCCTACCGACATGACGGATGTTTCGAGGAATTCCTGCATCGAATTGACGTCGCCCTGCAGACGCGACATCAGACGGCCGACCTCGGTCTTGTCCATGAAGCTCAACGAGGCCCGTTGCAGATGGCTGAACATGGCGCGGCGCAGGTCGGAGAGCACGTTCTCGGCCACTTTGCCGACGACGCTTTCCTGCACATAGGAGGCGGCATAGTTGATGAGGATGATCGCCGAGAAAGCGCCGATCGCGGCGATGATCACCGATTGGTCGAGCTTGCCTGCCGTCATGCCGTGGTCGATGGCGTAGCGGATGACCAGCGGGATCGCCAGTTGCGTCAGCGTGAACACCAGCACCGCGGCGACTGAGATGAAAATCCGGTTCTGATACGGCCTCACGAAGCTCCAGATACGCCGCACGATGCGAGGGTCATAAGCTTTGCCGAAGACCTCTTCGTCGTCGCGGTGCGAGCCCACGACCGCCTTTGTCGGTGGCCCGCTGGTGTCTTCCTCCTCGTCGTCGGCCGGTGTCTGCATCACGCGGCTCCCGCCACGGGCCGCTCATCGTCCGGCCGCAACTGCAGGTCATGGAGCGCGCGGTAGCGTCCACCGAGCGCCAGCAACTCCTCATGCGTGCCGCGCTCGACGATCCGGCCGCCCTCGACGAACAGGATCTGGTCGGCATGCATCAGCGAACTCAGCCGGTGCGAGATGATGAGCGTCACGCGATCCCTGGCGAAGCGCTTCATGGCCGCCCGGATCCGCTGCTCGGTGCCGGCGTCGATGGCCGCGGTTGAATCGTCGAAGACCAGCACCGATGGCCGCAGCATCAGGCTGCGCGCAATGGTCAGGCGCTGCCGCTGGCCGCCGGAAAGCGAGGCGCCGCGTTCGCCGACGACCGTGGTGTAACCGGCTGGGAGGCCCATGATGTAGTTGTGCAGCTGCGCGTACTCGGCGGCTTGCCCGATGCGGGTCTCGCGCGCCCAGGGATTGCCGTAGGCGATGTTGTTCTCGATCGAGGTGGTGAACAAGAACGCGTCCTGCTGCACGACGCCGACCGCCTTGCGCAGCGATTGCAGCGTCACCTTGCGGATGTCCTGGCCGTCGATGGTTATCGCGCCTGAGGTGACGTCGTAGAAACGCGGGATCAGGTGCGCGATCGTCGATTTGCCGCTGCCCGGCGGACCGACGATGCCGATGGTCTCGCCGGACCTCGCCTCGAAGGAGATGCCCGACAGAGTCGGCCGGTCGCCCGCGCCCTCGTAGCGGAAGCCGACATTGTCGAAGCGCAGCACGCCGTCTGTGACGACGAGATCCTTGGCGCCGGGCGCGTCCTCGATGTCGAGCTCGGCGTCGAGCAGTTCGAACAGCCGGCTGCCGCAGGTCGAGGCGCGCGCGAAGGAGTTGACCATAAGGCCGAGCTGGCGCACCGGCATCTGCAGGATGGTCATGAAGGTGAGGAACTGGGCCAGCGTGCCGACGCTGATCTGGCCTGCAATCACTTTCTGGCCGCCGAACCAGAGCACCAGCCCCATGGCGGCCAGGAACGAGAAGTTCATGGCGCTGGTGTTGGAGACGCGGATGTCGACGCGCTGATTGGCAAGCTCCAGCGCCGACAGCTTGGCGCGGTCGAATTTTTCCAGCTCATGCCGCTGTGCCGCAAAGGCCCGCACGACGCGGATGCCGCCGAGGTTCTCATCCATCACCCGGCTCAGCACAGACAGCCGCTCCTGCAAAGTCAACCAGGTGCTGCGCAACGCCAGCTGGGTGACCGAGGACCGCCAGGCGACGAGGGGCACGAAACTCAGGCTGAGCAGCCCGAGCATGAGATCGGTGCTGATCAGGAGATAGGCGCCGACGCCGATCAGCACGCCGAGCAGCACCACACGCAAAATGCCGGTGGAGAAGAACATGCGCACGCCGTCGAGATCGAGCAGGCCGAGCGTGATCAAATCGCCGGTGTGGACCCTGTCGTGGTAGGCGAAGCTCAGGCGCTGGATCTTCTCGTAGAAGGCCAGCCGCAGTTCATAGCCGGTGCGATGACCGACGGCCTCGCCATAGTAGTTCTGCGCCATGGTGAAGAGGCCGCGCAGGATCGAGACGACGAGCAGCGTCAGCGCCGTGTTCCACAGCGCCTGTTCCGCCGCAGCGCCGGCACCCGCGGCCATCACACCTTGCGCCTGGTCGATGGCGCGTCCCAGCAGGCGTGGAATGAAAAGCTGCAGCGTCGCGGCAATGAAGGTCGAGACGATGGTGATGGCGACCTGCCAGGGATGGCGCAGTGTCATGCGCACGATGCGAAGCAAGGTGCTGAGGCCCTTGCCCCAGGACGCTTCCGCCACATGGGCAAACGATTTGCCGCGCTCCGGTGCGCTGCTGGTTGCTTGCGTGTTCAAGGAAAATATCCAAACCAATCCGGACGTTAGCCCGGACTAATAAAGCAGACTCAATGTGAGCGGTTGACTTGGCGCTATGTTACGCGGGTCTGGCTTGGCCCTTCAAGAGCCAATGCCGGCATCGCACTGTGCCTGAAGGAAAGCGAACATGCGGCTGTGACCCGGCTGGCACCAGCGGCGTAATCCTGCCGATCTTGCCGAAGGGCGTTGGCCGGACGAGGTCAGCACCTAGTGTACGCAAGCGACGGCCGGACGGAATGCGACCTCCCATCCGGCCGGATTCCGGTTTGCTAGGCAGGTATCAGGACGGCGATCCGATGCACGCCGACCTCCTTGCTTGTATTTGTCGCCTCGTCGGTCTTGCCTTTGGCGCAGGTGTACATGTCACCCGTCTTGAGCTTGAATTCCTTGTCGGCCTTCTTGATCGTGAACGCACCTGAAGCAATGGTGCAGACCATATCGTTGTCCATCACCATCTGAGGCGCGTGTGCGCCGGGCTGAAATACCACGTCGACAATTGCGATGCTCTTGTAGGCGGGAATGTCGGAGTTGCCGGTGCTGACCTCAACCACCCTGACACCGGGCGCAATCTCCTTGCCTTCCTTCGGGCCGTATTTCTTCGCTGATGCCGCCAGGGTGAACAGAGGCGTTATCGCGGCAGCCGTCACACCGAGAGCAATTGCAGACCTGCGATTCATGGTTTTCATTGCATCCTCCCACGTCTTCGTCACGAACGAATGTGCATGACAGTTATATATTAGCACAAATGAATGTACTTGTATGCGAGGAAGCGGCCCAACCACGGCGGCAGGAACTCCGCAGCAGCCGTCGGAGAGGTTCCAGACATCGACGATCTGCTTGCCGCTAAAACCCTGCCACTGCTGCGGACCTTCGGGCGCTCAGACACCCTTGCCGTGCCGCCAGCAGGCGATCAGATGCCCTGCCGCGGTCTCTCGGGCCGGCGGCTCCGCCTTTCGGCAGTCGGGCAGGACCAGCGGGCAGCGGTCGGCGAAGGAGCACCCCGTATTCGGGACGCCGGCTGCCTCGATCTCGATTGGAGCGGATAGTCTCGGCGCAGCTTCGTCGGAGGACGCAGCCAAAAGCAGGGCCGTATAGGGGTGGTTGGGGCCGCGAAAAATCCGGTCGGAGGAGCCGGTTTCGACCAGGCGTCCGCGATAGAGCACGCCGATCCTGTCGGCCATGTAGCGCACCACCCTGAGGTCGTGGCTGATGAACAGATAAGTCGTGTCCTTGTCGCGCTGCAGGTCGTTGAGCAGGTTGAGAACGGTCGCCTGGACGGAGACGTCGAGCGCGGAGGTCGGTTCATCGAGCACGACGACCTTCGGCACGCCGGCGAAGGCGCGCGCGATTGCCGCCCGCTGCCGCTGGCCGCCGGACAGCGAACGCGATTTCTGCTCGGCCGTGGCGCCGGCGAGGCGAACCGATTGCAGCAGGTCGCCGACGCGGGCTCTCACTTCGCTGCGGCGCAGGCCGGCGAGCCTGCGCAGCGGGCGGCCGAGGATCGTGCCGATCCGCTGGCGCGGATTGAGCGTGCGATCCGGCGACTGGAAGACCATCTGCACGTCGCGGCGTTCGGCAAGGTTTCTCTTCTCGACGCGCGGCGCGACCGTCCTGCCGAACAGTTCGACCGATCCGGCGCTTGGCGTCTGCAGGCCGGTGACGATCCGTGCCAGGGTCGACTTGCCAGAACCGGACTCGCCGATCAGCCCGAAGGTCTCGCCCTGGCCGATGTCGAGATCGACGTGGTGCAGCACTGGCTGGCTGCCGAAGGCATGACTGATGCCTTTGCAGGCGATCGCGATGCGGCGTTCTTTTGGCAGGCCGGCGTCTTCCCCTTGGACCATTGGGTGCGCTGGCACGCCGTCCGTCTCCGCCAGTCTTCCGTCCCGCTTGGTGTAGTTGAGCGCCGGGATCGAGGCGATGAGCGCCTTGGTGTAGGCGTGAGAGGGGTTGTCGAAGACATCGCTCGCAACGCCGCTTTCGACCACGGTTCCCGCCTGCATCACCGCCACCCGGTCGCAGGAGCGGCGGATCATATTGATGTCGTGGCTGATCAGCAGGATGCTGGTTTTGTGATCCTTGCGTAAGTCGGAGAGGATGGCGATGATCTCGGACTGGACGCTGGCGTCGAGCGCCGTCGTCGGCTCATCCAGCACCAGCAGCGATGGGTCGAGCGCAATGGCAATGGCGATGTTGGCGCGCTGCTGCATGCCGCCGGAGAGTTCGTGCGGATAGAGATCCAGCACCCGCTCCGGATGGCTGACCCGGACGCGGCCGAGCAGTTCGGCGGCGCGCCCGCGCGCCTCTTCGAGGCAAACCGGGCGATGCCGCATGACCGTCTCGGTGATCTGGCGGCCGATCGTCATGCTTCGATTGAGGGCAGCACCGGGATGCTGGTAGACGGCGGCGATATGATTTCCCCTGAGCCGGCGCAGCTGCTCGGCGGAAAGGTCGCGGATTTCGCGGCCCTGGAATTCCAGCGCCGACGCAGCGATGCGGGCGTTTTTCGGCAGATAGCGCAATATGGCGAGCGCCACCGAGCTTTTGCCCGATCCCGACTCGCCAACCAGGCCGAGCGCTTCGCCTTCGCCGATGTGCAGTGACACGCCGCTGACGGCGGGATGCGATCCCTTGCGCCCGTCATAGGCCACGGACAGCTGGTCTACGTTCAGAACCGAGGAGGACATGGGGACTTGAAACCACTTTCTTCCAGCGCCGCCATCGAGGGCAATCGCTTCCGCTTTCGCAATGTATTATCTCTATAAAATTACTCGAATTAAGCCGGAGCGCAATCTACCTTTCTCGCATCAGCAGAGATTGTCGCCGTCTGCCGAGGCAGCGCGACGGTCTCCGGAGCAGATCTGGAAGGAGGCCCGGCATGGCTCGAGACCACATGATCCTCAGCGCATTCTTCTTCAACCCGCAGGGCGATCATCGGATGTCGTGGCGCCACCCGAGGGCGCCGGGGCGGGAGGTGCTGGATTTCGAATTCTACCGCGATCTCGTGCAGGCGGCCGAACGCGCCAGGATCGACACCATCTTCGTCGCCGACCACGTGTCGATCTGGGATTCAGTCAAGAGCGGCGTCGCCCATTACGCCAATGCCCGCCTCGAACCGCTGACGCTGCTATCGGCGCTGGCTAGCGTGACCAAGCATATCGGCCTGATCACCACGGCGTCGAGTTCCTACAGCGAGCCGTACAATGTGGCGCGCATGTTCGCCTCGCTCGACCATATCAGCAAGGGCAGGGCGTCGTGGAACGTCGTCACCTCGGCCATGGATGAGGAGGCGCGCAATTTCGGCCGCGACGGCAATATCGAACATGCTTTCCGCTATGAACGCGCGGCCGAATTCCTCGACATCGTCAAGGCGCTGTGGGACAGCTGGGAAGACGAGGCGCTGCTGATCGACAAGGCGTCAGGCCATTTCGCCGACCCCGACAAGGTCCATCCCATCGATCACAAGGGCAAGCACTTCAAGGTGCGTGGGCCGCTCAACGTCTCGCGGCCGCCGCAAGGCCATCCGCTAATCGTCCAGGCCGGCTCGTCCGAAGATGGCAAGAACTTCGCCACCGCCCAGGCCGATGCGCACTTCGCCATCTACAGCACCAAGGAGGATGGCATCAAATACCGTCAGGACATCAACGAGCGGCTGGCCCGCCACGGCAGGCGGCCGGAGAGCTTCAAGATCCTGCCCGGCATCCTGCCGATCGTCGCCGCCTCCGAAGCGGAAGGCCGGGAAAAGCAAGAATACCTGCAGACCTTGCTGCCGGATCAGGTCGGCATCGACCTTCTGTCGAGCTGGAGCGGGTTGGACCTGTCGCTGTTCCCGCCGGACGGGCCGCTGCCGCCGCTGCCGGACGAAAGCACGTTCAATGGCGGGCGCACATCGCTCAACCGGGTCAAGCAGTGGGCGAAGCAGAATCTCAGCCTGCGCGAGATCGCGCGCAAGCTCGCCAACAGCGGTTCGGTGCCGACGGTTGCCGGCACGCCGGTACAGATCGCGGACCAGTTGCAGGACTGGTTCGTTTCGGGTGCCGCTGACGGCTTCAACCTGATGTTCCCGCTGCTGCCAGAAGACTGGGTGAATTTTGCCGAACAGGTGGTGCCGGAGCTGCAGCGGCGCGGCGTCTTCCCGACCGAATACGGGCCGGGAACGCTGCGCGACCGTTTCGGCCTGGCGCGGCCCGCCAACCGCTTCGCCGAGCAGCGCGACAATGCGCGTGCCGTGTCCTGACCGGAAGAACGATCATGATCGTCGCACCAAGATTGCAGCCACGCGAAGCGACCGCGCCGCAGCTCGTCAATGTCCTGCACAGCCCCAAGCGTGTGCGCGTCAAATTCGGCGGCCGCACCATCGCCGACAGCCGCAACGTGCTGGTGCTGCGCTCCAACCATTTCCTGCCGATCTATTTCTTCCCGCCGTCAGCGGTCGACCCATCGGTGCTGAAACCTTCGCTGCATCGCGAGCCGCATCCGGTCGGTGGCGAGACCGCCTATTGGGATATCGACAGCGGCGACAGGCGCAGCGCCAACGCGGCGTGGTCGTTCGTGTCGCCGCCGGATGAAAACCTGGCGCCGCTGGCCGGCCGCATTGCATTCACCTGGAAGGCCGTCGACCAGTGGTTCGAGGAGGAAGAGGAAGTCTTCGTCCACGCCCGCGATCCCTATGCACGCATCGATGTTCTGCAAAGCTCGAGCCATTTGCAGATCTGGTTCGACGGCGAGCCGATCGCCGACAGCCACCGCCCGGTGCTGCTGTTCGAGACGCATCTGCCGACGCGTTTTTATCTGCCCGCGGAAGACATCCGGCTGGAGCGGCTGACGGCGTCCGTCACCACGACGCGATGTCCCTACAAGGGCATCGCCTCTTACTGGTCCGGCCTGCTGAGCGACGGTTCGGTGCGCCCTGATATCGCCTGGAGCTACCGGGATCCCATTGAGGAAATGCCGAAGATCAAGGGCCTCATCGCCTTCTATCCGCAGGCCGTCGACCGCATCCATCTCGACGGCGAGCCCGTCGCATAGATTTTCAATCTTCATTTCAAAGCAGGGTTTCAAAATGACCAGACGCAGAGATATCGACGCAGTTCGCAATCTGTCGGGGGACATCTGGAATGTCGCCGTCGACGAACATCAGGGCGGCTTTCTCAAGCGCCGCGATCTCCTCAGATATGCCGCACTGCTCGGCCTGACCGGCTTTGCCGCCTCGCAGGGGTTGGGAGGCGCACGCGCCGCGGCTGCCGGCGGCGGCACGGTTCGCGTCGGGCTCGGCCAGCCGACCAAGGCGATCGATCCGGTTTCGGTCACCGATCCGGCCAGCATCGGGGTGATCAGCCAGGTCGGCGAGTATCTGATCCTCGACGATCCGAAGGATGGTCTGCAGCCGAAGCTGGCTCTGTCCTGGGAGGCCAACGAGACGGCCAGCCGCTGGACCTTCAAATTGCGGCAAGGGGTAAAATTCCACGATGGCCGCGCGGTCACCGCCAAAGACGTTGTGGCGAGCTTCGAGCGGCTGGTCGATCCGGCCAGCGGCTCGTCGGCGTTGTCCGCCTACAAGGGCATCCTGTCCAAGGGCGGCGCCAAGCTGGTCGACGACGAAACCGTCGCCTTCGATCTCGACGGTCCGAACAGCAACTTCCCGTTCTATGTCTCCTCCGACGTCTACAATGCCGTCATCCTGCCTGCCGACTATGCCGGTGATTTCGAGAAGACTTTCAACGGCACCGGTCCGTTCAAGCTCGAATCCTTCCGCCCCAAGCAAGGCGCCAGCTTCGTGCGCAATGAGAATTACTGGGGCGACAAGGCGCTGCCCGACCGGATCGAGATCAAGTTCTTCGACGACGAGCAGGCACAGGTGCTGGCTTTGCAGGCCGGCCAGCTCGACGTGATCCCAAGCACGACGCGGCTGGAGCTGGCGATCGAGGGCAATCCCAACTTCAAGCTGCTGAGCGTGCAGGCGAGCTCGCACGACCAGGTGCATCTCAGGACCGACCAGGCGCCGTTTACCGACAAGCGCATCCGCCGCGCGCTGGCGCTCACGATCGACCGAGAGGCTGTGGTCAAGGGCCTGCTCAAGGGCCGCGCCATCGTCGGCAACGACACGCCGTTCGCGCCGATCTTCCCCTCGGCCGATCCATCGGTGCCGCAGCGCAAGCAGGACATTGCCGAGGCCAAGCGGCTGCTTGGCGAGGCGGGCGTGCCCAACGGCTTCGAGGTGACGCTGACCACCGAACGCGCCTATGACATTCCCGACTATGCGGTCATCATCCAGAACTTCGCCAAGAAGGCCGGCATCGACGTCAAGCTCAATGTCCTGCCGCAGGACGCCTATTACGGCTCGGCGACGTTCGGCAGTTCGCCATGGCTGGATTCGGTGCTCGGCATCACCGACTATGGCCACCGCGGCACGCCCGACATCTTCCTCAACGCCACGCTAAAGAGTTCGGGAGCTTGGAACGCGGCACATTTCAACAACCCGGCCTATGATGCGCTGCTGCTTGACTACTCGAAGGCGCGCGACCTGCAGGCACAGCGCCTTGTTGCCCGCAAGATCCAGACCTTGCTGCTCGACGAGACGCCGGCGATCATCAGCTACTTCTCGCAATACAGCCGCATCGTCAGCTCCAAGGTCGAGGGCGTGCGCTTCACCGCGATTTCGCATCTCCTGCTCGACCGCGTTTCCTTCGTCCAGGCATGATCGCGACATGCTGACCGGTCGCATTCTGTCAGCGCGTGTGGGCACACTTGTCCTCACGCTGTGGCTGGTCAGCATTCTGGTGTTCTTCGCCGGGCAGGTCCTGCCCGGCGATGTCGGCCGTGTCATGCTCGGGCCTTTTGCCGACGCGCAAGCGGTGGCGGAACTGAACAAGCGGCTAGGCGCCGACCAGCCGGTTCTCGTCCAGTATTGGCTCTGGTTCAGCAAAGCGGTCACCGGTGACTTCGGCACCTCGCTGTCGATGCGCGGGCCGGTGGCGCCCTTCGTGCTGGAAAGCCTCAAGCGCTCCGCGGCGCTTGCCGGGATTATTTTGCTCTTCCTCGTGCCGCTCGGCGTTGGTGCCGGCGTCATCGCCGGTCTCAATGCCGGCCGCCTCATCGACCGGCTGATCGTGATGGCGGGCGTCTCCTTCGGCATTGTGCCTGATTTCGTTTCCGGCCTGATGCTGCTCATCGTTTTCGGCCTGTGGCTGAACTGGTTCCCGATCTCCGGCGTTGCGCCCGATGGCGCGGGCTTCTGGACGCATGGCTATTATCTGATCCTGCCGGCGCTGCCGCTGGTGCTGAACCTTTCCGGCTATATCGCCCGGATGACGCGAGCGGGCGTGATCGAGGCGATCGCCGCCGATTACACGCGCACCGCCGTCCTGAAAGGGCTCGAGCGGCGCGAGATCATCTTTCGGCACGTGCTGCGCAATGCGCTGACGCCGACCGTCGCGGTGCTGGCGACGCAGACCGGATACATGCTGGGTGGGCTGGTGGTGATCGAGGCGTTGTTCGGCATCCAGGGACTTGGCAATCTGGTCCTGAACGCGGCCAAGGCACGCGATTTCCCGATGATGGAGGCAGGCGTATTGGTGATGGCGGCCATCTTCGTGCTGTCGGCGGCGGCCGGCGACCTCTTGCTGGCGCTGCTCGATCCGCGGCAACGCCGCCGGACCTCGCCATGACGGATCTGGCCGAGTTTCCCGCACCGCAGCGCGCCGTGGCGGGCTTTTCGACAATGCGCCGGATTCGCAGTGCTTTCGCCGGATTGCCGCCGTCGGTCGTGGTCGGATTGCTGCTGCTTTTGTTCTGGGTCGTTTGCGCCATAGCAGGCAACCTCTTCGTTCCCTACGATCCCTATGCCGAGGATTTCCTGGCGACGCTGACGCCGCCCGATGCGCTGCACTGGTTCGGGACCGATCAGCTCGGCCGCGATGTGCTGTCCCGCATCATCGTCGGTTCGCGCGACATCCTGCTGGTTGCGCCGTTGGCGACGCTGGCCGGGGTTGCCGCCGGCAGCATCATCGGCCTGGTGCTCGGCTATTTCGAGGGCCTCACTGATGCAATCGGGGCGCGGCTGCTCGATACGCTGATGGCGTTTCCGTTCATCGTTCTCGTCACCATGACGCTGGTGGCGATCGGCCCGTCGAACCTGACCGTCATCCTGGTGATCGGCATCGCCTACGCGCCGCTGGTGGCGCGCACCGTTCGCGCCGCCGTGCGTGAGCAGAAGCAGCGCGACTATGTCAGCGCCGCGCGCCTCGGCGGCGAAGGCCCGCTCGCCATCATGTTCCTGGAGATTTTGCCCAACATCAGGGAAACGATCCTCATCGAGCTCGTCACAAGGCTGGGCTACGCGTTCTTCTCGATCGCGACGCTGAGCTTTCTCGGCCTCGGCATTCAGCCGCCATCGGCCGACTGGGGACTGGCCGTCGCCGACGGCTATGGCTTCCTGACCGGCGGAAAATGGTGGGTCGTCGTCTTCAATTCCGGGGCAATCGTCTCGCTGGTGATGGCGACCAACCTGATCGCACAAGGCATTGGCGCCTTCGAGAATAGCGATGCATGAGCCTTGATCCGGGCGCCAAAAAATCTCTTTTGCATTGAAGCCTGACGCGCATCCTTATATCGCATGACTATGAAGAAATCGGTTTCCTGTCGTTCGGGCACTGGACGCCCTCGTCGCAATCGCAAGTGCGCTCGGCTTCGGACGCGCTTTTGCAATCCATCGACCTCGCCGTCGCCGCCGAGCAACTGGGCGCGGATGGCGCCTATTACCGCGTGCATCATTTCGCCCGCCAGCTCGCTTCGCCGTTCCCGCTGCTGGCGGCGGTCGGCGCCAAGACCAGCCGCATCGAGATCGGCACCGCGGTCATCGACATGCGCTACGAGAATCCGCTCTACATGGCCGAGGACGCCGGTGCCGCCGACATCATCGCCGGCGGCCGCTTGCAGCTCGGCATCAGCCGTGGCTCGCCCGAGCAGGTGATCGATGGCTGGCGCCATTTTGGCTACGCGCCGCCGGAAGGGCAGAGCGACACCGACATGGCAAGGCACCACGCCGAGGTCTTCCTCGAGACGCTGCGGGGCGAGGGGTTCGCCCAACCCAATCCGCGGCCGATGTTCCCCAATCCGCCCGGCCTCTTGCGCCTCGAGCCGCATTCGGAGGGTTTGCGCGAGCGGATCTGGTGGGGTGCGGCCACCAACGCCACGTCGGAATGGGCAGCCAGGCTCGGCATGAACCTGCAGAGCTCGACGCTCAAATTCGACGAGAGCGGCAAGCCGTTCCACATCCAGCAGGCCGAGCAGATCCGCATCTATCGCGAGGCCTGGAAGGCAGCCGGCCACAAGCGCGAGCCGCGCGTCTCGGTCAGCCGCAGCATCTTCGCGCTGGTCGACGATCGCGACCGCGCCTATTTCGGCCGCGGCAATGAGAGCCGCGACCAGATCGGCTTCATCGAGGAGAACACCAAGGCGATTTTCGGGCGCAGCTACGCGGCCGAGCCGGATGTGCTGATCAAGGAATTGGCGCAGGACGAGGCGATCGCCGAAGCCGATACGCTGCTGCTCACCGTTCCGAACCAGCTCGGCGTCGACTACAATGCGCATGTCATCGAGGCGATCCTGACCCATGTCGCTCCAGCGCTGGGCTGGCGCTGACGCCGGATCGATCAGGGCCGAGTTTTCCAGGGAGGTACACAATGCCAAAGAAGGCCTTGATCGCCTGGGGCGGCTGGGAGGGCCATACGCCGGAGCAGAGCGCGAAGCTCGTTCGCACCTTGCTTGAGCGAAACGGCTTCGACGTCACGCTGGGTGAGGGCACGGCGATGTTCGCCGGTCCGGAGCTTGCTTCCTTCGATCTCATCGTGCCCGTCATCACGATGTCGACGATCGAAAAGGCCGAGTTGCAGAACCTGACGCTTGCGGTTCGCGGGGGAAGCGGGCTCGGCGGTTTCCACGGGACGATGGGCGACAGTTTCCGCAATGAGCCCGACTATCAGTTCATGACCGGCGGCCAATGGGTGGCGCATCCCGGCAACATCATCGACTATCACGTCGCCATCACCCGGCCGGACGACCCGATCACAAAAGGCATCAGCGATTTCGCCTACCGATCGGAGCAATATTACATGCATGTCGACCCAAGCAATGAGGTGCTGGCGACCACCACCTTCACCGACGCGCATTTTCCGGGCATCGGCGGCGTTGTCATGCCGGTCGTCTGGAAACGGCGCTATGGGGCGGGGAAGGTTTTCTACAGTTCCCTTGGTCACACGGCGGATGAGTTCGCGGTGCCGGAAATGGCGCTGATGGTGGAGCGGGGTTTGCTTTGGGCGGCGCGGGGGTAGAAGCAGGCGAAGTTCGTGAAAATCTGATGGAATTCACAGGAAATCTACGGAGATATCCAATGAACGATTCCAGTTGGTCCGCTTCCGAAAAGAAGCTCGCCCGCCACGCCTTCGATAAGGCTCTTGAGGCGGCCCTCGCAAAGACGATGGCCGAATTCAAGAGCAAGGCCAGTGCGGTGACGGTTCCCTCCCAGATGTGGGAGCTGGAAGCCTATTTGCGTGAACAGCGGCGGGATATCGATCGGACGTTCGACTACCGCTATTCGCAGCTCCTTTATGTCTTCACTCATCTCATCCGAGCAGGCTGCCTCGATGAAAAGCTGCTTGCCGGTCTGTCGCAAGACAAGCGGGATGTCATTCGGCGGGACCTTGCCTTTGCGGCGGGACGCCCGGCCAGCGGATGACGACGGCAGGGAGTGCGGCCGCGTCCCAATCCCTGCCATGCTGGAAAGCGGCCGTTGTCGTACTACCATCCCGTCACATGGCGAGGGGGATGAGATGGACCATCAGCGTACTGTTTTTCTGATCGGAGCAGGTTCCGTTGGTGACGACGAGCAAGCCGTGTTCACGCTGCACGTGAACGGCGCTGCCTGCAATCTGAAATGCAGTTATCGGGACAAGGTGATCGAGGCAGAAGAGGAAGACTTTTTCGAGGCTCTGTTCCAAATCCGTCAGGCACTCGAAGTCGATGGCCTGCTACCCATCTGTTACGGAGCAAGCGCCAATGTTTATCCGGAAAATACCGTGATGGAGAAAAGTCGCGGATTGATAGCCTGCAAGGTGAAGACGGGGCAATTTCCGCAAGAGAGCGATCTGGTCGACATATTTGATGATGGCGTCGACGTGGTTCCGGTTTTCGTCCATATGCAGCAGGAATTTTGGGAAGAATGGCTGACTTCGCTGCCTTCCTAGCTGCTGGCGTTCATCCAATCCCGCCCGTAACCAGATAGGCGCCGGCGCTGCGCCCATCCTCCAGCCGCACAATAGCCGTCACGATCGAGCCATACGAGCCACGCCAGACGCTGTGGAACCGCTGGTGCTCTGCGGCCGGAACCAATGCCTGTCCACAGCAGCGCGCTCCGCTTCGCTGCATGGCGACAGGCTCGCCGTTGACATGCACCTTGACGCTGGCGTTTTCCGCCTCGGCGTCGATCGGCAGGTCGAGGGTGATGGTGATCTCGTCCTGATCGCCGGTCGTGCGCGTCTCGGCGGCAAGCGCGATGACGAGCGGAGGTGCCTTGCCGTTACCGGTTTGCGTGGGCCGGCGGGAAAATACATCTTCAGTCAGTTCCGGCGTGCGTGGGGGCAGGGTGCGGCGCCGGGTCGACAGTTCGTAGTCGCCGGCCATGCGCAGCAGCCTTTCGTCGTCATAGGCCTTACCGGCGAAGGTCAGGCCGACCGGCATGCCGATATCGGCCATGGTTCCCATGGGCACGGTGACGGTCGGGATGCCGAAATGGCGCCAGACCAGATTGCCGTTGGCGACCCAGGTGCCATTGCGCCAGGCAAGGGCGGCAGATGCCTCGTCGATGTCTGCATCGGCCGGTCCGACATCGGCGGCGGCGGGCAGCGCCACGGCGTCGATGTCTTGGCCGTCCAGCCAGTCCTCGAAATCGATCCGCCTTGTTGCTTCGAGGCCCTTCAGTCCGTCTTCCAGCGTTGGAATGTCTGCGAACGGCGTGACGCCGGACCGGGCCCGTTCCACATATTCTCTCAGATCGAAGCCGCCCTCATAGCGGTCGGGCAGCGTGCCGGGCGGCTGCGGGAAGATCTTTGGGCCGTCGACGGAGACGAGATCGGGCACGGCCGGGTCGGCATTGGCGCGCAAAAAGTCGTCCCAGCCCCAGATGCTGAGATCCCAGAGTTCGCGCTCGGCGAAGTCCTGCGGCACCAGCCCGCGCTCGACCATGGTGCGCGCCCCGGGGCGGTCGCGCTCGTAGTTGGAGACGACGGGGAAATCGACCTCGATCACCTCGGCGCCAAGCCGCTTGAGATCGGCCGCTGCCTGCTCCCACAGGGCAAGCACCGAGGCGCGGGTTTCGATCGGCGCATCGGCCTCGCTGTCGCGGCCGATATACATTCTGGGCACGCCCAGGCGCTTGCCTTTCAACGACCCCGCCAGTGCGAGATCGGTATAACGGGGCGGCCGCACATCGGAGCTTTTCGGCGGCTTGACCCAAGGCTGCGCGCGCCAGAAATCGCCTCGCGCCTCGGGATCGTCGGCGACGATCACATCGAGCAGTTCGAGCATGTCGGGCACGCTGCGCGTATGCGGCACGACGACATCCATGGTCGGCACCAGGGGCCAGTTGCCGCGCACAGAAATGACGCCGCGCGACGGCGTGTAGGCGACCAGCGCATTGTTGGTGGCCGGCGCGCGGCCGGACGACCAGGTTTCCTCGCCAAGCCCGAAGGCGCAGAAGCTGGCCGCTGTCGCCGTGCCGGAGCCATTGGACGAACCCGATGCGAAGGCGGCGGTGAGATAATCGCCATTGTACGGACTTTCGGCGCGGCCATAGACGCCCCGCTGCATGCCGCCATTGGCCATTGGCGGCATGTTGGTCAGCCCGAGCAGCACGGCGCCGCCGGCGCGCAGCCGGGCGATGGTGAAGGCATCCTCATTGGCAATGAGATGCTCGAAGGCCGGCGAGCCGGCGGCCACCGTCAGGCCTGCAACCTTGTAGCTGTCCTTGGCGGTGTAGGGGATGCCGTCGAGCGGTCCGAGCACGGCGCCATTGCGGCGGCGCCGGTCGGAGGCGGCGGCTTCCTCGAACATGTCAGGGTTGAGCACCGGGACGGCATTGAGGCTGATGCCGTGCCTGTCGAAATGCGCGATGCGCCTCAGATACGCCCCGACCAGTTCGACGCTGGTGACGGTGCCGTCATCGAGCGCGCGGCGCAGTTGGTCGATCGTCGCTTCGACGAGGTGAAGGCTGGCGTCGGTCATCACGGATCCCACATTTCCACGCACCATGGATGAGCGAGGCCGCAGGCTTCGGCAAGAGCCTATCGTGGTCTTCTCGGAACTTTTGTCCGGCTGGCGGTTTTGGATGTATGGTGCGATTCCGGAATGGCCAGAAGGGTGTGCCGATGACCACGAAATGCGTTGCGATCCTAGCTCTCGCGGTTGCTACGGGCGCGAGTCTTTGCGCCCCGGCCTTGGCTGGCGACCGGCATTACGACCGCCGGGTCCACTCCGAACGCTACGTTCCCGCCGAAGGCGATCTCATCGATATCCTGTTCGGCGGCCCGCACTACTACGATCAGCAGTTGGTGACGACGGCGGCTGGCGCGTGCTCCTACCATCGCGTTGGACCCGACGCGAATGCATTGAACAAGATCAACGATCATCACTGCGGGAAATAAGGCAGTAGGGCAGTAGGGCAGTAGGGAGCGCCTCAACGCTGGCCGCTCTCTTTCATACGCTCGATGATTTCGGCCATCAACGCCAGGTCGCGGCGGGAATCGGCGAGGTCGGTCAGCGGCTTTGTTCCTTCGGCGATGTGGCGGTGGAAAATCTCGAGTTCATTCGAGAAAGCATCGCCGTAGAGAGGGCCGAAGGCTTTCGTCACCGGGCCGAGCGGGCCGGCATCGGTGACCTCCAGCCGCGTCGGCAGGCTGCGGATGTAGGGCGTGTCGTAGATGATGCGCACGCGCCTGGTGTTGGAGCGCACCTCGATCATTGCGTCGAACAGGCCGAGATCGTCGACCACCGCGTCGTAGAGACAAGCGAAATGGCCGTAGTCGAAGGTGACCGATGTGTTGGCGCCGCCATTGGTGCGGTGCGCGGCCAGCACGCGCGCCGGCTCGCCGATCAGCCCGCGCATCGCTGAAATGTGGTGCGAGGAAAGCGCCGTCAGCCCGCGATAGGCGCGCACCAGGTCGGCCGGCGCGTCGGCACCGACGACTTCGCGGATCAGCGCGTCGCGCTCCTTGGCGCCATGCGCCAGCAGGGCCGGTCTATGTCGTTGGGATAGAGGACGTTCTGGCTCTTCTTGAGGAAATGCCGGCCCTCCGAGATCAGGTCGAAGATGCGGACATGGGTGATGTCGGCGAAGGCCGGCAGCTCGTCCCTGGCGGCCAGATATGCCGGCGCGTAGCGGCGCATATAGCCGACGAACAGGGTCTTGTCGTAGTCCGGCATCAGCGCCAGCAGATCGTCGATCTCGCGCACCGTCAGACAGGCGGGCTTTTCCAGCAGGATGTGCTTGTTGGCGGCAATCGCCGCGTGCACGAAGCGGCTGTGGGTGTCGTCGGATGACAGCACGAACACCGCGTCGATGTCGGGTGACGCTATTAGCGCCTCGGCCGTCTCGAAGGTTCTTGCCGTCGGGTGTTGCGAGGTGCACAGCGCCTTATAAAAGATTTAAAATGTGCGTAGCGATTTTTGACTGCGCGCCCTGCGGGCATGACTGTCCTGCCGGCATGCGCTACAACCAACGCGCGAAAAAAACTGCCGGCCTAGGGAACCACTGGGGGGTGTCCGCGTTGGTCGCTACTTTTGTGCAGAGGGAGGTTTGGGGTGGGGCGTTTCGAAATCGTGGAAGAGCCAACGGGTACGTTTTCGATTTTCGACACCGTCACGGAATTGCCGGCAACGGCCAAAGGGGGCGTGTGCATTGGGCTTTATCGGCACGAAGTGCCGCTGGCACTGCTTGCAGCGGTCGAAACGGTCCAGCCCGGCCATTTTTCGCTGCTGCCCTCATTGTCGGTGTTGAACGTCTGGCGGGCTCATCGAGACGATCTGCTGGCATGAGCAAAGCTGCCCGATGTCGCATCAAAAATCATACGGTATGGGAAATCACGCCCTGTTGTCGAAAGCGGCGGTGAGGCATGGAAAGCAAGGGGAGGTTGCAGTGCGTTGGGAGGTGAAGCAATGTCTGATCAGGACGACCTGATCCGAGCTGCCATCGGACGGCTGCTCGCCGAGAAGACAGGCGCCGCCGTCATATCGATGAGAGAGAGCGTCACCGAGCTTCTGGCGCAGACCGGTGCCGCACTGGACGAAAGACTCCAAGACCTGCTGCTGGAAATGGCCGAAGTCCGCGGTATGATGGTCGCTCTCGACTTCTGAACATATCCGGCTGGGATGCCGCTGCATGCACCGGCAGCGCTTTCATCGCCGGCAGCCTCTAACCTTACTGCGTCCAATATCGGGCATCGCGTTTTAGGCCCGAAAGCGGACAGGCAGTTTTGCACTTCCGATGAAGATAGCAGACCAAAGCCGAGAGTAGCGGTCGAACAATTTCGCGGGCGACCGGCAGTGTGATCGCCGTGCGCCGTCCAATGCACTATGCCATGGCGGCCAATGCGGCCGCTTTGACCGACAGGGTCGGGTGGACCATCACCCCGAATGCCGAGACAAATGCTCGTAAAGATTCGGGTTGGTGCGGGTTGAACTACTGAGCCCATGACTGATATTCGATTGTTGGGGTCTGACATGGGCGGCAAGATTGCGTGCGAAGTACTGCGGATGAAATCGGTTCCATTGGCTCGACAACGACGCCGGTGCGGGAATTGACGCCTGCCGAGCGCGACCGGATGTTTGCCTTGTATGAGACCTACTACGAGGCAGTCGATCGCAATGTCTTCGAACGTGATCTCGCTGAAAAGGATGCTGTCGTGATCATCCGGTGCGACCGGGAGATAATCGGCTTTTCGACTTACCTTGTCAGACCACAGACCGTCGGCGGGGAGACTGTCCACTATCTCTTCTCCGGCGATACTGTTCTCCATTCCGCGCGTTGGGGCGACCCCGTGTTGCTGCGCGGTTTCTTTCGCGCGGCCGGCGCCGCCAAGGCCGGGGTGGCGGGCCGGTTGTTCTGGTTCTCCATCATCGGAGGGCATAGGACGTTCCGCATTCTCCCCAATTTTTTCTGCGACTTCGTTCCAGCCGTCGATGGTCCGGTTTCGGCCCGCCTGCAGACGATCCGCGATGCCATCGCAACTGCCCGATACGGGCGTCAATTCGAGCCGTCGACCGGACTGATAGACTTCGGCCTGTCGCAAGGCCACTTGCGGGAACAGTGGGCGGATGTCGAGGAAACAGCATTCCGCAACCGTTTTGCCGCCTTCTTTCTCCAAGCCAATCCCTTCTACTTCCGAGGTGTCGAACTTGCCTGCCTCGCGGAATTCGAACTCGGCAATCTGAAGCGCTACGCCGCCGCGAGTTTCGCCGAAGGGCTGCAAGATGGGCGCTGAAGCCTGGGCACGGATTGCCGGCGCGACCGCGGCCGGGGATGCCGGTTTTCGGGCGCGGCTCGGTCAGATCGAGGCCGATGAAAGCGGTGCCACCCTTTTCGCGTGGCAGTCGGAGGCAGGCCTGGCCTGCGGGCCTATCGTGACCACAGGCTCCGGCCTCTATCGCTACGATACGCAAGACAAGGTCGAAGTCATTGGGGCCACCGGCGACACGCCGCGCCTGCGCCTCAGCGAGCGTACCACTCGGGGCCGCGCAAAGGCATGAAAACCGGACAAGCGACCATCCGGTCAGGCTGTCAGCCGCAAGGTCAGCGCATCCAGGCCGCGGATCGAGGAATTGTCCATCCAACGTGCAGCAACAGGCTCGACGGTTTTCCAGCGGTTGAGTGCGGCTTCCAGCACCGCGACACCTTCCATTTCGGCCAGCGCCCTGCCGATGCAGACGTGCGCGCCCCGGCCGAAGGCCAGGTTCTGCCTGCCGGCCCGGCCGAGGTCGAAACGCGATGCGTCGGCAAACTGGGCCGGGTCGCGGTTGGCAGCGCCGACAAGCAGCACCATCAGCCGGTTCTTTTCGATTTCCTGGCCGCCGATGATTACAGGCTCGAGCGGCCAGCGGCAGATCTTCTGCACTGGGCTTTCCAGCCGCAGCGTTTCGGTAACGGCACTGGCAGCAAGCCGGCGGTCGGCCCGCAGGGCCGCCCACTGGGCGGGCTGGTGAGCAAGATGGAACAACATGTTGCCGATGAGGTGCACCGTGGTCTCGTGACCGGCGAAGGCCAGGAAGGCGATGTTGCGACCGGCAGCCGTCAGCCCCAACGCATCGACCAGGCCGGCCAGCCCGGTCAGCAGCGGCGGCATTCGCCCAGTGGCAAGCAGATGGCGCAGATGCTCGACGAAATAGCAGGACATCTCGTCGGCGGAGTTGGCGCCGCCGAAGGCATCATCGAAACCAGTATCGAGAAGGGCGCGGATCGAACCCGACCATGCCCGGATCATCGGCATGTCCTGGTCCGGTACGCCAAGCAGGCGGCAGATGACACGTTCGGGCACGCCGCGCGTGAAGGCGGCCACGACTTCGGTCGTCCCGGACAAGCCGGAATCGCCCATGAGGTCTTCGATCGTTTCAGCTACAATGGGACGCAAAGCCGGCATGCCCTTGCCGACAAAGGGCTGCTGCAGAGCCTGGCGCAGGGCGGCGTGAGCGCTGCCTTCCTGATAGATCAGCCAGTCGCGTATCGCGGAATCCGGATCCGCCATTACATCGGCCGGCGGCACGTGCGAAAGCTTGCGATTGGCGAGGCTGCTCGAAACAAGATCGTAGCCGGTGAGATAGACATCGCCCCACGGCGCCTGCCAGACCGGAGCGCGCCGTCGCATTTCATCGTGAATAGCATAGGTGTCCGCGGCACCTTCGAAAGCACCGGCGCGAATCCCTTGCCAGAGATGCCGGCCGGAATTGAACACAGCATTGGAGGGGGATTCGGTATGCATTGCCTTGCGAGAAGTCCAATCTTGTCGGCCAAGACAGTGGTGTGTCGTGCACGCCCGGATATCGACACCCGGCCATGACCAACAATCAGGGGCCGATCTATTATTTCTGCACGCGCCAACACGCTTACACGATGGGCGTACTGCTTGGCTATTACCAGCATGGGCTTGGTGATCTTGTCCGGATCATTCCCTACGAGTTGGCCGCGAGGCTCGGCCCCCTCGCTCCCGGCACCTTCATCTTTACGGATTTTGAAAGGCTGGCGCCGGCTCAATTGCAGGCGGCGGTCTCCCTCCATGAGCGCATCGCCTCGCTCAATCCAGGCCTGTTGCTGCTCAACGATCCAGCAATCGTGCCACGCCGCTTTGACTTGCTGAAACGCCTGAAGGCCGCGGGCCTCAACCATTTCGATGTGCATCGGCTGGGTGAGCGCAAGTCGGTACGCCGGTTTCCAGTTTTCGTGCGCTGGGAAAGCCAGCATGAGCCGCCGCTGACCGGGCTGATCGACGGCGCGGATGCGCTGGAAGCAGCGATTGCCCGTCTGCCGGGCCATGTCCGTCAAGACCCGGACCTGATGATCGTCGAATACGGCGCGGCTCCCTCTGCCGATGGGCGGTTCCGCAAATATTCGGCTTTCAAGGTCGGCCCAACCGTCTATCCGCAGCACTGCTTCATCAATGAGAACTGGTACATCAAGTTTCTAAGCACCCGTTTCACAGAGGCGGACAGGGCCGAAAGCCGCGCTTACGTGGTCGACAATCCGCATGCCGAGCAGGTCGGGCGTGTCTTCGCCCTGGCCGGCATCGACTATGGGCGCATCGATTACGGCATCGTCGACGACCAAGTTCAGACCTTCGAAATCAATAACAACCCGTCCGTTCTGACGCGGCCGCCTGGCTGGGAGGCGGGGGTGGATTACAGCCGCTACGCCGAGATGCATGAGCGGGCTCTGCGTGGCATCATGCGCCCGGTCTCGGGCCCTGACCTTTTGCTCGGTAACGGCACCATGAGCGTCGATGCCATCCACGCCGATGCCATGCATGTGGTGCGGCAGAGGATTGCTGGATTCTCCCGGCGTCGGCGCCTGTCCCTGCGACCGCTCAAGAAGCGGCTGGCGCGGCTGTTTGGCTGGGGGTGACATGAGCGCAATTGGTGGGCTTCACACTTAATGCAATGCAGCCCCTAATCGCTCCACTGCCCACGCGGCGCGGCGTCCCACAACGAGGCATCGTTTGACCGCAGCGGAACCGCTTTGCACACTGCCGCGCTAACGCTGCTCGATCAGCGCGCGCGCCGCAGCTTTCCCTGCCGCAAGGATACGATCCGACAATTCCGTTCCCTCCACGGCACGGGCCAGCTGAAGCGTGCCAATGAGGGTCGCAAAGATAGCGAACGCAACGCCCTCCGGATCAGGAGTTTGCGGCGGCAGCTCTACCGACACCTGGTGCACCTGGGTCAGCAAACGCTCGGTATAAAGCTGACGCGTTTCGGGTGGCTCACGGGCGATTTCCGCCAGCAAGGCGGCAGAGGCGCAGCCCTTCCCGGGGTTATCCCGATGCGCCGCCGACAGATATGTGTCTATGGCCATTGCCAAGCCGCCGGAGGCCAATGCTTGCCGTATCTCGTCGGACTGATCCTCGAGAGCTGCAGCGACCGTTTCACGGACAAGCGCCGCCTTTGATTGAAAGTGGGGATAGAAAGCCCCGTTCGTCAGCCCGGCGTCGCCCATGATGGTTGCCAGCCCGGACGCCGCTATGCCGTTTTTCCGAAAGCGTTCCGCGGCGACCTCCAGGATCCGGCCGCGCGAGGCGTCCTTCCTGCCCTTTTCGTAGCGCATGGCTGCTATTCCTTTCTGCTATTGCATTATGGTCATAATCTGATATTACGACTGTAATTTAACGGATGAAAAAAAGCTAGCCCCCATGAGTTTGGAGCACGAAATGAAAACGAATGCCGGAAAAACCGCCGTTGTGACCGGGGCCTCTTCGGGCATTGGCCGCGCCAGTGCCGAAGCCCTTGCGCGGGCCGGGTTCACCGTCTTCGGAACCAGCCGGCGCAAGGCCGGCAACGATCCGGACGGGGTGACCATGCTGATCTGCGACGTGACCGACAGTGAGGCCGTTGCCGCACTCGTTTCGACGGTGCTCTCGCAGACCGGCCGGATCGACCTCTTGGTCAACAATGCCGGCGTCGGCCAGCTTGGAGGCGCCGAGGAATTCTCGATTACCCAGGTGCAGGCTCTGTTCGACGTCAATCTGTTCGGCGTCATCCGCATGACCAATGCGGTGCTGCCGTCGATGCGGCAGCGTGGCGAGGGGCACATCATCAATATCGGCTCTGTGCTGGGACTGGTGCCGGCGCCGTATTCAGCGCATTATTCGGCGGTCAAGCACGCGCTTGAGGGCTATTCGGAATCGCTCGACCACGAGGTTCGCGCCTTCAATATCCGCGTTTCGGTCATCGAGCCGGCATTCGTTCGTACTGTCTTCGACCAGAACGGGATCCAGCCGGATTCGCCGTTGCAGGAATACGATCAAGCCCGAGCTACGCTGGAAGCGCTGCTTCGCGACGTGATGCCTGTCGCCGACCGGCCGGAAGTGGTGGCGCAAGTGGTCGTCAAGGCAGCGACCGATGCCCGTCCGCAACGGCGCTACACCGCCGGCAAGGCTGCGCGCCAGGTCAGCCTGCTGCGTCGCTTTGCTCCCGCGGGGATATTCGACAAGAGCCTGCGGAAACAATTCCGCCTGCCCGTTTGAACACAGCGAGCAGAGGATTTCACGCACATGCGACACACCAAAATCACTCTCAGAAAGTCACTGCCATGAAGGCATTCGTCGTCGACAAGTACAGCAAGAACGGCACTCTGCGGCTGGCCGAAATGCCGGAGCCGAAACTCGGGGACAGCGATGTCCTGGTCGAGGTCCACGCCGCGGCGGTGAACCTGCTCGATTCCAAGGTCAAAACCGGAGAGTTCAAGCTGATCCTGCCCTATCGCCGGCCCTTCATCCTGGGTCACGACGTGGCCGGGAGGGTTGTGCGCGTGGGATCGAAAGTCCGCAAATTCAAACTCGGCGACGACGTCTATGCGCGGCCGCGCGATGGCCGGATCGGGACGTTCGCCGAGTTCATAGCCATGGATGAAGCCGACGTGGCCCTGAAACCCGGGAACCTCAGCATGGAGGAGGCGGCCTCGATCCCGCTGGTCGGCCTGACCGCCTGGCAGGCGCTCGTCGAAAGGGCCAAGCTGAAGAAGGGACAGAAGGTCTTCATTCAAGCCGGTTCCGGCGGCGTGGGGACATTCGCCATCCAACTGGCAAAGCATCTCGGCGCGACCATTGCGACCACCGCCAGCGCGGCGAGTGCCGGTCTGGTCAAGGGGCTCGGCGCCGATATCGTCGTCGACTACAGGAAAGACGATTTCGAGAAAGTCCTTTCGGGCTACGACGTCGTCTTGAACAGCCAAGACGCCAAGACACTTGAAAAATCACTGAATGTGCTGAAACCGGGTGGCAAGCTCATCTCCATCTCCGGCCCACCGGATCCGGAATTTGCCAGGGAAAAGGGACTGAACGTGGTGCTGAGGCTGGTGCTTCGCCTGCTGAGCCGCGGTATTCGAGCGAAAGCCAAGCGCCGTGGCGTGACGTTCTCGTTCCTTTTCATGTGGGCGCAGGGCGAGCAGCTGAGCAAGATCGCATCGCTCATCGAATCCGGCGCGATCCGCCCGGTCGTCGACCGGATATTTCCCTTCGAGGCGACCAATGAGGCGCTGGCCTATGTCGAAACAGGACGCGCCAAGGGCAAGGTCGTCATCAAGGTCAGATAGCAACTCAGCCGCGATCGAGGTCAGCCGCGCCGGGCTGCGTCGATCGCCGCGACGTCGATCTTCGTCATCTCCATCATCGCATCAAAGGCGCGTTTGGCTTCCTCGCCGCCGGCCGCCATGGCCTCGGTCAGCGTGCGCGGCGTGATTTGCCAGGACACGCCCCATTTGTCCTTGCACCAGCCGCACACGCTCTCCTGGCCGCCATTGCCGACGATGGCATTCCAGTAGCGGTCGGTTTCCTGCTGATCGTCGGTGGCGATCTGGAACGAGAAGGCCTCGTTCTGCTTGAATGTGGAGCCGCCGTTCAATCCGATGCAGGGAATGCCGGCGACGGTAAATTCGACCGTCAACACGTCGCCTTTCTTGCCGGACGGAAAATCGCTCGGCGCACGGTGAACGGCGCCCACGCTGGTGTCGGGAAAGGTCTCTGCGTAGAAGCGCGCCGCAGCCTCGGCGTCCTTGTCGAACCAAAGGCAAATCGTGTTCTTCGGTATCTTTGGCATTGCATGTTCCTTTCGGCGTTGGAGTTGGCGGAGGTCAACCCAGGAGATTGCGTGCCGTGCGCATGAAGATCCTTGACCCGATCGGGATCAGGTCGTCGGGAAAGTCATAGTCGGGATTGTGCAAGGCGGGGTGCCGCTCGCCCGCACCGAGGAAGAACATCGCCGACTTGGCACTATGGCCGAACAGGCCGAAATCTTCCGAGGCGCGCATCGGCAGGGCCTCTTCGCCGTGCGATACGCCCTCTTCATCGAGCGCGCGCCGCAGATGCTCCACCGCGTCCGGCGCGTTGACGCTGGCGACGAAGATCTCGTGATAGTCCCAGCGGGCGGTAAGGCGATGCTCGCCCGCGATCCTGGCGACCAGTGCTTCGGCAGCAGCACAAAGGTTCGCCATGCGCTCGTCACGCCGGGTGCGCAGCGTTGCCCACACCTGCGCATGAGCAGGCGCGATGCCGAACACGGCTTCGCCCATCGCGGCATGGGTGACGGTCAGCATGGAGAAGTCGTCGTCGGCGAAGGTTCCGCGCCCGAGCGCCGGCAGCGCCGGCATCAGCTCACTGATCGCCAGCATCGGCGAGGTGCCGGTCTCCGGCATGGATGAATGGGCGGTCTTGCCCTCCAGCACGATGCGCATGCCGCGTGACGCACAGTTGACCACGCCGGGCTTGAGCCGCACCTCGCCGAACGGCACGCCAGGCAGGTTGTGCAGCGAGAAAGCGAAATCCGGCGCGATCTCGCCGAAGCGGGGATCGGCAACGACGCCGGCTGCGCCATTGCCGGTTTCCTCCGCCGGCTGGAACATCAGCACGACGCGGCCGCTTGCAGGCCGCTCGCGCCCCAACTGCCGGCCGAGGGATGCCAGGATGGCGGTGTGTCCGTCATGGCCGCACATATGCGACTTGCCCGGCACGCGCGACGCATGCGGCACGCCTGAAAGTTCTTCGATAGGCAAGGCATCGAGTTCCGAACGGAACAGCACCGTCGGCCCTGCTTTGCCGCTGTCATATGTGACCGCGACGCCGTGCCCGCCGAGCTGTGTCAGCACCTTGTCCGGCCCCGTATCGGCGAGGAAGGCGACGACCTCCTTTGCCGTCTTCTCCTCTTCATTCGAGATTTCCGGATACTGGTGCAGCTGGCGCCGCCACGCCGTCAACTCGACGATGTCTCGGTTGGTCAGAGTCATGCTTTTTCAACCTCCGCTGCATTCTTCATCGACACGTCCAGGCACAGGGGTGCCGCAATGATGAATTGCTAGCGACAAAGGGCAGTTCCCGCCACAGTCCAAGTTTCAGGCTTCGGCAGGCCAGAAACGGCCGTTCTCCCGGCCATCCGCAGCCTACTGATTGATCTCGGGCTCGACGAGCTTTGCCAGATTTCTGAGCGATTCCTGCCAGCCGAGATAGCAGGCCTCGACCGGAATGACGTCCGGAATGCCGGCCTGGGTGATGTCGATTTCAGTGCCGACCGACACTTTTTTCAAGACCACGGTCACCCGTATCTCGCCGGGCAGGTTGGGATCGTCGAACCTGTCGGTGTAGAGCAGGCGCTCGCCCGGAACGAGTTCAAGGTATTCGCCGCCGAAGGCGTGGCTGTCGCCGGTGGTGAAATTGCGGAACGACATCTTGAACGTGCCTCCGACCTTTGCCTCGAAATTATGGACCGTGCAGGTGAAGCCGTTTGGCGGAAGCCACTTGGCCAGCGCGTCCGCTTCAACGAAGGCGCGATAGACCTTTTCCGGGCTGGTCGTCAGAACGCGGTGCAAACGTACGGTGCCGGGCATTGCTGGATCCTTTCATGAATGCCTGTTCGATACCCCAAGGACGGACGAAGCCTAGCCAGTCCGACATTGGTTTGCGAATTTTTTGACGGGAGGCGGCCTGCCTACGCCGCGGACATGCGTTCGACCCCGAGCTATCAACACGAAGCTCGGGCGAGGCGGCGGATGAACTGCACCGGCTTCGGAGCTGGCGCTCACCTGCTAAATCGAGCTCCTGAGCCATCTTGTTGTTCGGGGGCGGTTTTACCGAGCAGCGCGAATGGCCGCGTGCCCCGGTCAATGCTTCGAACGCCGCTAAATAGGGCAGCGCGTCTTTGCCGTCCATGTGCCGATCATTAGAATTTGCATCTGATCAGAGTTGATTTCCTATCAGGCCGTTAATGCGGCCATGCTGTTAATCAGCATTTGCTAATGAGTCTTTCGAACCTGAGGCAAGCAATGACCAAGAATCTCGGCAATGCACGTCATACGCCGGCGAAGGACCAGCAGGTCTCCCTTCTAGGCAAGGCCGCGCCGGCACTGTTTCCGCTGGTCGTAGCGGCGCTGGGCTACATGGTTGGCAAGCAGTTCTTCGGCATCTAGGCGCGAAGACGGGTCTTCCGTTCCCCAAACGCTCAACATCTCGGCGGACCGGCCACGCGCGGGCCGCCGTTTGCGTTGCCGCCATCTAATCCCGTTCCGACTCCAGCCGCTCGCGGAAATCGTCAAGCTCTGCCTGAGCCATGCCGGCGACCTCGGCGTTGCCGGGGTAGCTGCCGCCCGCGACCTCGTTGCGGAAGCCCGACAACGCTTCGACCCGCGCATCCCTCACTGCCTTTTGCAGCACGGCCAGGTCACCCCAGGCTCGCGCATGGCGGGGCAGGCGGGCACTCTCGCCACAGATGTCCGAGGTGAACAGGAAGACCACGTCGGCCTCGGCGCCCGAGCCGAGTGACACGGTAACCAGCGATGTGCGGCGGTTGATCTCGGCCATCACCTCAGCCGCGATGATCTCGCATTCGACGGCAAAGGCACCAGCGTCTTCCAGCCGGCGAAAACGGTCCCACAAGTCGAGCGCTTCGGCTGATGTCTTGCCGACGGCCCTGATGCCGCCGACCCAGGTGGATTTGCGCGGCACGAAGCCGAGATGGCCCATCACCGGGATCTGCTCGTTGGCGAGCATGCGCACGGTGTCGAGACCGCGCCCGGTGATGACGGCGTCGGCACCCGCCGTGATAGCGGAGAAGGCGGTTCGCAGGATTTCGTCCGATGTCACGGCATCGGCGAAGCCTAGCGCGGCGGTGACGAAGACGCGGCGCGATCCTTCGCGCACGCGGGGCACGTTGGCGGCGCGGCAGACGACCATCTCGATGCCGGCAGCCTCGGCGGCGGCTGCCTCTTCGGCGGTTTCGGCGGTCACCTGGGCGATACGCCGTCCGCTGCCCTTCAGCGCGCGCAGGCCAGCAACCGTCACGCTGCGCTCGACCTCGCGGCCGCCGAAGTCGAAGATGCGAGCCATCTCAGCCCTTCAGCTTCTTGGCATAGTAGTCGGGCGCGACGACGCCGGGCTTGGAGAACCATGCCGGCACGTCGACGCCGGAATAGAGCAGGATGTTGCCCCACGGGTCGAAGGCGCCGGTGCGCACGATGACCTTGGCCTTGGCAGCAATTTCGCCAAGGATGGTCTCGTGCGTCGTGGTCTCGAAGTCGGCGTCGGGGAACAGTCGTTTCAGCTTGGCCAGCAGCGGTGCGTTGTGCACCGGCAGTGTGTCGGCATAGCCGATGCGCTCGGCGATCAAATTGGCGGCGATCGGCGCCAGCACGGTTTCGAGATCGGGCACGTCGGGCGAGATGGCGAGGTCGATGCGCCAGGCGCTCGACGGGATCGGAAACCCCGCATCGCAGACGATCATCAGGTCGCCATGGCCCATCGAGGCGATGGCATGCGACAGTTCGGCGTTGAGCAGCCGGTTTCGGTTCATGTCGTTTCCTTCCATGTTGTCTTCATAGCCTCGGCGTAGAGCGCGTCGGCCTGTGCCCGTTCGGGCAGGCCGGGAATGACGCCGAGCCTTGTGCAGGCGATGCCGCCGCAGACGACGCCGAAGCGGACCGCATCGACGATATCGCGACCTTCGGCCAGCGCCACCGCGAAGCCGGAGTTGAACGCGTCGCCGGCGCCGGTGGTGTCGACCACGGCGACGGGCACGGCCGGTACCATGATGTCGAGATCGTCGGTCAGGATCAGCGCGCCGCTGCGGCCGAGCGTCACCACCACATTGCGCACGCCACGGCGGCGCAATTCGCCGGCAAGCTCGCGCGATGAGCGCGGATCGTCGGCGGGCAGGCCGAGCAGGATGCGCAGCTCGCTCTCGTTGGGGGTCAGATAATCGACGGAGGCGAAGATCGCGTCGGGAAGCTGGCGTGCCGGTGCTGGATTGAGGATGGTGCGGGCGCCATGCTTGCGGCCAAGCTGCATGGCGCGGGCGGCGGCGGCGATCGGCACTTCGAGCACGGTCATGACGACATCGCTCCCGGCGATGCGCTCTTCGGCCGCGTCGACGGTCGCGGCATCCATCAGCTCGTTGGCGCCCATGTCGAGGATGATGAAGTTCTCACCCTTGTCGTTGAGGATGATGAAGCCGACGCCGGTGGCGCGTTCGGTTGTCGTCGTGACCAGGCTCGCATCGACGCCCTCGGCGGCATAGAGGTCGGTTGCGATGCCGGCCAGCTTGTCGGTGCCGATGATGGCGACCAGCGCCGAGCGCGCGCCAAGCCTTGCGGTGGCCACCGCTTGGTTGGAGCCCTTGCCGCCGGCGCCCATGTCGAAGTCGGTGCCGAGCATCGTCTCGCCGAAGATCGGCAGTTTGGGCGCCCGCATGGTCAGGCCGACCGCGAAACTGCCGACGATTGTAATTCTTGGTGCGGTCTTGCTCATCAATGCCTCGTTCAGGATGCCATGGCGCGGGCCAGGATCGCTTCCTCGTTGATACCGGCTCCGGTCAGCTCGCCCGATATGCCACCATTGCGCAGCACCAGAACGCGTTCGGCGTTCATGATCAACTCGGGGATCTCCGACGAGATCATCACCACCGCGACGCCCTCGGCGGCGATGCCGCGCAATATGGCGTAGATCTCGGCCTTGGCGCCGACATCGACGCCGCGCGTCGGCTCGTGCAGCACCAGCACGCGCGGGTTTGTGACGAGGCTGCGCCCGAGGATGATTTTCTGCTGGTTGCCGCCCGACAGTGTCGCCAGCTTCTGGCCAAGATGTGAAATGCGCGCGTCGAGCCGCGCGACCTGCGCGCGGGCCTCGCGGCGCACGGCACCACGCCGCATGAAGCCAGCCAGCGAGAAGCGCGGCAGCGAGGCCGAGACGACATTGTTGGCGACGCTCATCGACAGCAGCGCACCGGCGCCGCGCCGGTCTGCCGGCACCAGCGCCATGCCACTGCGGATTGAGGCCTGCGGGTCGGCGGCGCGCAATTCCTTGCCGTCTACGGTGACGCGGCCGCTGCGCTGGCACAGGCCGAACAGCGCCTCGCCCAGCATGTCCTTGCCGGAATCCGGCAGGCCGCCAATGCCGAGAATTTCGCCGGCGCGGGCATGAAAGCTCAGCCTGTCCAGCCCTGGCGCGGTCAGCTTCTCGACCGACAGCACTATGGGCGCGTCATCCGACCGCGCTTCAGCTTGCAGCGACCATTGCGCCGCCGTATCGAGGTCGCGGCCGACCATGGCGCGGATCAACCGGTCCTCCGACAGGCCGTCATTGTCCATTGTCTCGATGGTACGGCCGTCGCGCATCACGGTGACGCGGTCGGCAAGGTCGAGCACTTCCTTCAGGTGATGCGAGACGTAGATCACGGTGACGCCTTCGCCGCGCAATTGCCTGACGATCTCGAACAGACGCTCGCTCTCGCGCTTGGACAGCGCCGAATTGGGTTCGTCGAGCACCAGCACGCGGGCGCGCTGGCGGATGGCGCCGGCGATCTCGACCAACTGCATCTCGGCCACCGACAGGCGCGAGACCCTGGTGTCGGGATCGAGCGCGCCCATGCCGAGCCGGGTCAATGCCGCGCGCGCCTCGCGCCGCATCTGGTCGCGCGGCACGAAGGATAGTGACGAGCGCGCCGCCATGTCCGACATCATGATGTTTTCGGCGATGGTCAGCGTCGGGCAGAGCGCCAGTTCCTGGTAGACCACCGTGATGCCGGCGGCGCGGCTGGCCAGCGGCGAGGCAATGGTGGCGGGGCTGCCGTCGATACGGATTTCGCCGCCGTCCGGCTGCAGGTCGCCGGCAAGGATGTTCATCAGCGTCGACTTGCCGGCGCCGTTCTCGCCGATGACGGCATGCACCTCGCCGGGCCGGAAGCCGACGGAAATGCGGTCGAGCGCCAGCACGCCGGGGAACCGCTTGGTCAGTCCGGAGATTTCGACGATGGGGGCGGGGGTCTGTTGCTCTGTCATTGGCGGGCTGGCCAAGCAGGTCCGCCGGCCCAAGGCCGGCGACCCCGCAGGGCTGGCTTGTTACTTCTTGGCCACCTCGGCGATGTTTTCCTTGGTGTAGATGCCGACGCCGGTGTCGACATTGTCGATCGGCTTGCCGCTGAGGAACTGCACGATCAGGTCGACCGCGGCAAAGCCCTGCTTTTCGGGCGCCTGGTCGATCGTGGCATCGACATTGCCGTCCTGGACCAGTTGCACCGTCTGGTCGAGCAGGTCGAAGCCGACCACCTTGACCTTGTCGGCGGCCTTGTTGCGTTCCACCCAGGTGCCGGCGGCCGGCGTCGAGCAGCATTCGAGCGACAGGACGCCGGAGATCGACGGATTGGCGAGCATGGCGTTCTCGATCGCCGCATAGATCTTCTGCGGGTCGGTGCCGGTGTTGAGCGTCGAGACGACCTCGATGCCGGGCTCGGCCTTCAGCGCCTCGCGCGCGCCCTTCTCGCGGTCGAGCGACCACTGCGCGGCAGCGTCGATGGTGGTGATCATCACCTTGCCCTTGCCGCCCAGCACCTTGGCCATCAGCTTGCCGGCCTCGCGGCCGGACTGGACGAGGTCCTGGCCGGCGAAGGCGAGGCGCTTGCTCTCCGGATTGTCGGTGTTGAAGGTGACGACCGGGATGCCGGCGGCGATGACGCGGTCGATCACCGGCGCCAGCGCGTCGGTGGAGACGGAGGAGATCGCCAGCCCGTCCATCTTGCCCATCAGCGTCTCGATCTCCGAGATCTGGCCGTCGGCATCGGCGCCGACCGGGCCGATGAACTGGGCGCCAACCTTGTCCTCCTTGGCGGCGCGCTCGACGCCGGCCTTCATGAACGGCGCGAATTCGTTGGAGACGTCATGGTAGGAAACGTAGATGTCGAGCGGCTGCCCAGCATCGATCTTGGCCTTGATGCGCGGCGCCAGGGCGAAATCGGCGAGCTTGGATTCGGCGTGGGCCGACAGGGGAAACAGACCGAGCGTGGCTGCGAGAATGACGTGTCTGATGTTCATGGATAGTCCTCCCTTTTTGGTTCTGGTTGCTTCTGTTTTTGCGATCAACCCGTTCGGCGCGTGCTCCATTTGTCGATGCCGACCGCGATGATGATGACCAGGCCGATCATCAGTTCCTGCACGAAGGGCGATACGCCCAACAGCACCAGGCCGTTGCGCATGACGCCGATGATCAGCACGCCCAGAATGGTGCCGAGGATGGTACCTTCACCGCCCGACAGCGAGGCGCCGCCGACGATGGTGGCGGCGATGACGTCGAGCTCCAGGCCGAGCCCGGTGCGCCCAGCCTGGCTGGAGGGCAGGAAGGCGAGGCCCAGAATGCCGGCGACGGCGGCGAGCACGCCCATCAGGATGAAGGCTGATATCTTGACCTTGTTGACGGAGATGCCGGAGACACGCGCGGCCTTGGCGCTGCCGCCGACGGCGTAGACGCGGAAGCCGAAATTGGAGAAGGACAGCACGATCCAGGCCAGCACCGCGACGATGACGAAGAACACCAGCTGCATGGGGATGATGGTGAACAGATAGCCCTGGCCGATGAAAGAGAAGGTCTGCAGCACGTCGGGCAGCGCGCCGTTGCGGGCGTTGACGGTCACCGGCTGGCCGTTGGTCAAGATGAGGGCGGCACCACGCACGATGGATAGCATGCCCAGCGTCGCGATCAGGGAGGGCAGGCGGCCATAGGTGGAGAGCACGCCATTGATGAGGCCAATGGCGACGCCGGTCATCAGGCCGACTCCGATCGCCGGCAGCAGCGCCCAGCCGGCAATGATCAGCATACCGGTGGCGAGGCCTGAGAACGCATAGGTCGAGCCGACCGACAGGTCGACCTCGCCGGCGATCAGCACGAACGTCATGCCGACCGCCATGATCCCGAGCAACGAGATCTGGCGTCCGACATTGAGCAGGTTCAGCGATGTCAGGAATCCATCGGTGGCGAAGGACAAAAACAGGCACAGCACGAGCAGCGCGATGAACACGCCCGCCTCGCGCGCCCGCAACAGCCGCGCCATCGTGAACCGGTCCGTGGCTGGCGCGCGCGCGCCGGTCCTGACCGCATCGGCCATACAACATCCTCCCTGTGCGTGGCCCGCCGGTCCTCACCAGCGTGGCCACTCTTCCGTTTCATCGACCCGAGCCGAGCTCGTGCGCGGGCCGTTGCCTCAGAGCCGGTCCCGAACTGATTCAGGATCGGGCTCTATCTCCCTGTTCGGCCATGATTTTTCGAAAAACCATTTTCGGCCCCCCGGATCATGGCCGGGCGTGGGCGTGACCGCCCATACCCTGTATTTGCAGCGTCAGGACGCCTCGCGAAAAGAGCCGGCCGGCACCTTGCGCATCTCGTCGAAGTTTCCGTAGTCGCGCACCTTCTTGAACGGCGCGTTCTCGACGGCGTTGTAGGAACAGATGTAGCCCCAGCGATAGGTGTCCGAACGGTTGGCATCGGAGCGGTGCAACAGATTACCGTCGAAGATCAGCGCGTCGCCGGCTTCCATCTCGACATAGATGTGCTCGAAGCGCTTCAGCGCCGCGTCCAGATGTTCCTGCTCGACATTTGTCTGGTCGTTCTCCCTGATATGGTTGAGGCGGCCGAGCTTGTGCGTGCCTTTCAGCACCTGCAGGCAGCCGTTCTCGCGGGTCGCCTTATCGAGCGCGACATAGATGCTCATCATCTCCGGTGCCAGGCAGCCGTAATTGTACCAGTAGCCGAAATCCTGGTGCCATTCCCAGGCGCCGCCCTCGTTGGGCTGCTTCATCGTCATCTTGTGGCTGTAGAGGTAGATCGGCTTGCCGACGGCGGCCTCGGCCAGATCGACCATGCGCTCGTCGCGGGCCAGAAGACCGTATTTGTCGTCTTCGGCCTTGGTCCACATCTTGAGAAGAGTGGTCTTGCCTTCCTTGTCGCCCTTGGCCATCACGGCGCCGCTCTTGTTCTCGGCCTCGAGCTGCTTGCGGGCGTGGTCGCGGAAATCGTCCACTTCCGCGACGCTGAGCAGCCCCCTGCGGATAATGTACCCGTCGCGGGCGTAGAGCTCGGTTTCCTGCTTGGTCATCGCCAACATCGTCCTGCCTCCCTGGTCTTTCGGGGCCGCCGCCGGCGCAAGGCGCCTGGTAAGCCCGCAAAACTCGAGGGATCCGGCCATTGCTTGCCGAGATCCCATCCTCTTGAGAGCGACCATAGCGGCGCCTGGCAGCAAACAAAATGGACAGCAAGGCACTCTCTTTGTATAAAACGCGCATGCAAGGAAAGACATCGGTTTTCGAGAGTTTCCACTATGTGCCGGCGGCCGGATGGACGCGCACGGCGTTCAGCGTGCTGCGCGCCGGCAAGGTTGCCGCGGCGCCCGATTATCGCATCGAGCGGCCCGTCTATCCCGGCCAGGACATCCTCTATTGCCTGTCGGGCCGGGGTTTCGTGGAGACGCTGGGGCAAAGGCTGGAGGTGCGCGCGAACCAGCTGGTGTGGATGGCCAACGAGGCGCCGCATGTGCACGCGGCCGATCCGGCCGATCCCTGGACCCTGCTCTGGTTCAGGCTCGACGGGCCCGATCCGGCCATCCTGCGGCGCAAATTGTTCGGCGAAGGGATATTGCGGACCGTGTTCACGGAAGGCACCGGCCCGGCGCCGTGGTTCGAGCGGTTGTTCGCGGCGCTGCGGCGACGTGACGCCGGGCTCGACCTGCGCCTCAACCAACTGGTCGCCGAATTCCTGCTTCTGGTCGACCGTGCGGTGAACGGCGCCGGCAATGACGATCTGCCGAAGCCGCTTGCTTCAGCGCTCGACGCCATGCGCGCCGCGCCCGGCTCCGCCTGGACGGCTCCCGACCTTGCCACCGTCACCGGCCTCGGCGCCTCACAGATAAGGCGGTTGTTCCAGAAACATCTGCGCACGAGCCCCCACCAATGGCTGATGCGCGAGCGGCTGATGCAGGCGCAATCGCTGCTGGTGCAGGGCGACCAGCCGCTGGCCGAGGTTGCCGAGGCCTGCGGCTTTTGCGACGTCTATCATTTCGGACGCGAGTTCAAGCGTTCGGTGGGAATTTCGCCGGCGGCCTGGCGGCGCAGCGAACTGAGTGCTGCGCCGGGGCGTTAGTCGATACTTACGAATGCTTTCAGGCGGTTGGCCGCAACCGTTCAGGTCTTGAGTCCGGCCGGCCCTTGAGAATCTCCGGTCCCTGGGCAACATGGCGACGATGGCCGGGGCACGAACATGAACAAGCCAATTTCCACCGCACCGCGCACGTCCGCGCCGCGCAAAGCGCCGATGGCTCTGACCGAGGACCTCATCGCCCACACCATGCGTGCTGTCGAGGATGCCGGGCCGACGCCGGGCATGGTTCACATGACCGATGCCGACTATGCGCGCATCCGCGAAGAGGTGCTGGCCGACGCTCCGGCCGGGCCGCTGAAACTATTTGCCTATGGCTCGCTGCTGTGGAAGCCCGCCGGCGAGGTGAGGGGCGGAGAACGCGCGGTGGCCAGCGGCTGGCATCGTTCGTTCTGCTTTACGGTGCAGCGTTTTCGCGGCACGATCGAGCAGCCCGGCTTGATGATGGCGCTCGATCGCGGCGGCCAGTGCCAGGGCATGGTGTTCGAGATCGCGGAGCCGGTGGCGGCTAACCTCGAAGCGCTGCTGCGCCGCGAAATGACCATCCTGCCCGCCGTCAACGTGCCGCGCTGGCTGCAGGTCAGGACCGAACGGGGTCCGTATCGCGCGCTCGGCTTCGTCGTCGATCCCGCCAATCCGCGTTATGCAGGCAAGCTCGACAACCAGGCGATCGCGGCGACGCTGGCCACCGCCGTCGGACATTGGGGCTCGGGCGCGCAATATCTTTTCGAGACGATCCGCCACCTCGAAGCCTGCGGCATCCGCGACCGCAATCTGTGGCGGTTGCAGGAACTGGTGGCCGTGGAGATCGGGCTGACGTCCCAACTCAGCCGTCCCTGAGCCATACCAGCATCTCGCCGGGCTCGCGGTTGTCCCAGGCGAAATAGGGAATGGCGGTCAGGCGCGTCTCGGCGGTGGCCGGCGGCTCGGGCCTGTAGAGCCCGTCCTGCCAGCCGTCGGAGACATCGGCAAGTGCCGCGGTCGACAGCGTCACCACGCCGCCGAGAAGTTCCGGCCGGTGCTGCGCTTCGATGGTGGCCGTCCGCGGCAGCGTCAGGCGATGCGGCTGGCTGTCATTGTCTGATGCCTCGACGCAATAGATCAGCGGGCCGCGTGACAGCGCGACGCGGCCAGCATCCTGGCGCACCTGCGGGTTGGCATAAAGCCGCTCGATCGGCATTTCGAGATCGAGCCGGACATTGTCGCCCTTTTTCCATGTCCGCTTGATCGCGGCGTAGCCGTCGCTGGTGATATCCGCCAGTCTGATGGCTTCGCCGTTTATCTTCAACCCGGCACTGGCGCTCCAGGCGGGAATGCGCAGGTGCAAAGTGAACTCGACCGGCGCCCGCGGTTCGAGCATGATGTCGACGGCGCCGTCCCAGGGATAGCTGCTGACCTGCGTCAGGCTCACCGGGACGCCCGATATATCGAAGCGCCCGGTCGAGTCGCCATAGAGGTGGACGGCCAGCGCATCGTCGGCCAGGCTGTAGAAATAGCTGCCGATCGAGGCGACCATGCGCCCGATATTGGGCGGGCAGCACGGGCAGCGGTGCCACTTCCACCTGTTGTGCTTGCCCCGGCTTTCCAATGGATTCTCGTAGAAAAACAGCGAGCCGTCGAGCGACAGGCCCGAGATCGAACCGTTGTAGAGGGCGCGTTCCATCATGTCGGCGTAGCGCGCGTTCGGCCCCATGCCGAGCATGCGGCTGGCCCAGAACACCAAGCCGACCGCCGCACAGGTCTCGGCATAGGCGCTTTCGTTGGGCAGGTCGTAGTCGCTGGTGAAGCCCTCATTGTGCGCCGACGGCCCCAGTCCGCCAGTGATGTAGAGACTCTTGGTGGTGAGATCGTCCCACAGAAGGTCGAGTGCTGCTCGCAGCGTATCATCGCCATATTCGGTCGCGATATCGGCCATGCCGGAATAGAGGTACATCGCCCTGACAGCATGGCCGACGACCTTGTTCTGTTCTCGCACCGGGATATGCGACTGGCTGTATTCATAGGTCTTGAAATGATAGGCCTTCGGGTCGGCGCCGCGGGCGCGGGCCTCCTCGTCGAAATAATGCGGCTGCTGACCGCGCTGGTCGATGAAGTATCTGGCCAACTCCATATATTTCCGCTCGCCGGTCACCCGGGCCAGCTTGACCAGCGCCAGCTCGATCTCCTCGTGGCCGCAATAGCCCTTCTTCTTGCCGGGCTCCGGGCCGAGTACCGACGCGATGTGGTCGGCATAGCGGCACATGATATCGAGCAGCTTGCGTTTTCCCGTCGCCTGGTAGTAGGCGACCGCGCCCTCGATCAGATGGCCGGCGCAATAGAGCTCGTGGCAGTCGCGCAGATTGGTCCAGCGCTTGCCGGGCTGGATGCGTTGGTACCAGCTGGAGAGATAGCCGTCCTCCTGCTGCAGCCTGCCATACATGTCGATGACGGCGTCGATCTTCTTCTCCAGTTCGGGATTCTTGCGCCGGTAAAGCGAATAGGCCGCGGTCTCGATCGTCTTGCCGAGATCGGAATCCCAGAACATCTGCGTGGTCACCGTCGATCCGGTGAATTCCGCGCCCTGGCGGTCGGCTTCGTCGGGAGAGGGCGAGTGGAAGGGGATGACTATGCCGGGCGAGGGACGGTCCGGATCGATCTGCTCCAGCATGCGGGCCTCCACGCAGCGCTCGTAAAGGATATCGGCGGTGCGGGCGGCGACAGCGTCGGCGCGATCGCCCCAGAAGCCGTGCACGTCGACCTGCGGCACCGGCAGCGGGCGGAAGGCGAGCTTCGGTTTCCCGGTTTTTGCGGATGGCGATGCGGTCATGAATTTACTCCATTCTATTTGACGGCCCCGGCCATCAGGCCGCGGATGTAGAAGCGCTGCAGCGCCAGGAACAGGATGAGGCACGGCACCATCATCACGGTGACGCCCGCCTGCACCGCGCCCCAGTCGATGGCGCCGAAGCGGCCCGACTGCAGTGCGGTCATCATCACGGGCAGCGTGAATTTGGATTGATCGGTCATCAGCACGAGGGCGGCGAGGAATTCGTTCCAGGCGCCGAGGAAGGCAAACAGGGCGATGGTGACGACGCCCGGCCAGACCAGCGGCAGCATCACCTTCCAAAGCATGGTGAGATTGCCGGCACCGTCCATGCGGGCGGCTTCCTCGATCTCGCGCGGCACCGCGTCGAAGGCGTTGCGCATCATGAAGATCGAGAACGGCAGTTGCAGCGTCACATAAACGCCGACCAGGCCGGTCAGCGTGTTGTGCAGGCCAAGCTTGGTCAGCACCAGGAAGATCGGCGTCAGGATCGACTGGAACGGGATCATGATCGTCGACAGGATGAGGATGAAGAACAGGTCCTTGAACGGAAACCGGAACCGCGAAAAGCCGTAGCCGGCCAGCACGCTGACGGCGACCGACAGCACGACGGTCATCACCGAGACGTAGATGCTGTTTTGCGCCGAGACCCACAGCCCGTCGCCGAAGCTGTTGAGCGTGGCGTAGTTCTCCAGCGAGAAGCCTGATGTCGGCCAGGGCGGCAGCGGCGGCAGGCGCGCTTCGGCCGCCGGCTTGAACGCCGACAGCACCGCCCACACGATCGGCGCGGCAAACAGCACCGAGGCGACGATGCCGGTCGAATGCTCGCCGATGCGGCTCAAGAGCCGGCGGTTGCGGGAAGCGGCCTGCGCCATCAGTCGAGCCCCTCCGGCTTGCGCAGCAGCCACAGCTGGACGAGGCTGAGCGCCACCAGGATCACCAGCAGCACCATCGACAAAGCCGCGCCGTAGCCGAGCTTGAACGACACGAAGGACTGGTTGAAGATCCAGTAGACCGCCGTCAGCGTCTGGTTGCGTGGGCCGCCGCGCAGGATGATGTAGAACTGGTCGAAGGCGAGGATCGAGCCGGCGACCGACAGGATCAGGGCCAGCGCCAGCGTGCGGCGCATCAGCGGCAAAGTGATCGCCCTGAACCTGGCGAACGGACCGGCGCCGTCGATGACGGCCGCCTCCTGCAGATCCTGCGGGATCGATTGCAGGCCGGCCATCAGAATGATCATGGTGAAGCCGGCGACCTTCCAGACGACCATGGCGATGATCGACCAGAAGGCCGGCTGGAAGGTGGCCAAAAGGTTGAACTTCCTGTCGATCAGGCCAAGGTCGTAGGCGGCCGGGCTGAACAGGCCGGAATCGACGTTCAACAGCCATGACCAGAGCAGGCTGGCCGAGGCAAAGCCGACAACCGCCGGCATGAAGAACATCGTCCGGTAAAGATTGGTCAGCGGCCGCGGCCGCTCGACGAACAGCGCCAGCGGAAACGCCACCACGAAGATCGCGATGGTGACGATCACGGTGTAGTAGGCGGTGAAGCGCAGCGCGTTCCAGAACCGGGTGTCGCGCAGGATGGCGACATAGTTGCCGAGGCCGATAAAGCTGTGCTCGCCCATCAGGGGCCAGTTGTGCAGCGACATCCACGCCGTCATGCCGAGCGGGATCAGGAAAAAGACGACGACCAGCGCGACAGCCGGCGCGACATAGAGCAGGCCGATCCATTGGTGGCGGCTGGCGACCTTGCGGGCGCGGGGCGGGGCAGGGGTTGCTGCGGTGATGACGGTCATGGCTGCGCGCTCGGTGCTATTGGGACATTGGCAAAGAACCCTCTCACCCGGATTGCCAACCGAATTGAAGAGAGCAATTCGGGGCAATCCGACCTCTCCCCGAGGAGAGGAGGTTGCCGGGGATGGTGCCAGCCTCTTCTCCCCAGCGGGGAGAAGGTGGCCGCGAAGCGGCCGGATGAGGGGGTCTTTTCTCAACGCGATAGCCCTGCCGTTGGCGATGCGGTATCCGGCCACCCGCCCAGGGAGACAGGCGGGCGGCCGGCAGGCGTCCGCTACTTCTGCGGCGCCTGGTCGATGATCGACTGCATCGTTTCCTGCGCATTGGCTATCGCGCCATCGACATCGTCGCCGAAGAAGACCTCGTTGATCATCTGCGTCCACGGGCCGTTGGCGGAGTTGATCAGGTCGTTGAACACCACCGAATAGGGCGTCTTGCCCTTGGCCATGGCTTCGGCGGCGATCTGGTAGCGCGGATCGAGATCCTTCAACGCGTCCTTGGCGATGTCGCCGCGCACCGGCAGGCTTCCGTATTTGGCAAGGATGGTCTGGCCCTCGAGCGAATAGGCGAAGTCGAGGAACTCCTTCACCACGGGCAGTTTCGTGGTGCCCTTGGTGACGACGAAATTGTCGCCGCCCGCAAAGGACGACCAGCCGCTGTCCTTGCCCGGCAGGAAGGTGACGCCGTAATCGATGTCGGGATACTGGGTGTTGAGCGCGCCGATGGCAAAGGCGCCGGACGGCGAGATGCCGATATTGCCGGCGGCGAAGGCGGCAAAGAAATTGGCGCCGGTGTCGGTCTGTGCGCCTGCCGGTACCAGATCCTTCTTGACCATCGAGCGGTAGAGATCGATGGCGCCGCGCAGCTGCGGGCTGTCCAGCGTCGCCTTCGAGCCGTCTTCGCTCAGGATGTCGCCACCAGACGCCCAGATCAGGGGCGTGAAGGTGAAGATGTTGCAGCCGCCGCAATTGCCGGAGAAGTAGAAGCCCTTGATGTTGCCGCCGAGCGCGTTGACCTTCTCGGCATCGGCCGCGATCTCGGCCCAGTTGGCCGGGCCTTTTTCGGGATCGAGGCCGGCCTGCTTGAACAGCTTCTTGTTCCAGATCAGCACCGAGGCGTCGGCGGAGAAGGGCAGGCCGTAAATGTGGTCTTTGTAGGTGCCGGTCTTCACATGCGCCGGCGACAGGCTGGCAAAATAGGGCAGGGACTTTGCCCAGTCGGTGATGTCCTCCAATTGGCCGGCTGCGGCGAAGGAGGGCGTGTAGATCAGGTCGAGCGACAGCGCGTCGGGCGCTGTGCCGCCGGCGGCCGCGGCACCGTATTTGGGGATGATCTCGGCATTGGGGATGATATCGAGCTTGACCTGGTTGGTGTGCGCCTTGTTGTAGGCATCGACGATCCTCGGCATGAAATTCGAACCGTCGGCGCGCACCCATATGTTGGCCGTCTCGGCGGCGGCAGTGCCGAGACCGCCGCCCAGAACGGCAGCGGCCAGGGCCAGTTTGGCAATCAGGTTCCTCATGTTCTCCTCCTCCAAGGTTGGCCGCGGTCCGCGGCTTGGCGCCGATTGCGCGGCGCTTCGTTTTCAGCCACCCGGCGGATGGCCGCATGACTGCCGCACCACCAGCCGGCACGGCAGTTTTCGAATGCCGGGCGCGGCGGGCTTGCCGCCGACCAGCGAAAGCAGGGTCAACCCGGCCTCGCGCCCGAGCGCGACCAGGTTCATGTCGACAGAGGTCAGCGGCGGGCGCGTCGCCTCGGCCACGATCTCCCAATTGTCGAAACCGATGACGCCGACATCCCTGGGTACGTCGAGGCCGCGTTCGCGCAGAGCATCGATGATGCCGCGCGCGATCTGGTCGTTGCCGCAGAAGACCGCGTCCGGCCTTTCGCTTTTGCCGTCGAACAGTTGCGCAATCGCCTGGTGACCCCAGGCTTCCGACCAGGAGCCGAGCAGCGGCTCGCTGACCGTCAGGCCGTTTTCGGCGAGCACGTCGCGGTAAGCCTGAACGCGCGCGTGCACCACGGCAAAGCTCGCCGGCCCGGTGACGTGGGCGATGCGCTTGCGGCCAAGCCGGCAAAAATGCTCGACGGCCAGCCGGGCGCCGCCAACATCGTCCGAGACGAAGGCAACGGCGTCGGGGTCGGGCTGCGTGAAGGCATAGATCACCGGGACGCGCAGATTGGAGAGGTCGACGGGCAGATGACGATCGATGCGCTTGCCAGTGGCGATGATGCCGTCAACGCGCTTGTCGAGCATGGCGTCGACATGCATCTGGCCCAGCCGCGGATCCTCCTCGACATTGCACAGGAACACCGAGACGCCATTGTCGACCAGCGCGTCCGAAATGCCCGACATCAGCGGCAGCGAGAAGCGGCCATAGGTATCGTTGGTGAGCAGGCCGACGGTGAAGCTGCGGCGTCGGAGCAGGCTTTGCGCCAGGCTGTTGGGCCGGAAGCCAAGCCGCCGGGCGGTCTCGCGAATGCGTTCGCGCGTCTCGGCTGTCATCCGGCCCTGGCTGTTGAGCGCCTTGGATGCGGTAGCGACGCTGACTCCGGCCTGCGCGGCCACGTCACGCAAGGTGACTGGCTTGGAAAAGACCGGAACAGGCAGATCGTCCGATGGCATCGCGCCGAGAGTCCTTAGTTGGAAAAAGGTTTTCTCTTACCGATCTGAAAGAGGCCCGGCAGGTGGCCGAGCCCGACTGAAATTGTTTGAGAAAACCTTTTCTCAGCTGAGGCTAGACCAGATTGGATCGCCGTTCAAGGGAAAAGCTGGTTGGGCCTCTGCTCTCTTCCTTCGAATGCAAACGCGGGTTAAAGCAGCGCCGGCAGCACTTAGCTCAGGGGAAGAGCGCCAGTCGCAGTGCTGGAGGCCCTCGGTCGAGACGGGGCGGGCTGCCGCTTGAGGCGTGAAGGATCGCAGCGTGCGCGGGATGCGAGGTCCGGCAAAGGGGTTGGCGCTGCCGGGCAGCAAACCTGGCCGCAATATGTGCTGGCGGACGGTCTGAAGATCGTGCCGAAAATTCTGAACAGTCCCTCGGGATTAACCTTTCCGTAAATATTTGGCCGCTACTTCAACAGCCATGGCCTCGTGGCGGAGCGGCTACGCTGGAGACGGCAAATCTCTGAAGCCTCGGTTCGATTCCGAGGCGAGGCCTCCAAAATTTCGCGTCGAACAGCAGTCCCAATCTGCCCCAAGGGCAGTCAGTCCCCACGAATAGATTTGTGCGTTACGAAGGCGGTGCGGACCGGACGTTAAAGCAGTCCTGTCTTGCATTTGGCATGCCGGCACGCGCGAAAAGAGTGGTATGGAAGGGAGCCGAGCGTTCTTGCTTCGCTTTTCCCTGACATTCGAGGCCTTTCGTGCGTGAACCGTCGCTGCTGCCCGTCTTTGGAAAACTTGGCCTTAAGGCCCCTGCCGCCCTGGCGGCGGCACCGGCCTCGTCGGCAGGTGTGTCGCACCTGCGGAAGCTTCTGGCCGTGCATGGCGGCATGGTGCTGAAACTGTCGGTCGTCGCCTGGACGGTGCTGATCCTGGGCGCCGTGTTTTTCACGATGCAAGGCTGACCGGCATGGCCAACCGCTACACGCTGCGTATGGAGCTTCCCCAGAGCTGGAGCATCATCGATGTCTTCACCGGCCAGCCTGCGGTGGTCCGGCAAAAGGTGATGGTCGGGATGGGGCCGCGCGAGGCCGAGGACATGGTCGTGCAGATGAATGTCCGCGATGTCAAACGCCGCGAACGGGCCGAGCGCAAGGCCTGATCCGTAGCGGCCCGCCGGCGGAAGCCTGCCGCACCGCAAATCAAGGGATTCCCGTGAGAGCCAGCCTGAAGCAGAAGATACTGGAGATTTGCGACCGCAAGATCTCCGAGAAGGGGGCCGGCGTCGGCGTGTCGTTCTATGCGTTTTTCGCCAACAGAAACGACAACCCCGAACTCCTGATGGAAGCCGCCGAATGGTGGATCAGAACCCACCGCCTCGACCATTTCGAAAAGGCTGCGAAGATACGCGCGATGGTCGAGGGGATGGATCTTTAATCGTCGTTTTGAGCGACATGCAATGGACTGATCAGCCGAAATCGGACGCCGTCAGAACATACATGCTCTTGTGGGTGCGGTCGTAGGCCTTCGACGCGACCTCGCGGATGGCACTGCTCTCGGTGTCGAATGTCTGGAGATAACCGGCTTCATCGGCCGCGGTTCCCGGCCGCATCTTGGCCATGGCGTCGGCGGCGACGGAGAACGAGATCTGGAACATGCCGTCATGGCCGACGAAACGGATGCGCTGGCCCGCCTCGTCATAGCTGCGGCTGCGGTTGGGGAAGGTGAGGCTCATGTCTTGGCCTCCGTGACTTTCTTGGTCACCCGCTTCTTCTTCGGCGTCGGGTTCAGGGCCTCGGCGACACGATCAGCCTCTTCCTTGGCCAGCCGAAGCTCCCTCAGCCTTGCCGTCTTGATCTCCCTGGCTCTTGCCTCGGACATATATTCGGCGGTCGCCTTGTTTTTCTCCGCTGTCTTCTTCTGCTTGTCGACAAAGCGGGCTTCAGCTTTTTCCATGATCGTCTGATTGCCTTCGGCCATCGAAGAAATCTCCCTTGTGCCTGAAATCGTGAAAGTGAACTTGTCCGATAAATAGGCACTCGATCGGCAAAATTCAATCTTTTGAATTATTTGACATTCTGCGGATATCACGAAACGGCCAGCTGAAATAATACTTTTGAATATTTAATTTGGTACGCGAATAATTTTTGGCACTCCTATCTATCGAGTGCCAACGCGTCTATAGAGGAGGGGCGTGGCCGCCTGTGCCGGCCCCCAGAAAGAAAGTTCCCATGAAATTTCGGCCACTCCACGACCGCGTCGTCATTCGTCGCGCCGAAGGCGATATCAAATCCAAGGGCGGGATCATCATCCCCGACACTGCCAAGGAAAAGCCGCAGGAGGGCGAAGTCATCGCTGTCGGCCCTGGCGCACGCGACGAAAACGGCGCGCTTGTTCCGCTTGACGTCAAGGCCGGCGACTTCATCCTGTTCGGCAAATGGTCGGGCACCGAGGTCAAGATCGACGGCGAGGACCTTCTGATCATGAAGGAAGCCGACATTATGGGCGTCATCGACAAGGACGAGACTGGCATCATCGACAAGGGCGAGACCGCTGCAACCGACAAGACCGTGGCCGCCAAGAAAGCTGCCTGACCTTATTTTCTCCGAACGTACTGGATAAAAATCATGTCTGCCAAGGAAATCAAATTCTCCACCGACGCGCGCGACCGCATGCTGCGCGGCGTCGAGATCCTCACCAATGCGGTGAAGGTCACGCTCGGCCCCAAGGGCCGCAACGTCATCATCGACAAGGCCTACGGCGCGCCGCGCATCACCAAGGACGGCGTCACCGTCGCCAAGGAAATCGAGCTTGCCGACAAGTTCGAGAACATGGGCGCCCAGATGGTGCGCGAAGTGGCCTCGAAGACCAACGACCTCGCCGGTGACGGCACCACCACCGCCACGGTGCTGGCCGCCTCGATCCTGCGCGAAGGCGCCAAGCTGGTCGCCGCCGGCATGAATCCCATGGATTTGAAGCGCGGCATCGACCAGGCGGTTTCCGCCGTGGTCAAGGAAATCCAGGCGCGCGCCAAGAAGGTCAAGTCGTCGGCCGAGATCGCGCAGGTCGGCACCATCGCCGCCAATGGCGATGCCAGCGTCGGCGAGATGATCGCCAAGGCTATGGACAAGGTCGGCAATGACGGCGTCATCACCGTCGAGGAAGCCAAGACCGCAGAGACCGAACTCGACGTCGTCGAAGGCATGCAGTTCGACCGCGGCTATCTCTCGCCCTATTTCGTCACCAATGCCGACAAGATGCGCGTCGAGCTGGAAGAGCCCTACATCCTCATCCACGAGAAGAAGCTCGGCAATCTGCAGGCGATGCTGCCGATCCTCGAAGCGGTGGTGCAGAGCGGCAGGCCGCTGCTGATCATCTCCGAGGACGTCGAGGGCGAGGCTCTGGCGACGCTGGTCGTCAACAAGCTGCGCGGCGGCCTCAAGGTCGCGGCCGTCAAGGCGCCTGGCTTCGGCGATCGCCGCAAGGCGATGCTGGAAGACATCGCCGTGCTGACATCAGGCCAGATGATCTCGGAAGATCTCGGCATCAAGCTTGAAAACGTCACCATCGAGATGCTCGGCCGCGCCAAGCGCGTGCTGATCGAGAAGGACACCACCACGATCATCGACGGTGCCGGCACCAAGGCGACCATCCAGGCGCGCGTCGCTCAGATCAAGGGCCAGATCGAGGAGACGACGTCAGACTACGACAAGGAAAAGCTGCAGGAGCGGCTGGCCAAGCTCGCCGGCGGCGTTGCCGTCATCCGCGTCGGCGGCGTCACCGAGTCGGAAGTCAAGGAAAAGAAGGACCGCATCGACGATGCGCTGAACGCCACCCGCGCGGCGGTCGAGGAAGGCATCGTGCCCGGCGGCGGCGTCGCTCTGCTGCGTGCCCGCTCGGCGCTTGGCGGCCTGACCGGCGCCAATGCCGATGTCACGGCCGGCATCACGATCGTGCTGCGGGCGCTCGAAGCGCCGATCCGCCAGATCGCCGAGAATTCCGGCGTCGAAGGCTCAATCGTCGTCGGCAAGCTCACCGACAGCAAGGACCACAATCAGGGTTTTGACGCCCAGAACGAGGTCTATGTCGACATGATCAAGGCAGGCATCGTCGATCCGGCGAAAGTGGTGCGCACCGCACTCCAGGATGCCGGCTCGATCGCAGCCCTTCTGATCACCGCCGAAGCGATGATCACCGACGTTCCGGCCAAGGATGCAGCACCTGCGGGTGGCGGCGGTGGCGGCATGGGCGGCTACTAAAACCCAGGATTTGTCCGATCTGTTGGAGATGTGAATGGCGGCCCCGATCGGGGCCGCTACGATTCTCAAGATGATCATCGCAAAGTTTACGCAGTCGCCCGGCTCAGTCCCGGGAGGCAATCATGATCTTGCGGCTTTCGAAGGGGACGCAATCCACGCTAGACTGTCCAGGCGGCCGTCTGGTTGCGGAGCTCGCCGGACTTTGGCAAGCGATCGGACGAACCGCCATCCCCGACACGGAGACACGTTCATGTTTGCGGCCAAGGCCATCGACACCTCAGACAAGCCCACGTTCTACCGCGACCTCGCCACCCAATTGAAGGCGCTGCTCGAGGGTGAGCGCGATTCGATCGCCAACGCCGCCAACACCGCAGCACTCATCTTCCAGATGGTGCCGGACCTCAACTGGGCCGGTTTCTATTTCCTGCAGTCGGACGAGGAAATGGTGCTCGGGCCGTTCCAGGGCAAGCCGGCCTGTGTGCGCATCGCCGTCGGCAAGGGCGTGTGCGGAACGGCGGTCGAACTCGGCACCTCGATGCTGATCAAGGACGTGCATGATTTTCCCGGCCACATCGCCTGCGATGCCGATTCGCGCTCGGAACTGGTGGTGCTGCTCGAGGACGATGAAGGCGTCTTCGGCGTGCTCGATCTCGACAGCCCGCTGCCCGGCCGCTTCGACAAGGCCGACCAGGCCGGCATCGAGACGCTGGCGGCGATCTATGCCGCGGCGAGTTCGTTCGAGGACTGATCAGCCTACGAACTTCACCAGCATCAGGCTGAAGCAGCCGATGAACAGGAAGGCCGAGAAGGCGAGCGCCAGCGGGCGCAGGCCGCGCGAGCGCAACTGAGAGATGTCGGCCTGCAGGCCCATGGCGGCCAGGCCCATGGTCAGCATGATGGTGGTGGCGAGCGCCATTGCCGATTTCACCTCGGTGGGCACCGTGACCAAGCTGTTCAACGCCACGACAGCGACGAAGGCGGCGACGAACCACGGCATGGGCGGCCGCGCCGCCACCTCACTGCTGCTCCTGCCGCGCGCCATCAGGCCGAGCGCGACGACCATCGGCGCCAGCATGGCGACGCGGGTCAGCTTGGCGACGGTGGCGATCTCGCCGGACTGGGTGCCGTTCTGAAAGCCGGCGCCGATGACTTGCGCCACCTCGTGGATCGAGGCGCCGGCCCACAGGCCGAAAGCGTGCTGGTCGAGGCCGAGCATGGGCGCCATGAGCGGGAAGCCGAGCATGGCGACGGTGCCGAACAAGGTGATCGAGGCGACGGCGTAGGTGACGTCCTCGTCGCGCGCATCGGTGACGATGTTGGTGGCGACGATGGCCGAAGCGCCGCAGATCGAGGTGCCGGCGGCGATCAACTGCGCCAGCTTGGCGTCGACGCCGATCAGCCGGCCAAGCGTGATGGTGAAAACGAAGGTGGCGCCAAGCGTCGCCGCGACAATGCCGACGCCGCCAGCGCCGATCGAGACCACCTGGCCGAGCGTCAGCTGGAAGCCGAGCAGCACGATGGCGAAGCGCAACAGGCGCTTTTGCGAGAATGCGATACCGGCTTTGGCGTGCACGGGCGTGCCGAGCACGTTGGAGTAGATCATGCCGGCGACGACGGCGAGGATCATTGGACTGAACAGCGCGAGGCCGGAAACATTGCGCGCCGAGAAGGCGACGGCAGTGATCATCGTGACCAGCACGATGCCGGGGACGATGCCATTCCAGCCAAGGGATTTTCGCCCTTGCGCGACATCGGCAGGAAACGCGCTTTTTGGAATATCGTTCGCGAAGTGGGAAACGGAAGACAATGCAATGCTCCAGGCGGGTATGCCGGGAGAATGCCATTCCTAAACCAATCTTTCCAACGAATTATTTTCGTTAGAATAATCGATTTTTACGAACGATCCACGGACGCTGCCGCGCAGACGTCGCTTTCTGGGCGACCTGGATTAAAGCTGCGCCTCGATCGCGGCCTTGTCGATCACCGACCAGACGTTCCTGATCCGGTCGTCGAGGAATTCATAGAAGACGTTCTCGCTGAAGGACACCTTCCTGCCGTTTACAGGGAGCCCGAAGAAGGTTCCCTTCGGCGTGCAGTTGAACTGAAGCCGGCTGGCTAGGAACGGCGGTTCGGCGATCAGCAACTGGATATCGAAATAGAGGTCTGGGATTTCCCGAAAATCGCGCTCCAGCATGTCCTGGTAACCCGACAGTCCGACGCGGTCGCCATTGTAGTGCACCTCGTCATGAACGAAGCGATGCAGCTTCTGCCAGTCCTGATTGTTGAGGCAGGCGATGTAGCCTCGATAGAGGTCGGTCACGGTCACGGCGATGGCTCCGGTGCTGATGCCCGCCATATTGCGACAGGGCTGAAGGCCAGGACGTACAATAAAAGCAACACATAGCGGGCCGTAGTCCTGTTGCCAGTGCCCAAGTTCAGGGAACAATTCCGAATTCGTGTCCGCTCATCACCTGGTCCAATGCACGCTGATCAACGTGCTCGCTGTCAACCGAGGCCTCAAGTTGGGTCAACGGTGCTTGCAGCGTCCAGGTGACACCGTGGCTATCATGCTCGAGAACACCGGTGCCGCTCACCGCGGCTGGAGCGACGCGCCGCAGCACCACGCTGCCGAAACCACCATGGCCGATCGTCTGTACTTCAGGACCATCTCTCTCTTTCCAGATCAGCTGGAACTGTTTCTGGCCGACCAGTCCGGTTACCTTCCATTGCACCGTTATCGTTCCCTCTGCGGCCGAAAGGACGCCGTATTTAGCGGAATTGGTCGCGAGTTCATGAAACGCTATGCCGAGGTACTGGACGGCATTGGGGCTCAGCGTCAGGGAAGGGCCCGACATTGAGATCCGCTCCTCGTTGCCGAACGGTTTGGCCTGCGCAAGCAGCAGTTCGAAGATCGTGGCGCCCTTCCAGTCGCCGGAAACCAGAAGGTCATGCGAGAGCGACAACGCCATGATGCGCTCGCGCACCTGACGTTCGAACTGGGCCGGCGTCGATGACCGCTTGCTGGTCTCCCGGATCATCGAGATGATGACGGAATACTGGTTCTTCACCCGGTGGTTGACCTCGCGCATCAGCATGCGGATGCGATATTCGTTCTCCTTGGCTACTGATATGTCGCGGGCGATCTTCGAGGCGCCGACGATCTGCCCGACGGCGTTGCGCACCGGCGAGATTGTCAGGGATACGGGCACAAGGCTGCCGTCCTTGCGGCGGCGGATGGTTTCGTAGGTCTCGACCTGCTCGCCTTTGCGGATGCGCTCCAATATGCGCGGCTCTTCGTCCAAATGGTCGTCCGGTATCAGCATAGTTACCGACCTTCCGATTGCTTCGTCGGCGGTGTAACCGAACAGACGTTGGGCGGCTGAGTTCCAGCTCCTGATGACTCCGTTCAAATCCTTGCTGACGATGGCATCGAAGGAAGACTCCACGATGGCTGACAGATGATGCCTGGCCTCGTCGGCATGATGGCGGTCAGTGAGATCGAACAGCATATTGACGGCGCCGACCAGTCTGCCCTGCTCGTCATGAAGCGGCGTGGGATAGGGAAGGAACGGCACACGCGTGCCGTCCGGGCGTTGGGAGATAGCCGACTGGTTTCTGACCGGCCGGTTCTCCTTTAGCGCGACAGCCATCGGGCATTGGTCATGCGGCAACATTTCACCGTCGGTCGTGAACAGCTTGTGCGTCACACACCATCGGTCTTTTCCGAGCTCGGGTTCGCGCCCAGCGAAATCTGCCGCGGCCCGATTGAAATAGGTGATCTTGCCTTCGGTGTCGGTGGTGTAGATTGCTACGGGAAGATTATCGAGGATTTGGTGGGGCAGATCAAAGGTCGAGCTCGAGGTTTTCGTCACTTGCGCCACGTATAGGAGTTCCAGTTAACCGCAGTGAACGCGGTGCCGCGGAAATGGTTCCGCGACCATTTCCGGGGATAGTCACCGCAGGCGGCGGCGAGTCAAAGCCGGGTGGAAGCTGCTCACCGACTTACACCTTGCCCCGGTATCGCAGCGCTTCGACCAGCAGCGAGAAGGCCGGCGTGGCTTGCCGGCGGCTGGGGTAATAGAGATGGTAGCCGGGGAAGGGCCCGCACCAGTCGGCGAGCACACGCACCAGCCGGCCGTTGGCCAGATGGGCCGTCACCTGCTCCTCAGGCAGATAGGCAAGGCCGAGGCCGGCGAGCACCGCGTTCATGCGCAGCGCGGCCGTGTTGAACACAAGCTGGCCTTCGACCCGAACCTTCAGCTCGCGTCCGGCCTTCTCGAACTCCCAGGCATAGAGCCCGCCATAGGTGGGCAGCCGCAGATTGATGCAATTGTGGGTGGTCAGGTCCTGCGGCGTGCGCGGCTTTGGTCGGGTAGCGAAATAGGCTGGCGAGCCGACCACCGCCATGCGCATGTCGGGGCCGATGCGCACCGCGATCATGTCGCGCGCCACCTGTTCGCCCAGCCGCACGCCGGCGTCGAAGCGCTCGGCGACGATGTCGGTCAGTCCATAGTCGACGATGATCTCGACCTTGATGTCGGGATAGTCGGGCAGCAGCGGGGCGATCGCCGGCCACAGGGTCGCATCGGCGGCGTGCTCACCGGCGCTGATGCGGATGGTGCCGGCGGGTTTTTCCCGCAATGCGCTCAAGGCAATGAGCTCGGTCTCGATCTCGTCCAGCCGCGGCCCGACGGTGCGAAGCAGCCGCTCCCCGGCTTCGGTGGGCGACACGTTGCGCGTGGTGCGGGTCAGGAGCCGTAGACCCAGCCGCTCCTCCAGCGCCCGCACCGTGTGGCTGAGCGCCGATTGGGAAACCCCGAGCTTGGCCGCCGCCCTGGTGAAGCTTTCCTCGCGCGCCACAGCGAGGAAGGCGGTTAGCTCATTCAGGTTGTCACGTGGCATTCATGAGCCCCCTTCATAAGATCATGCTGGATATAGCACCTAGTCGGCACCAATCGCAGACCCTAGATAGGCGTTATCACACCGGGCACCTCCGGCCGTCTCTAAAGCCGGGCGGTCGTGTCATGGCTGTTGCCAGGAAGGGACAAAACCATGGACATCACGCGAAACGGCTCTCAGGCCTCGGCCAAGGGATCGGCCGACTATTTCACCGGTGCGGTGCGCATCGACGCGCCGTTCAAGGGCAGCGAGCCCGCCCGGGTCGGCGGCGCCACCGTGACTTTCGAGCCCGGCGCGCGCACCGCCTGGCACACGCATCCGCTCGGCCAGACGCTGATCGTTCTCTCGGGCGCCGGCCTGGCGCAGCGCGAGGGCGGCCCGATCGAATCGATCCAGCCCGGCGACATCGTCTGGTTCGCGCCCGGAGAGAAGCATTGGCATGGCGCCGCGCCGACCACGGCGATGAGCCACATCGCTATCGCCGAAGCGCTCGACGGCAAGGTCGTCGACTGGTTGGAGCATGTCAGCGACGAACAATACGGGATTTGACCAGGTATCGGCGCGTGGCGCCGAGTTCAACGCCCGAACTCTACGAAGGAGACCACCATGACCGATGTTCCAAGGCTGAAAAGCCCATTCTCCGATATCGCTCCCGCGCTTGGCAGATACAGCCCTGGATCGTTCCGATCCCCGGCACCACCAAGCTCAATCGCCTCGAAGAGAACATCGGATCGGTCACTGTCGCGCTGACGGCGAACGATCTTGCCGACATCGAGAACGCGGTCTCGGCGATCGCCGTACAGGGAGCGCGCTATTCTCCGCAACAGGAAGCAAGGATCGATTGCTAGAGCCAGGCGCAGGCTGAGGGCACTCGACGACCGGGTAGCCATTCCGGCCGACGGCGCAGGAGTTGAGGGGATTGTGCGCGGATCGGGCGGCAGCGTTTCAGTTTGAAATTTGGCCTTCTGCGAACTCGCGTCTTGCGGCCGTGAAAACCTCGCGGGCAGCATCCGCATTCATGACGGCGATTGCCAGCCCAATGACAATATCGGGCCAAGCCGAATTCCACACAAATGCCGTGACCAGGCCGGCGGCAATGATTGCCACATTGGCCAGGACGTCGTTGCGCGCCGACAGGAAGGCGGCGCGGGTGAGGCTGCCGCTGTGATCGCGATAGCGAGCGAGCATGAGCGCGCACGACAGGTTGACGAGGATCGCGCCAGCCGCTGTGAGCGTTAGCGGAACGGGAGCTGGCGGAATTGGAATGTTGAATTTCTCCCAGGCTGTCCAAAGGGTCGCCAATGCGGGGATCAGAAGTATCCCGGCCAGCGCCATTCCGAGCCGCGCTCGATTGCGGACGGTCCAGCCCAACGCGACCATGATCAGGAGATTGACGGATGCGTCCTCCAGAAAATCGATGCTGTCCGCGAACAGCGATACCGATCCGATCCAAACGGCTACGGCAAATTCGATCCCGAAATAGGCCAGGTTCAGGATGGCCACCATCCGCACCGCTTTGTTCAGCGTCCCGGTCATAGTTTGCCCATCGATCAGCTGCCGTTGGCACAAAGCATATAGCGATTCTATGCCCTGCGGCGCGAGGACCAGAATCTTGTCGCCATTCGAGACACTGTCGATCGAGCGGTCGCCTTGACATCGCCGCGCTTCCTGTTCCAACTTGGCGCCATGTTCGTTTTCGCGCCCGCCAACACCAAGCGACGTCGCCCCTGCACAGTGCGGAGCGGCAAGCTGATTGCGCGACGACAAAGACCGGCAGGATAGACCCGGTTCTTTCGTTTCCAGCCCCGCCCGCGAAACCGCCGGCGGGATTTTTCATGTCTGGAGCAGTTTGATGACCAACAATTCTTCCATCCGGCTTCGGCCGGCCGCGCCCGCTGACGCCGCCGCGATCCGGGATATCGTGCGCGCCGCCTATGCCAAATGGGTAGCGGTGATCGGCCGCGAGCCTCTGCCGATGCGCGCCGACTACGAGAAGGCTGTTGCCGAGCATCCGTTCGATCTCGCCGTCGAGGATGATCGGATCGTGGGAATGATTGAAACCATGCTGGCCGAGGATCACCTGTGGATCGAGAATGTCTGTGTCGCACCGGATGCGCAGGGCAGGGGGATTGGCCGGCTGTTGCTGGAGTGGGCCGAGCGCAAGGCGATCGAGTCGGGCCGCGACGAGCTTCGCCTGCTGACCAATGGCGCGTTCGAGGCGAACGTATCGCTCTACAAGAGGCAGGGCTATATCGTGGATCGGGACGAGCCGTTCATGGGCGGCATGACGGTCTATATGAGCAAGAGGCTAGCGGGATCACCGGCGATCTGAGGAAGGATTTCGATAATGGCTGCCAAGGTCAGGCTTAAGCAACTCCCGGGGTCTTACGCGGTTTCCCGGCTGGCGGCGGGCGAGACCATTCCCGGTTGGGCGGACGGACCAGGCTTCGTCAGCATCACAAGGACCGACGACGAGTTTTCGATCGTTTGCCTGCAGGACCGCGTGCCGCATGCCGTCAAGCAGGATATCGACTGGGTGGCCTTCAAGCTCCTGGGCCCGTTCGCCTTCGACGAAACCGGTATCGTGCTGTCGGTCATCAGGCCGTTGTCGGAAAACGGGTTGGGCATCTTCGTGGTGTCCACTTTCGATGGCGACCATCTCCTGGTGAAAGCCACGGATCAGGCCGCGGCGAGGCGGTTTCTGGTCGAGGCCGGGCATACCTTGCTGTAGTCCATCCTCACCAAGCCGGTTGCTGCCCAACCGCTCTGGCTCAATCACTGCCGCACTGGCTCAACCACTTCGGGGGTTGTGTTTGACAGCGGCGTTTGTGCATCGTTATCTCCAGCCAGATATGACGGCCCGGCGCGACCATGCGGCCAAGGAGAAAACGATGTCACACAATCTGCAGTTCTACATCGATGGCGCGTGGGTCGATCCTGTTGTGCCCAACACATTGGACGTCATCGATCCCTCGAATGAGGACGCTTTTGCGCAGATTTCGCTCGGCTCAAAGGCCGATGTCGACAAGGCGGTGGCTGCCGCCAAGCGCGCCTTCAACGGCTTTGGTTTCACCGAAGTTAGCGAGCGGCTCGACCTGTTGAACCGCATCATCGCGGTCTACAAGAAGCGCAGTGGCGATCTTGCGGTTGCCGTGTCGCGCGAGATGGGCGCGCCGCGCCAGATGGCGTTGGACAGCCAGGTCGGCATTGGGCTGGCGCATCTGACCAAAATGGCCGAGACGCTGAAGGCTTTCGAATTCCGCCACGTGAAGGGCAATCATCTCGTGGTCAAGGAGCCGATCGGTGTCGTCGGGCTGATCACGCCGTGGAACTGGCCGCTCAACCAGATCACCTGCAAGGTGGGTCCGGCGCTCGCCGCCGGCTGCACCATGGTGCTCAAGCCATCCGAGATCGCGCCGCTCGACGCCATCATCTTCGCCGAGATCCTCGACGAGGCCGGCGTGCCGAAGGGCGTCTTCAACCTCGTCAATGGCGACGGACCGGGCGTCGGCCAGGCGTTGTCCAGCCATCCTGACATCGACATGATGTCGTTCACCGGTTCGACCCGCGCCGGCATCCTAGTGGCCAAGGCCGCCGCCGACACGGTCAAGCGCGTGCATCAGGAGCTTGGTGGCAAGTCGGCCAACATTCTGTTCCCCGACGTCGACCTCGCAAGCGCGGTCAGCAAGGGCGTGGCCGGTTGCTTCAGCAACAGCGGCCAGTCCTGCAACGCGCCAACGCGCATGTTCGTGCCGCGCGAGCGCCATGACGAGGCGGCCGGCTATGCCAAGGTTGCGGCGGAAAAATTCAATGTCGGTCCGGCCGACGTTGCCGGCACCAAGCTCGGCCCGGTCGTCAGCCAAGTTCAGTTCGACAAGATACAGGACCTGATCCAGGCCGGCATCGACGAGGGTGCGACGTTGGTCGCCGGCGGCCCCGGCCGTCCGGCCGAACTCAACCGCGGCTACTATGTCAGGCCGACAGTGTTCGCCGACGTCACCCACGACATGCGCATCGCGCGCGAGGAGATCTTTGGGCCGGTACTGGCGATCATGCCCTATGACAGCGTCGACGAGGTGGTCGAGACCGCCAACGACACCGTCTATGGCCTCGCCTCCTACATCCAGGCCAAGGACATGAAGAAGGCGCGCGAAGTCGCGGCGCGCATGCGCACCGGCAATGTCTACATCAACTATCCCCAGTGGGACGCCGGCCTGCCGTTCGGCGGCTACAAGCAGTCGGGCAATGGCCGCGAATATGCCGAATACGGACTTGAGGATTTCCTCGAGATCAAGGGCATCGCGGGATATGAGGCGGCTGAGTAGGCACCGTACAGTGTGATGCAATAAAGGGCGCGGCCTGCGGTGTGGGCCGCGCCTTTTCATTTTGCAGCCAAGCCTTGCCATCTCCCGCATTCTTGCCAATTGGCAAATACATGCTATATATCTGCCAATCAGCAAGGTGAACGCAATGCAGCTTCAGTCCATCGTCACCACGCCGGCCACGTTCGGAGCCGCTATCTCGGATGAAGAAGCGGGCGCGCTGGCGCGCACCACGGTCAATCTGTTCAAGGCCTGGAACCTCACCGACCTGGAGGCCTGCATCCTGCTTGGCGGTATGTCGGCGCGCACCTGGGCACGCTGGAAGACTGGGGCGAAGGAAGGTGGCATCGGCAGGATCGACCGCGACCTGCGCACCCGCATGGCGCATCTGATGGGCATCCACAAGGGCCTGCGCTACCTCTTCACGGAGCCGGCGCGCGGCTATGCCTGGATCCGCAAGCCCAATGCCACCTTTGGCGGCCAGTCGGCGCTCGACCTGATGCTGCGCGGCGAAATCTCCGATCTCTCGGCGATGCGCGAATGGCTCGATGCGGAGCGTGGTGCATGGTGAGTGGGCTTGCGGTCCGTCGCCGCGTCGACTGGCACCAGACCTTCCGCATCATCCGTTCCATCCACCCACCGATCGACCTGTTCGAAGACATTGCCGACCCGCGCGACTGGGAGGCGCTGGCCGCCGTCGAGGCGAAGACCAACCCGCGCGTACGGTTCGAGATCGGCGACCTCGGCAAGGTGGCTGCCGCAAGGCGGGTTTCCGGCCCCGGCGCCAGTTTCGTGATGGCGCCCTTCGTGCATTGTTCGACGCTGCGGCCGGGGCGCTTCTCGGATGGCAGCTACGGGATCTATTATGCCGGCGACAGCGAGGAGGTGGCGCTGGCCGAGACCATCCACCACCATCAGAAATTCATGGGCGCCACAAACGAAGGGCCGGGCTGGACGGCGGATTTCCGCGTGCTGATCGGCAACGTCGACCGCGATCTCGATGACGTCAACGCCGTGCCCGGCGTGCTCGACCCGGACGACTATTCCGCCTCGCAGGCGGAAGGGCGGGCGCTGCGGGCAGCAGGCAGCGACGGGCTGGTGTGGAACAGCGTGCGCATGCCGGGCGGCGGCTGCATCGGCATCTTCTGGCCCGACGTCATTGCCGTTCCAGTGCAGGGCCGCCACTACAGCTACCACTGGGACGGTGCCCGGGTGGACTTCGTGCGCCAGCACGATACGGGAAAGGTGCTTGCCGTCACATCATAGCGGCGGACATCCTTTACAGATCGTGGGGGAGTCGATATTCACGAATCCATAAATCCAAGGATTCGGATATATGAATAGGAAGGGCACTTTGAACGCGCTGGCCGCACTTGGCCAGGAGACGCGGCTGGATGTCTTCCGGCTGCTCGTGCGTGCCGGCCCGGAAGGCATTCCAGCCGGCGAGATCGCAACGAGGCTGGACACGATCCAGAACACCATGTCGGCGCATCTGAAGGTGCTCGCCCATGCCGGGCTGATCCGTCCCGAACGCGACGGAAGGACCGTGCGCTATGTCGCCGACATGACCGGCTTGCGCGACCTGCTGGCCTATCTGATGGAAGATTGCTGCAATGGCGCGCCGGAGCTCTGCCGCCCGGTCATCAATGCCGTGACCTGTGACTGCTGAGGGGCTTGTGACTGTCCGCCGCGCGCCGTTCGAACAAGGAAGCCATCATGACCGATCATGCTCTGAACGCAGCTGAGGCGGTGCGGCCCGGCATCGGCTTCGTCGAGAAATATCTGACGGTGTGGGTGGCACTGTGCATCGTCGCGGGCATCGCGCTTGGCCATCTGCTGCCGGGCGTGTTCGGCGCCATCGCGTCGACCGAGATCGCCAGGGTCAACATTCCTGTCGCCGTACTGATCTGGCTGATGATCGTGCCGATGCTCTTGCGCGTCGATTTCGCCTCGCTGGCCAAGGTCGGCACTTATTGGCGCGGCATCGGCGTGACGCTGTTCATCAACTGGGCGGTGAAGCCGTTCTCGATGGCGCTGCTGGGCTGGCTCTTCATCGGCTGGTTGTTCCGGCCGTGGCTGCCCGCCGTGCAGATCGATTCCTACATTGCCGGGCTGATCATCCTTGCCGCGGCGCCCTGCACGGCGATGGTTTTCGTCTGGTCGAACCTGACGCGCGGCGAGCCGAATTTCACGCTGTCGCAGGTGGCGCTCAACGACGCGATCATGATCGTCGCCTTCGCGCCAATCGTCGGCCTGCTGCTCGGCCTGTCGGCGATCACCGTGCCATGGGGCACGCTGATGCTGTCGGTCGCACTCTACATCGTCGCGCCGGTGATCGTCGCGCAGTTGGTTCGTGGCCGGCTGCTGGCAGCGAGGGGACAGGCCGGGCTTGAGGCCCTGCTTGCCACGCTGCAGCCTCTGTCGCTGGTTGCCTTGCTGGCGACGTTGGTGCTGCTGTTCGGCTTCCAGGGCGAGCAGATCATTGCGCAGCCGTTGGTGATCGTGCTGCTGGCAGTGCCGATCCTGATCCAGGTCTACTTCAACTCCGGTCTTGCCTATCTGCTCAACCGCCTCAGCGGCGAACGGCACTGCGTGGCTGGACCATCGGCGCTGATCGGCGCGTCGAACTTCTTCGAGCTGGCGGTGGCCGCCGCGATCGCGCTGTTCGGGCTGAATTCTGGCGCGGCCCTTGCCACTGTGGTCGGGGTGCTCATCGAGGTTCCGGTCATGCTCTCGGTGGTGTGGATCGTGAACCGCAGCAAGGGCTGGTACGAGATGGGCGGCGCCGTCCGGAATACCATGTCGGCTGAGAGGACCTCGAAATGACCATCACCATCTACCACAATCCCGATTGCGGCACGTCGCGCAACACGTTGGCCATGATCCGCCAGTCGGGCGAGGAGCCGGAGGTGATCGAATATCTGAAGACGCCGCCATCGCGCGAAAGATTGGTCGACCTGATCGCGGCGATGGGCATTACACCGCGCGGCCTGCTGCGCGAGAAGGGCACACCCTATGCCGAACTCGGCCTTGCCGACCCGAAATGGTCCGACCAGCAGATCCTCGATTTCATGCTGGCACATCCAATCCTGATCAACCGGCCGATCGTCGTCAGTCCGCTCGGCGTCGTACTGGCGCGGCCGTCGGAAAAGGTGCTGGACATTCTGCCCAATCCGGACATCGGCACGTTCACCAAGGAGGATGGCGAGGTGGTCATTTACGCCTCGGGCAAGCGCGCCGGCTGATGCTATTTCCATATTTTCGAAATTGGGTTGACGGCGCGAAAAGTGCCGCGTAGCTTATTTCCATGAAACTCGAAAAAGCAGCCGCGCAGCTTGAAGCGCTCGGCAATCCGACGCGGCTTCAGCTCTATCGCATCCTGGTGCGGGCCGGTGATGACGGGCTTGCCGTCGGCAGCGTCCAGGGCAGGCTCGACATTCCGTCCTCCACGCTGTCGCATCACCTCAAACGGCTGGTCGATACCGGGCTTGTCACGCAGGAACGGCAAGCGACGACGCTGATCTGCCGCGCCAACTATCCCGGCATGAATGCGCTGATCGGCTATCTCGCCGACGAGTGCTGCGCGGATGCTGTCTGCGCGCCCGCCGTCGGCAAAGCACTGGCCTGATTTTTCTGCGCGTATAATTCGAAGATACCGGAAGGATCGAACCTATGGACATGATGACAGATCTTCCCGTCGCGGTAATTGGCGCCGGCCCGGTCGGCCTTGCCGCCGCGGCGCATCTGGTCGAGCGCGGCATCCGCCTGCTGATCCTGGAGCGCGGCGAAAGCGTTGGTGCCGCACTGCTCGAATGGGGCCACGTGCGGGTGTTCTCGCCGTGGGAATACAACATCGACGCGGCGGCGCGGGCGCTGCTCGACCGCTCCGGCTGGACGGCGCCGGACAGCCAGGGCCTGCCGACCGGCGGCGAGATCGTGCGCGACTATCTGGCGCCGCTTGGCCGGCTTCCGGCGATCGCCGCCAATCTGAAGCTCGGCGCCGAGGTCACCGCGATCACCCGTCAGGGGCACGACAAGGTCGCCAATGACGGCCGCAAGGACGCGCCCTTCGTCATCCGCTACCGCGATGGCGGCGGTGAGCACCGCTTTCTCGCACGCGCCGTCATCGACGCATCCGGAACATGGTGGCGGCCAAACCCGATCGGCATCGACGGGCTGCCGGTTGCCGGCGAAGGCAAGGCGTCGGCACGCATCGCCTATGGCATTCCCGACGTGGTCGGCAAGGCGAGAGAAGACTATGCGGGCAAGCGCATCCTGGTCATCGGCGGCGGGCACTCGGCCATCAACGTCGCGCTGGCGCTGATGGAGTTGCAGGATGGCGCGCCTGGCACCGAGATCTTCTGGGCGCTGCGGCACGCCAGCATCGAGAGATTGCTCGGCGGCGGGCTGAACGACCAATTGCCGGAACGTGGTGCGCTTGGGCTGGCCGCCAGGCAGGCGATGGCGGACGGCAGGCTGAACATGCTGACGGGCTTCGCCGTCGACCGCATCGAGACGCAAGGCGAGAAGCTTGCCGTCGACGCCCACCTCGCCGGCAAGCCGTTCAGCATGGCCGTGGACCGCATCGTCGTCACCACCGGCTTCAGGCCAGACCTGTCGTTCCTCGGCGAAATCCGCATCGCGCTCGATCCCGTCGTCGAAGCGCCGCCGGCACTGGCGCCGCTGATCGATCCGAACTTCCACTCATGCGGCACGGTTCCCGCGCATGGCATTGCGGAGCTCGCGCAGCCCGAACTCGGTTTCACCATCGTCGGCTCGAAATCCTACGGCCGTGCCCCGACCTTCCTGATGGCGACCGGCTACGAGCAGGTCCGCTCGGTGGTGGCCGATATTGCCGGAGACCATGCCGCGGCCCGCGAGGTGCGGCTGGTGCTGCCGGAGACCGGCGTGTGCAGTGCCGTCGGTGTCGCGACGGTATCGGAAAGCGCCGGCTGCTGTGGCGGGCCTGCTCCCGCCGCTGTCGATGCCTGCTGCGTCAGGGATGCGGACGCCAAGGCAACCGGCGCATCGGGTTGCGGCTGCGCAACCGCGCCGGCCACCGAGACGCGAGAGAATATGGCGGCCGGCGTCGATGCCTGAACGATCCGTCCTGCGCAAGGCGATCTGGGCGCTTGGGCTGACCCAGATCATCGGCTACGGCACGCTCTATTACAGCTTCTCGATCCTGGCGCCGGCAATGGCACGCGAGTTCGGGCTCACGGAAGGCTGGGTATTCGCAGCCCTGTCGGCCTCGCTGTTTGCCGGCAGCCTGTTCGCGCCGACTGCCGGGCGGTGGGCCGACCGCTTCGGCGCCGGCCGCATCATGACCGCCGGCTCGGTCGCGGCGGCTGTGGCGCTGGCGCTGTGCGCCGTCGCACCCGGCCGCGTGAGCTTCGTTCTGGGATTGCTGGCGATGGAACTGGCCTCCAGCTTCGTCCTCTACAGCGCTGCCTTCGTGGCGATCGTGCAGGTCGGGGTTCCCCGGCCGCAACGCAGCATCACCCATCTGACGCTGATCGCCGGGTTTGCCTCTACCCTGTTCTGGCCGCTGACCTCGGCGCTGCATGCGCATCTCACATGGCGCGAGGTCTACCTTTTGTTCGCCGCTCTCAATCTCGGCCTATGCCTGCCGATCCACGCCTGGCTGATGCGCCTGTCGCGTCGCCACGCAACGGTCACGCCGCATGAGCGCGGTTCCGCCCCCCATGAAGCGGGAATGCCGCTCGATGCGCGGCGCGGCCGGGCCGCATTCCTGCTGATGCTGGCGGGGTTCGCCACCGAGGGCTTCGTGCTGTCGGCGATCCTCATCCACATGGTGCCGCTGACGGCGGCCCTTGGGCTCGGCACCGCAGGCCTCTTCGTCTCGACCCTGTTCGGGCCGGCGCAGGTCGCCAGCCGGTTGATCAACATGCTGTTTGGCGGGCGGCTGCAGCAGACGCACCTTGCCGTCATTGCCGCGTCACTGCTCACGGCCGGGCTGTGTGCGCTGTTGCTGACCACGCCATGGCTGCCCGGCGCCTTCGTGTTCGTGTTCCTGTTCGGCCTCGGCTCCGGCCTCACCAGCATCGTCGGCGGCACCTTGCCGCTCGAACTCTTCGGCCGCGAAGGCTATGGCGCGCGGCTGGGATGGGCGAGCGCTGCCCGCCAGTTCACCTCGGCCTTCGCGCCGTTCGCGCTCGCCTTCATGATGGCGCGGACATCCGTCGCCAATTCCTTGTGGGTGCTGGTGGTCGTCGCCGCGAGCGGGGTCATCGCCTTCCTCGCCATCGCGCTGCTCAGGCGGCGCGGCGGCCCGGCAGCGTTTGCGATTGGCGGCAGCGCGGAAGAGGCGACCTGACCGCCCGCCTTTAGTGCCGCAGAATCTTGCTCAGGAAAGCGCGGCTGCGGTCGGTTTTGGGGTGTGAAAAGAACTCGTCGGGCGTGCCGCTTTCGACGATGGCGCCGGCGTCCATGAACACCACGCGCTGGGCGACCTTGCGGGCAAAGCCCATCTCGTGCGTCACCACCATCATGGTCATGCCTTCCTCGGCGACCGCGACCATGACGTCGAGCACTTCGGAAATCATCTCGGGATCGAGCGCCGAGGTCGGCTCGTCGAACAGCATGATCTTGGGCCGCATGCCGAGGCAACGCGCGATCGCCACGCGCTGCTGCTGGCCGCCGGAGAGCTGTGCTGGATAGGCATTGACCTTGTCGGCGAGGCCTACCTTGGCCAGCAATTCGCGGCCGGCCTTTTCGGCTTCGGCACGCGGGATCTTGCGGACATGGATGGGGGCGAGCGTGACGTTTTCGAGTGCCGTCTTATGCGGGTAGAGGTTGAACGACTGGAAGACGAAGCCGATCTCGGTGCGCAGCTGGGTCATGTTGGTGGCGGGGTCGCCCAGGCGCTGGCCGTCGACGACGAGATCGCCGTCCTTGATCGCCTCCAGGCCGTTGACGCAGCGGATCAGAGTGCTTTTGCCCGAGCCGCTCGGGCCGCAGACGACGACCACCTCGCGGGGTTCGACGCTCAACGTGATGTCCTTGAGCACATTAAGCGTGCCGAACCATTTGTTGACGCCGCGAAAGTCGATCATGCCGGTTTTGGCGAGGCCCGTTTTGGTCATGTTTTCTGGACCTTTGGGGTTGGAAGTCACAACTGCACCTCGCCATGCGCCGCGCCCATGCGCTGCTCCAGCCGGCGGGCCAGCATGATCAGCGGATAGCAGACGATGAAATAGCCGACGCCGACGAGGAAGAACACCAGCAGGCCGTTGGGCACACGCTGCACCACCAGCCAGCCGACGCGGGTGAGGTCGGTCAATCCGATGGCCGAGACGACAGAAGAATCCTTGATCAGCAGCACATACTGCCCGACCAATGGCGGCAGCACGATGCGCATCGCCTGCGGCAGCACCACCTGGCGCATGCGCTGCCAGCGCGACAGGCCGGACGCCAGTGCCGCCTCGACCTGGCCGGTCGGTACCGAGCGGATGCCGGCGACGACGATCTCGCAGATGAAGCAGGCGGCGAGGTTGGTCAGCGCGATGATGCCGGCGGTGAAGGCGTCGAGCTCGACGCCGAACTCCGGCAGGATGAAGAAGATCAGGAAGATCTGCACCAGGAACGGCGTGCCGCGGATCAGGTCGACCCAGGCGCCGATCAAGCCCGAGATCAGCCGGTTGCCGCCGGTGCGCAAGATGCCGAGGCCGAAGCCGAGCATGGTGCCGAGCACCAGGCTGATCAGCGACAGCAACACGGTCATGCCGAGGCCGCGCAGGGCCAGTGGATAGGAGCCGGCGAGGCTTTGCAGTTGTTGCCAGATCATGTCCGCGCCCCCGCTGTGCCGAGCCAGCGGCTGGAGAGCCCAGCCAGTCCTTTCAGGCCGTAATAGAGCAGCAGATAGAAGGCGGCGATGGTGAGGAAACCTTCCGCCGGCATGAAGCGGTCGGAGGCGAGCAATTGACCGGCGCGCGTCAGTTCCGAAACCGAGATCAGCGACAAAAGGGCGGAATCCTTGACCAGCACGATCGCTTGGCCGAGCAGCGGCGGGATCGTCACCTTGAAGGCTTGCGGCAGGACGACAAGGCGCATACGCTGGACATAGGTCATGCCCGAAGCGACGCTGGCCTCGACCTGGCCGCGCGGGATCGACAGGATGCCGGCGCGAATGATTTCAGCGATATAGGCGCCGCTGTTCAGCGACAACGCGAGGATGCCGACGACGAGTTCCGGCAGAACGAAGCCGAGCCGGGGCAGGCCGAAATAAAGAAAATAGAGCTGCGCCAGCAAGGGCGTGGCACGCACCGCATCGATATAGGCCTTGGCTGGGGCGCGAAACAGCCAGCCGCGCTGCAGATTCATGGCGCACAGCACGATGCCGACGATAAGCGCGCCGACAAAGGACAGCGCCGACAGCCAAACGGTCGTGACCAGGCCCTGTCCGAACAACGGCAGGTATTCGACGATGGTGCGGAAACTGAAATTTTCGAGCATCGTTGGGTGAAATCCCCAGAGCGCAGGCAACGACGATGAAACGAAATTCCGGGCGGCTTCGCGGCGTTTAAGATGCGCGCGAAACCGCCTGGATTTATCGCTGCTTAGTGATCCTTCTTCCAGGCGTCGGAATTGACCCAGTAGTCGAGGTTCTTCTGCAGGCGGCCGTCGATAGTGACCTGGTTGAGGAACAGGTTCATCCAGATCAACAGGTCCGGCTCATCATAGCGGGTGGCGAAGGCAAGCGGCTCCTTCGACAGAAGGTCCGGCATGATGGTGAAGGTGCCGGCCGGATAGGCGGTCGACTGGCCCTTGACCGCCGAGACGTCGTTGACGCCGCAATCGGCCTGGCCGTTGTTGACGGCGTCGAGCAGCAGCGGACCGCCACCCTTGTAGCTCTTGATGTCGGCATCGGGGAAGGCGTTCTTGGCTTCCTTCTCGCCGGTGGCGCCGAGCAGCACGGCGATCTTGGTGCCCTTGGCCTTGCAGTCCTCGGTGGTCTTGAACTTGCTGTCGGCCTTGGTGAAGACGGTGCTGCCCGTGTACATGTAAGGCGTGGTGAACGCGACCTTCATGCCGCGCGCCAGCGTCGGTGTCATGTCGGCGACCAGCAGGTCGGCCTTGCCCGACAGCAGCGCCGGGATCAAACCATCCCAGTCGAAGTCGAGGAAGGTGATTTTCACACCCATTTCCTTGGCCATCAGTTCGGCCAGTTCGACCGAACTGCCGGTGCGTTCGCCATTGGCGCCGACCAGCGAGAAGGGCGGTCCCTGGGTCTGCACGGCGACGCGCAATTCGCCGCGCTTGGTGATGTCGTCGAGCGTACCCGCACTGGCCGCAGCGGTGAGCCCGGCGAGCGCAAGCCCGGCGATGAAAAGTCTTCCGGCGATGAAAAGTCTGGCAATCTTCATTTCGGTATTCCTCCCTGTTGTCGTTAATGTGTGCCCGCGGTTCTCCTTGGGCTCCTTTTTGAGCGGCAGCGCCGTTGCCGGCGGCAGCCACCGTTCGAAAATCTTTCGCCTCAGTCCCGTGCCACCGTCTCGGAAACCGTGATGCCACGCCTGGCCAATTCATCGAAGAACCTGATGTCGGGCACATCCAGCAGCGGGTTCAAAAAGCCGGGTCTGGTGATCTCGCCCCTCGCCAGCATCTGCGCCACGATGCTGGCGGGATAGCCGACGCCGAGGCTCATGCCGAACAGGCCGGAAACGAGATCGCGTTCGATGATCAGGTCCGACGTCACCGTCTTGGCGCGGCCGCCTTCGAGGCCGGAAAAGACATTGCGCATCACGCAAAGATCCTTTTCGCCGGGGCCGTATTGCAATTGCGGGTCGAGCAGCCGGCCAAGGAATTCGCGCGGGCTGTTGGAGGTGCCGGGCACCTTGTCCTCAGAGAGGAAACCGAGTTCCTTCAACGGCGCCCAGAAGGCCGACCATCCCGGCCAGCGCAGTGTGTAGCGGCCGGAGCGGCGCAGCCCTTTTGCGGCGTCCAGCATCTCGACATAGTGCAGCGCGTCGCCATTGGGGAAGGCCTCGAGCCTGCCGAGGCCGGCAACCTCGATTTCATGGATGAACGGATTGTCGTGCTGCTGGCCGGCAGGCACTGCGACACGGTTCCCGTCCTCGATCATCACGCTGTCGCGGTTCTGGCTGACCAGGACCATGTCGAAATTCCAGCTCACCTTGTAGCACAGCGGCTTGGCCATCGCCTGCGGCTCGGGGATGCCGCCGCAATAGGAATCGATCGAAGAAATCGAGTCGAACTGCCTGGCGGCGCGCGCGTAGAGCACGAGGTCGATGCCGGGGTCGAGCCCGCATTCGGTCATGATCGAGACACCGGCCTGTTCGGCGGCCGGCGCCAGGTCGGCGATCGACTTGGCGTAATTGGTGGTGACCAGCGGCGTGCGCGTGGCGATCGCGGCCTGCACCGCCTCGCGCATCAGCGGCTGCGGCAACAGGTCGATGACGGCGTCGACATCATCAAGCACAGTGGCCAGCGCCGGGCCGATCGCGCCCTCAGGCACGACGAAGCGCACGCGGGCAAGATCGGTCAGGCCGGCAAGCCGGGCCGGGCCGTCCGCTGCGGTATCGACGCAGACGATTTCCTCGACGCCGTCGCTGGCGACGAGGTCGGTGATTGCCGCCCGGCCCTGCAGGCCGATGCCGCCGAGTACCGCGATCTTCATGCCGGCTCCTTGCGGTCGTCCGACCAGCAGCCTTCCGGCAGGCTGACCCATTTGTTGCAGGACGCCATGACGACGAAGGTCTCGCTGCGCACCACTTCGCCCGGCTCGCCGGCGCCGGGGATCAGTTCGCTGGTGACGCGGTAGAGGTCGGCGACGTCACCGGCCACCGTCACGTCGACGATGATATCGAAGCGCCCGGTGACCACCGAAGCCGAGTTGACGAAGGGCAGTTCGGCAATGCGCTGCGCCAGTTCGCGGGCCCGGCCGCGCCCTTGGGCATTGATGCCGACAATGGCGGAGATCAGCTCGGGGCGCTCGGTCAGGTTCAGCAGCCCGACGATCTTGAGCAGGTTGCGGTCGAGCAGGTTGCGCAGCCGCGAGCGCACCGTCGGCACCGAAATCGCCAATATCTCGGCGATCCGGTTGATGCCCGGCTGGGCGTCCTGCGACAGCTGTTTGACCAGCCGCCGATCGGTCAGATCGAGATGTTCCCGCAAAGTCCCCGTCTTTCACAAAAGGAAAAAAGTTTGGCGATTTTTTTGCCAATGTGCAAACAAGCTACGTCACGAATATTTGAAAAGCAAGGCAATGATTCAGCGCTGATGGGGATAGGTGCTCGCTGTCCGGCTCACGCCAGCGCTGTCGCGAGCAATTTTGCCTGCGGTGTCAACTCGTCGAAGTGGCGGGCGCAGAGGTTGAGCTGGCGCGTTGCCCAGTCGTCGGTCAGCCGCAGTGTGCGTAGTGTCCGCGCCGAGCGGCGGGCGGCACTTTCCGGCACGATGGCGATGCCGGCCCCTTGCGCGACCAGCCGGCAGACATTGTCGAGGCCGGGAACGCGGATGCGGACATGCAGATGGCCGCCAAGGCGGGCCGCCTGGCGGGCGATGTGCTCCTGCAGCGCATGGCCGGTGCTGAGGCCGACGAAAGATTCGCCGAGAAGCTCAGTGAGGTTGACGGTGCGGCCTTCAAGGCCGGGCCGGTTTCGCGCGGCGATCACCACCAGCCGGTCTATGAAGAACGGTTTCTGCTCGAGGTGCGCAAGGCCGGCCCAGGTGGCGGCGATGCCGAGATCGGCCGCACCACTGGCCACGGCTTGCGCGATCTCATGGCTGGGGCGCTCGTCGAGCTCGATGTCGATGCCGGGGTGCGCGACAAGGAAGGCGGGCAGGATCTCGCGCAGCAACTCGGCTGTGGCGGCGGTGTTGGCCATCAGCCGGACGCGGGCGCGCAGGCCGGTGGCATAGGCGGCGAGGTCGCCGGCCATCGCCTCGATCTGGTTCTGCACCGCGCGCGCATGATGCAGCAGCGCCTGTCCGGCCGCCGTCGGCACCACCCCACGGCGCCGGCGCTCCAGCAGCGGCGCGCCGAGCCGCTCCTCCATGCCCTTGATGCGGGCGCTGGCCGACGCCAGGGCCAGTCCGGCAAGCTCGGCGCCATGGGTGATGCTGCCGCGTTCGGCGACCAGCAGGAACAGGCGGAGATCGACCAGATCGAAGCGCATTCTCTTGCTCCTGCGAATATTCAGCGCCGGGAAGGCGGTCGGCTCTCCAGCCTTCGCCCTGGCCGAAGGCTGGCAGCGCAACTTCCACATTGTGATCGGCCAGGATTTTCGTCAAACAGTTTCGAAGGAGATCTTGTGATGAACGAACGAACATCAGGGCGGCTCGGCATTCTTGAAAGCACGGCGATCGTGCTGGCCATTGCGGTGGCCGGCCTTGCCATGGCGCGAGCGGGATCAGGCCTGCGGGGATGCGCGGCGACGGTCGTATCCACCAGCCGCGATGCGGCGCCGGCAAAGGCCGTCAGCCCGGATGCCGAAGCAACCGATATGCTGCTGCATGACTGATCCGGCCCTGAAGATACGATCATGCTGAGCGCCGGCATCCTCGCCTGGATCGCCGCCGTGTTCCTCGCCGCCGGCTTCGTCAAGGGCGTCGTCGGCATGGGCCTGCCGACCGTGGCGATGGGCCTGCTGGCGGTGACGATGCCGCCAGCACAGGCCGCGGCACTGCTGCTGATCCCGTCGCTGGTTACCAACCTCTGGCAATTGCTGACCGGCCCGTCCTTCGGCCGGCTGTGCAAGCGGCTGTGGACGATGATGGCCGGCGTGATGCTCGGCACCGTTGCCGGCGCCGGCCTGCTGACCGGCACGCATACGGGCGCGGCCTCAGCGGGGCTGGGCGCCGCACTGGTGCTTTATGCGATCCTCGGCCTCGCCAAAGCCGGCTTCACCACGCCGGCGCGCCGCGAAGCCTTGATGTCACCGCTGGTCGGGGTGGCGACCGGGCTGGTCACCGGCGCCACCGGCGTCTTCGTCATCCCGGCGGTGCCCTATCTGCAGTCGCTGCGGCTGGAGAAAGAAGACCTGATCCAGGCGCTCGGCCTGTCCTTCACCGTGTCGACGGCGGCGCTCGCCATCGGGTTGTTCAAGGCAGGCGCCCTGGCGTCGCCGAGTGCGCAACTGGTGGGGTCGGTCGCAGCCCTTGTGCCGGCGCTGGCCGGCATGTTCGCCGGCCAGGCGCTGCGCCAGAAGATGAGCGTCGAGACCTTCCGCAAAGTGTTCTTCGCGGGGTTGCTGGCGCTTGGGGTCTATCTCGTGGGGGAGTTGGTGTTCTAGGCGCCGGACTTCCCCAGAGCACTGGCAGGAAGTCGTCAGCCAATGCTTTCGCTGAGATCAGCGAGCGTGACCATGAGTGTCAACGGCTCGACCGGCGAGGGCTCGAACCCGATGGTGATGTAGAAAGCTCGGGCATCGTCGGAAATCGCATGCACCACTATGCCTTTGATGCCCAGTATTTCAGCAGCCTGGAGAATTCGTAGACCGGCATCCCTTACCAGCGCCCGACCGATGCCCCGACCGTGATAGGCTTGGTCTACGGCCAACCTGCCTAGCACTGCGACGGGGATCGGATCGGGCATGTCGCGCCGGAAACGGCTGGAAGCTTCGACCATTTTCACGGCGCCGCTGGCAACGGCATAGTAGCCAATCACACGGTTGCCTTTGCAAGTCACATAGGTCCGGGATGCACCGCCCGCTTGATTGGTGCGAGCACGTTTTTTCAACCAATCGTCGAGCGCTGTAATGCCCGACGAAAATTCCCCGAGTTCGTGATGATCCGCGAGTGGAACCGGGACCGACAGCGTCACGCAGCTTCCCACGGAGCCTTTGTCGTCATCGTGCGGCGCAATCGGTCGTTGGGCTGCGGCGGCGCGTCGAGGCGTGCCAGAAACGCAGCGTAGACATCCGGTTCGACGGTAAACACGAGACGGTTGAGCAACGCTTCCTCAGCGGCGCGTTGCGAGGCTTCAAGCATGAAGTCGGTGCGATTCTTACCGAGCAATTCGGCTGCGCGGTCGATCAGATTGCGAACTTCCGGCTTGACGCGGATGTTGAGCGGAACGCTCTTCGGCACCGGATGATGTGACGTTGGCATGGACGGCTCCTTCGTTGCACATATCTAGCACAGCGTAACGACATTGTCATTACCCGGTTCGATGGAGCATGCGATCCGTAGTAGCCCTAGCGCACGACCAGCACCGGGATCTCCGTGTAGGACAGCACTTCCGCCGTCTGGCTGCCGAGGAGCAGCTTGCCCAGCCCGCGGCGGCCGTGCGAAGCCATGACGATCAGGTCGCAGCCCAGGGCCTGCGACAGTTCCAGAATGGCTTCGGCGGGCCGCTTGTCCTCGACATGCACGACCTCCGCCGAGACGCCGGCGGCGTCGGCCGATGCCTTGCACTTGTCAAGAACTTCCTTGGCGTATTTGCGCGCCTCTTCCTGATAGGCGGCCAGTTCATCGCCGGCGGCGTAGCCGGCCATGGCGCCGCCCCAGGCGAAGATCGGGAATTGTTCGGAGACGGTGATGAAAGTAACAGAGGCGCCGAGGCCCTTGGCCAATGTCAGGCCGTGGGTAACGCCCTTGTCGGCCAGTTCCGATCCGTCCGTGGCGATGAGCAAATGTTTGTACATGATGACATGACCTGTTGCGCAAGGGCCAATGCCCTTGAGGTGGCGGGAGCCTTGTGGAGGCTGGCCTTGATATAGTTGCGGCCTCGGGCCGATCACAGGGCCGGCCCCGCCGCGGATCAAGGCCAGGCGACCACGCAGTCTTGTACCAAGCGGATTCCCCTTTGCCGCATCGTCGCCTAAGGTGCGGGTGACATTGAAAGGCAGTCCATGAGCAACTCGTATCCGCAAATCCATCTGGTCCGGCATGGTGAGACGGCATGGAGCCTTTCGGGGCAGCATACCGGCCGCACCGACATGCCGTTGAGCCCGGTTGGCGAGGCCGCCGCGCGGGGTCTCGCGGACAGGCTCGAGGGCCTGTCTTTTTCGGCGGTATGGTCGAGCCCGTCGCAGCGCGCCTACAACACCAGCGTACTGGCTGGCTTCGGCGCGCAGAGCGTCAAGAAGGACGATCTGCAGGAGTGGGACTATGGCGCCTATGAGGGGCTGACGACAAAACAGATCCTGGCCGAGCGCCGCGGCTGGAATGTGTTTCGCGATGGGTGTCCAAAGGGCGAGATGGCGGCCGATGTCGGCGCGCGGGCCGACAGGATTATCGCTGGGCTGCGCGAGGCCAATGCCAGCACATTGGTGTTTTCCAGCGCACATTTTCTGCGCGTGCTGGCGGCGCGCTGGATCGGGCTGCCGCCGGAGGGCGGCGCGCTGCTGGTGCTCGATACGGCCAGCATCAGCGTGCTCGGCTACGAGCACGATTTGAGCGAGCCGGTCATCCGGAAATGGAACCAGAAATAGAGCAGCTTCGGCCAGCGGCGCCGCTTACGCCCTATCTGTCGAATTTCCTGATCGCCTCAGCGGTTACCGGCGTGAAGAAATTCACCAGATTGCCGTCAGGGTCGCGAAACAGCAGCGAGCGGTTGCCCCAGGGCATGGTGGTCGGCTTCTGCACAGTGATATTCCTGAGGAGGTCCGAGAGCCTGGCGAATTCAGCATCGACGTCGCCGACGCGGAACTCGATGATGGCGGTGTGGTTGTCGGCGGGGCGGGCGATGTCGCCGCCGAACAGCATCAAGGTGCGTGTGCTGCCGATCGCCAGCGTGCAGGTCGGCGTCGCCAGTTCGGCGAAGTCTTCCGTGTACACCGTCACGGGCATGCCGGTGATCTCACCGTAGAAGTGAACGAGACGCTGGACGTCCGACGTGATGATGCGGACGGAGACGAAATTCATTGCATTGGCTCCCTGATCGTTGAGGCCGTGGCCGGCTCCCATCCGACCTATAGGCCAAGCCTGCTGACAGCTTTCCGTCAGGAAGGATCGCCGTGCGCCTGCACCAGCGGCACGCCCTGCTTACCCCCTCAGCAGCGCCAACTCTTCTGCTGTCAAATGCCGTGCCGTACCCTTGGCGAGGTCGCCGAGCGGCAGGCGGCCGATAGCGATGCGGATGAGGCGCAGGACCTCGACGCCGTGCGCGGCGAGCAGGCGACGGATGTGGCGGTTACGGCCTTCGTCGAGCACGATCTCCAGCCAGGCGGTGCGGCCGCCACTGCGCAAAAGTTCGATCGCGTTCGCGGTGAGCACCTCGCCGTCGACGGTCACGCCCGCGCGTAACGTCTCCAGCATCGCCTCGTCCGGCACCGTGCCGATCTGCACGTGATAGGTCTTGGGCAGATGCGAGGCCGGGTCCATCAGCCGGTTGGCAAACCGGGTGTCGTTGGTCATCAGCAGCATGCCTTCGCTGGCTTTGTCGAGCCGGCCTACCGGCGAGACGAAGGGCAGATCGAGCCCTTCCAGGCAGGCATAGACGGTGTCGCGCTGTTGCGGGTCGTCGCGGGTGGTGACCAGCCCGCGCGGCTTGTTGAGCATGAGATAGACTTTGCGCTCGGCAACCACCGTCCTGTCGTCGACGACGATGCTGTCGCGGTTGAGGTCGACGCGCAGCGCTGCATCGCGCACCACCTTGCCGCCGACGCGCACGCGGCCTTCGGCGATCAGCACCTCGGCCTGCGTGCGCGAGCATAGGCCAAGCTTCGACAGCGCCCGGTTGAGACTGACGCCGGGCGCCGCCTGCCTGCCGCTCTGCCGTGTCTGCCGTGGTGTCATGGTGCCGTCTGCGCTGGTGGAGCCGACAGATGCCACGGGCCGCAATGGCTTCGCAAGCGTGGTGCTGTCTTCCTATACGGGGCAAGGGGCAATGGCGGCATCCGTACCGCCTGGAACAGCGATATTGTCGCCGCCGCATCCGCTATAATCTGCACCCCATGAGTGAGTCCGCTGCGCCGATAACCAAGACCGTCGTCATCGGTGCCGAGCCGGCCAAGGTCTGGCGGATACTGACGACGCCAGAAATGATCCCGCAATGGATGTCCGACGAGGAGTTGACCGTCAGCCTGCAAGGGCAGGCCGGCGGCGCGATCGTCATGCGCGGACTGCTGCACGGAATACCGTTCGAAAACCACGGCACCATCCGCACTTTTGAGCCGGGAATGAGCTTCGCCTACAGCTATTGGAGCACGCTGTCGGCCTCGCGTCTGGCGGACGTGCCCGAAAATCACACCGTGGTCAGCTTCGACCTGGCGCCGGCGGATGGGGGAACACTGTTGACACTGACGCTCAGCGACTTCGCCGAACCGGCGATCCGTCCGCACGCCAATCTCTACTGGGGACCGACCTTGCAGATCCTGAAGGCAGTCTGCGAGCGCGCTTGAGAGCGGGCGGGAGTCATCGCAGCGGATAGGTCGTCCCGCCCTTACTCTTTGGGGTGTCGGGTGAGGGCCAGCGTGCGAATACGGTCGGCGACGGCGCTGTCGACCGGGTTGTAGACGGTCAGGCTCAAATCCGGCCGGCCGTCGACCGCGAAGCCCGAATATTCCAGTTCGATATCGCCAAGTTCCGGGTGCTTCAGGCGCTTTGTCCCGTCGCCATGGCTGAGCACGCCGTTTTCCCGCCACAGGGCGGCAAACTCGGGGCTGGCGCTGCAGAGTTCGTCGACGAGTTCACGCACCTGGGAGACAGCGCCGGCGCGTGCCGCATCGGCCCGGAACGCGCCCACCACGAAACGGGCGAGGTTTTGCCAGTCGTGCTGCCTGGCGCGGATATGGGGACTGAGGAACATGAAGCGCAGAATGTTGCGCTCGCCCTCGGGCAGGGTGCTGTAGTCGGTCAGCACGACCCTCGCGGCACGGTTCCAGGCAACGACGTCCCAGGTAGCGGTCCTGACTATGGCGGGGCTGGCATCGAGCGTGTCGATGAGGCGCTGCAGCCGGGGGCTGACGCCTTCGACGCCCCTGTAGCGGACCTCGGGCGGGCGCCCCAGCCCGAGCATGAAAAGATGTTCGCGCTCCGCCTCGGTCAGCAGCAGCCCCTTGGCGATGCGGTTGAGGACATCGGCCGAGGGTGCGCCGCCGCGGCCCTGTTCCAGCCATGTATACCAGGTCGGGCTGATGTTGGCGCGTTGTGCGACCTCTTCGCGGCGCAGCCCCGGCGTGCGTCTGCGTCCGGAAAACCCGAATGATGCGGGATCAAGCCGGGTGCGCCGGTCTTTGAGGAACGCTGCTAGTGAGCCGGAATTGGAGGGCATCCTGTTAGCCATTATACCACGATAAGATCACTACTTTAATAGAATAATAGACCAGCAATATTACGCAGGCAACTGTACAGGAGATTTTGCATGCGTATCTTTCTCACCGGCGCGACCGGTTTCATCGGTTCGGCGATCGTTCCCGAACTCATCAAGGCAGGCCACCAGGTGGTCGGCGTGACCCGCTCCGACGCCGGCGCCGAGGCGCTGGCCGCCGCCGGTGCTGAAGTGCATCGCGGAACGCTCGAGGAGCCCGAGGGGCTGTGCGATGGCGCGGCCAAGGCGGACGGCGTGATCCACACGGCATTCGACCACGACTTTTCGCGGTTTGCCGAGAATTGCGAAAAGGACAAACGCGTCATCGCGGCACTGGGCGCCGCGCTCGCCGGCTCCGACCGGCCGCTGGTGATCACTTCCGGCGTCGGCATGGGCAGCCCCGGGCATGGCCAGTTGGCGATCGAGGACGTCTTCAACGCCAGCCATCCCAATCCGCGCATCGCCTCGGAGCTGGCCGGCAATGCCTTGCTGGACGCCGGCATCAATGTGTCGGTGGTGCGGCTGCCGCAGGTCCACAATCCGGTCAAGCAGGGCCTTATCACGCCGCTCATCGAGATCGCGCGTGAAAGGGGCGTCTCGGCCTATGTCGGCGAAGGCCGCAATCGCTACTCCGCGGGCCACCTCCTCGATGCGGCGCGGCTTTACCGGCTCGCCGTGGAAAAGCGGCAGCCGGGCGCGCGCTATCACGCGGTCGGCGAGGAAGGTGTCGAAGTGCGCGCTATCGCCGAGGCGCTCGGCCGGGGTTTGAAATTGCCGGTGGTTTCCATTGCGCCGGAAAAGGCGGCGGAGCATTTCGGCTGGATGGCGATGTTCGCGCCGATGGATCTGCCGGCCTCCAGCGCTCTGACCCAGGCACGGCTCGGCTGGCACCCCACCGGCCCGACGCTGATCGCCGATCTCGACGCCATGCGGTATTGATGCGCTTAGCAACGCTCGAGGTGAGCCGAAGTCTCTGACTTCGTCATCCCTGGACGAAGCAGGAGCGCAGCTCCGTCGCGGAGACCCTGGGCCACGCCGCGACCTTTCGGGATTATGCTCCAGGGCTGACCGCGTAGCGCAGATGGACGAGCCCATGCGCCAGCGCCTCGCAGCTCTTCAGGGACAGCTGCGTCTTGCCCGCCAGGCCGCTCTCGCCGAACTCGACGAAACCCTGATTGGCGGCCCGCCCGTCGATCGCGGGTGCAACGAGAAGGCTCAATTCATCGACGAGCCCGGCGGCGAGGAAGGAGCCGTTGATGCTGGCGCCGCCCTCGAGCAGCAGCCGGCTTATGCCGAGTTCGCGTCCGAGGACCTCAAGCATCGCGGCGAGATCGACATCGGCGGTTTCCGCGACGATATAGGACACGCCGTCGGCGGCAAGCTCTGCCAAATGGCTGTCGGCAACGTCGCGCCCAAGCAGCACCACGACATGGTCGCCACCGATGTCGGGTTTGGAAAAGTGAAGCTTGCCCGAGGCATCGAGCGCCACGGCATAACTGCCCGCACCTATTTGCGCGAAATGATAGGGCCGGTCGACCTTGCCGGCATTGGCCGGCGGATGCGCGCCGGCCTTGCTCATCTCGGCCATGGTGACGCGCCCGACGATCCAGGCATCAGCCGCGAGATCATTATGGATATGCTCGTAGAGGCTCGACCACTCGGCCCGGGTGCCATCGGGGCTCGAGGTATAGCGGCTGGGGTGGAGGCCGCCGTCAAGGGATGCCAGCATATGGCAGATGATTTGCGGCTTCATGTTGTTCTCCAGTCGAGTGCTTTGGGTTCAGTCCAAAGTAGTGCCACGCCGGGAGAATGGAAGCCGCACGCCTCATGACGTACCCAGCCGTTGAGACGGCATGTGCCGGCAGGTATCATGACCGGATGTCCGCGAACATAATCCTGTTTCATTCGGTTCTGGGGCTGCGCGAGCACGAGCGGCATCTCGCTGGAAAGCTGGGCGCCGCCGGTCACGCCGTTTCGCTGCCGGACCTCTATGCGGGCGTGGCGACGGACGATCTCGAGCAAGGCTTCGCGATCAAGGCGCGGATCGGCTGGGAGGTCATTTGCCAAAGGGCGCGCGATGCCCTGGCCTCGACGCCCGGCGATACGGTGCTGGCGGGGATTTCGATGGGTGCAGGCGTGGTCGCGTCAGTCTGGGCCTTGCGGCCGCTGACGGCCAAGGTGCTGCTGTTGCATGGGCTGGCAACCGTGCCTGCGAACATCCGGCCCGGCCTGCCGGTTCAATTGCATGTCGCCGACACCGATCCGTTCTTCCCCGAGCCGGATGTCCGCGCCTGGCAGCACGCCGCCGAGGCCGCGCAAACCGATGTGCGGATCTTCCGCTATCCAAACTCGGGACATTATTTCTCGGATCCAGCTCTGCCCGACTACAACGACACAGCCGCGGCGCTGCTTTGGCAGCGTGTTCTGGCGTTCCTGGATTGAGAAGCAGAGGGGGCGGCCTTGCCTTGGAGGTCTTCCGACAAAGCGGTCCCCACGCCGGAAATCGAAAATCCGACAATTCCGATAATTTGCCTGGCACCGCTGTTATATCGATGTTGCACAAATGGTTGGCTCTGGGTTAGCATCCCTGCGCAGGCGTCGGTGGGAGGCTCTTTTTACAGCGGCGGCCAGCTGGAGCGGCATGCGTTTTCGGGCGCAAGGAGGATGCTCCACACTTTGAACCGACGCATGATCCTTCCTGAAACCGATCCCGGTTTTCGGGTCGTGCGTTCTTGTGGAGGAGGATCCCATGAACAGACGTGAATTCCTGCTGTCGTCCGCGGCTTTCGGCGCCATGATGGTTGCCGCGCCTTCTGTGTTTGCGCAGGACAAGCTCACTATCCTTGGCTCGGTGCCCAGTCTCGGCTTTCCGTTCTTCGTGCACATGCTGAACGAGATCAAGGCGGAAGCCGCCACGCAAGGCGTCAATCTGACCGAAAGCGACGGCCAGAACTCGGCCACCAAGCAGACCGCCGACATCGAGGCCGCCCTGGTGCAGAAGGTCAACGCCATCGTCATCTCGCCGCTCGACGTCAACGCCCTGGCGCCGGCCATCGAAGAAGCGGTCAAGGCCGGCGTTCCCGTGGTGACGATCGACCGCCGCGTAGACGGCGTCGAGGGCATCCTCGCCCATGTTGGCGCCGACAATGTGAAGGGCGGCGAGGCGGAAGCCAACGCCGTGGTGGCGGCGTTTCCCAACGGTGCCAAGCTGTTCCATCTGCAGGGCCAGCCCGGCGCCGGCCCGGCGATCGACCGCAACAAGGGCGTGCACAATGTCCTCGATCCTCTGAAGGACAAGTATCAGATCGTCTTCGAGCAGACCGCCAACTTCGCCCGCGCCGAGGCGCTGTCGGTGACCGAGGCTGGCCTTGCCGCCAACGGCAAGCCCGACGCCATCGTCTGCGCCAATGACGACATGGCGCTGGGCGCCATGGAGGCTTGTGCCGCGCGCAACTTCACCGACGTCAAGATCTACGGCTTCGATGCACTGCCCGAAGCGCTGGTCGCCGTGCGCGACGGCAAGCTTGCGGGCACCGTCGAGCAATTCCCCGGCGAGCAGTCGCGCACTGCGGTGCGCATCGCGGTGGCCTTTGCCAAGGACAAGACCGAGCCGAAGGAGAAGCTGGTGCTGCTGACGCCAATCGTCATCGGCAAGGACAATCTCGACAAGGCGGAGCGGATTGGCGAGACGAAGTAGGGGTTTGGCGGGGATCGGCCGATTGGCAAAGCCGGCGGGACAGCGCCCCCCTCTGTCCTGCCGGACATCTCCCCCTCAAGGGGGAGATCGACTGTTCCTCCTGCTTTCGCCAGTTCCCAAATGTTGAAAGAAAAGGTGTCGCCGGTGACACAGCCAATCTCCCTTGAGGGGGAGATGTCCGGCAGGACAGAGGGGGGTGTTCAAGCGCTGACAGGCGACATCAACTGCATGGAAGGAGCCACCCTTGCCGCCAGCCGCTGAAGCCGCCTCGCCCGAACCCATCCTGCTTGCCGTCGAAGGCATCACCAAGCATTTCTCGGGCGTCACCGCGCTCAGCGATGTCTCGCTCGATATCCGCCCCGGCGAGATCCTCGGCCTGCTGGGCGAAAACGGCGCCGGCAAATCGACGCTCTTGAAAATCCTGTCGGGTGTGATGCCGCCATCGGGCGGCCGCATCACTTTCGACGGTGCCAATTATCATCCCTCCAGCCCGCAGGATGCCAAGCGGCTTGGCATCGTCACCATCTATCAGGAACTGAGCCTGATCCCGACGCTGACTGTGGCGGAGAACATTTTCATCGGCCGCGCGCCGATCGGCCCGCTCGGGCTGGTGAACTGGCGCAAGATGGAGGAAGATTCCCGCACGATCATCGCCCGCGTCGGTCTCTCCATAGACCCGATGACGCCGGTCTCGGCACTGTCGGTGGCCGAGCAGCAACTGGTCGAGATTGCTCGGGCGCTGTCGCTGGAAAGCCGGCTGATCATCATGGACGAGCCGACCTCGGCGCTGACCGAGACCGAGGTGCAGCGGCTGCTGTCGATCATGGACCGGCTGCGCAAGGACAGGGTCGCCATTATGTTCGTCACCCACCGGCTGGAGGAAGCGTCCGCCATATGCGATCGCATGACGGTGCTGCGCGACGGCAGGCTTGCCGGCCACCTTAACCGTGAAGGCGGGCCGATCGCGCTGCCGAAAATCATCGAGAAGATGGTCGGCCGCGCGGCGTCCGAGCTCTACGCCCGGCCGGCGCAACGCGCGGTGGCCGGCGATGTCGTGCTGTCGGTGCGCGGCCTGCGCACCGTGCGCGACCCCGAGGCGCCACACGCCATCGTGCTCGACGGCGTCGACATAGACCTCAAGGCCGGTGAAATCCTCGGCGTTGCCGGGCTTGTCGGCTCAGGCCGCACCGAATTGGCGCGCGCCATCTTCGGCGCCGACCGCATCGCGGCCGGCACCATCACGCTCGACGGCGAGCCGATCGCCCCGGCATCGCCCGCGGACGCCATTGCGCTCGGCATCGGCCTGGTGCCGGAGGACCGCAAGCACCAGGCGATCTTTGCCGCGCTGGGCATCCTGCCGAATTTCTCCATCGCTTCGCTGGGCAGCTTCAGCAACGGTTTCGGCTTCATGGCCGAGCGGCGCGAGCGCGATGCGCTGTCCGAGTTTCGAAAGATGCTGTCGATCCGCATGGCTTCGGCCGAGCAGGCGATCGAGGGCCTGTCGGGCGGCAACCAGCAAAAGGTGATCCTGGCGCGCTGGCTGGCGCGCGATCCGAAAGTGCTGATCGTCGACGAGCCGACGCGCGGCGTCGATGTCGGCGCCAAGACCGAGGTGCACCAGATCCTGGTGCAGCTTGCGGCGCGCGGCATTGCGGTGATGATGATCTCGTCCGAGCTGCCCGAGGTGCTGGCGGTGTCGGACCGCATCGTCACCATGCGCCGCGGACGCATCACCGGCCAGATGCCGGGCGTCGAAGCAAACGAGGAAAGACTGATGGAACTGATGGCACTCGACCGCAAGGAGACACTATGAGCGTGGCGGGGGAGCAGGATCAGCGCGGCGGCATCAACTTCGCGCGGCTTTTGATGAGCTTCGGGCCGCTGCTGTTCCTGGTGGCGCTGATCATCGTCTTCACGGTGCTGAAGCCGAGCTTCATGGACCCGATCAACCTGTTCAACATCACAAGGCAGATCTCGATCACCGGGCTGATCGCGCTCGGCATGACCTTCGTCATCCTTACCGCCGGCATCGACCTGTCGGTCGGCTCGCTGCTCGCCTTCTGCGGCATGGTCGCCGCCGTGGTCGCCAAGGGCGGCACGGCCAACACGCTGTCGCTGTCGACGAGCGGCACGCAAGGGTTCGGCTGGTTCGCCGCGCTGCTGGCCGCCATCATCGTCGGAGCCGCTGCCGGCGGCGTGCAGGGACTTGTCATCACCCGGCTGAAAGTGCCGCCCTTCGTCGTCACGCTGGGCGGGCTGACGGTGTTTCGCGGGCTGACGCTGACCATCTCCAATGGCGGCCCGATCTCGGGCTTCGACGCCTCGATGCGCTGGTTCGGCACCGGGCTGATCGGCCCGGTGCCGGTGCCGGCGCTGATCTTCGCGGCGGCCGCCATCCTGTGCCACATCGTGCTGCGCTACACGCGCTATGGCCGCGCCGTCTATGCCGTCGGCGGTAATGCGGAAGCAGCGCGGCTGTCGGGCCTGCGCGTCGACCGCATCCTGGTCTCGGTCTACGTCATTGTCGGCTTCTTCGCCGGGCTCGCGGCCTTCGTGCTGTCGGCCAGGCTGAACTCCTCGGAAGCGGTGGCGGGCATCGGCTACGAACTGACCGTCATTTCGGCCGTCGTCATCGGCGGGACCTCGCTGTTCGGCGGCATCGGCTCGGTCGGCGGCACGGTGGTGGGCGCGGCGCTGATCGGCGTGCTGCAGAACGGGCTGCAGTTCAACAATGTCTCGTCCTACACGCAAAGCATCGTCATCGGGCTCATCCTGATCCTGGCGGTGGCGTTTGATCGGTGGCTGAAGTCGAGGGTAAGAAGGTGAGGGGGACGGTTCTCCCTTCTCCCACAGTGGGAGAAGGGAGCCCCATTCCTTGCAAAACAATCATGCTTTGCTAGAAAGGTTTTGGCGGGTGGCATCGTGAGAGAACCTCATGTTTGCCGATATCATCAGACCGATCACCCTAGGTTTTTCGCTGCTGCGGCGGTTCTGGCCGCAGCTCATGGCACTCGTGCTGGCCGGCGTGCTGGTCGGCGATCTCCTCATGCTGCTGGCGGCGAAGGTGGCGCTGGCCAATCACTTCGCCGGGTTGGCGATGCTGACGCTGGTGGCGCTGGCGCAGCTGGTGATGACGGTGGCAATGTTCCACGTGCTGCGCCCCGGCCTGCCGCATGTGGTGGCCGCGCAGCGCGGCGCCGACAAGGCCGCAACCACCGAGACGCAAACGAAGCCGGGTGCCGAGGCTGACCGGCGCGGCTCGCGGCTGGTGCGGATGATCACCATCGCGCTTCTGCCGTTCTTCGCCTATTATGCCGCCTGGGGATTTCTGGGCGACATCGTGCGGCAGTATTCGCGCGAAACACTCGACCAGGCCGATTTCGGCCAGAGCGCTGATGTGCTCGACGTGCTCGACTCGCGCTGGCTGCTGGTCTCCGTGGCGGTGTCCTGGCTGATCCGCCGGCTGGCCAAATTCATGCAGGCTAAGACAGGTGCGGAGTCGTTCTGGCAGATCGTGGTGGTGATCTGCGAGACCAACTGGATCTTCGTCGGTCTCTACGTGATCAGCCGATGGAAGGATTCGGCCCTGCAATGGCTGATGAGCCGCAATTTCTGGTCGGCCCTGCAGGCATCGGTGGACGGGCTGGCAAACCCGGTGCCGATGGCCTCGGCCGCACCCATGGTGCCGGTCGAGATCTCCTCGATCGCGCCGTCGACGGCTGCCGTCAACCTGTTCTTCTTCATGCTCCTGCCGCTGATCTGGCTGGTGATGACGGCGCTGATCTACGGCTATGATGTGCGCGACGATGCTGCCCTGATGCGCGTGCACGGCCGGCTGGAGCGTGCCGGCCAGCGCTATGCCGGCCTGCCGAAATTCCTGCGCGATTTCGTCGAGCATTTCATCGCCGGCTACCGCTCGCGCTATCTGCCGATCGCCAACGGCGTGCGGCTGACGGTCAGCGCCAGCCTGGTGCTGTTGTGCACGCTGGTGGTCGGCTACCGGTTGCTCGACTGGGGCGCGGCCTGGCTGTGGCTCGGCGCGACGCGGCTGATCGGTCCACACGAGCTCGATATCTGGCAGATTTTTTCGCATGCCGTGACGCTGCTCTTCGGCAGCCCGTTCCAGGATTCCTCCACCGGCATCCTGATCGAGCCGCTGCGCATATGCTTTCTCGCCGCCGTGCTGGAGACGGCGTTTTCGATGGCGAAGCGGGCGGGGAAGTGAGCTTTCTTTACGGGGAGAAGGATGCTGTCACTTCGGCGGCCGCTGAAAACGCAGGAACCATGGGCGCTCGCTGCCCAGGCCAACGGCCGGGCGGATGGTCTCGATGGCATCCTCAGGCACGATGAAGGTCTCGCCGACGCTGATGATTTCGCCCTTTTTGGCGCCGGAGAAGATCGCCGAGGTGCAGTTCATCACGCCGTCCGGCAGGCTGACGCCGGAGATGAAGTCGGGCAGCCAGCGGCGGCCGGCGGCGTCGGTCAGCATCACCTTGCAGCCCAGCCACTGCTTTTGCAGATCGGGATCGCCGACCGTGACGGCGAAGGTGGCGATGACGGCCAAGGCATGCTCGGGCAAGCGGCCGGCCTTGCCGCCGCGCAAATCGGCCAGCCGCCATTCGCTGCCGCCGAACGGCGCGCCTTGGCCAAACTCGACATCCCTGGCGATGAGGTCCTCGCCATGCAGCCATTCACGGATGCTCTCATAGCTGGTTTCGGCCAGCGTCAGCGGCAGCAGGATAGCGAGCGCGGCAAGACCGCGCCGTCGCCATTTTTTCTCGCCACCGCCGGCTGGGTCGATGTCGGTTGAAACCGCGCTCATGTCTTGCCCTGCCGTGTCTGGCCCTGCCGTGTCTGGCCCTGCGGCGGTGCAGGAGCGTCGAGATCGTATAGCGGCAAGACATCCGCCGGTTGACCATCGGCACCGGTCGGAACGGCATCGAGGCTGATGCGAGCCTGGGCGTCGAGCGGGCCGAACTGACGTGCGGCGATAAGCAGGCTGGCGCCTCGGATCTGGTCGGCCGGCAACTCGAAGACGAACAGGCCGCTTCTCTCCAGCCCTGGATCGACGGCATGTGGCGGCATATCCTGGCGATAGCTGAGCCGCTCCGTCTGGCGGTAGCGCAGGCCGGTCGGGCCTTGCCAGGTGCCGTCGGCGACCGTGGTGGAGGTGCTGGTGGCGGTGAGATCGGTCGTCGCCACCGCCCACAGGCCGCTGGTGGTCAGCAGCCTTTCCTGGCCGAACTGGTTGGTCTTCAGCGTGCGCGCAAAGACCATTCTGTCGAGGCGGACATCGAAGCTGCGCGCCCGCACCGTGTCGTGCATGGCGCCATCAATGGGGATCGGCGCGGTGAGTTCGGCATAATGCGGCTTCGACACCTGCATGCCGTAGCTGAGCGCCACGGTGGCGGCGACGATCAGGAGATTGCCGATGGCGCGGATCCTCATGAGCCGCTCTCGGGCAGGTCGGCGACCGGCATGGTGACGGTGCCGAGCCGATAGGGATTGAACCAGCCCGGCGTGCCGTAAAGATTGTCGCGCGGCTTGAAGATCTCGGCGGTGACGCCGAAGCTGAGATTTGCCGGCACGGCGGCGTTACCGGCAAGCGGCCAGACATAGGCCATGCGTTCGGTCATGCCGGGATGCAGTTCCGGCGTCAGCGTCGAATCGCGGGCCAGCGCGATCATCGGCGTGGAATCGGGCAGGTCGATCCCGTCCGGCTTGAAGACGTTGAAATAAGCCTTGTCGGATTGCGCCGTGCGATTGGTCAGATCGGCCTCCAACACCAGCGCCTTCTGGCCTGGTTTCAGCGCCACGCCATAGACCTTGGCGCGGCTGACATAGGCGCGCGCGGGCTGGACCCGCCAGCGCCCGGCATCGATGGCGGCATCGGGCGGCAATTGCGGCGGGGCGTGGGCGGGCAGGGCGCCGAACGCGCCCATCAGGCCGGCGACGAGCAGGGCGGCGATGGTTCCCGCGCCGGCCGTTATCCAGGTTTGAAATTTTGAGCGGGCAGTCTTGAACATTCCAAACTATGCACGTCGAACGGTCAGCCACCCCTGCGCAGTCTAGAAAGAAAAAATGGCTGATGGAACCCGCAAATGGCTGGTCCAGTCCTCACACCGCTTCCCTTGCCCAGAGCCTGTGGCCATGGCGGCGGAAATAGCGCGCCACCAGGCGCTGCTGCTTGGCCCTGATCAGGTCGGGCAGGCGCCGCTCCTGGCGCCAGCGCGGTATGTTGCGCCAGCAGGCTATGAAGCGGGCGGCGTCCTCGATTACCTCCTGCGCCGAGAGTGCCGGACCGATAGCGGCCAGGAACAGCGCCTCCGACGGTTTCAACTCGTCGATCACCGCCTTGCGCCTGACGTGATCCTGACGGGCGTGGGCGATGCCGCTGCGACGGATTGCTTCGAAGGCTTCAAGCAAGGCCAGGCTGTCGCCGGCGTAGCCGCAGGAACGGGCAAAATCGGCGGCAAAAGCGTCCATTATCGCTCCCGGGTCTGATGCAGTGGGCAGGTTCGTACCCGACTCACATTTTCATACATTTATGAAAGCATAACTCAAATTACGCTAGAAGAAAAACTTCTGGGAAAGTTTGAAAACTGCGACTCGACTCCCGGCGTAAAACACAGGAATATGCGAACAAATCAGGAACAAAGACGAGGCAGGGGCGATGGCATTGCCGGGCAAGGAACCAACGATCGCGCATGTCGCCTCGATCTCGGTCGAGTGCGCCGATTGTGGCCGCAACAGGTGGTGGCGACCCGATCAGCTGAAGCGGTTCGGGGTGACGGGGAATACGCCGCTGTCCGCTCTGTCGGGCCGTATCGTCTGTTCGGCCTGCCGCGCCGACGGACTGCCGGGGACGGCGATTTCGATCCAGGCGGCGTTTGTCGACGAGCGCCAGCGCGTGCGCAGCGAAGCGCGGATGCTGAGCGACAGGGATGTGCCGCTGGAGGGATCGCGGCGGGCTTGAGTGGGAGGGTGCCAGCGCTGGTTCTTCCTTCTCCCGCAGGGGGAGAAGGAAGAGCATCCCTTGCTCAATACCCCAGCAATTCCTTCAGCGGAATCACGCGCCAGACATGTTTGATGGCGTAGCGGTTGAAGGTCAGCGTCTTCGGCGGGTTGTACTGCTCGACGACCAGCTCGCCCGCCGTGCGCTTGACCAGCTTTTTGATGAAGGCCTTGCCGTTGCGCTCGTTTTCCTCCGGGAAGGTCTCGATCACCACATGGTCGCCCGGTACGGCGTCGCGGCCGCCGCAATAGATCAGGTCGCCGGGCTCGTAACGCGGCACCATGGAATCCGAGAGCACGTGCAGGGCGAACACCTTCGGCAGGTTGCGCACGCCCGGCGGGCGCTGGACGTAACCCGCCGGCTCGCCGTTGAAGGTGAAATCGCCATCGTCGCCACCGACGGCCGCGCCCAGCACCTCGATGTCCATCGAGCTGGCGGGTAGTGGACCCGCATCGGTGACGATCTCCGCATCGGCAACCGGTCCGGCATCGTCGAGAAACACGACCTGCCCCTGGCCCAGCGCAACCGGGTCGACGCGCAGGAAGGCGGCGGTCTTCAGCAGGTTCTCGGTCTTGGGCAGATTGCGGCCGGTTTCCCAGTTGCCGACGGCGGCGACATCGGTGTCGTTGTGCTCGGCGATGTGGCGCATGACCAGGCCGCGCTGCTTGCGCGCCTTGCGGATCGCCGCTCCGACCTTGATCGACAGTTCCGTTTTTGCCATGGCGCCCATGTGAGGGATGAAAGCCGCTCTCGTCTATGAAAGAATGGCTTGCATCTATTTTCGAGTTATGCTTATATCCGGTCATGCAAAACCTGTCCAGCTTTGATGGCGCCGAGTCGCCGGCCTCACGCGAGGCGCGCCCGGCGTTCATAACCGCCCATTCCCTTTCGTCCCGGCCGTCCTCCTCCCCGGCCCGGATGAAGCCCGAGGCCCAGTGCTTGACCGCACCAGCCTCGGGTCCGGTCCGCCTGTCTCCGGCGACCGGAACGGCCGGAGCCGCCGCTCCCAGCGGCTTCGGCCCCCAATTCGGCCGGCATGGCGCCGGCGCTGTTTTTGCGGCAGGCCGATCCTGCATCCGCACCGAGGACGGCACCGTCATCCTGTTCGACAGGCTGACGGGCAGGGCGGTTTCCGCCCTGGACAGAAACACGGCCGAAGCGCGGCTTCTGCACCTTGCCGGCGGGAAATCGGCCCAAGCCGGCTGAGGCTGGTCGGCTGAGAGCCGGCTCTTGAAAAACAACTGACTGCGGCCTGGCGACCGGGTCGAACCTTGACGCTGCCCGACGGCGCGCGGCCGAACTTTGGATGGAGCTGGATATGGCAAGCTATAGCGACGCGGAATTGCACGAGATCGCCCGCTGGCTGAAGGATGGGTTCTCAGCCTCCAGGATTGCAGTCGCGTTCAGCGCGTTGCGCGGCAGTCCGGTGTCGCGCGACGCCATCATCGGCATCGTGCACCGCAACGCCATGCTCGGCGCGATCGGCTTTGCCAATGGCAAGGGGCCGCCGCCGCGATCCAGGCAGGCCGTGGGCAAGCGCGCTGGAAGCAAGCGGGCGAGTGGCGCGTCGGCGAAAGCGACGCCTGTCGTCGGCAAGATGGAGGGCGTGCTTGCCGCCAAGGACATCCATGCGCGTGAAGTGGCCCGGCCCAGGCGCGCGCATTCGTTCGTGCGCGAGGTGGGCGTGCTGATCGCCGACGGCGTGGCCTATCGCCTGGAGGCGCCGGCGCCGCCGCGCGCGGCCATCGGCCGGCAGCCGCATGGCGTGGCGATGCGCTTCATCGATTGCCTGTTTTCACGCTGCCGTGCGCCGCTGGATCTGACGGTGGAGGGGGATCCGGACATTTCTATTGCCGAAGAGGGGGCGCCAGGCAGCCGCCCAGGCGCCGACATGCTGTGCTGCGGCATGCGCACCAGGGCGCTGAAAAGCTATTGTACCTACCACCAGGCGCGCTTCCAGCGCCGCGTATTTGTTGCGACGGGGTGAGGTTTGATCTCTTCTCCCCCGTTCACGGGGAGAAGGTGCCGGCAGGGCAATGAGGGGCAGCGCTGACGAGGCAGGATGGAAGCTGACATGAAATTCAAGCATCCGATTCAGATGCCACTTACCGAAGCGCTGGCGCCGCCCCTCATTGCCCTGCCGGGCGTTCGCTGTTCGAAAAGCCAAGCAATTGGCTTTTCGTCCGCTGCGCGGATCACACCTCGCCCCCGTAAACGGGGAGAAAGAAGCAAAGCCCTATTTCGGCATCTGCCGGCCTTGCTTGGGCGTGCGGCTCTGCATGCTCCTTGCGTCCATCGCCATCGGCGGGTTGCCCTCGCCGACCAATATGCCAGTCACCCGGGCAAAGCCGGTAAACACCTTCATGGCGTCGGCTTCGGAAATCTGGGCGGCGATCGCCGCGCTGCAGGCGTTCAGCGCGCTGCGGTAGACATGGCCGCGCCGCTCCAGCGGCCAGCGCTGGAGAAAATCGGCGGCTTCGCTGACGCTGTCGATCTCTTCGATCTCATCTTCCACCCGCACTTTGAGCGGCACTCCGGTTTTCATCGTACCCACGGCGTTCACCTTCGCTTTGCGCGCGGCTCCAGCTACCGCACCCATAAACGCGCCCCGCTGGGGGCCGGTTGCATCAATTTTTCGGGCGGCGCCCGCTCCTCACGGGCTAGCCACCGCATCCAGCCAGTCATGGGCGCGGCTTTTGGGCCTGTCGACCAGTATGTTCTGTTGCTTGGCCGCCCTGGTGAAGGCGTCGAACGCGATGCGCTGGCAGCAGATGCCGTCCACGGCGAGCGTAACCAGCCGGGAAGCCTCGAGATAGCCAGGCGCTGTCTTGTCGGGCCATTGGTGGCGCAGTGCCTCGGCGGCTCCGGCCACCGAACTGACCAGCATGGTTTTGTTGTCGCAAAAGCGCACGGTAACCGGCATGAAGGCTGTCATCGGCGAACCTCCCCTTGGCATGGACGCGACATAACGTCGAAAGCTCGCGCCGGTTCCATCAGCCTGGATGGCGGGCGGCAAGGATGCTGGCGCGGCGGCGAAGAGGCGACGACCTCCGGTTCATTGAAGGCCAACCGAGCAGCGCTCCGCTCCGCTCTGCCACCGCGTGGGGAGATGCCCGGCAGGGCCGAGGGCGCGCGAAGGATCGCCACGTGCCGGCCTCCCACCACCATCCCAACCAGGAGCCTCCCATGAGCAAAAAGACCAGACCCGCAAAACCGCAGGCGCCGAAATTGCCGAAGGGCGAGGCCGAGCAGGTGCGCATACGCCGCGAGATCGGCCATGATTTCGCGCTCAGGGATGACGCCTTCGGCCGCAAGCGGCTGGCAGCGGGCACGCTGGAGGCTGCGCGTGTCTACGAAGTGTCGAATGACGGCTGCGCCGCGACCGGCGGCATCGTGCGGCTGCGCGCCATCGATGCGCTCGTCGGCATCACCTCGCTGTCGCGCCAGCAGCGCGAGGCAGGCCTGCGCTACCGCGAGGATTTCCGCTGCAGTCAGCAGGCTGATGTCAAGCCGATGCGCTGGACCGAGCGCATCGACGGCGGCCGCGAGGGCGGCGGCATCGCCGACAGCGTTCTCGACGCCGGCAGGGCCTATGCCGCCGCCACAAGAGCGTTAGGCCATTGGGAGGTGGCCGCCGTGGTACGACAAGTCTGCTGCGCGGACGGTTCGCTCAAGCGCCTGTCCGAGCAGACCGGCGAGGGCCGGAACGTGGTGACGAAGCTGCTGAAGGTGGGGCTGGATTTGTTGGCAGTGCATTATGGGATGATGATGAGGAGGCGGGTGGGGTGAGCGGCGCAAATATCCGGCCGGCGGCGCCGGCCGGATCATTTTTCACAGGATCAGATCATCGGCAGACGCGGATTTCCTCGACGATCCTGTGGTGATGGCGCCAATGCTTGACCAGTGCGATGTGGCAACGGTGGTGACGGTGGTAATAGCGCGGCCTGTAGCCGTTGTCATAGGCGTCGTACTGGTAATAAGGGCGATAGTAGCGATCGCCATAGTCGTAACCATTGTAATAATCGTCGCCGTAATAGTCGTCTGCATAGCCGCCAATGCCGATACTGATACGGCTGCGGGCGTCGGCGGGGGCGATCATCGCCGCCGCCGAAGCAATGGCGATAACCGAAACAAGCAGGAGCTTTTTCATAGCTGCCTCCTTTTCAAGGTTAGGCTAATATAACTGCCGAGTTGCAGCCTCGTTCCACAGATTCGTAAGATGTGACGAACAATGCAGACCGGGGCGCAGATGCCCAGGCGTCTAAAACAAGGCCCTCTCCAATGGCCCCGCCAGTGTCTCGGCAAAGCCCGTCGCCAGATGGTGCCTGTCACGAAACGCCAGCTTGCCTGATATGACGACGTGGCAGGTGGTCGGGCCGCAGAATTGGTTGGTGAGGTCGATGTAGCGGGTGTCGGGCACGCTGGTCACCACGGCGCGCTCGGTGGCGGCGGTGCTGTCGTTGGCGGCTTCGGCCCTTGGCGTGTCGCAGTGCGGCGAGGGTGCCTCGCGCCACCACAGGGTGCGCGCCACGCAGGAGCCGGCGAAGCTGGCGTTGATCGGCGTGTCGCGGATAACAGCCGTCTCGACACCGGCCCGGCTGAAGGCCTGCAAGGTCGAGCGCAGGCCGGCCTGCCAGCGCGCTACTTCGGCGGTGCGTTCGGCAGCGGACAGGTCGCGGGTCAGATTGCCGATGGAAAATTCGGAGATCACCACCAGGCGCGGCTTGCGGCGGATGATCTCTGATATGGCCTGCTCGCGCCAGGCGTCGCATTCGGTGTAGTCGCGCTTCAGCACCGTGTTGAAGGTGGAGAGCCGCGAGGCGCGGCACGATGATTTGAGGTAGGTGACCACCTTGGTGTCGTTGCGCCTGGCTGCTTCGATCAGCGGCGTCGACCAGTGGTCGGCGTGCGAATCGCCAAACAGCACGATGGTGCGGGTGGCATCGGCCGGGCCGAATGTGCAGGGTTTCGGCGTCACCGTTTGGAAGTCGGCCAGGCAGTTCTTGTCGACGGCCCGCGCGATGGAAGGTCTTTCGGCCGCCTGCTCGATGCCGCGCTGCTCGGGACCGATGTTGCGCGTGGCCAGATGCGCATTGGCGTAGGCGACCGCCACGCCGGCACCGGTCAGCGCCAGCGCGGGTGCGAGCGCGCGAGCGCCCACCGTCAGCCAGGCGCCGCGTCGTGCCGGGTTCTCGATGAGGTGATAGGTGAGCACCGACAGCGCCAGCGCCAGCACGCCGCAGCCCAGCCGCTGCGGCACCGTAAGATCGGGCGTCAGCATCCCGGCGTAGACGATGACCGGCCAGTGCCAGAGATAGAGCGAATAGGAGAGCGTGCCGATCCATTGCAAGGGCGGCAGCGACAAAGCGGTGGCCGGGCCAAGGACGTGCCGGTCGGTCCGCCCGTTGGTCTGTTCCCCGCAGCCGCCGCTCAGCAGCACCAGCACGGTGCCGGCAACCGGCAGCAGTGCATACCAGCCGGGGAAGGGCAGGTCCTCGCTCAACAGGCGATAGGCCGTCGCGATCAGCGCCAGGCCGAGCCAGCCAAGGGCTGGCCGCAGCCAGGTGCGGTGCTGCAGCAAAGCCATGGGGACCAGCGTCGCCAGGCCGCCGGCAGCGAACTCCCAGGCGCGCAGCGGCGAGAAATAGAAGGCCCAGGCCGGCGCCGCGCTGGTCAGCCACAGGCAGGCGGCGAAGGAGGCGAGGCCGACCACGCCGATCATGGCTGCGGCCGTTCGCCGGCCCGGCCGCAGCCAGGCGGCCAGCAGAAGCAGCGCCGGCCAGGCCAGATAGAACTGCTCCTCCACCGACAGCGACCAGAAGTGGATGAAGGGATTGCTGGTGGCGTCGGCGGCGAAATAGTCGAACGACCAGCGCAGCAGCCACAGATTGATGGCATAGGCGGAGGCAAACATGGCGCCGCGCGAATAGAGCGCCTGCTCCTGCGGCGCCAGGATGAAGTAGCCGGCGGCCAGCGTGACCAGGATGACGAACAAAGCTGCCGGCAGGAGCCGCCGCGCGCGCCTGGCATAGAAGCGCCAGAGGTCGAGCCGGCCGGTCTCGCCGATCTCCTGCATGAGATGGGTCGATATCAGCCAGCCCGAGATGACGAAGAAGATGTCGACGCCGGCAAAGCCGCCGGGGAGCGCGGTGAGGCCGAAATGGTAGGCGACGACGCCGCCGACGGCGAGCGCGCGCAATCCTTGTATGTCCGGCCGGAACGATGCTGCCACGACGGCTCCCTCGTGCAAGCCCAGCCCCTGTGCAATGTCGGCGGTGCAGGCCGATATCGCAATGCAACAAATTTATCGCAGTGCAACATGGCAGAAATGGGGAGATGGGCCGGGTGCCGGCCGGGCCGATCCTTGCGTGGCTGGCTTGTCTGCACACCTGCGGCAGACGCAAAACAGCCCCGCGCGGGGCTGTTTCTCATTCGGGTTGCTGGACTGCTACTTGCTGCCGCCGTTCGCTTTCACGCTGCTGCAGAATTCGGGATGGCTGTTGGCCGCAGTGGCGTCCTTCGCCTCGTCCTCGCAGGCCTTCATCATCGCGGTCTGGTCGTCCGGCGTAAGGGCCTTCCAGGCTTTCACGAAGTCGTCGTTGCTGACCATCGTCTTCATGCTGCTATCGGTGTAGAAGGGCTGCATCTTGGCTGGATCGTCGAGAGCCGACGTTTTGGCAAACGCCGCGCCGCCGACCATCGAAAGTGCCATGGCGCCCAAGCAGATCATCTTGATGTTCATGGGTACTCTCCTGTTGCTTTGGGATCGTCGAAGCAACGATCCATTGGAAAACGACAGGTTTGGGTGAAAGTTCCGGCATTTTTTGCGCAGAAAAGCCGAAACGAGGAAAAATATAGCCGAAAAACTTGAAACTTTCCCCGATTTTTCCCGTAGGAGGCGAGTTTATCGGGTCTCTCGTGCGAGACTGACCACCAGTCGATCGACGCTGGGGTCGTCGAGGCTGACGATATGGGCCATCTGCAGCGCCCGCTTCATGCTGACCCTGGTGACGTCCTGCCGCATGATGACCGGCACAAAGGCCGGCCCCGATCCTGTGAGGACGATCGCCCTGCCGACCAGAACCGGTTCGGAGATGGGAGCCCACTGTACGGTCATGATCGAGGGCTCGCTTGTCTGGCGGCGGTTGATGCCTGTGAAATAGATCCAGTTCAGGCGCGAGATCGCTACGCCGTAGTGGTTGCCGGGCATTCTGGCGCCACCCTGGCCATCGCCCGGGGCCCACCGCGTCACCCGCCTGAAGGTGACCAGCTCGGCCTCACGTCGCAGGAAGGTGACCGAGCGCATCAGAAGGTCGGGGCGGCCGGGAACCGAAAAATAGGTGAAATAAGTGCCGCCGGCGATGGCGGGCGACGGCGGCCGCACCATGTTTTCGTACAGTGCCTCGCGCAGCGATGCGTTGCCGTCGCCCTTGGCTGCGGGAACAGCCGGCTCGCGATACAGCTCGTTTTCGTCGATCTTGAAATAATCGCAGATCAGCCTGGCGGTGGCTTTGTTGGGCACTGCCTTGCCTTGCAGATAGCGCTCGAACTGGGTGCGATTGATGCCAAGCTCACGGCACACCGCGCTGACGGAAGCGTGGCGCTGGACCAGCCGCCTAAGATTGGCGGCGAGATTCTCGCGAATTGGCACGACATCTCCCCGACAGACGTACGGACCAGTACTCAAGCGATAGCTTATATACACTTGCATGCCGTGGCGCTGGCGCGAAGATGGACCTTTGGCCAATAGGCAACGATCCCGTAGAGCGTAGGCTGTACGATTCTGACAGTCCGGCTATGCAAGCCGCGTAAAGGGGCGTATTTCGGTGGCAAGAGCGACCTCGGATCGGCCTCTCGACATCCTGTAATGGAGGGCGGTTTGGATCATACCGGCCTGGTCGAGCTTCTGGACTACACGCAGGCGCAATTGACGAAAATCCGCCAGGCGGTCGCGGCAAGCGATCACGCCGGTGCCATGTTCACCATTGATTGCCTTGTCGGAGCGGCGGCCGAGCAGACGAAGTGCAAGCTTGCAAGCCTGGAGCATGCCGGCTTGCCGATCAGCAAGGATGGGCCGATCGGCAGGGATGGGCCGATCGGCAGGGATGGGCCCATAGAAGGCGGTGCGGCACCGCCCGGCAAAGCGACATCGGGCAAGCCGGATGCCGGCGGCAGCCGCTCCTGATCAGGCCGCGCCGATCTCGCCGATCAGCCTTGCATATTCGGCCTCGGCTTCGCCGTAACTGCCATTGGCGAGTTCCAGCAGCCCGGCGCGGTCGCGAATGACGATCTCGCCCCGTCTCGAGCGAATCAACGCGCGGCCTTCGAGCAATTGAAGCGCGACGGTGACGCCTGGCCGCCTGACACCAAGCATGATGGCCAGGAATTCGTGGGTGATGGCGAGATGTTCGCCGGGCACCCGGTCGTCGCACATGAGCAGCCATCGCGCCAGCCGCTCCTCGAGCTTCAGCCGCGCGTTGACGAGCGCGGTGCAGCCGGCCTGGGTTTGTAGTGCGTTGACGAAGCGCAGCAGGAACATGCGCAAGGTCGTACTTGCCTCCAAAGCTGCCTTGAAAGCGCCGGCTTCGATGCGGATCGCTTCGCCTTCGAGTTGGACAAAACAGGCATGCGGCGCACGGTCGTCGCCCATCACCAGGGAGTATCCCGTCATGCCTTCGAAGCCGATGAAGCCCACTTCGGCCTCTTGGCCGCTTGCCGTGCTGGCGACCACCGAACCAATGCCCTGTTCGATGAAGTAGACGGCCTCGATCGGAACATTCGGGGTCACCAGCATCATGCGCAATGGCAAGTCGCAGCGCTGCATGTGCGGCTCGAGCAACGCCAGATCATCCGCAGGCATGCGCCGCAGCAGTTGGTTTCGGTACGGATGGTTCCCGTCGGGATCAGAGTTTTTGTTGGGATCAGACATGGCGTGGCCCAATGCAGGGCAAGAGCCATCCAATCTCCCAGCCGTCCGTGCCCGTAAAAACGTGAGGACGATGGCCTATGTTTAGGGGCTCTGAACGCAGAAAGATATCAATGCGATATGAAATTCGAAGCACGGCGCCCCCCAACGCCTGTTCGCATATGAAAAGATCGGCCTGAATGTTAGTGTCGGAAACGTACCAAACGCCATTTGGTACAAAACCGACATATTTCACGAGAGCGCCGGATCACGCCGATAAAATCCGCTGGCCAATGAAAAGCGCCATGTCGCGCTGGGCCTGGGGACCGTTCGAAGAAGGGGGAGGACCGGGGGGAGAATTGTACGATAGTTACTGTGATGAAGGCCGATGTTGACTCTTGCTCAGCCCGATTTCATTTTTTGACCCACAGCGTCTAAAGCGCATCGCGTTTGATCCGATTTATGCGATGCGCTTTAGGGTCTTTGTTTATGCATGTCGTTCTCCCAAAGCCGAGGTCACCTTTGGACGACATGCATTAGAAAGTGGCGCTGCTCCGAAAGGGGCTTCTTATGTCGAGCCTTCGTAAGCGCAATCCCGGTCTCCATCCTTCCGATCTGCAACTGTGCCAGCGCGTCTTCGATCGGGTCTGCCTGGAGCGCAAATTTGATCGCATGTCGGGGGAGTCGGACGTGCAACTTCTGGCAGCCACGGTGTTTTCGCTGTTCCAGAATGGCTGCCGCAATGAAGGCGAGTTGCTTGAGAGTTTCAGGCGGACCCGCCAATGACCAAGGCCAGGATCACGTCCGCGGCACCGGCCGAAAACGAACCTTACGACGCTGCGGTCTTCGCCCGGAAATACGGCATGTCGCGGAAGGCCGCGGAGGTCGTGCTGTCCGCGAATGGACCGTCCAGAACAGCCTGTGACGCTGCCGCCCGCTCTTTTATGGAAGCGGTTGCCCGCAGAGCGAAGAGCAGCCATAAACACTGATGCTGCGCCTGGAGCGATTGCCGTCTCGCCGCCGACCCGCGGGCGCCTCCAATGCTACCTTCATCGAACACCGTGAGGCGTCAGCCTGCCGGGCCTGTCGGGCCGATCGGACCGGTCACTCCTGAAGTGGCTTGCTGCGCCGTCACGGCGGAGAGTTTCTGCCGTTTGAGCAGCATCGGCTTTTCATAGATCTTCTTCATGGTCACGGCCTCCCTCCGCAAAGTTCGATTGCGGTAGCGTCATCGCCGGCCGCGCTCCTGTCAAGCCGACCTGGTCGAGGGCCGGCCAACCCGAACGAAAATCCACGCCTCAATTCCTGTCGGCCGGCTTGGAACGCATGCGCGAAACCGTCTCGCGCTCGGCGCGTTTGGAGCGCAGCGGCGGCAGGTCGCGGTCGATCAGGTCCATGTCCTCCAGCACCATATCGCCCATGCGCTTGAAGGCGATGTCGAGCGCGCCGGCGCGGTGAGCCGAGCGCAGGAAGCCGGGCAGGGCGCGCACCGGATGGTCCCGCGCCAGCGGTTCTTCGGGGAAAACGTCGCTGGCGGCGACGATGTGGCCGCTCTTCACCGCCGCCATCAGCGCCGGGAAGTCCACCACGCCGGCGCGGCTGAGCAGGATGAAGGCAGCGCCCTTGCGCATGCCGGCAAAGGCGTCGGCACCGAGAAAACCCTGGTTCTCGCTGGTCACCGAGGCAACGACGAAGATGAAGTCGCTGGTCGACAGCACCTCGTCGAGGGAGGCCGGCTCGACGCCATTGTCGATGAGGATCGATGGCGGCAGCCACGGATCGAAGACTTTGGTGCGGGTGCGGAAACCCGACAGCAGCCGGTTGAGCGCCCGGCCGAGATCGCCGAAACCGATGATGCCGACATCGGCGCCAGACAAGAGCCGCGCCGTCTGGTTGCCGTCGCCGCCCCACAGTTCCTGTCCCTGGCGGAAGGCGAGGTCGGCATCGACGATGCCGCGGGCGAGATTGAGTGCCATCGCAAGGCCAAGCTCCGCGACCGGCTCGGCGAACACCAGGCCGGTGGTGACGACATGGATGCCGCGCGCGAACAACGTCTCGTAGGGCATGTTGTTGATGAGGTTGGTCTCGACATTGAAGACGCAGCGCAGCGCCTTCATCCGGTCGAGCGTTTCGGGCGATATGGGCGGCTGGCCGATGATATAGCGCACCTCGGCCAGCACGTCGGCCGGCAGTTTCGCGACGCCGTCAGCGGTCGTCTCGACGATGCGATAGTGCGCCTTGAGCCGCGCCAGCTGCCGGGCTGTGAAGATCAGGTCGAGCGTGCGTGGTTCAGGCGCACTGATGACCAGCGGCAAGGCGCTGTTGGACATGACTATTCCCTCTGTTCCCCAATGGCCAAAATACCTTGGATGAAACGATTTACAACATCGCGCGGCCGAGGAGCGCGCGATTGGCGCTGGGATGAGGTGCCCTGTCGGAGCCGATATGTGCCGGCAATGCAACAGTGAAGAATCGTTTGACCGCGATGGCGTGGATACGACGTAAGAACCAGTAATGGCACAATTGACACGGGGCTGGGAATTGGTTCTGCTGGCGCCGTATCAATTCGGAGGGCACTTTACAGTGAAGAAATACGAGAAACCAACCTTGCAGAAGCGCGACAGGCTTTCGGGTGTCACGGCCCAGACTGCCCCATCGACACCTCCGCCGGCCGTCAGTGATTGATTGGCGCCTGACGCATTCGCCTGACAAGGGCAATCAATAGCGGCAATCGATAGGGCGCGACTGGTCGCGCCCTATCGCATGTTGGCCATGGGCGCCTGCTTCTGTCCCAGATGCCGGACCTTACGGCCGATGATCATCAGCTGGCGCGCGGTGTTGTTGCGCAGGCGCCGCACGCGCCATTCCAGCCCGGTGTCGGCGGTAATCGACTTGGCATAGTAACTGACCCGCATGCCATCCTCATCGGCAGCCACCTTGACCGGGTCGTCATAGAAGGCGTTGATCTTGTCAGCCGCCATGCCTGGAGTTTCGAGCCAGCGTGGAATGTGAACCGAATGGAGCTGATCGACATCGGTCATCACGCGGCCGATGCCGACGCCCGGCGTCGGACACGTGGTACAGAAAGCATCGCCGATGAAGATGACCCCGTCGCGGCGATGGCCTTGCGTCGTGCTCAGACTGATCTGCCTGACCTCGACAGGACTCGCGACTTCGAAGTTGCCGCATCGCACGGCTATTTCGGGCATCAATTCGCAGAGCATCTTTTGCGGCTCCTGGCGGAACGCCCGCGTCCACGGCTCGGCCACATTGCGATAGAGGAACATGTTCGCCCGCATCTTGTCGCCGAGGGGAAAGATGCTGATGTAGGCGATACGGTCGGCGGCCCGCCTGCTGTAGCAGGTGACGGACTGATGACCGAAATCGCTGGGCGAGATGGCGAGGTCGAATCCCATCGACAGTGAATGCGCCTTCGATTGCTCGATACGCTCGACGCCGACGGCGCGCCGCACCGCCTCGCCGTGACCGGTTGCCACCACCAGCAGGCGGGCATCGATGACGGTGCCGTCGGCCAGCACAAGCCGCTGCCGGTCCGGTCCAGTCGAGACTTCGGTTACCTTGCCGACCGTCAGCGGCACTTGCGCAGGCAAGGTGTCGCGCAGGCCATTGATCAGCGCGCCATAGGAGAATGTGAATTCAGCCTTCTTCTCATGCGCGAAGAACTGGCCGAGGCGAAACACATGCGTGTCGGTCGTGGAGGTGACGAGACGCTTGAGTGTCGCATCGAGGCCGAGCTTTTCGAACAGCAGCATCTGGTCCATGCCGATCTTCTCGGCCCGGAATTCCTCGTGGTGGACGCGGTGCGGATCGATCAGCGCCACCTTGCGGCCGGCTCGTCCCAACAGAATTGCCAAGGTCGTGCCGGCCATTCCGGCACCGACGATCGCCACATCGACTTGGGCCGGGCCAGCCTCTGACATACTCATTTTGCTGCTCTTTCTGATGGCAACGGCGCGTTTCACAATCTCCGGTAGAAAATATCTTCCGGACCTAAATCAACCGCAAGCAACCGGCGCGCGTGCTTGGTAGTAACCAATGTTTAGGTTAATCGCGGGCCCGCTGCTTCCAGCGCGGTGCGATCGCCGAGCCATCGATGAACTCAAAGCCGCCAGCCTCGTTGAGCGTGTGAAGTTTACGCCCACTCCATAGCGCACCTGGATTTAAGATGGTTTCAACGACCTGCTCCATGCCGATCAAATCAAGGTGAGAAATGCGTGCGATGCCAAGCGCCGCGCCATAGCTCCTGCGGCAGTCCTGGACCGGGCGCAGCAGGTCATTGCCGCGCCTGACCATGCGGCCGGCCGGCCGCGCCGAGGCGATATCGATCAGCACGGGATTTTTGGGGTGCGGCGTCCAGGGGCCGCGAAAATCCGGCGCCGACCACAGATGCAGCGCGTCGGAGAAGGCGCCGCCGCCGTCGCGGACGGTGGCGAACAGCCACCAGGCGCCGCCATGCTCGACAAGCGTGGCGTCGCTGGCGACGACACCGGACAGAAGCGTCGCCTCCTTGACCCATCCGCCGGGAAAAGCTGTGGCCCGGTAGAGATCGACCGTGCCGTTGGCGCAGCTTTCCGGCACCATCCAGACCTCGCCGTCGCGCTCGAAGACGAAGGGGTAGGAGAGATGGTAGGGCAGCTCCAACACCGGTTCAGGCCTTCCGAGCGGGCCTGCCGGGCCGAAGGGAACGGCGGAGATGATGGCTTTGCCGAGCCGATGGATATAGTCCTCGACGAAGAGGGTCAGCTGGCCTTGGTAGAGGATGGGGAACGGATCGGCGTAGAAGCGGCTGCCGTCGTCCGGCAACTCTTGCCAACCCGACGCCGGATGCTCGCGCAGCTCGAACAGATCGCGGCTCCCGGTTTGCCGCCAGCCGACCTTCCAGTGCGGCGCGTTGTAGCAAAGGTGATAGATCTTCTGGATGATCCGCCGCGCCAGCGCCTTGCCGGCCCTGACCCCAAGCTTGCCCGCCGAGGGCATTGGCGGCGGGCCACCCACCTGCGCCGGTTCGGGCAGATCAGGCACGGACTTTGCCGCGCCTGACATGGCAGCTATGATCAGGCTTGCTGTGCGCGCCAGCATATCCTGGAAGGACGCCAGCGCGATGCCGCCATATTCGGTGCCCAGACGCCCGGCGGCGATCGCAACGCCGTTCTCCTCGATGCGGGCAAGCGGCGTGCGACCTGCGAGGATCAGGGCCAGCAAGGCCGCTTCGCCGCTGGCGCCGTCATAGGTGACGCGCCAGATCCGTGTGTTTTCCAGCCTGACATCGCCGCAGAGGTCGATGACCAGGTCAGGCGAAGCGGGGGACTGCCGGTAGGGCGCGAGCGCCGAAAGCGGCACACGCTTGGCCAGTCCATCGTGGGACAGTCCGTGGATCGCCGTTTCGAGTTGAAACAGGGCCGCGGCGCTGCGCGGAATGCCGCCGCCCGCCGGCCTGACATCGACGGACAGTTCGACGTCTTCGAGCGCGGCGAGGCGCTCCAGCAGCGTGACGTGAAAGGCGCGGACGCAGTCGCCGTCCAGGCGGAGGCTTATCTGCATGTTGGAGGTCCGAAAAGGCGGTGCCCGGCCTTGCCGGCCAGGCCGGTCCGGTCAAATTGTAACCCCATCTGCATTCGTCTCCGCTCGCTGCGTAGCCAACACCTCGATATGTATATTTTTAAGCAAACCGCGTGCCAAAATTCACGTCACCTCTCAACATAATTAACAATGTTTTAACAGTTGGAGGAATAGCTAGGTTAGCGCCGCAAACTGATCTTGCCGGCATATGGAGTATTGTCGGAGGCAGCCATGCAATCATCCCTGCCCATGGTTCCTCAGCAACACTCCCCGGATCCGGCACGCGCGGGATCATATGCAGCCTCCACTGTCGAACTGGGCGATCTGAAGCGCATCCTGGTGCGCCGCCGGTTCTGGATCTTCGGCACCGTCGCACTGCTGACGCTGGTCGCCCTGCTCTACGGCCTTTTCACACCGGCGCTCTACAGCTCGGCGGCGGAAATCCTGATCGATCCGCAGGACCTGCAGGTGGTCACCAACGACGTCAATCCCAGCCGTATCTCACCCGATGGCGGCATCACGCAGGTCGAGAGCCAGGTCAGCGTGGTCCAGTCGACAGGCGTGCTGATGCGGGCGATCGCGGCGACAAACCTGACGCAGGATCCGGAATTCAATGGGCAGGGCTTGCTGTCGCGCCTGCTCGGTTCGGCATCAGCCGAAGGCGACAGGTCGGTGCAGACACTCGACGCGCTGCGCCGGCGCCTGGCGGTGAAGCGGGCCGACAAGGTCCTGGTCCTCGACGTCATCGTCACCGCCAAGAGCGCCGACAAAGCCGCCCTCCTGGCCAACGCCATCGCGCAGGCCTACCTGGTCGACCAGGCGAGCGCGCGCGCGAAAATGGCCAAGGACGCTTCCGAGTCGATCACCGCGCGGCTGGACGAGCAGCGCAAGCGCGTCCAGCAAGCCGAAAACGCCGTCGAAGCCTACAAGTCCGCCAACAACATGGTGATGGCGGCAGGCAATCTGGTCAGCGACCAGGAACTGACCGAGATCAACACGCAGCTTGCGACGGCGCAGAGCCGCACCGCGGCGCTGAAGGCGCAGGTCGACCAGATGCGCCGGCAGAGCGGCACGCCGGACGCAACTTCGGAAGCAATGCGCTCGGCGGTGATCTCGAGCCTGCGGGCGCAAGAGGCGACGTTGGTCGACCAGGTCTCGCAGCTCGGCACGGAGTTGGGGCCGCGTCATCCCTCGCTGATCGCAGCCCAGCAGCAACTGCGCGACACGCGCCAGCTGATCGCGCGCGAACTTGGCCGCATCGCCACCGCCACCGAGACCGACTACGAACGGGCGCTGGCCAACCAGCAGGCGCTGGAAGCCAAGGTCGCCGGCATGAAGAGCAAGTCGCTCGACACCGATCAGGCCTCGGTGCGGCTGCGCGAATTGCAGCGCGACCTCGAGGCGCTGCGTTCCGTCTACTCGAACTATCTCCAGCGCGCCCAGGAGACGCGCGAGCAGATCAATGTCGACAGCACCAATGCGCGCATCATCTCCAACGCCATGCCCGCCTTGAAGAAGAGCTGGCCGCCTCTGCCGCTGCTGTTGCTGGGCGCGATATTCGGCGGCCTTGGGCTCGGCACCGGTCTGGCGCTGATCGCCGAATATTCCTCGCCGACGGTGCTTTCCAGCGCCCAGATGCAGTCGGCCATCGACGCGCCGGTGCTGGGCGTGGTGCCGGCAAAGTCAGACACAGGCCGGCGCTGGTGGCCTTTCGGCGGGGCGCGCGCCGCCGCCTCCAGCCAGAAGACCGATGCCGTCGTCGGCCTTGCGCTGAGGCGCATGTTCAGTTCGGGCCAGCGTCCGGCGGACTGGCCGCTGGTGCCTTCCATCTTGGTGACATCGTCGCCGGGCGAGGGCGCGCAGCGTAGCCGGGTGGCGCGGCTGCTGGCCAATGCCGCGGCATCCAGGGGCAGCCGTGTGCTGTTCATCGATGCCAATGCTGGCGGCGGCGGCCAGAAGGATCCGCAGCCGGGGATCCTCGATGTTCTGCGCGGCGAGTACGCGTTCGAGGCCGTTAGCCATTACGCCGCCGGCAGCAACGTTGCCGTGCTGGGCAGGGGCCGCTCAAAGGCGGTCTTCCAGGAAGCGCATGGCATCTATTTTGCGCAGCAGATGCTGGCGCGGGCCAGCCGGAGCTTCGAGCTCGTCGTCATCGACGGTGGCGCGCTGGCCGACAATCTCAATGCCTCGCCGCTGGTCGCCATGGCCGACGAGATCGTGCTCGTCGCCACGCTGAACGCCACCCCGATGCGCGACGTCACGACGACTTCGCAGGCGGTCTCCGTGATGGGGCGCCTGCCGACAGCCGCCTTGCTGGTCGACGAGGCCGCCTGATATGGCGGCCAGTTGGAGCGCAAGCGCTTCGAACCATGGTGCTGCCGCACCCCGCGCAGGCACGCCCATCTCCGGCACCTCGGTCGATGCGCTGACGCGCTTCGGATTGATCGCGGCGGTAGCGGTGCTGTTCAGCATCTCGGGGGGCATGCTGTGGCTGGTCGGCTACAATTATGATGGCCTGTTCGGCAACCCGGCGACCAAGATCCACCCGTCCACCTATCTCATCGTCCTGCTGCTTGCCTGGCGCTCCTGTGCATCAGGCAATCCGGTCGGCCATATCGTCCATCTCGCCGACAGGCGACCGGCCAGCGCGCTGATGGCCGCCATATCGATCGTGCTTCTGGTCGTCGTCATCGCCAGGCAGCGGCCCGGTATGGCCGGCATGATCGATACGTTCGTGGCTGCGGCACTTCTCGTGCTGATGCTCAGCGAGGACGACGAACGGACCTTCGCCGGGCTGCAGACCGTCGTCCACGTGGTCATGACAGCGAATGCCTTGCTTGCCCTTTTCGAGTTCGCCACCAAGACGCTTCTCTTCCCCTATCGCCTCGACGGCGTGGCGTTTACCACCGATCTGCGCTCGAGCGCGCTGCAGGGGCATCCGCTTGCCAATGCCATGGTGACGTCGATCTATGTGCTTGCGCTGCTCTCCGGTGCCAGATCCCTGTCGATGCCTGTGCGGATAGGGTTGATCGGCTTGCAATGCGCGGCACTCGTCGCCTTCGGCGGCCGCACGGCGATGGTGACGACGGTGGTGCTCGGCGGCTGCTACCTGCTTTTTCAGGGCATCACCAAATTGCGCCAGGGCCGCGTCAATCTCCTGGGTGCGGCACTCGGCTTCATGCTCGCCGCCCTGCTGCCGGTCGTCATCATCGTGGCGGCATATCTGGGCTTTTTCGACGCGCTGCTGGAGCGCTTCGTGTCGGACAGCGGCAGCGCCAATGCCCGCGTCGAGATGTTCGAGCTCTTCAAGCACCTGGAATTGCGCGATCTGATCGTGGGGCCGGATGTCGACCTGATCGACAGCCTGCGCCGCATCAACGGTCTCGAACAGGGCATCGAGAACCCGATCATCCGCACGGTCCTTTATCAGGGCGCCTTCTTCACGCTTTTGCTGACGTTCGGCTTCGTGCTGTTCCTGTTCGAGGTGGCGCGCCGCTGCCATCCCGGCATCTGGCTGCCGATGCTGGGCTGGGTCATCCTGATCAACACTTCGGAAAGCGTCGCGTCGAAGACGACGCTGCTGACCAAGTTCGTGGTGCTGGCATTGGTGCTCTATCGGCCGGCGCGGGCAGCGTTCAGGCCGGTCAGTCCGCCGGCATGGTCAGGCCAAGCGCCGCGATGATATCGGGGTCCAGCGCCCGGGTGGTGTCGTCCATCATGCCCATGCCATCGAAGAGATCCCAAAGTGCCCAGGCGAAGCCGAGTTCCTCGGCGCTCCGCCTCACATCGGCGATGTAGCGCCCGCGATCCGGATTGGGCGCGGCGACATAGCGGGCGTCGGTGCGCAGCGCGCCGAACTCGCCCATGATGATGCGTTCCGGCGCAAGGCTATGGCCATCGGCCCAATCGCGGACCTGGCGAAGATATTTGTCGACAAACCAGCGGTCGGGCTGGGCGTCGAAATAGACTTTCAGCACACGCTCGGTCTCGGCATAGGCTGCTTGCTTGGCGTCTTCAGGGGTTTCGGTGTCCTGCGCCATGCGCGCCCTGACCGATGCCAGCGTCTGTTGCAGCGAGCCGGCGGATGCCGGCCACGGCACATTGTTGAGCGACCGATAGACCGGCTCGCGCATCCAGGGCGCGCCCTGATGGCTGAACAGATAGGGCTCATAGAAGTGGAAGGTGAACAGGATCGGCTCGAAGGGCGACAGCGGGCCCGGATCGAGCGCGGTCAGTCCGCTCACCATCGAGCCGCAGCCTCCGGTGACGACCAACGGCAGGGTCGCTGCCGATGCCCTTGCCGCGGTCAGAAGCGCGAGCTGGATTTGCAACCAGACGTTCGACGCGCAGGCCTGCGCCGGTTCGTTGACCGGCTCGAGCGCCACCCTGCCGGGCTGGAACCGCGCCAGCCTGCCGGCAAGCTCGCCGACCAGCCCGCGATAGAGATCGAAAGCGGGTGCGGCGGTGCTGGAGACCATGCGGTCGGGGTTCCAGTAATGGGTGGCAGCGTTGGCCTGGATGTTGACGATGATGCCAAGATCGGCGTCGAGGGTGGCGGTGACGGCGGCGTCCAGCATGTCCAGCAACTGACTGCGCGTCTTGGCGTCGGCGGCTAGGAAAGGGCCGGGATCGATGGGCAAGCGGATGAAATCGAGCCCGGTCTCGCGCAACCGACGCAGGTCGTCTGGGGTCGGCACCGGCCGTTGCGACTGGAAGGGCGGCCAGCCGTAATCGGTGCGGGGTGCGGGAAATTCACGCGTCAGCGAGAACCAGGGCCAGGCGTTGACGCCGCGCCGAAACCGCGTCCCGGCGGCGGCGCGAGCGATTGGTGCGACCGGGAGCGAGCCGAGAGCCGCTGCAGTGGACAGCGCGGTCCGCAACACCCGCCGGCGCGACCAGCCTATCATACGGTTCCTGGCGATGCGTGATCCATCGCAGTGGTCTTGGCGGCGGTCATGCCGAGCAGATGATAGGCCTCGTTTTCATAGGCGAGCAGGACATCGTCCCAGCGAAAGGCTTCGCGGGCCCGCGCCCTCGCGGCAACGCCGCAGGCCTTGACCAGGGCATCATCGTCCAGCGCCTGCTGCATCCGCTCGGCGCAACTGTTCTTGTCGGTGAAGTAGATCGCCGCAGCCCCTGCGGTCCACCTGTTGTAGGGATTGTCATGCGCGATCACCATGTTGCCGGCCGCCAGCGCCTCGACCAGCGACGGGTTGGTGCCGCCCACCGTGTGGCCGTGCAGATAGGCGCGGGCGTGGAAGCGCAGGGCCTTCACCGTTGCCTGGTCGTAAATGGCGCCCGGCAGCACCACCGAACCGTTCGCCGCCTTGCGGATGGCGGCATGGTAGGGGATGTCGTCGGACAGCGTTCCCAGCACCACCAGCTTCATGTCGCGCTTGGTGGAGCAAAAGGATTCGACAATTGGCAGGATGTTGTTGTCGGGTTCGATGCGCGCGATCGAGATGAGATAACGCCCGGGCTCGAGGCCGAGCGCCCGGACCGGCGCCTCGGGCGCTGATGCCACCGGATCGGCGCCATAGGCGATGGTGGCGATGGCGCTGCGCGGCCGGCGCGTCGCCAGGTGATCGGCGATGGCGGGATGATCGGCGACCAGCCGATGCGAGGCCCAAGCGCCGATCCATTCGTTGAGCCAGAACCAGGTTCGCGCCGCCATCCCCCATTTGGGGCGACGCCACTCGATGCCGTCCATGTTGGTGAAGATCTTGCGCCGCTTCAGCCTGAGCCAGGTCAGGAAGACCGCGCCATTGTAGCCGAGCACCAGGCAAACGCCCTGTCGCCTGGCAGCATCGCGGGCGCATTGCCAGTCGAATTCCAGGGTCGCGCGCGGTCCCTTGGAGGCGACCTGGATGTGAATGAGCTCGATGCCGCGCCAGGTTTCGCTGCGCACCCGCTGGTCGATCCGCTCGACCTCATCCTGGCAATAGACGCCGACCTTCCAGCCGCGCCCGACAAGAAACAGCGCCAGTTTTTCGGCAAAGGTTTCAAAGCCGCCATGGGCCGCGGGTATGCCGCGGGTCCCCAGGATTAGAATGGCGGGCTTTTCTGGTTTCATGGCCGGCGGCACTTTCACACATCTCATATATTAGATACTGCTTAATTTATAATGAGCAGACCGCAACTTTCGTGCCATCTTCCGATTTCGGTATCCTGGGAGGGGATCATGGCGCGGGGTTGTAAAAAAACGGTGTTGAACCCGGTGGTTGTTTCATTCTCGGTCAACCCTTCTGTGCGTAGCTGTATCGAAACGAAGCAATGCCAGGGGCGTACGGCCGGCAGTCGGACATATCGAACCAGGCATGATTCTTGCGGACGGGGTTCTGCCACAATCGCCCAGCGCGATGGTTGTAGCACCCGGCGGGAAACAAAGATGCGGATTGCCTGCGTTCATCAGGGTTATGAACTCTATGGTTCTGACCGCAGCTTCGCGGAGAGCGTGGCTGCGCTGCGCGCCGCGTTTCCGTCGGCCGACATCGAGGTGGTCTTGCCGCGCAGCGGGCCGATCGTCCAGATCCTGGAAGCGCATGCCAGCCGGATCGTCTTCGAACCGCTCTGGGTGCTGAGGCGTCAGGCCATTGCGCGCCTTGCGACAGTCGAGATGGCGCGATTGCCGGTTGCCGTGTTCAGGGCGTGGCGGCGCCTCAAGGCCTGCGACCTCGTCTATGTCAACACCTCGATCGTTGCCGACTATGCGCTGGCCGCGCGCTTGCTGCCTTACAAGGCCGTCCTGCACATCCACGAAATCCCCGAAGGCGCCATGCGCAGGGTACTTGTCGGCCTGATGCGCTGGAGCCATGCGGATCTGATCTTCAATTCGCGCGCGACACGCGCCGCGTTTGGCGATCCCAAGGCGGCGCGCGCATATGTCGTCTACAACGGCGTTGCCGGGCCGGCGGCGGTCGAACCAATGACGTATGACGGCAAGCGCCCATTGCGGGTGCTGCTGCTCGGCCGCATCAACCGGATCAAGGGGCAGGAGGTCCTGCTGGAGGCGATCGCCTCGATGCCGGCAGAACTCCAGGCGAGGGTCGAGGTCAGGCTGGTCGGCGGCGCCTTCGAGAGCACCGAGCGCGAGCGTGCGCTTGCCGAACTGGTCGAAACCATGGGGCTTGCCGGGCGCGTCGGAGTCCTGCCTTTCATTCCCGATCCCTCGGAGCATTATCGCTGGGCCGACATCGTCACCGTGCCGTCGCGGCGTCCGGAATCGCTGGGCCGCGTCGCCATCGAGGCGATGGCTTATGGCCGGCCGCCGCTTGTGTCGGCGATCGGCGGGCTGGTGGAAGTGGTCAGCGACGGGCAGACCGGCTGGCATGTTCCGCCCGGCGACGCAGTAGCTCTTGGCGCGAAATTGCAGGAGATCATCCTCGCCCCTGAGGCCTGGCGCGGGTTTGTCGCTGCCGGGCGCGCGCGCTATGAGGCGATCTTCAGCGAGCCGGTCGCGGCCGCGGCGATCACCGCGATCGCCGCCGAAAAGCTGAAGACGACCATCGCGCGGCCGGGCAGGGCGCCCGCTGCCCGCGCAGCGGAGACACGGCCGTGAAGTTAGCGTTTCCGAGCCATCTGGTTCGACGCCTCGTGCTGATGATCGGCGGCGAGGCGATGCAGAGCGGCTTTCATTTCGCCCTCAACATCATGCTGTTGCACATGCTGTCGGCGCAGGGCTACGGCCTCTTCGCCATCGGCATGGTGATGGGCGGGGTCGGCCTGTCCTATATCAGGTCGCTCACCGCTGTTCCCGCCAGCATCTGGATGAGCAAGAGCACCAACAGCGCCGGCGTCGATACCTATGACGTGGCGTTCGGAACGGCGGCGCTGATCGTGGCGTTGCTGATGGCCGTCGGCACGGCTGTTCTGATGCATGTCCTTGGAGATCCAAGCGGAATTGCCGCCGGCTGCTTCGTCGGTGCCTGGTCGTTGCGCAGCCATATGCGCACGGCTTTCTTCGCACGGCGCCAGCAGGTTGTCGTCTCCATCAGCGATGGCGCTTTTACAGTCGCCGGCTGTGTCCTGACCGGGCTGTCGATCTGGTTGGTCCAAGACCCGCTGCAGACCGTATTCTATGCACTTGCAGCCGCAAATGTCTTCGGCATTTTCGTTCTGGTCCGCCTGGCTCGGCGCTCGCTTCGCATCAGCTTCCGCATGCCGACGCGCCGACGCTATGTCAGGCTCTGGCCCCAACTGCGCTGGTCGGCATTCAGCGCGACCACCACCAACATCCAGGGTCAATGTCTGGCGCTGCTGGTCGCCGGCATTGCCGGGCCAGCCGCCTACGCACCGCTGGCGGCGGTTCTGGTGCTGTTTGCTCCGCTGCGCATCATCAGCCTTGCGTTCGTCAACATGACGCAGCCGGATCTCGCCAGGCTGATGCGGAACAATGAAACAGGCCGTGTCTGGACGCAGGCCAAGATCTGGGCGCTCGTCATGGGGCTCGGCGGCCTTGCTTATGGATGTGCGATCATGTTCGTCCTGCCGATGATAAAATCCCAGGCTCTCCAGGACGCTTCGACCTGGTTCATCGGGCTTTTCGTGATCGCGAATTTTGTCCCGATCATGCTCTATATCATGCCCCGCATCGTGCTTGAGATACTCGGCGATTTTCGGATCGTCGCGTTCATCACCACGGGCGGCGCGGTCGTCGGGCTGGCGCTGATCGCGGCCCTGCTGGCAATCGCGTCTCCGCCGTGGGCGTTGTTGGGTTCCGCCGTCTCGGAGATGTTCGTACTCGTGGCATCGTGGTATTTCGCGCATCACCGCATGTGGAATATCGAGCATCCCGATGAGGCGCGTGACAGCCGGTTGGGCTTGTGGCGGCGGACCTTGCCGTTCGCTACGGCAAAGCGATAGGAAAAAACATGGCAGTCCAGGCGGTGCAAATTGCTGCGGTGACCGGCTCGCCCGATGGCCAGTCCTCCCATCCGGCCACCGTCGTCGCCATCGATGCCTACACGGCGCGGCTCCACACCAGCTTGCACGCGGTGAGGCCGCTCTGGCTGCGCCTCCAGGCGGACGGTGTGTGCACCGCCCACCAAAATTATGCCTGGGCCGAGGGGATCGTCGCGCGGCTAATGCCGGAAGGTGCGGAACTGCTCATCGTGGAGGTAAACGATGCCGTGACGGGCGCGCCGCGAATGCTGGTGCCGCTGATACGGCGGCCGGCCTTCCGCCATCGGGTGATCGAATGGCTGAGCTGTGGCGTTTGCGACTATTCGGCACCGCTGCTGGCCGATGCCAGCCCGTGGACGATGCAATCGGCGCAGGCCGCGTGGGCTGCGGTGCGTTCCGTGCTGCCGCCGGCGGACCGCATCCAGATCACGGGAATTCCGCAATCGATCAGCGGCGTCGCCAACCCTCTGGCCTTGCTCGCAGCCACGCGCGATTCCCTGCATACCAGCTTCGGCCTCGCCATCGACGGCGACCCGGAAACCGTGCTCAAGCGCCTATGCCGGCCATCCTTCGTCAAGGCCTTCAACAAGGACTGGCGCCGCCTCGAACGGCTTGGCGACGTGGAACTGGTCGAAGCCAACACGCCGGCCCTGGTGGAGGTCATCTTCGGCGGCCTGGTCCGGATGCGGCTCAGCCGCTTTCGCGAACTGGGCCGCTTCGACCTGCTGACGCAGGCGACGGCTGTCGACTTCTATCGAAACGCCGCTCTCGAGGGCCTGTCGGATGGATCGGTGCGGCTCTTCGGGTTGCGTGTTGGTGAAGCTCTGATCGCGGTACAATACCTGCTGATCCATCAAGTCACCGTTCATGCTCTGCTGATCTCAATCGATCAGGGCGCGGTGCCCAATGTCTCGCCGGGACTTCTGATCATGGGCAAGTTGATGAGCTGGGCGCGCGGCCGCGGTTTCGATTATTTCGACCTGTCGGTCGGCAACCAGAGTTATAAGGAACATATGGGTGCCGTGGGTTCGGGCCTGCGCGAGCTTTGCCACGGGATTACGGTGCGAGGCAGCGCCGTGAGCGCAGCCATCGAGGTCCGCAACCGGGCCGAGGTGTTCGTGCGCTCCAAACCTCGGCTGCTGAAGAGGCTCCAGGGACTGATGCGGGACTTGCGGCGCCTGCGTGGGGGCTCGGAATGACGGGAGAAGCATGTGGCAAGCTACGCGGCGCGAACGACTCCGATAAGGGATTTGCCCGGTGGGCGGTTTTCCCCGACTGTCGCCAACGCTGATGCAACCGCGCACTTCACGGCTCGGCTGCACACCAGTTTTGATACCGTAAGGCTGCTATGGCTGCTGCTTGAGGCGCACGGCGTCTGCACTGCCCATCAGCACTATGCCTGGGTCGAAGGAATCGCCGCACGGCTGATGCCCAAGGACGCGGACCTGGTCGTCATCGAGGTGAGTGACGCCGTGACCGGCGCGCCGGCCATGCTGCTGCCGCTGATGCGGCGCCGGGCCCTCGGCCACCACGTCATCGAATGGCTGAGCTGCCGCGTGTGCGACTACTCGGTGCCGCTGCTGGCGGATGGGAGAGCGTGGACCAGGCAGAGTGCCGACGCCATGTGGGCGGCGGTCCGTGCCGTTCTGCCACCGGCGGATCGCATCCATATCGCCGGGATCCCGCAGCAGATCCACGGCCTGGTCAATCCGCTGGCACTGCTTTCGGTGGCGCGCGACTCCATCCAGGTCACCTCCGGCCTCGTCCTGCATGGCGACCCGGAGACGCTCATCAAGCGGATCTGCAAGCCGTCCTTTGCCAAGGCCTTCCGCAAGCATTGCCGCGGCTTCGAACAGCTTGGTGGCCTCGCTCTGGTCGAGGCCGACACGCCGGATCTGACCGAGGAGCTCCTGGATGTGCTGCTGGAACTGCGGCTGAAGCGTTTTCGTGAGCTTGGGCGTTTCGATCTCCTGACGCAGGTCCCGGTCGTCGATTTCTACCGCGCCGCGGCGCTGCAAGGTCTGTCCAATGGATCGGTGCGGCTCTTCGGTCTACGCGTCGGTGAAGCCTGGCTCGCCTCCATCTATGTGCTGGTCAGAAAAGGCACACTTCACGCCCTCCTGCTGGGCATCGACCAGAACGCGGTCGCCAATGTCTCACCCGGCCTGACGACGATGGGCAAGCTGATGATGTGGGGATGCGAGCGGGGCTTCGACTATTTCGACCTGTCGGTCGGCGGCCAGGGCTACAAGCAACATATTGGTGCCTCGAGTTCGGTTTTGGCCGAGATCTGCGAACCGGTGACGGTGCGGGGCAGGGCTGCGAACGCAGCCATTCTGTTGCGCAGCCGGGTCGAAGGCATGACGCGGTCGCGCCCCCGGCTGCTCAAAGCCGTTCAGGGCCTGACGCGCCGCTTGCGGCGACTGAAGGACTGAGGACGAGCGTTTGCCGGTCCTGCCGACGACCGATGCAAAGAGGCACCAAGGCCGGCAAGGTTGTTGACAGGGTTGGTTGGCTCTATATTTGAAAGCGCGCTTGACGTTCAGAAATGAGTGTCGTCGGCAGATTTTCTCAAATTGGCGTTTTCGGCAGATCACCTCGATGAATGCAAGTTTAGGAGATGGGATTCGTTCCATCCTCATTATTCAAACGAAGTACATTGGAGATGTCGTTCTGACATCTGCTTTGGTTCGCAATCTGCGTCTTTCTTATCCACAAGCATCGGTAACCATGCTTTGTGCGCCGGGACTCAAGCAGTTCATCGTCGCGCAAGGGATCGCCGATGTTGCCGTTGGCTTTGAATCCCGCGGCAGAGGAAGGACTCTGCTCAAGCGTTTGAGCGACTATCGTGGCGTCATCTCTGATCTGCGGCGTCGAAAATTCGATCTTAGCATCGACCTTACCGATTCAAAAACCTCGCGGATAATGCATCGTTTGATCGGCGCTCCACTTCGCGTCGGCTTCGATCCTTCCGAGCATCCGATGAAGTTCTGGGAAATCCAGCTTGCAAACGTTCTCGCCGCGACTTTCGGACAGGGCGGCCCCCATTATCTCTACAGGAACCTGTCTCCACTCCACGCGCTTGGGTTGGATTGTCAGGACCCAACGCCTCGGCTGCAGCCGAACGGGACCGCCCAGGAAGAGTGTGCCAGGATTCTTGCGGAAAACGCTTTGGCAAAGAAGTCATATGTGGCCGTGCATGCCGGCGCTAGGTTCGAAGGACGTTGTTGGCCGCCGCAACATTTTGCTGCGGTCATCGACGAGGTATACGCCAAAACCGGGTTGCGATCTCTGCTCGTTGGTGGGCCGGATGAGGGGCTTGCCGCGCAAAGGATCCTTGAAGTGGCAGCGTCGCCGGTCGCCAGTGTCGTCGGAAAGGCCTCGCTTGAAGTCCTGACGGCATTGTTGGCCGAAGCATCAATCTTTCTAGGCAATGAGAGCGGCCCGATGCACATCGCGGCATCTGTCGGAACTCCAGCGGTGGGGTTGTACGGCCTGACGTCGCCCGAGCAATGGGGCCCGTTCGGTGTCCCGAACCGGACGCTCCAGCCGGTCATGCCCTGTCCATGCATCGCTCCAGGTGTTTGTAAAGAAAACAACCCCGGTGGGGTCTATTGTGTGCAGCGGCTTCAGGTTGCCGAGGTCGCGGCAGCGACACTCGATCTCATCGGGGCAGTCCGAAAATCCACTCATTCGGGTATGCCGGCCGCTTCGTAGGCTGGCGGCAATAGGCACGATCACGCGCGGCTTCGTCTTCGCGCGCTTCACATCGTGATTCAGGCCGAGACCCGAGCATCTTCAAAAGACTGCAAAATTTAACCGGACTGCAATCTGCACTGCCACGAAATTGACAGGACACCTCGTCTCCGGCATCCTTGGAGCCAGTCGCAAGGCCGCCGACAGCGGCCGTGTTGCGTGTCAGGGCGACCGAGGGCAGTGTCATGTTCAGTCCCGTCACAGGTCAGAATTCCAAACGCGCCGCGGTGCGCAAAGCGCTCGATCGTCACAAGGTCTACATCACCGAGCAGCGTTTTTCGGAGGGCACCTACCAAGCCCGGGTTCTGGTCGATGGCGAGGCCTATTGGGTCGACGAATTCCGGCTGAGCCAGTTGCAGCAAGGGCTGTCGCCGGCGGAGCTCGAGTTGACGCCGGCCGCTGACGATTGAGAGCGTGACTGGCTTGTTCCTGGCCGCCGTGCTTCGATCTTTGCGATGACAACTCCACCAAAGCTCAAAGCCTATCGCGCCAAACGCGAATTCGCCAAGACGCCGGAACCGGTTGGCGGGCTCGTCAGCAGCGACGGTAACCGCTTCGTCGTGCACAAGCACCACGCCACCGCAGACCATTATGATCTGCGACTGCAGGTCGGCGATGTCTTGAAGAGCTGGGCGGTGCCGCGCGGGCCTTCGCTCAATCCGGCCGACAAAAGGCTGGCGGTCGAGACCGAGGATCATCCGCTCGAATATATCGACTTCGAGGGTGTCATTCCCGAAGGCGAGTATGGCGGCGGGCCGATGATCGTCTGGGACACCGGCAGCTGGGCGCCGATGGACGATGTCGAAAAGAGCTTGCGCACCGGCGCCTTCAAGTTCCGGCTGGCCGGCGACAAGCTCAATGGCGGCTGGATGCTGACACGGCTGAAACCGAAACCCGGCGAGGACGAAAACAAGAAGAACTGGCTGCTGTTCAAGGAGCGCGACCTCGCCGCCGACACCGCGCTTGACATCCTCACGGCCCGGCCGGAGAGCGTCAAATCCGGATTGCGCATCGAGGAGCTGGCGGCGCCGGCAAAGCCCGCCGCCAAACCCGCGCCCAGACAGGGATCGCTGACGCCCGGCACGCTGCCGGGCGCCTTCAAGGCCCCCATGCTTGCCCGTATCGAGCCGCAGCTGGCGACGCAGGTGCCAAAACCGCCCGATGGCGAAGACACCAAACAAGTCTGGCTGCACGAGATCAAATTCGACGGCTACCGCACCATGGCGCATCTCACTGACGGCGTGGTCAAGCTGATCACCCGTGGCGGCATCGACTGGACGAAGCGTTATGGCGACCTGCCGCATGCGTTCGCCAAACTGCCGTGCCGCGACGCCATCATCGATGGCGAGATCGTGGTGCTCGACGCCCGGGGCATCAGCCGTTTCGCGCTGCTGCAGGATGCGCTGGCGGAGGGCGCCGGCAGCAAGCTCCATTTCTACGCCTTCGATCTTCTCCATCTCGACGGCTGGGACCTGACCAAGGCGCCGCTGGTCCGGCGCAAGGCGCTGCTCGCGCAGATGCTGTCGAGCCTCGGCGCCAATTCCGCCATCCAGTTCTCCGACCATGTCGAGGGCTCGGGGCAGGGGCTCTACGGCCAGGCGTCGGAACTGGGGCTGGAGGGTGTCGTCTCCAAGCGCGCCACGGCCATCTATCAGAGCGGCCGAAGCAAAAGCTGGACCAAGACCAAGGCGCTGCAGTCGGGCGACTTCGTCATCGCCGGCTTCACCATCTCCGATGCGGCCGAAGGGCTGGCGGCGCTCGGCATGGCAGAGTTCGAGGATGGTGAATTGCATTATCGCGGCAAGGTCGGCACCGGTTTCGATGCCGCCACCGCCGGTGAGTTGCTCGCCAGGCTGGAGCCGCTGCGGGAAGGCGCCACCGCGCCCGAGGGCGTCCCGCGCGAAATCATGCGCGAGATGAACTGGGTGCGGCCGCTGCTGTCGGCGCGCATCCACTACGCCAACCGCACATCGGACAACGCACTGCGCCACGGCGTCTTCCGCGGTTTGAGGGATGTCGGCCTGTCGACGCCGGTATCCTCGACACGCAAGCGGCTGATCGCCGAGGCTGACCTTGCCACCATCTGGGTGACCAACCCGACGCGCCGGCTGTTCGGCAAGACCGGCCCGACCAAGCTCGACATCGCCGTCTATTATGCGCTGGTCGGCGATTTCATGCTGCCGCACATTCTCGGCCGGCCGGTGTCGCTGGTGCGCTGCCCGACCGGCCTGCCGAAGGATTGCTTCTTCCAGCGCCACGCCTTCACCGGCATGCCGCCCTCGGTGGTGACATTCGAGGCGACAAATTCCGAGGGCGAAACCAAATCCTATCTCTCGGTCGAAGGCGCGAAAGGGTATCTGGCGCTGGCGCAGTTCGGCGTCGTCGAGTTCCACACCTGGGGCACCCACCGCGCCAGCCTCGACAGACCCGACCAGATCGTCCTCGACCTCGATCCGGGCGAGGGGATCACCTGGCGCGAGGTGGTCGAGGCCGCCGTGCACATCAAGGACGAATTGGAGCGCCTGGGGCTGGTGCCGTTCGCCAAGACCTCCGGCGGCAGCGGCATCCACATCACGGTGCCTGTGACAGGCAAGCAGAACTGGAAGAAACTGCACCAGGCAACCAGCGCGATCGCCACGCATCTGGCGACGACGGCGCCTGATACTTTCACCACCACCATGGGCAAGGACAACCGCAAGAAGCGCATCTTCATCGACTACCACCGCAATGCGCGCGGCCACACCTCCGCAGCACCTTACTCCTTGCGCGCCCGCACCAATCTGCCGGCCTCGACGCCGGTCAGCTGGAGCGACCTCGAATCCATCGATGCGCCGCAGGATCTGAATTATTCGTCGCTGCCAGGGCTGTTGGCGACGTCGGGCGATCCGTGGGCGGAGATTGATAAGTTTGCGCGGGATCTGCCGGTGGTCTCGGGGGCGACGAAGTAGTTGCAGAAGACGAAGTAAGTAGTTGCAGAACAAGGACCGCCGCGATCCGTGGCGCCCCCCTCTGTCCTGCCGGACATCTCCCCCTCAAGGGGGGAGATTGGCCACTACCCGGGCTTCCGCTAATCTGCAACGCTGCTGAAGTGGGCGAGACGCCGAAGCTGTTGATCTCCCCCCTTGAGGGGGAGATGTCCGGCAGGACAGAGGGGGGCGCTGTCCCGCCAGCGTTTCAAATTCCAGTCCATCGACGCTTCCAACAATTTGAATTATTCTCTGTCCACGACCTCAAATGCATGGCGGAAGATTTCGTCAGGGATTTGCCGGTATTGTGTGCGGTCGGTGTAGGATTTGCTCAGCCTCAATCGTCCTCGGACGAAAGCGCTGCAGGTCTTTGTCAGTGCATGACCGCGTAGGAGTGTTTCATGGCGCCCAGGGCAAGTTGGAAAGGTTACCTCAAACTCAGCCTCGTGAGCTGTCCGGTGCGGTTGTATCCCGCCACCAGCGCCAGCGAGCGCATCTCGTTCAACCAGTTGCACAAGAAGACCCATAACCGCATCAACATGAAGCCGGTCGACCCCGAACTAGGGCTCGTCGAGCGTGCTGATCTGGTCAAGGGTTACGAATACGAGGACAAGCAGTACATCATCATCGATGATGCAGACCTCGACGCGGTGCGCATCGAATCCAATCACACGATGAACATCGAGGCCTTCGTCGACGAGGACGAGGTCGACGTCATCTACCAGGACGCGCCCTACTACATGGCGCCCGACGGCGCGATGGCGGAGGAAACCTTCGCCGTGCTGCGCGAAGCGATGCGCAAATCCGGCAAGCTCGCCATCGCCCGCCTTGTGCTGTCGAGCCGCGAGCGCGTGGTGACGATCGGCGCGCGCGAGAACGGCATGTTCGTGTGCACCTTGAGGAACCCGAACGAAGTGCGCGGAACGGCTGAATATTTTGGCAATATTCCAGCTGGCAAGCCCGACCCCGAAATGCTGCAGCTCGCCGAAGCGCTGATCAAGCAGAAGGAAACCACCTTCGATCCGAAGAATTATGAGGACCGCTACGAGGCGGCGCTCATGACGATGATCCGCGAGAAGCTGAAAGGCCACAAGCCGATCATTGCGGCGGCACCGGAGCGCGGCAATGTCATCAACCTGATGGATGCGCTGAAGGCGAGCCTGTCGCAATCGAAGCCGCCGGCCAAGTCGAAGAGCAAGGCCGACGAGGTTGCCAAGCCAGCCGCAAAGAAAGCGGCAGCGGGTGGTGCTGCTGAAAATCCGCTGAAGGCCAATCTGCTGAAGGCGGTCGGCAAGAGCAAGAAATGACGGCACCGGCCGGCGCTGTTTTCGGCACCATCGGCGCGCTGGCGGCGTTTCCGCTCAGACTGGCCGCGCGTGAAGTCGAACGCCAGCACGGCCAGCTGCGGCGCGGCGTCACCAGGCGCACCACGCATGTCGTGTGCGGCCGCACGCTGCTCGCTAAAGCCGGGCTTTCCAGGAACGGCGATGCCGAGATCGAGCGCCGTGTCGCCGCCGAGCGCGCGGCCGGGCACAAGCTCCTCAGCGAGAACGGGTTCCTGCGCCTTCTCGGACTGATGAAGACACCGGAAGCGTCTTCGCTGTCGCGGCAATCGCTGATCGATCAGTCGCGGCTATCCGGCGTCGAGCTCGATTTGTTGTCACTGTTCGATGCGTTCGAGCATGACGCAGAACCCTATTCCTTCCGCGACCTGATCCTGGCGCGCAAATATGCCGGGCTCGTCGCCGGCGGCGCGACATGGGGGGCGATCGCGCGCTCCGTCCACCGCTCCGGCCCGGTGGCGTCGCTGACCGCCAAGTCGCTCAATGTCGGCTCGCAGCATGGGCGCGCCGATGCGATCTATCTCGAAGGCGGCCAGAGCGAACTCGACGGACAGCTTCTGTTCGATTTGGGCAGCGCCGGTTCAGCAGGCGACGACACACTGGAAGAGTTGTTTGCCGAGGCCGAAGCGGCGGAGGAGGGTGGCGACCATGATGGGGCAGCCGCACTCTACCAGCGCTGTCTCGCCATCGATCCGAGCGATGCGATTGCCGCCTTCAACCGCGCCAACTGCCTGCGCGCCGGCGGCCACGCGGCGGACGCCGCGCACGATTATATCAATGCGATAAAACTCGATCCGGCCTTCGTCGAGGCCTGGTTCAACCTCGCTGGGCTGATGAGCGAGCAGGGCCGCGAGGCCTCGGCGCGAAGGCACCTGCAGAAAGCGATCGCGCTCGACAAAAACTATGCCGATCCGGTGTTCAACCTCGCCCGGCTCGAATTCGACGCCGGCGATCTGCCGGAGGCGCGGCGGCTGTGGGTGCGCTATCTCGAACTCGATGCGGAGTCCGAGTGGTCGCGGGTGGCGGCCAAGGGCGTGCAGTTCGTGGATCTGCAGTTGGCGCGTACGGCGGGGTGAGGGATGCTGGCGCTTGANCACCCCCCTCTGGCCTGCCGGCCATCTCCCCCGCAAGGGGGGAGATCGGCAGCTTGGGCGTCCCGTTCCTGCTTGCAAAGTGGGAGATTGGCGAAAGCGGTTGAGCGCGCAATCTCCCCGCTTGCGGGGGAGATGTCCGGCAGGACAGAGGGGGGTGTGACGGAACTCGACCTCTCCAGCAAGGCCGCCCCATGACCACATTCCTCTTCGATGGCCACGATGCCGCCCCCGTCACCATCCTGCTCGCTCACGGCGCCGGAGCGTCGATGGATTCCCCCTCGATGACCGCCACCGCCAAGGCGCTGGCCGAAGCCGGCTTCCAGGTCGCGCGCTTCGAGTTCCACTATATGGCTGCCCGCCGCTATGGCCACCGCAAGCCGCCGCCGCGGGCCGAGACGGTCAACCCGGAATATATCAAGGCGATAGCCGACCTCAGGGCGAAGGGCGTGACCGGCCCGCTCGTCATCGGCGGCAAGTCGATGGGCGGGCGCGTCGCCTCGATGGTTGCCGACGAGATGTTTGCCAAGGGCGAGATTTCAGGCCTGCTGTGCCTCGGCTATCCCTTCCATCCGCCGGCCAAGCCCGATCAATTGCGGACCAAACACCTTGCCGATCTAAAGACGCCGACGCTGATCTTCCAGGGCACCCGCGACGAGTTCGGCACCAGGGACGAGGTTGCGACTTACGACCTTTCCGATCGCATCGAGGTGATCTGGCTGGAGGACGGCGACCACGATCTCAAGCCTCGCAAGAGTGTTTCGGGGTTTTCGACCGCCGATCATCTGAAGACGCTGGCCGGGACGGTCAAGGCGTGGTCGGGTCGGATCGCTTCCTGAAGCGATGAAGATCGCCTCCTTCAACATCAACAACATCAACAGCCGGCTTGAAAACCTGCTGACATGGCTGGCTGTGGCAAAGCCCGATGTCGTGTGCCTGCAAGAGTTGAAGGCACGCGACATGCAGTTTCCGCGCTCGGCATTGGCGGCGGCCGGCTATGGCGCGGTGTGGAAGGGCGAGCCGACGTGGAACGGCGTCGCCATCCTGGCGCGGGGCCCCGAACCGGTGCTGACCTGCGATGCCTTGCCCGGCGACGAAGCCGACAGGCAGAGCCGCTACATCGAGGCGGCGGTGAATGGCATTGTCGTCGCTTGCCTCTATGCGCCGAACGGCAATCCCCAGCCCGGCCCGAAATTCGCCTACAAGCTCGCCTGGCACGCGCGGCTGGAGGTGCATGCCGAACAGTTGCTCGACACCGGCCTGCCGGTGGTGCTGGCCGGCGACTACAACATCGTGCCCGAGCCGCGCGATATCTACGCCACCCGCTCCTATGACGACAACGCGCTGGTGCAGCCGGAAAGCCGGGCGTCGTTCCGGCGCCTGCTCGACCAGGGTTGGCTTGATGCCCTGCGCAAGAAGCATCCGAAGGAAACGCTTTACACATTCTGGGATTATCGCCGCAACCGCTGGCGGCGCGATGCAGGCCTCCGGCTCGATCACATCCTGCTGTCGAAGAAACTGGCACGCCGCCTGACCGCCGCCGGCATCGACCGCGACGTGCGCGGCGAGGACGGTGCCAGCGACCATGCGCCGGTGTGGGTGGAATTGAAGTAAGGCGACTGCTTTCATGCGTCGCGCTTGAACGGATCCATGCAACGCGCTTTAAGTCTTTTGTCTTGATGCATGTCGCTGTCCCAAACCCGGGTTCGCTTTTGGCCGACATGCAATAACCTGTCGGCAAAGTATTCCGACGCAGCCGGATCGCCCATGAACGCAATCCTCCACGAGATCTGTGAAACGAGGCTCCATGCCTGACTTGGGCGCTGTCGAGATACTGTTCGCCGCCCTTGTGGTGCTTGCGGCAGCTGTCGTGTCCTGGCGGCTGTGGCGGAAGCGCAGCCGCCGCAAGGGACGGCGGCAGACCAATCCGGCTGCCGACTATGCCGTCCGCACCGACTGGAGCGGCCGCGGAGGCATGCTCAATTACTCGTCCTTCGTCTATTTCGATGTCGATCGCGACGGCAAATACGGCGCCGGAGACCGGCCGATGGCCGGGATCATGGTGCGGCTGTATGACGAAGCCGGCAAGCTCGCCGCGTCCGCGCGCACCAACAATGCCGGCTTTGCCAATTTCCCCATGTCGGTGAAAAGCAGAAAGGCCGTGATCCGCAAGCCGGGCAACTGGCGCTTTGTGGTTTCGGTGCCGCCCGGCTGGCAGGCGAAAAGCGAAAACGACATTCAGTCCCGACACTTCCTGCCGCTGCCGGGTTCGCCGGCCGGGATGGTATCACAGGAGATGCTGCTGCCGGTCGGTCTGGCGCCGCCGCGCCGCGTCAGCGGGCGCGTTGCCGGCGATGGACCCGCGACCCTCTCCGTGTCGGGGGACGGGCACGTCCTGGAGACGCGGACACTGGCGCCGGGTGCCGTCTTCAGCTTCGACCTGGCTGAAGAAGCCGACACGGTCAGCATCAGTGGCGAAGGCTTGGAGCGGCGGCTGACGCTGTCGCCCTACTCGGCGGATCTCGGCCTGCTGTCCGCGCAACGCGCCGGCATTGCCACTGATGCCGCTCTCGAAACGATCGGTTTCGACGATGTGACGTCGCGCACCTTCAGGAAAATTCCGGCCGGTCATGCCGGATTGGCGTGGCGCAACCTGAATGCGATGGCGCGCGACTACACCAAGGACAGCCAGGGCTATGTCAATGGCAACGTCTCCGGTGACCATGTGCTCTACACCAGCAGCGGGCTGCCTGCCGAATTCAGCTGCGAACGGCCGTTCGGCTTTCACTCGGTCATGCTGAGCGCCGCCTGGCTGGCGTCGGAAGGGGAGGTAGCGCTGATCGAAAGCTGGCTTGGCGAGCAGCTGATTGCAAGCGATCAGATCACGCTGTCGGCGCTGACGCCGTTGCACTACGCTCCAATGCTCAAAGCTGTAACGCGTGTTCGCCTGTCGACGAAGCACTATTGGCAAATGGTCGTGGACGATTTGGTCCTGACGCGCTGAGATTTGGGCATGCCAAAGCGGAGCGAATTTCGCCCCGCTTCAATCAGGGTGCGTTTACGGTCAGAGCGGCGCGGCGCCGTTTGAAATAATAATAGAGGCGCCGTTTAACGCTGTGATCGCCGACAGACGGTCCTTTTTCAAGAACGACGGCTTCACATAAATCTTTTTCATATCAGAATCTCCTAAAATTCCAGTCTGATGATGCCATACTGCGGCCATCTGTCAACCATGCGAGCTGAAAGCAACAAACAATAAACCCAACAATGCGCGACAAGGGGCCAGGGTCCCTATTCTTTGTTTCGGGCCATCCCAAAACCAATTGCACCTGGAGTTTGCTCTCCAGCGCCGGCGCGATCCGCCAGAGATGCGCCGGATTAAAGCGTGACGCTGCTCGGGGCGTTTGCCGTGACAGCGGAAAGCTTGCCCTTCTTGACGAAAGTCGGCTTCGCGTAAGTCTTCTTCATCGTGATCTCTCCAGAATCCTCGGCGAGCATGGCAGATGCGCGACATGTGTCAACCAAGCCGGGCGCCGACGGCGGCCCTCCTGGCGCTATCGGCTGGCGGCCAGCGGCTGGCCTCCGGCTCGCTCGACGGCACGGCCCGGCTATGGGGCATGGACACTGGCCACCAGATCGCGCTGTTCGACAGCAAGACCGGTCCCATCTATGCGGGCGTCCGCCGCGGTGCTGACTGGCGGCAATGATCGCACCACCCGCGACTGGCCGCCCAACGGCGGTGACGGCGTCGTGCTGTTTGCCGGCGCGTCGGAATGAGCAAATCTTGATCACCTTGTCCGCCGTGCTATGTAAAGCCCATGCCAGCATCCAGCCTCCCAGACAACGCGCCGCTCATCGTCATCGATCTCCAGACCGGTATGTTCGACGGCGTGCACGAACCGCCGATCTATGATGCGCCAGGCATAGTCGAGCGCACCAAAGCGGTGATCGACTGGGCGCGGCGCAGCGGGCGCAAGGTCGCATTTGTCAGGCATGATGGACCCGAAGGCGATCCGTTGGCACCGGATCAGCCGGGCTGGCCGGTTTGGCCCGCATTTGGCCAAGCTGCGGACGAGCCGACCTTTGCCAAATCCGTGCGCGATGCTTTCAGCAATCCCGCTTTCGGCGACTGGGTTGCCGGGCAGGGTGCGGGTGCTGTCGTGCTCCTGGGCGCGCAGACCGATTTTTGCGTGGCCGCGACGGTCAAGGGCGCGATCGCCAGAGGGCTCGGCGTGACCGTGGTGTCCGATGCGCACAGCACGCTGGACAATGCCAGCGAGAGTGCCGAGCAGGTCATCATCAGGCACAATGGCGAATTCGCCGAGGCCGGCGTCAATCTGGTGACCACAAAGGCGCTTGTCGGCGGCTGAAGCCCGAACGTCGCCGCAGGCCGCATTATCAGGCAGGCCGGCTTGAGGACTTCGCGAGGGAAGACAGCGCCGGGCGCCTGCCGTGGTCGACGCGGACGGGGGGGCGCATTGTTGGGATGGCTCGGGCGCCCGCGTCAACCAGGTCGGCTCGTACCGCCGCATTAGCAACATTGCACATTGCGTGCCGCTCGAAACTTCCGCGAAAGCGGAATAGGCCGGAGCAAAAGGGCGGATTCGGCTGAGACTTTCGGCGCGCTTTCCCGGTCCGGGAGTCAAAAAGTCTGCTGGTTATTGGGAATGTCGTTTAAGGCGTTTGCCGGTGCTGCACCGGATCGGCGAGGAACGACACCGCAATCAGGTCGTCGCCATCGATCCGGCCGTGACGATCTTCCATGATGGCCGCGACCTTTTGAAAGGTTTTCATTTCGGCATCCGTCACCCGCGCATCGCGCATCCGGGCTTGGAGATCGGCCAGGCGAACGCCCAAAGCAGGGGATGTCACAGCTTTGCTTATCATCTTCACTCGTCCTGATTGGAAACTGACATGGGCAACCCGCCGCCATGGCTGGCGGCGGGTTTGGGACAATTCCAAGTTCAGTCGTAGACCTTGACGATCTTGCGGGTGCCCGGATCCACCAGGACGGTGCGGTTGTCGACCACCACGTAGCGGTATTTGACGTCGGGGATCTCATGAAGCTCGACCGTGTCCGGCAACGCGCTACCAACATTCAGTTCCACGCCGGGAATCTTGACCGAAGCGAGGGGCTGCTTCTTCACATACTCGCGGATGACCGTGTCCTGTTCAGGCTGGATGACAACGTCCTGAGCGGCAACGGCGCCCACTCCGGCCAACAGCAACAGCGCCGCTGCGGCGCCCGTTAGGTGCATTTTCATACTGTTTCTCCTTGCGAGTCAGCATGACAAGATCGTCCAACGCTGACGGCAACTGAACTTGAGCCAACTGAAAATGTTCCTCAGATTGGGCTTCGGTCGGATGCTGTCTGCGACTTAAGTCTGGCCCGAGAGCGCATTGGTCTTACCGACGGGAACGGCTCTCTGTTCACGGCTGTTTGTCTCCCGGAATTCGGAGAAACAGATGGACAAAAGTGTTGGCCAAGCGCGCTGGTTGCTCGCACCGATTTTCGCGACAGCCGTTACCTTTCTGGTGATGGGAATAGTCCTTGGCTGACATGTCGTCGAACGGCGCAGCAACGTCCCTTCCTGCGCTGAGAGGGTTCGCAAGCCGCTTCGGCGCCTGGCGAACCCTCTATCTTTACCATACGCCGGCCTGCTCGTCGCTATCGTCCAGCAGTTGCTCGTCCAGTTTGCCGCTCGGTTATCGGGCCGTGTGTATCGATCGAGCCGGCGGCGAAGACAAGACACGTTGATCCGTAGGCTGCTCGCTGAAGTAAAGCGAACTGCCGAGAATGAGGAACACGATGCCCACCGCCGTCAATCCAACCATGAGCACGGCAATCGCCGTTCCTGGGCCATAGCCTGTCTTGATGATGGTGGATCGGTGGACCATCGCGGCGTTCTCCAGACACCCGGCGGTGCCGAGTTCTGCGACAAACGACAAGCGAGGCCCGATGTTCCCTCATTGGAAGCCTCAATCGGTCACTTTGGGCTTTTGCTTTTTCCTGTAGGACCAAGGTCTTATCTGCCGAGCGCAAAGGTCCAAGGGGCCTTGTTCAGTTCCGATAATGTCCCTTGGATGTTCCGTCACTTTAGGTAAACCTGATATATTGCCTGGGCGGAAAACTTAGCTGGCCAAGCAAAATCGCCCGCGAACCGGGCATGGAAAATGTGGCTTTGGCAAGTTCAACAACAGGCAGTCATGTCTCGGGCGACGAATAGCTCACGTCTCGTCGAATCCGTCCTCTCGGGTCTGATCGTGCGTGATTGCGGCTTCTTCCTCATCATCGGGGAGGGCGTCGTCGCTGTCCTGGTACGCGTTATCGTCGTCCTCGTCCGGCAGATCGCCGTCTTTTTCGACGCCATAACGCATGTCGCCGTTTTCCGGCGCGGACTCTGGCAGGATCTCGCCGCCCTTGATTGCATCCCAATCCTGCTGCTCGATGGTCGGCCCATCCGCCCGCGGTGCGTCATCTTCGATGTCGGCGCCTGGTTTGTTGCGAGGTGCCATGCTGGCCTCCAATCGTTGAAGAACTGGAGGCGAAACTCGGCGTGCCGGCGTTTGTTCCGGACCCGAAGTGCAAAGACCGGGCGTGCTCCTGGATTGTCGACGGCTGGCGTGTCAGCCCAGCCCCGCCAGCACCGCGGCCGCGGCCCGCACGGTTGCCAAGTTGCCGCGCAAATGGAGAACGCATTGCGGCGACCCCTTACTTGCGAAGTTGCTAAAATAATGAAATGTTGTCCGCGGGAAATGAAATGAGGCAGGGACTGGTTGGAACCGGCGCGGTTTCGACGGTTTTGGAAACCATGTATTTTGGACAGTTTCTCGTAGGAATGTCAGCCACGGCCGTCATCGTCGCGGTCTGGACCTATATGACCACCGGCTCCTTCTGGGAGGCATTTGCCTGGACGATAGCGACGCTGCTTGTCCTGCAGGTCGGCTACTTCGTGCTCGTCGTGAGGCTGATCTTCAGGCGCGCACATGACATCGTGCCGAGCCAGGATCCGGTAGACGCCTTTCCGCCATTGCATCGCGACGGTGTCCAGCTTTGAGACCGGGTGACCGGGACCGATCAGGAATGGCGTTTCCATACCAGGCCGTCCACTCGAGCGCGTGCGCCCGGGCAAACTCGGGGAACGTCGCCACCAGCGCGATCACGACCGACGGCAAGGTGTTTGGTCGCTGAGACGGCGCCTTCTGAGCATATCCCTGCTGGAGATTTCGGCCCAGCGTTATCATGGGAGGATGCATGCGCGACCGCTCCGCATTGTGCTCAGGCCGACAGGTTGGGAACAAGTGCTGATGCTTCGCGTTCTCTGGCAGTGTCGATGAGGTTGCCGCCTCCATCGGTACTGTTATGGCTCGCTCTGCTCCCGGCGGGGCGAGCCCTTTTCGTGCCGGAGCCTTTCAAATCATCCAGATGAAGAGGCGGATGCGCGGCCGATTTGGCGCACTGGTGCTCAGATTGAATTTTTTCCCTCTAAATATCCGTACATATCTGTGCAAGTTTTCAAACTCTTGAACGCTGTCTGCCGAACGTTTGATCAGCAACCAATCAATATCCAGTCTGCAATCGTAATATCTCCAATTCTGAAGTTACGATGGAACCGCATGGCAGCGGTGGAGTTTTTATGGAGGGCGGAATTCAGTTATCACTAGGAGATGGCCATGAGACTTTATCTTACGAGCGCGGCGACCGCCGTCGTCCTGATGGGCGGGATTGGTGCGGCGCTGGCGGAAAACGTCGTCGTCGTCCAGCCGGAGCAGGAGACAGTCGTTCGCGAATACATCAAGAGAGAACCGCTTGCCTCGGTGAACCTTCTGGGCGTCGAGCTCAAGCTCGGCTCGTCGGTGCCGGATACGGTCGAACTGCGTGAGGTGCCCGACGTCAAATACCGCGTCGCGGTGATCAACGACCAGACGGTCCTCGTCGATCCGGAGACCCGCCAGATTGTTGAAGTGCTGCACTAGGGATCCCGCAGTACTGGACCTTGGGAAAAACCCGCCCCGAACGTCGCGTCGGGGCGGGTTTCCTTTGCCGCGACCCGCGATGGCCTATTCGGCGGCCAGTCTATCCTGCGTCTTGGTCTCGAAATCGCTGGCGTCGTGGCGTTCATGCAGTTGCATGGCAGGCTCACCGAAGGCGCGGTTGACCATGCGGCCGCGCTTGACCGCCGGGCGGGCGTCGATGGCCTTCGCCCAACGCTGCACATGCTTGTACTCGTGCACCGACAGGAACTCGCCGGAATCATTGTACATGCGGCCGAGTGCCAGCCCGCCATACCAGGGCCACACCGCCATGTCGGCGATGGAATAGTCCTTGCCGCCGAGATATTCAGTCTCGGCCAACCGGCGGTCGAGCACGTCCATCTGACGCTTCACCTCCATCGAGAAGCGATCGATGGCATATTCGAACTTTTCCGGCGCATATGCATAAAAGTGGCCGAAGCCGCCGCCCAGATACGGCGCCGAGCCCATCTGCCAGAACAGCCAGGACAGCACCTCGGCGCGGGCCGGCTGTTCGGTCGGAAGGAATTCGCCGAACTTTTCGGCGAGATAGACCAGGATCGAGCCGGATTCGAAGATGCGCACCGGTGTGGTGCCACTGTGGTCCATCAGGGCCGGAATCTTGGAGTTTGGATTGACCTCGACGAAGCCGCTGCCGAACTGGTCGCCATCGTTGATCCGGATCAGCCAGGCATCGTATTCGGCACCCTTGTGGCCGCGCGCCAGAAGCTCTTCCAGCATGACGGTGACCTTGACGCCGTTCGGCGTCGCCAGCGAATAGAGCTGCAACGGATGCTTGCCGACAGGCAGTTCCTTGTCATGCGTCGGCCCGGCGATCGGCCGGTTGATGCTGGCAAAGGCTCCGCCGCTCGGCTTGTTCCAGGTCCATACTTTCGGCGGTGTGTAGTCGGTCATTTCGTGGCCTCGTGTCGGGGAAGGATGGCAGGTCGCCATAAACTAGGGCTGCGGATGTGTAAGTTCAACTTGCGTTGAACTATTATCGATGCCCGCAGTGCCAACATCGGCAATTGGGCTCTTCTCTTACCCTTGCGCCTTCTCCTGCGTGGCATACCTATAGAAGATGTCGCCAAAGCCCACCCAGGACAAAAGCATGACCATCAATCCTAATCCGCGCTCGGTCGTTGCCGTGCGGGCCACTGTTCCCGAAGATGCCTTTACGGCCGGGGCGCTCGGCACGCTCAGGGAAGGCAGCGGCGTCGTCATTCGCAATGACGGGCTGGTGCTGACCATCGGCTATCTCATCACCGAAGCGGAAGAGGTCTGGCTGACCAGCCATGACGGCCGCGTCATCCCCGCGCACGCGCTGGCCTACGACCAGGAATCCGGCTTCGGCCTGGTGCAGGCGCTGGCGCCGCTCGGCCTGCCGGCGGTGGCGCTGGGCGATGCCGGCAAGGCCAGGATCGGCGACGCCGTGGTGCTGGCCGACGGCATCGGCCAGTCGGTGCAGGCCAGGATCGTCACCAAGCAGGAATTCGCCGGCTATTGGGAGTATCTGCTCGACGAGGCGATCTTCATTGCGCCGGCGCACCCGTCCTGGGGCGGTGCCGGGCTGTTCGGCGCCGATGGCTCGCTGCTCGGCATCGGTTCGCTGCGCCTGCAGATGAGCCGCAATGGCGAGGTCGCCGACATCAACATGGTGGTGCCGATCGATCTGTTGCCGCCCATACTCGACGATCTCCTGACGCGCGGCCAGGTGGCCAAGCCGCCGCGGCCATGGCTCGGCGCCCTGTCGGCCGAAAGCGATGGCAGAGTGGTGGTGATGAGCGTGACCGAAGGCGGTCCGGCGGCCAAGGCTGGCCTGCGCCAGGGCGACATCATCTCGGACATCCGCGACGGCGCGGTCGATGGACTCGCCGATTTCTATCGCAAGCTGTGGGAGAGCGGCTCGGCCGGTGCCGAGATTCCGATGCGGGTGCTGCGCGACGGCCGCGAAACCTGGCTGCGCGTCAAGTCCGCCGACCGCGGCAGTTTTCTGAAGAAGCCGCAGCTGCAATAGCGCGTCAGCCACGCGATGCATCCAAGACTGCTCAAAACCTTCCTTGCGGTGGCGCGGAGCCGCAACATCACGCGGGCCGCAGAAGTGGTCCACCTCGCGCAATCGAGCGTCAGCGACCAGATCCTGGCGCTCGAGGCCGAGCTTGGCGCTGCCCTGTTCACGCGCGCGAAGTCCGGTCTCGAGCTGACGCCGGCAGGCCTAGCGCTGAAGCCGATCGCCGAGGATTTGTTGCGGCTCGACGGCGAGGCGCGCGCGGCCGTGCAGCCAGCGGCAGGACAGACAAGCGGGCACCTGACCATCGGCGCGCTGGAGACGATCGCGTCGGCCAGGCTGGCGCCTTGGCTGCCCGGGTTCCAGGCCGGCCATCCCGACATCACCGTGCGGATGAAGGTGGCGGGCAGCGGCGCGCTGCTGCGCCAATTGGAGGATGGCGACATCGATGTCGCGTTCTGCTTCGACCGCCGTGATTTCGCGAAGGGCGCGTCGGATAAACACTTCGCCAGGCGCACGATAGCAGCCGAACCGCTGGTGCTGGTCGCGGCTCCGGGGCAGGGCAGCGTGCCAGGCGACCTTGCCGCGCTTGGCGAACTGCAGTTCGTGGCAACGGAGCCCGGATGTATCTACCGACACATGTTCGACACGGCCTTTGCCGAGGCGGGCGCTGCCGCACCCAGACTTGCCAACGAGGTCGGCAGCATCGGCGCCATTGCGCGGCTGGTGGCGGCCGGCGCGGGGCTCGCCCTCGTTCCACGCCTGGCCGTCACGGATGCGCTGGCACGCGGCGACATTGTCGAAATGCGATGGCCCGGCCAGATGCGGACAGCGCCGCTGGTGATGATCTGGCGCCGCCGGCGCGTCCAGCTGCCGGCGCTTAAGCAATTGCTCACTGCCGCGCGCGACACGCTGGTGCCGGCCCTGCAGCCCGCCAAGGCTGGTTCAGGACTTGAATCGTCGAACCGCTCCAAGGCCTTGTTTGCAAACAACTCCTGACGGAAGCAGCGGCGGTTCAGATCAGGCGGTGGCCGCCCTCGACATGCAGCGTCGTTCCCGTGGTAAAGCCATTGCCGATCAGGAAGGCAATGGCGTCGGCGATATCATCGGGTTGGCCAATCCGCCCGGCCGGCAGCCGCTTGGCCATCGCGGCTAACGTCTCGTCCTTCCTGTCGCCGGCCACTTGCGCCCAGATCGTGGTGTCGACCCAGCCGGGTGACACGGCATTGACGCGGATCGGCGCCAACTCGACCGCCAGCGCCCGCACGAGGCCTTCGAGCGCTGCGTTGACAGCAGCAACGACGGAGCCGCGTGCGGCTGGGCGATAGGCGGCGATACCGGAGACGAAGGTCATGGAGCCGGATGCTGCCAGCCGCGGCGCACCGTGCTTGGCGAGCAGCAGCGGGCCATACAGCTTGCTCTCCGCCACCCTTTGCGCCGCCTTCAGGTCAAGCTCCGGCAGCAGCCGGTAGGCGCCTTCGATGTCGGCTGCGGTGCAGACGATGTGGTCGAGTCCGCCAATCGCTGCGAACAGCGCCGAGACCTGGTCTTCGCGCGCGATGTCGACGACGGCCGTCTCCAGCCCGGCGGGATTGCCGAGCGCCTCGCGCGCCTGCCGCAGCCGGTCTTGGCCGCGCCCGGCGATGACAACCGCCGCACCGGCCTCCACGCAGTGCCGGGCCAGCGCCAGACCCATGCCGGAGCCGCCGCCGACGATCAGGATTTTCTGTTTCGAAATGCTCATTTCGCTCTGCCTTTGCTTGGATGGACAAGGGCAGGAATTGGCAGTTCGGCGCGACAGAAGGAAACGGAAGAAACCGATAGTGCCATCGGAAAGGCCGATGGAGCAGGGCGGACGAGCGCCGTCTCTGGCTCAGCGCACCAGCGGACTTTCCCAGACGACAAACAGCAGAGCTTTCAGCTGGGCAAAGCGCTCCGGCCCAAGTTCGGTGCGCCATTCCTCCTCGATGTCGCGCAGGATATCGACCATTTTCCAGAACGCGGCATGACCGCGTTCCGTGGATCGCACCACGCGCGCACCGCCATCGCCGGGAATGTCGGAGCGGACGAGGTAGCCGTACCCTTCGAGACTGCTGAGCAGCTGGTTGATGGCCTGTTTGCTCATGCCGGCACGCTCGGCGATGGTGCCGGGCCGCGCGCCGTCCGGTCCGGGAAACTGCAACACCGCCATATGCGGCAGGCGCAATTCGTCGAAACCGGCGGCGTTGAGCTCCTTGATCAGCCGCCGCTGGATCGCTTGTGCCGGCACGCGCAGCAGGGCGCCGATCAGCAGGTTCTCGGTCTTGGTCTGTAGAACTTCCGTTGAGGTGGGCATTGACGATCCGGTAAATTGAGTTTACTGATAGCGAGTAAATGTAATTTACCGGAGGGGTTTGCGCAATGTCGGTCATGAATCTTCAGGTCAATCCAGCCAATGAGACCATCGGCGACAAGGGGCTGTCGATTCGCTTCCTGGTGACGGGCGACAGTTCGAACGGCAGCATCGCCGCCTTTGAGTTGAGGGTTGCCAGCGGACTGCGCCTGCTGGCGCCGGCGCACAGCCATGATCACTACGAAGAGACGATCTACGGCATTGAAGGGGTGCTGACCTGGACCGTCGACGGCAAGCCGATCGAGGTCGGACCGGGAGAAGCGCTGTGCATCCCGCGTGGCGCAGTCCATCGCTTCGACAACAATGGCAGCGCGGATGCGAAAGCGCTGTGCGTCGTCACACCAGCGGCGATCGGTCCGGACTATTTCCGCGAGATATTCGCCATGTTCCACGCCGCCGCCGGCGGTCCGCCGGACAAGGCTGGGATGATGGACATCATGCGCCGCCACGGGCTGACGCCGGCAGCGCCGCCGCCAAGCTGAAGTCGGTCGAAGAGGCGTCGATCACGCGCCGCAAGCGCTGAAGGTGGTGCCGGGGTTCCAGTCCTTGAAGGCGATGGTCTGGCCTTCGACCGAGACGTTCCTGTGCTTGGTGCTGCCGTCCGGCTGCTTTTCGCTGCTGGTGCCTTTGCCGGTCAGCACATTGTACGCGCAGGCGCTTTCGGCATTCTCCTTCAAATAGTCATAGTGGTCATAGGCGAAGCCGGCGACGATGAAGGCATCATTGCGCCAGGCGATGGTCAGCGTCATGTCGGTCCGTTCGCTGCCGATCTCCATCGCTGGCAGGTAGAATTTGATCGAGCCGTTGGGCAGCATCGTCAGTTCCGGCTCGGTGTCGGAGTTCTCGTAGCCCGCCCGCTCGTAGCCGTTCCATTCCCCTTGGATCTGCTCGTGCACGATCTCGACGGGTTTGAGGTAATTGTGCTCCTTGTCCCTGAGGAAGAAGTGGACGTCCATCGGATGGCCGGGTTCGGTCTCCACCACCATGGCAAGATCGACGGCGCCGTCGCCATTGAAATCGCCAGTCACAGCCGTGATGATCTTCCGGGTTTCGATCGGCTCGGCGAGGGTGGCCGTGGGGAGAAACAACATAAAGGCGAGCAACAGAGATTTCATGGCGTATTCCCCCGGGAGCGAGACGGCGTGCCCGAGCACGAGCATGGCAGGTATTCCGGGACTTTCTACAGTGGGGCGGGAAGAAAAATGTTCGGGCCGACGGGCGCGAAGGAACGCCGTCCGCGCCTGCCAAGTTTGCTGCCGGAAACTGATGCAATTCATGCCACGATGCTGGCCAATGACGATGGGCATGATGCCGGAGGCAGGACGACAGTGAGAGCGATGACGCGAGCGGCAACAGCATCGAACGGACAGGCCGACTGATGGCGCCGATCAAGGTCGATCCCGCCAAGGTTCATGAATTTGCGGATCCTGCCGGCTTCTACGCCTGGCTGAGCAAGCACCACGCCACGGAAACCGAAGTCTGGATCAAGGTGCACAAGGTGGGGTCGGGATTGAAATCGATCACCCCCAAGCAAGCCATCGACGTGGTGCTGTGCTTCGGCTGGATCGATGCGGTGCGCAAAGGGTTGGACGACAAGAGCTTCCTGCAGCGCTACACGCCGCGCGGCAGGAAGAGCATCTGGAGCCTGATCAACATCGACAATGTGGCGCGGCTGGTCGAGGAGGGCCGCATGACCGAGCATGGGCTCAAACAGGTCGAAGCGGCGAAGGCGGACGGGCGCTGGGCGCGCGCCTATGGCAGCGGCAAGGAGATGAAAATTCCCGATGATTTGCAAGCGGCCATAGACGCCGAACCCGCTGCGAAGGCGATGTTGGCAAAGCTCAGCGCGCAAAACCGCTTCGCGCTCGCCTTCCGCATTCACAACATGAAGACGGAGGCCGGGCGCAAGAGGAAGATCGAAGCGTTTGTGGCAATGCTGAAGCGCGGTGAGACGATCCATCCGCAAGGCAGGAAGTGAGGTTTGGCGCGAGTTCGTCTTCGGCGCCGCAAGCCTGTCCTCAAGGGATCCCTCGTTGCGCGAAGCGCTTCAGGATTTGAATCGCGAAATTGTTCCAACTGCTTGTTTTCGCGCAATTGGGGGTCGGCGTGGCGCGGCCGCTTCAGCAACGACATCGCTGGTGGACGGAGGAGGGCACGGCGGCTACCCTTCGAAAGCCGCGACGATCGAGCGGCGGACCGGTCGCTGGGAGTCGTTGCCGTTGAGAAGAGTTGCTTCGTGGACGATGGCGCTGGGTCTCATTGTCATCGTCGCGTGTGTGGGAGCCGGGGTCACGCTTGCCCAGACTTCGCCCGATCAGACTTCTCCCGACTTGGCTTCCCCCTCGGCCTCGCCGGCAAAAGAGATCTCGGTCGGGATAAAACAGGCGCCGCCTTTTGCGTTCAAGCTGCAGGACGGCAGCTGGTCGGGATTGAGCATCGACCTCTGGCAGAAAATGGCCGGGCGGCTCAACCTGCGCTTCCACTATGTCGAAGTGCCTGCCGTGCAGGACCAGATCGATGGTGTCGTCAGCGGCAGGTTCGATGCGGCGATGGCCGCGATCACGGTCACGGCGGACCGCGAAAAGGCCGTCGACTTCACGCAGCCCTTCTTTACGACCGGGCTCGGCATCGCGACGCCGCTCAACAACCAGCCGTCATGGCGGCCGGTGCTGCATGCCCTGACGTCGTTCGGCTTCCTGCAGGCGGTTCTGGCGCTGGTCATCATATCGGTGGTGGTCGGCGTCCTCATCTGGATGTTCGAACGCCGGCACAATGACGATTTCGGCGGCGGCGTCGCCAAGGGACTGTTTTCCAGCATGTGGTGGTCGACCATCGCCGCGACGCAGGCCAGCACCGGTGATTTCGGCCCGCGAACCGTGCCGGGGCGCGTGCTGGCCGCGCTCTGGATGATGGGATCGATCATCGCGATCGCGGTGTTCACCGCGGGTGTCACATCGGTGCTGACGGTGACGCAGATGGAAGGCATGGTGCAGGGCGAAAGCGATCTCGCCGCGGTCAGGGTCGGCGCGGTGCAGAGCTCGTCGACGGCGTCCTATCTGGATTCGACCCAGATCCGTCATCAGGACTTTGCCTCGATCCAGCAAGGCCTCAACGCGCTTCGCGCCGGCAAGATCGACGCGCTGGTGCACGACAAGCCGCTGCTTGGCTGGCTGGTCGGGCAGAATTACGCGACAAGCCTGCAGGTTCTCGATGCGACGTTCGACCAGCAGCAATATGCCATTGCGCTGCCGCTCGGCAGCCCGTTGCGCAAGTCTCTCGATGTCGCCCTCCTGCAGACCATCGAAAGCGATTGGTGGAAGCAGGCCGTCTTCCAGTATCTGGGCGAGAAGTAGCCGGCAGCAATTTCAGCGGTGCTATGCGCTGGAAGAACCGCCGTCGCTATCCGAGAGTGGCGGCCTGTCTTTCAGGATTGATGGTTGGTGTCACTGGTCCAGGTCGACCGGTGTCACGCCAAGAAGTTTCAGGGCATTGGCATAGGTCCGGATGCCTTGCGCCTGCTTGCGCTCGGCACAGAACCGGTTCGCCTTGTCCTGGAGTGCCGTTGCCTCGGCGATCTGGCTCGCACTGGCACCGGGTTTGGCTTTGGTCTGGATGGCTCCGTCGAGTTGAAGACCGAGCCGGCTGCAATATTCGCTCCGGGTGACCGCCGCATCCGACTGTGCGACCGCAAGCACGGCGAGCGAAATGCCTGTCAGGGCACCCTTCCATCCGGTCGAACGTCGTTGCATGTTTCGGGACCATTTCTTCGCGTTGTGCCGCAGGCCGCGTGACCGCCGCGAGGGTGGTTATGACAGGCGATGTTTTCGCGAGTTTTTCCCGGATGTTGAATCTTGTTTCTGGAGTGTGTCTGGCGGTGAAGCTGCCAATCTCCCCCACGAGGGGGAGATCGGCGGTGTGCGGCGCTTGCGCCTCTTCCTTTGCGGCTATCCTTCGCGTAAGGCGCCGGGCAAATCGTTTCACGCAAGCAAAATTCCCCGGACACCGCATGATCAGACTTGAAAGCATCAGCAAGCAGAACGGCCGTCAGCTTGTCTTCATCGAAGCGTCGGCGTCCCTGCAGAAGGGCGAGAAGGTCGGCCTCGTCGGGCCGAACGGCGCCGGCAAGACGACGCTGTTTCGCATGATCACCGGCCAGGAGCAGCCAGACGAAGGCCAGGTGCAGGTCGATCGCGGCGTCACCATCGGCTATTTCAGCCAGGATGTCGGCGACATGGAAGGCCACAGCGCTGTCGCCGAAGTGATGAACGGCGCCGGGCCGGTCAGCGAAGTCGCGGCCGAGATGGCAGCGCTCGAGGCGGCCATGGCCGATCCCGAGCAGGCCGACCAGATGGACGAGATCATCGAAAAATACGGCGAGGCGCAGCACCGCTTCGAGGAACTCGACGGTTATGCGCTGGATGGCCGCGCCCGCGAAGTGCTGGACGGTCTCGGCTTTTCGCAGGAGATGATGGACGGCGATGTCGGAAAGCTGTCCGGCGGCTGGAAGATGCGCGTGGCGCTGGCCCGCATCCTGTTGATGCGGCCCGACGCCATGCTGCTCGACGAGCCGTCGAACCATCTCGACCTGGAGAGCCTGATCTGGCTGGAATCTTTCCTGAAGAACTATGATGGCGCGCTGTTGATGACCTCGCACGACCGCGAGTTCATGAACCGCATCGTCAACAAGGTGGTCGAGATCGACGCCGGTTCGCTGACCGCCTATTCCGGAAACTACGAATTCTACCAGCAGCAGCGGGCGATCGCCGACAGGCAGCAGCAGGCTCAGTTCGAGCGCCAGCAGGCGATGCTGGCCAAGGAGATCGCCTTCATCGAGCGCTTCAAGGCGCGCGCCTCGCATGCCGCGCAGGTGCAGAGCCGGGTGAAGAAGCTGGACAAGATCGACCGCGTCGAGCCGCCGAAGCGCCGCCAGACCGTGTCCTTCGATTTCCTGCCGGCGCCGCGCTGCGGTGAGGATGTCGTCACGCTGAAGAACGTCCACAAGGGCTATGGCAGCCGCAGCATCTATGAGGGGCTCGATTTCCAGGTCCGCCGCCGCGAGCGCTGGTGCATCATGGGCGTCAACGGCGCCGGCAAATCGACGCTTCTGAAGCTGGTCGCCGGCGCTTCCGAGCCCGATACCGGCACGGTCGCGCGGGGCCCAAGTGTCAAGATGGGCTATTTCGCCCAGCACGCCATGGAGGTGCTGGAAGGCGAGCGCACCGTGTTTCAGACACTGGAGGACGCGTTTCCCCAGGCCGGCCAGGCGCCGCTCAGGGCACTTGCCGGCTGCTTCGGTTTTTCCGGCGACGAGATCGAGAAGAAGTGCCGCGTGCTGTCAGGCGGCGAGAAGGCGCGGCTGGTGATGGCGCTGATGCTGTTCGACCCGCCCAACCTTCTGGTGCTGGACGAGCCGACCAACCATCTCGACATCGCCACCAAGGAGATGCTGATCACGGCACTTTCGCAGTATGAGGGCACCATGCTGTTCGTCTCGCACGACCGGCATTTTCTGGCGGCGCTCTCCAACCGCGTGCTGGAGCTGACGCCCGAAGGCATCCACACCTATGGCGGCGGCTATACGGAATATGTCGAGCGGACGGGGCAGGAAGCGCCGGGCCTGAGGAGCTAGCTCTTACCGCAGCGAGATGCTCATGCCACTGAGGTCGGCGTTGACCTGCAGGCCGACCTGCCTGCCCGTCAATTCGAGCTGGGCGCCCTTGTCATTGGTCATGACGATCACCTGAGCCCCTTTGCCAAGCGCGCCGCCACCGCCCGCCGCACCGTAGACCCCGGTCACATCCCGCGCACGTTTGATGTGGCGCACGGTACCTCGGAAATAGGTCTTGGAGACGCCGAAGGCGAGACCGCCCGAGACGCCGCCGACCGAGATGGGATAGCGGCGGCCATGGAAGGTCAGCGTTCCTTCGCCTCCGGAGCCACCGACGAAGAAGGCCGCCTTGTAGACGGCGAAGCGGATCGTGCCGCTGTCGGCATGCGCGGCGCTGGCAAAGCCGATGCTTGCGGTGGCGATGGCGGCAACCGCGATGGAACGAAATCCGGATGAAATCTTCATGGTGAGAACTCCTCAATGTCGCCGCTTTGCCGGCCGGGATGTCAGCGTGGGATCAAAGCTACAACTGAACAGTCTCGCCCGTGGTTTGGTTCCAGGCCCCGTGATTTGGTTCCAGGCATCGTTCGAATCCGGCTGCGGGAAGGCCGGGGAGAGGGCGGCGGGTTGCGGAGGGTGGGGAGGGCACCTGACCGCAGCTATCGCCTTGTGGGATGAACAGGTCTATGCAGGCCCTTCACAAGGCTTAGGAGAGGCTTCGGATGAGAAACGCAATCTGCCTCGCATTGACTGCGGCAGTGGCTGGGTGCGCGACCTCCCCGGTCGACTATGAGGCGTCGCTTTCGCAGCAGGACCAGAAATGGGCCTCCCCGGCATGCCAGCAGGCCCGCAGGGCGGCTTCGGATTACGAGGCTCGCGAGAAAGAGCATCCGGGATGGGGTTTCGGCGTCCTGCTTGGTCCATACTCGATGGGGCTCGTCGCAGCCATCAAGGAGCATGAGCAGAAGCAACGAAAGCTGTTCGCCCGCGAAGTGCACCTGCAATGCTCAAGCCTGCCGCTGCCGAAGGAACTGCAGGGCGATTTGAACCCTGCCGTACCGCTGACCAAGTATCCATAGCCTGCCGCGCCTTCCGGCAGAAGGCGCCGGGGTGGCCGCCGTCATTGGCGGCACCTCGATCTTCGGCGGCCGCGGTGTCTACACCGGCACCATCCTCGGCGCCCTGATTCTGGCCGTGCTGACGACGCTGCTGACGATCCTGCAGATGCCGGAAGGGGCAAGGCGGATCTTGTCGGGCTGATCGTGCTGTTCGTGACGGCGGTTTATTTGAGGATTGTGGAGGAGAGATAGGGGCGGGTTGAGGTGAATGGCTGCTTTGGGCCGAATTCAGACAGGCAGCTTTTGGCGCAAGGATGCGAACTACTGCCGTTCAACCAATGATAAAGGCTCAGATCGAATTTTGGTGCTTCTTCAAAATTTGCACCTATTGAGGATGCGCCACGGCCAGCCCGCGAGGACCGATCCGCTCTCAAAAAGCGTGTACAGGTTGACAACACCTTGGCCGCTGCAACATCCTGCCGGTTTTTAGACTGGGAGGTAGCATGACTATTTCGATCAACCGCCGCACCTTTTCCATAGGCGCGGGCGCTCTGGCTTTGGCTGCGGCCGGATTTTCGCCGGCACGCGCGCGGCAGGCGTTTTTCCGCATCGGCACGGGCGGAACGTCCGGCACCTACTATCCGGTGGGCGGCCTGATCGCCAACGCCATCTCGGCAACCGGGGCGGCCGGCGTCGAAGGCTTGGTCGCCACCGCCACGTCCTCCAACGGTTCGGTGGCCAACATCAGCGCCATCCAGTCGGGCGCGTCCGAATCGGGCTTCACGCAATCCGACGTCGCCTACTGGGCGCATTCGGGCACCGGCCTCTATGAGGGCAAGCCCAAGGTTGACGACCTGCGCCTCATCGCGACGCTTTATCCCGAGACGATCCATTTGGTCGCGCGTGCCGACGCCGGCATTAAGTCGGTGGCGGATCTCAAGGGCAAACGCGTCTCTCTTGACGAGCCGGGCTCCGGCACCATCGTCGATGCGCGACTTGTGCTTGGCGCTTACGGTCTGGCTGAAAAGGACGTGCAGCCCGAATATCTCAAGCCTGGCCCGGCCGGAGAGCGGCTGCAGGATGGCGCCATGGACGCTTATTTCTTCGTCGGTGGTTATCCGACGGGCGCAATCGTTGAGCTTGCCACCACCAACAACATCACGCTGGTGCCGATCACCGGCCCGGAGGCCGACAAGCTGCTGTCCGAGCAGAAGTTCTTCTCCACCGATACCGTGCCGGAAGGCACCTACAAAAATGTCGGCGAAACCAAGACCATTTCCGTCGCCGCTCAATGGGTGACCAGCGCCAAGCAGACCGACGACCTCGTCTACAAGATCGTCAAGTCGCTTTACAGCGACGAAACCCAAAAGGCCCTGCAGGCAGGCCACGCCAAGGGCAAGCTGATCACGCTCCAGAACGCGGTTACCAGCGCTGGCATTCCGTTTCATCCCGGCGCAGAGAAATTCTACAAGGAAGTCGGCACCCTGAAATAAGAGCCATTTGGACCGGCTGACAACAACGAGGCGGAAGGGATGCTTTCCGCCTCTTTTGTCTGGAAATTCAGGACACGGAACCGGCCATGAGCGATGACGACAAGATCAAGCTTTCCGCAATGGAGTTCGATGAGGAGAACGCTCGCGAACTGGAGGAGAAATTCGACTCCGAAATCCGCTTCCGGCCACTGACCCGTGTCGCGGGCTGGCTGGTCGGCTTCCTCCTGGTGGCGCTGTCACTGTTTCACTACTACACCGCCGGTTTCGGCCTGCTGCAAGAAATGCTGCACCGGGGCATCCACCTGTCGATGGTGCTGGCGCTGATCTTCCTCGTCTTCCCGCTGGTGAAGAAAAGCTACGACCAGCCCGCGCGGTCCAGCCTCCTGCGGCCGCTCGGCATACCCCTTTTCGACTGGCTGCTGGCGATCGCTGCGGTCGTCGTCGTCATGCACGTGCCTATGATCCCGCTCGACGACCTTGCCTTCCGCGTCGGCAATCCCACGGCGCTCGACGTGGTGTTCGGCCTTATCCTCATCCTGCTTCTGCTGGAGGCGACGCGCCGCTCCGTCGGCATCCCGCTGCCCATCATCGCCGTCGTCTTCATGGCCTACGCGCTGTTGGGGCGGTACATGCCGAGCATTCTGGTGCACCCCGGCGCGTCCGTCTCCCAGCTTGTCGATCACCTTTATTTGACGACGCAGGGCATCTACGGCATCGCGCTCGGCGTCGTCGCCACCTACGTCTTCCACTTCGTGCTGTTCGGCGTCTTCGCCACCCGCATTGGCCTCGGCCAGCTCTTCCTCGACTGCGCGGCGTGGGTCGCCGGCCGCTACGCCGGCGGTCCCGCCAAGGTGTCGATCTTCGGCTCGGCGCTGTTCGGCATGATTTCCGGCTCGTCGGTCGCCAACACCGTTACCGTCGGCTCGCTGACCATCCCGGCGATGATCAAGCTCGGCTACAAGAAACATTTCGCCGCAGCGGTGGAAGCGGCGTCCTCGACCGGCGGTCAGGTGACGCCGCCGATCATGGGCGCAGCGGCCTTCCTGATGATCGAATTTCTCGAACTGCCCTACACGACCATCATCCTTGCCGCCATCGTGCCCGCCTTCATGCACTTCTTTGGCGTGTTCATGCAGGTGCATTTCGAGGCCAAGCGAACCGGCCTCAGGGGGCTCAGGCCGGACGAGATGCCCGATGTCGTCGAGGCGCTGAAGCGGGACTGGCCGACGATCATCCCGCTCGTCGTTCTCATCGGCGTTCTGCTCTCGGGCTACACGCCCTACATGGCCGCCTTCTGGGGCATCACCTTGTGTATTCTCGTCGGCTTGCTCAATCCGCGCCGGCGCATGTCGGTCGCCGACATCGTGACGTGCCTGCGCGACGGCGCCAAATATGCGCTCGCAGTCGGAGCCGCTGCCGCAACCGTCGGCATCGTCGTGGGCGTCGTCACCCTGACCGGAGTGGGCTTCAAGCTGTCCTACATCGTCACATCGACGGCCGGACACCTTTCCCTTCTCTTCGGCACCTTCATCCCCGAGGCGATCTTCTCGGCCCAGGGCCTGACCCTATTGTTCACCTTGATCATGACTGGCGTCGTCTGCATCCTGATGGGCTGCGGCATCCCGACGACCGCGAACTACATCATTATGGTGACGATCGCGGCGCCGGCGCTTGTCATGCTCGGCACCGAGCCGATCGTCGCTCACTTCTTCGTGTTCTATTACGGACTGCTGGCGGACATCACGCCACCGGTGGCGCTGGCGGCGTACGCCGCCGCTGGCATGGCGGGGGCGGACCCGTTCAAGACCGGCAACACCGCCTTCCGGCTGGGGATGGGTAAGGCACTGGTTCCTTTCGTGTTCGTCTTCTCACCGTCCCTGCTGCTGGTGACGAAGGATTTCACCTGGCCGAACTTCTTCCTCGCCTTTTTCGGCTGCGTGCTGGGCATCACCTGCCTGGGCGCCGCGCTATCGCGCTATCTTCTGGTGCGCACACGCCCATGGGAAAACGTGCTGCTCGTGTTCGCCGCCCTGCTTCTGGTGGCACCCGAACTCTATTCCTCGCTACTCGGCGTGGCGCTTTTGGTCCCGGTCCTGCTGCGCCAATGGAACGCACGCCACACTGAAGAGGCGCAACCAGTCTGATCAGCGCCGCTCCAACGCAATCCTTCCCGGAGTTTCGACGTCGCGCATATGCGGTGGGCGGACGGAAAGATGAGAGGGCGGACCATCGACATTCCGCTGCGGGTTCTCGGCGCCGAGCGAGCTTCAGCCTAGTCGCGAAGATGTCCGCTCGTGAGAAGAGGCGATGAGCCGTGGCGATGACCGGCATGGGGCGCAAATCAGACCCTCCTCCCGGTCGAATCCAACAGCGGTTTTTGGCCTTCTTAGAATTACGAGAATTACGGGAATTACGGTGACAGTGCACCTTTTACCCTGCCATGTGTCCGCCTATCCCCCCGCCAATCGCGGCAGCAGAAAAATCTCCGCCCCCTCCGGCAGCTTCTTCGACCACGTATCGCGATAGATCGTCCCGTCGATCGCAACGGCGATGCCCTTGTCGATCAAGGGCTCGAGGCCGGGATACTGTTCAGCCAGCTTCCTGAACAGCTCCCTTATGTCCTTGGCCTCGATCTCGACCTTGCTGTTGCCTCCGGCGGTCGCGGCGAGCGAGCCCCAGAGCGTTACTTCGACCATTCCCGTTCCGCCTCGATCGCGGCAAGGATGCGCGGCGGCGACATCGGGATGTGCGTCATGCGCACGCCCGCGGCGTTCGACACCGCATTGGCGATCGCCGCCAGCGGCGGCACGATCGACGTCTCGCCGACGCCGCGCACCCCGTAAGGGTGGTTGGGGTTAGGGATTTCGAGGATCTGGGTGTCGATCATCGGCAGGTCCGAGCAGACCGGGATGCGGTAGTCGAGGAAGCCGGCGTTCTGCAGCCGCCCGTCCTTGCCGTAGATATACTCCTCGTTGAGCGCCCAGCCGATGCCTTGCGCGGCACCGCCCTGGTACTGTCCCTCGACATAGGTCGGGTGCACCGCCTTGCCGGCATCCTGCACGACCGTGTAGCGGACGACCCTGGCGGCGCCGGTATCGGGATCGACCTCGATATCGCAGATATGGGTGGCGAAGGAGACGCCGGCGCCATCGGCGACGAGCTCGCTGTGGCCGGCGATCGGTCCGCCGGTCTTGCCCGACTCGACCGCGATCTCCTTCAGCGACAGCTTGCCGAGATTGCCGTGCTTCTCGCCCTTGGCGATCGCGTGGCCCTTTTCCCAGACCACGTCGTCGACGGCAATGTCCCACATCTGCGCGGCGCGCTCGCGCAGGATCTTGATCGCGTTGCGAGCGGCCGAGATCGTTGCCATGGAAGAGGAGAAGGTGCCGCGGCTGCCGTCCGTCATGTCGTTGTAGCCGAGGCTGGACGTGTCGGCGACGATCGCCTTGACCTGGGAATAGTCGATGCCGAGTTCCTCCGCCGCCACCAGGGACAGCGACGCGCGCGAGCCACCGACGTCCACCGTGCCGACGGCAAGCGAGACCGAGCCGTCCATGCCGATGTTGAGGTCGGTGCAGGTCTGGCCGCCGAAGTTGAACCAGAAGCCGCAAGCCATGCCGCGGCCCTGGTTCTTGCCCAGCGGCGCCTTCATGTGCGGATGGCTCTTCACCGCCTCAAGCGTCGGGCCGATGCCGATCGGTCCGTAGACCGGACCGTAGGAGGACCGTGTGCCTTCCTGCGCGGCGTTTTTGATCCGGAAGTCGACCGGGTCCATGCCGATCTTCTTGGCCAGTTCGTCGACCGCGCTTTCCACCGCGAAGGCTGCCATGGGTGCGGAAGGCGCGCGATAGGCCGCGGTCTTCGGCCGGTTGACCAGCACTTCGTAGCCGACCGTCTTGACGTTATCGAGCTTGTAGCAGGCGAACGCGGTCATGGCGCCGATCTCGGCCCAGGAGCCGGCATACGGGCCGCAGCTGTAGCGCAGCGTCGCTTCGGCGGCGGTGATCGTGCCGTCCTTGCGGGCGCCGATCTTGACGTCGATCGAGGTGGCGCTGGTCGGGCCCGAGGCGCGGAACACCTCGTCGCGGGTCATCACCAGCTTCACCGGCCGTCCTGCCTTGCGCGACAGCGCCAGCGCCACCGGCTCGGCCCAGACATGGGTCTTGCCGCCAAAACCGCCGCCGATCTCCGAGGAGGTGACGCGCAGTTTCGAGGCTTCCATGCCAAGCAACTGGGCGCAGTGCTGGCGGTAGACGAAATGGCCCTGCGTGCACACCCAGAGGTCGGCGGTGCCGTCGGAGCTGAAATTCGCCACGCAGGCATGCGGCTCGATATAGCCCTGGTGCGTCTGCTCGGTCTTGAAGGAGCGCTCGACGATGAAGTCGGCGTGCCCGAAACCCTGATGGACATCGCCATGGCCAAACTGGCTGCGCTTGGTGACGTTGGAGGGTTTTACCGGCTTTTCCTCAAGGCCCTCGGTGAAGATGGCATCATTGATCAAGGGCGCCGTGTGCTTCGCCGCCTCGTCGACATCGGTGACGTGCGGCAAAAGCTCGTACTCGATCTCGATGAGCTTCAGCGCCTGCCTGGCGGTGCGGGCATCGATCGCGGCGACCGCGGCCACTGCGTGGCCGTCATAGAGCGCCTTCGTGCGCGCCATGCAATTGTCGAGGACGTCGTACATGGCGGCATCGCCATCGGTGAGGTCGGGCAGGTCGGCCGCGGTGATCACCGCCTTGACGCCGGCGAGCTTTTCCGCCTTCGAAATGTCGATCTTGACGATCCTGGCGTGGGCGTGCGGGCTTCTCAGAACACGCCCGACCAGCTGGCCGGCCATGTTGAAGTCGGCGCCGTAGCGCGCGCGGCCCGTCACCTTGTCGATGCCGTCGGGACGGATCGGACGCGTGCCGACGGAGGCGAATTTACGTCCGGAAAAACGTGGATCGAAATTCATCTCAGGCTCCCTTCATCACGATGGCCGCATCCTGGACGGCGCGCACGATCTTGTCGTAACCGGTGCAGCGGCAGAGATTCCCGGCAAGGCCGAAGCGGATTTCCTCCTCGGTCGGGTCGGGGTTCTTGGCCAGGAGGTCCTTGGCCGCGATCAGGAAGCCCGGCGTGCAGATGCCGCATTGCAATGCGGCGTGCTCGAGGAATTTCTGCTGCAGCGGGTGCAGCGTATCGCCATGCGCCATGCCCTCGATGGTCTCGACGCGACGGCCTTCAGCCTCGGCGCCGAGCACCAGGCATGAGCACACCAACCGGTCATCGAGGATGATCGAGCAGGCGCCGCAGTCGCCGGTGCCGCAGCCTTCCTTGGCGCCCGTCAGCCCCAGCCGATCGCGCAGGACGTCGAGCAGCGTCTCGTCGGGCTGGCACAGATACTCGACAGCATCGCCGTTGATTGTCGTTGAAACTGCAATTCCAGCCATCATTTGCCTCCTGCACGTGCATAGGCTGATGTGGCGGCCCGCTGGGCCAGCACACCCGCAACTTTTCGTCTGAATTCGATAGTGCCGCGCTTGTCGTCGATGGGACGGCAGGCGCCCGCACAGACCTTGGCGAGCCGCTCCAGCGTCGCCTCGTCCAGCCTGGAGCCGACGAGCACCTCCGCGGCCTCTTCAACCAGAAGCACCGTCGCCGCCACGGCGCCCAGCGCCACGCGGGCCGATTTGACGACACCGTGCTCGTCGAGCGTCAGGTTCACCCCGGCGCTGACCACCGCGATGTCCATCTCGGTGCGTGGAATGAAACGCAGATAGGCATCGCCAGACCGCGGCTCGCGCTTGTCGAGCAGGATCGCCTCGATGATCTCGCCTTTGGCCAGCGACGTCTTGCCCGGCGCGGTCGGCACGCTCTGTACGGGGATCGTGCGCCTGCCCGCCGGCCCGACGACCACTGCCTTGGCGCCGGCGGCAACCAGCGCCGGCACGCTGTCGGCAGCCGGCGAGGCGTTGCAGAGATTGCCCACGATGGTGCAGCGGCCCTGCACCTGCTTGGAGCCGATCAGCTTGGCCGCCTCGACGACACCAGGCCATGCCTTCTTGAGGGCGGTGTTCTCTCCCAGGACGGCGCAAGGGACCGCGGCGCCGATGCTGAAGCCTTCAGCCGTCTCCCGGATCTCGCTCAAGCCATCGATCGCCTTGATGTCGACGATCAACTCTGGTTCGGCAAAGCCGCCCTTCATCCTGACCAGGAGGTCGCTGCCTCCCGCGAGGATGGCGGCCGTACCAGCCGACCCGGCCAACTGGCCAACGGCATCTTCTATTGAAAGCGGACGTATGTAGCGCATCGTCTCCCCTTGGTCATCGCGATTTCAGCGACCGTTATAAACAGTCTCCTCATAATGGCTATCCGGTTCGTCATCTGCGGCGATTAGGCCAGGCGCCGCAATATCCAGTCCAACAGGCCGAAAGTGGCGCACTGAATGGCAGCAACCGGCTTTGGGTCGATTTTCGTGAAACTTCGGTCTGGATCAAGTGCGCTCATTCGCTTTTGTCCGCTTTTGGACCGGAACGGCCCTTAAGCCGGCAGAGCCGCTGCTTGGCCGCCCCGGCTGAAGCTCCCTGTGTTCGGCGGCCGCCCGAAACGCCTGCGGCGGCTGGCCAAGGGTACGCAGGAAGGCGCGCCGCATGCGTCCGGGATCGCCAAAACCGGCGGCTTCGGCGATGCGCTCAAGCGGGAGATGGCTGGTCTCGATCGCCGTGCGGGCCGTCTCGAGGCGCATGCGCTCTACCGCCTTTGCCGGCGTGAAGCCGGTCTCGGACGTGAAGGCGCGGGCGAAGTTGCGGGGACTCATGGCCGCGTGATCGGCCAGGCATTCGACGGTCAGCGGTTCGGCCAGGTTTGCCCGCACCCACTCGATCAGCGCGGCGAAGCGGCCGGTTCGCCCGCCCAGCTCGACGAAGGCCGAGAATTGCGACTGGCCGCCCGGCCGGCGCTGGTGCATGACGATCTGCTGTGCGGTGCGGCGCGCCACTTCAGCGCCAAGGTCATCTTCGACGAGGGCAAGCGCCAGGTCTATTCCGGCCGAGATGCCGGCCGACGTCCAGATGTCGCCATCCCTGATGAAAATACGCTCGGCATCCAGCCTGACCTTCGGGTAGCGGCGGTGGAAGTCGTGACTGCTGGCCCAGTGCGTGGTGGCGCGGCGGCCGTCGAGCAATCCCGCCCGTGCCAGCAGGTACGCGCCGGTGCAGACGCTGGTGGTGCGCCGCGCCGGCACCCGCCTCAACCAGGCGACGATCTCTTCCATCGCCTCGATGGAACGGATGATTTCGCCGCCCGATACGATGACGGTGTCGAAAGGGCCGTCGCGCAGAGGTCTGGTGAGAAGCTTCAGGCCAGAGGAGCTTTCAACGTCGCCGCCGCCGGGCGACAGCAAAACCAACTCATAGCTGTCCGGGCGGCAGCGCTCCGCAATCTCGAAGACGGTTGTCGGCCCGGCCGCATCCAGAAGCTGGAAACCGGGGTGAACGACGACGGCAACGTGCCTGCGCATGGCAGTATTCGCCCGATTTATGTCATTTCGGACGAAACCTAACGCCGGTAGCCTCGTCGTCAAGCCATCTGGAGACCGGCAAAAGTCCTGGACGAAACGCTGCGTGCCATCGCTGCCCGCCATGGTGCCCGCACGGCAGACTTCGTCGCCATGCAACTCGAATATCCCCGGCCACGCGCATCGCCGTGACGTCGCGAAGTCGACGGGCATCTGACCGGCTCGGGGGGACTTTTCACGGCAAGGGAGTGACTGATGAAAGCATTGATCGCCGGGGCCGGTATCGGCGGCCTCACCACTGCTCTGTTCCTGCATGAGACAGGCATCGAGGTCGAACTTTTCGAGCGGGCCGACGACATCCGCGAACTTGGCGTCGGCATCAACATGCTGCCTCACGCTGTCAAGGCGCTGGCCGGGCTTGGGCTGATGCCGGCGCTCGACGCGGAGGGCGTGAGGACACGCGAGCTTGTCTACACCAACCGCTTCGGCCAGATCGTATGGCAGGAATTGCGGGGCATCGATGCCGGCTATGAGGTTCCGCAAATCAGCATTCATCGCGGCAGGCTGCTGGGGCTGATTCACCGGGCCGTGGTGAACAGGCTTGGCGGCGACGTCATCAGCACGGCAAGCCGTGTCGATGCTTTCGAGCAGAACGAGGGCGAGGTCGTGGCGCATTTCCGCCGGCATGACGGCTCGCGTGGCGAGGCCCATGGCGACCTGCTCATAGGCGCCGACGGGATCCATTCCGCCGTCAGGGCCGTGCTCTATCCCGAAGAAGGGCCGCCGATCTGGAACGGCACGATGCTGTGGCGCGGCGCCACGCCGTGGCCGGTCTGGAGCGACGGGCGCACCATGGCGGTTGCCGGCGGCAATTTCGCCAAGTTCGTCTATTATCCGATCGAGCCGGATCGCGAAGAGACCAGGCTGACGAACTGGGCGGTGATGGCCAATACCGGTGATAGCGGCACATCACCGCTGCGTCCCGGCGACTGGAGCCGCCCGGGCGTGATCGACGATGTGCTGCCCTTCGTGCGTGACCGGTTTCAGCTTGATTTTGTCGATCCTGCCTCGATCATCCAGGCAACGGATGGCTTCTACGAATATCCGAACTGCGACCGCGACCCGCTGCCACGATGGTCGTTCGGGCGGGTGACGCTGCTCGGCGATGCGGCGCATCCCATGTACCCGGTGGGGTCGAACGGAGCCAGCCAGGCAATACTCGACGCTGGTTGCCTTGCGATGCATCTGGCCGCAGGACCGACCGTCGAAGCCGCGCTAACACGGTATGACGGGGAGCGGCGGCCGGCCACATCGGCCATCGTGCTCGCCAATCGGCAAGGCGGACCGGAAGCGGTCATAGACATGGTCGAGGCCCGGGCGCCGCATGGGTTTGATGACATCGACGCCGTCGCTTCGCGCGAAGAACGCAAAAGCGTGGTACGCGGCTATGCGTCCCTGGCCGGGTTTGCAAAGCCGAATTGATCGCGAGTGGCGCGTTTTTGCAGGCTACAGGTTTGCCTCGGCGAAGATGCGCGAGGCCCAGTCGAGGAAGACGCGAAGGCGCGGCGAGAGCTGACGGTTCTGCGGGTAGAGCGCCGACAGCGGCGTCGGCGATGGCGGGTAGTCGGCCAGCACCTCGACCAGCGTCCCATCGGCAAGATCCTTCTCGAAGCGATAGCGCGGCGCCTGGATGAGGCCGAGGCCAAGCCGCGCCAGGTCGGCGGCGGTATCGGAATTGTTGGCGGTGACGCGGCCGGGCAGCCGCACCTCACGGATATTGCCGGCGACAGTGAATTCGAACGGAAGGGTCTCTCCGGTGCGCGACGAGACAAAGCCCACCGCCTGGTGACCGTCGAGCGCATCGGGGGAGGCGGGCGTGCCGTGGCGCTCGAGATAGGCGGGGCTGGCGCAGGTGATCTCGCGGATCATCGCGAGCCGCCGCATGATCATGCCGCTGTCGGGCGGCTCGCCGACGCGGATCACGCAGTCCACGCCTTCACGCACGAGATCGACCAGCCGGTCGCTCTGGCCGATCTGCAGGTCGATGCGGGGATAGCGGTCGAGAAACTCCGGCAGGCGCGGCAACAGGAATGTGCGGGTGAGCAGCGTGCTGGCGTCGATGCGCAGCAGGCCGAAAGGCTCGGCGTTGCGGAAGGCGGCCTCGGCATCCTCGATCTCGGCCAGGATCGACAGGCAGCGCCGATAGTAGGCTTCACCATTCTGGGTGGCGTTCACCTGCCGCGTCGTTCGTTCCAGCAGCCGTGCGCCGAGATGCTCCTCCAGCCGCCGGATGGCTTCCGTCGCGGTTGAGCGCGGCAGGCCGAGATCGGCCGCGGCAGCGGTGAAGCTGCGCCGCTCCAGAACGCGAACAAAGAGCCGCATCGTGTCCAGCCGATCCATGCTCTTTGTTCGCAGTTTCCGAATAGTGATGTCAATGGGTGGATGATTATCCGGAATTCGGCTTGGCCTATATCCGTGTCACCAACACGGAGAGACTTCGATGACAAATCAAACCAGAACCGCCATCGTGACCGGCGCCTCCAAAGGCATCGGCGCCGCCATCGCACAGCGGCTCGCCCGTGACGGCGTCGCCGTTGTCGTCAACTACGCACGGGGCCGCGCGGAGGCCGAAGAACTGGTCCGCGCGATCGAGACCGGCGGCGGCAGGGCGATCGCCGTGCAGGCCGATATCGCCAATCCGAACGGCATCGCAGTGCTGTTCGACGCCGGCGAGAAGGCGTTCGGCGGCATCGACATCCTCGTCAACAATGCCGGCATCATGAAGATTTCGCCGATCGCGCAGACCGACGATGCTTCCTTCGACACCCAGATCGCGATCAATCTCGGCGGCGTGTTTCGCGGCATGCGGGAAGGTGCGCGCCGGCTTCGCGACGGCGGCCGCATGGTCAATTTTTCCAGCAGCGTCGTCGGTCTCTACCAGTCGGGCTACGGCGTTTACGCCGCCACAAAGGCGGGTGTCGAGGCGATGACCCACATCCTGGCCAAGGAGCTTGGCGCGCGCCGTGTCACCGTCAACGCGGTGGCGCCCGGACCGATCGAGACCGCGCTGTTCACGGACGGCAAGAGCGAGGCGCAGATCGAGGCCATCGGCAAGATGATCCCGCTCGGCCGGCTCGGCCAGCCCGACGACATTGCCGGGCTGGTCTCGTTCCTGGCCGGTCCGGACAGCTTCTGGGTCAACGGGCAAATCATCCGCGCCAATGGCGGCGTGGTCTAAGGCGGCAACCAGGCCGGCTTGGCTCTCCTGACTGCCTGACTTCCACACTCGAAAAGCTAAGGAAACATCATGCCATTCGCCAACATCAAGCTACCGCAAGCGGCCCTCTCTAAAGCGCAGAAGGAAGACCTCATCCATCGAACGACCGCGATGTTCGTGGACTTTTTCGGTGAGGGCGTGCGCCCCTACACGATGGTGCTGGTCGAGGAGGTCGCCGACGGAGGCTATGGCCGGGCCGACGAAGTGTTCGTCGTGCCGGAAGTTTTTCGCGCGAAGGAGTAGTGCAGGGCTAGACCTCGAAGAGGTGCCTTTCACAAATTGAACCCTTGCCGCATCAGCCATCCTTCGTCGCACCGACCCAGTCGGCGGCCACTTCGGCAAACAGCCAGTCGCGGAACGCCTTGATCTTTTTCTGGCGCAGCGCGCCGTCACGGTAGACGACGTAGTAGCGCGAGGCGGATTTCAGCGCGAGATCGAAGGGACGAACCAGCCGCCCCGCAGCGAGGTCGGCCGAGACCAGCGCGCTTCGGCCGAGCAACACGCCTTCGCCATGCACCGCGGCTTCGACGGCGAAGGTGGCGGAATCGAAGCGCACGCCGCGCTTGGGATCGATGCCGTCCACGCCGGCCTGTTGCAGCCATGTTGCCCAGTCGATGCGAAAGGCGTCGTGGATCAGCTTGTGATGCCGGAGATCCCCGGGCTGGCGCAGCGGATGTTCGCCTTGCAGCAGTTCCGGGCTGCAGACCGGGAAGACCTCTTCATCAGCGAGAAACTCCGCCGTCACCCCGGTATAGCCGCCCTTGCCGTAGCGGATGGCGATGTCGATGCCGTCGCTGACGAAATCGGAAAGCACGCCCGAGGTCGACAGCCGCACGTCGATGTCGGCGTTTGCGCGGTGGAAGCGATGCAGCCTCGGCACCAGCCAGCGGCCGGCAAAACCGTCCGATGTGCTGACATTCAGGATGCCTGCCGTGCGGTCGGGCGTGGCGGCGATGGTGGCGGCGGCGATCTGGTCCAGCGCCGTCCTGACTTCCGATGCGTAGGCCGCGCCGACCGACGTCAGGCGCACGGACCTCGTTCCCCGATCGAAAAGTTGGATGCCCAGTCTGTCCTCGATGTTGCGGATGGCGCGGCTGACCGCGCCATGGGTGACGTTGAGCTCACCCGCCGCCTTGGAAAAACTCAGATGCCTGGCGGCGGCCTCGAAGGCGGGCAAGGCAGTGAGGGGCGGCAGTCTGCGCGGCATGGTCCACCTGTGAGTGTTGCTCACAAATCCTGCACAAAGAGTCGTTTGTCGTCCAGCCCGGAAATGTCCAATCTATAGGGGTAGCAGCGGATATTGATCGGCTTTCCCATCTCGCCGCTGCGCTGAACGACCAGAAACAGTGTGAGCAATCGTCATGCTTGTCCCCTTGCGGACGGCGTCGGCACGCTTGCGCCTACTGAACCACAGGAGACGAACCATGAAACCGATTCTCGAATCCATCAGCGCCGCGACGAGCGGTCTTGCACTCAGAGCCTCTGCAGTCGTCGAGCGCCGCCGCATGCTGCGCCAAGTTTCACGCTTCTCGAACCATCGCTTGCACGACATCGGATTCGAGCGCGACTGGGACGGCTCCATCCTGCGCAATGGGAGGTCGATATGACCAGCACCCTGATCATCGGCGCGACGGGGCTGCTGGGCAGCGAGATGGCGAAGGCCAGCGCCCGCAATGGCGATCGCCTGCACGTTCTGGTTCGTCCGGCAACAGCCGGCGATGAAGAGCGGCTGCATTCGCTGAAGGAGCTCGGCGCCAAAATCCACGTCGGCGATCTCGACGACTATGACAGCCTTGTCCGCGCCGCCAGTGCGGTGGACCGCGTCATCAGCTCGGTGCATGTGCATTCGGCCAGCGAGATGACGCTGGTGCGGGCGCTGAGGGATGCCGGCGTTTCCCGCTATGTGCCTTCCGCCGGCTTCGGCCTCGACTTCGCCGCCGCCGCCCCGGGCTCGATCCCGCCGCTCGATCTCAAGCGAGGCGTGTTCGACGCGATCAGGCAAGCCGATCTGCCCTACACGGTGATCTACACCAACGGCTTCTTTTCGACCTGGGTGGCGACGCTGGGCGATCTGATGCGCTTTGGCTCGTCGCCCTTGCCGCCCGATGAGGTGACACTTTATGGCGACGGCAATGTGCCGGCGACGTTTGTCAGCGAGAAGGACATCGCCGCCGTCACCTTGCGCGCGCTGAACGATCCCAAGGCCAACCGCAGCGAGATCCGCATCGCCCGAAACAAGATCACCCAGAACGAAATGATCGATCTGTGGCGCCGGGTGAGCGGCCGCTCGCCGCGCATCGTGCCTCAGAGTGCGGCGGAGCTTGAGGCGATGATCGCGTCAGCCCCCTGGCTTGGACTGCTGCGGGCATTCTGGATACGCGGCGAGACCGCGCTCGAGACGGCCACGCCGGAAGCCGGGGTGCTGTATCCGGAGCTGGCTTTCGAGACCATCGAGAGCGCCTTTGTTGCGATGGCGGACGCCGCTGGGCGGTAGGAACAGGAGCGCGGCGCTGAAGCTGACGTCGTCGGCGCGGCCGATGAATCCGGCTCGCGGCGTGAGCCGCCCGAGAAGGGCTGGCCTCACCCGTGCGGGCCTGTATCATGGTCATGTGAATTCCTAGGAGGAGGCTTGTGCATGCGGCTGAATCGGAATCTCTGTCAGTGGAGGGTTTGGGTCTTCATCGCCGCAATGGCGCTTTGGCCGCACGCGGCGCCGGCCGATAGCCTCACGCCCGAGCGCATCACTGCTGCCCTGTCGAAGCTCGAAGCGCTTGCCGAAGCCGCCGTCGCGGACGGTGCCGTACCCGGGCTCGCCATCGGCGTCGTGCGCGATGACGAGGTGATCTTCCTCAAGGGTTTTGGGCATCGCGAGGCCGGCAAGCCTGAGACCGTCGACGCCGACACGGTGTTCCAGATCGCCTCCCTTTCCAAGCCGGTTTCCGCCACCGTCGTAGCGGCGTTGGTTAGCGACAGGATCGTGTCCTGGGATTCGAAGATCGCCGATCTCGATCCGGCCTTCAGGTTGGCCGATCCTTATCCGGCAAGCCAGCTCACCGTCCGTGACCTGTTTTCGCATCGCAGCGGGCTTCCAGGCACCGCCGGAGACGACCTCGAGGACATTGGCTACGACCGCGTCGAGATCCTGCATCGCCTGCGGTTCGTGCCGCCATCGTCGAGCTTTCGGGCCGGGTATTCTTACAGCAATTTCGGATTGACAGAGGGTGCCGTGGCAGCCGCGACACCGACGGGAAAGCCCTGGGAGCAGGTCGCCGAGGAGAAGCTCTACCGTCCGCTGGGCATGGCCTCCACGAGTTCCCGCCATTCGGACTTCGTCAAGCGAACCAACCGCGCCGCGCTTCACGTCAAGGTCGATGGCGCCTGGGCAGCGAGGATAGAGCGCGATCCGGATGCGCAGGCGCCCGCCGGCGGCGTCAGCTCTACGGCACGTGATCTCTCGCAATGGGTGCGCCTCATCCTCCACAACGGCGTTTATGCCGGCAAGACACTGATTGCCGCCGATGCGCTAAGCCAGACGCATGTTCCGCTGATAGCGCGCGGCAACAACCCCGTCTCCGGCGGCGCATCGTTCTACGGCCTCGGCTGGAATGTCGAATTCGGCCGACACGGCCTGAGCTGGGGCCACGCCGGCGCTTTCAGCGTCGGCGCGCGTACCCTGGTGACAGTCTTCCCAAAGGAAAAGCTGGGCATAGTCATCGTCGCCAACGCCTTTCCGACTGGCCTGCCGGAGGGATTGTCCGACAGCTTCGCCGATCTCGTCTTCGACGGTAAGGTCGAGAAGGACTGGGTCAAGGCGTGGAATGATATCTATGCGGGCCTGTTCGGTCCGGCGGTCGCGGCTGCCAAGGCCGCCTATGCCGCGCCGCCGTCTCCGTCACGGCGAGCCGGGCCGGGCAGTGTCTATGCTGGCCGGTACGCCAACGACTTCATCGGCGACGCGATTGTGTCGAAAGCGGGAGACGACCTTGTACTCAAGGTAGGCCCGGCCGCCGGCCGGTCCTATTCATTGAGGCATTTCGACGGTGATCTTTTCCTGACCTTCCCCGACGCGGAGACGCCGGACAGCCCCTCGGGTGTAAGTTTCGTGGTCGGCGCTGACGGCAAGGCGTCGGCCATGACTGTAGGTTTTCTCGACGACAATCATCTCGGCACGCTGCAACGTGTGGGGGACTGACTTCCAAATCGACCGGTCCCGCCGGGAGTCAGGATGCCGGGCCGTATCGGAGCAGTTTGAAGCAATCGCCGTTGCCCGATTTCGTCTGTGCCAGCGAGGGCTTCGATCTGTCGATCCATTCCTGATGTGACCTCGCGTCGGCTTCGATCGCCTCGACCGGTGCAAGACTGACAAAGCTGCGTCCGTGGCTGAGAAGCCAGCACGCACGGCCGAGAAATCGCCTGCTGCGCTGGCGCAAGAGGTCGGCATCGTAGAAGATGTCGAGCACCTCGTGCTTGATCTTGCGCTCGGTTTCAGGATTGGCGATCGCAACCTCGATCGGCTCGCCGCCGATCGCATCCTGCAGGTCCTTGTAGTCGAGGGTGAGTTGGGTGATGGCATATTTGATCTCGCTCTCGTCGCGCACGATGTCGAACCATAGCGTCGGATCGAGCTCGTTGACGACGAACGACGACTCGAAATCGCGCGACAGGTTGAGGATGTCGAAGTCCCGGATGTCGACGTCGCGCTCAACCAGCAGGATTTCGCGGATCTGCTTGCCAAGCTCCGCTCCCTGCGCGCCGATGGCGGCGTTGGTTCCACCAAGTTCGGGACTAACGTAGGCCCCGCCGTCATCCAGCAGCGCGTCGAATTCGCCAAGTGACTCGACGAGGGGAGCGCCGCGAGCGATGCGCGCCGCCAGCTTGGCCAGAACCTGCTGGAGATCCGTTTCGCGTCTGCGCTGGTCCTGGTAATTCTGCTGGAAAAAGAAGATGAACAGCGACACGCCGATGCCGATCAGGATCACGCCCAACTGCGAGAAGATGTTACGGTAGTATTCCAGCAGCTTTTCGCGATGACGCACGTCGTCGCGCACACTGTGGGCGACGCGCAGATTGACGATCAGCGACAGGATGAGCAGCCCAGTACCGACGAGGATGAGGCCGCCGATGAGCAGGTAACCATGGCCTGTGCTGAAGTCCATTCGTTTTCCCTGAAGCCCAGACTGCGCAGAATAGTGCCATTTTGGCTAAATACCTACGGATTTGCAGGCGGTGGATTTGATGGCGGCGACCACCCCAGAAGGTTGACCCGCCTGGCCATCCGGCCGATAGCTCCGCCAGAAACTGCCCCGAGAACCCTGATGACTTCAGACACGAACCTCCACGATGCACGCTCCGCCGATCCTGACACCGCCTGGCAGGCGGACGTCCGCGCCGGGGTGCGCCACGTCCGCGACCTTGACCGCCTCCCGCTGTCGTCAGCCGAGCGCGCAGCCGCCCAGGCCGCGGCGGCGAACCACAAGGTGCGCGCGCCCAAAGCCTATCTCGACCTGATCGACTGGAACGACCCGGCTGATCCGATCCGGGCGCAGGTCATCCCGTCTCCGCAAGAACTTGAGGAAGCGGAAGGCGAACTCGACGATCCGATCGCCGACCATGACTTCAGCCCGGTGCCGCGCTTGACGCATCGCCATGCCGACCGGGTGCTGTTGTTCCCGACCTACCAATGCGCGGTCTATTGCCGGTTCTGCTTCCGCAAGGAATCGCTGACCTCGATCGGCAGGGGTTATACGCGCGAGGCGCTGGAGCCGGCGCTGGCCTATATCGCGGATCACCCCGAAATCCGCGAGGTGATCCTGACCGGCGGCGATCCGCTGTCGCTGCCCGACAAGGCGCTGGCCGAAATCCGCGCGCGCATCGAAGCGATCGCGCATGTGCGGCTGCTGCGCATCCACACGCGCGTTCCGGTGGCGCTGCCGTCGCGCATCACGCCGGGGCTGGTTGCGGCCCTGCAGGGCCGGCTGATGGTCACCATCGTCACCCATTTCAACCACGCGCGGGAAATCACTCAGGCCACGGAAACCGCCTGCCGCACGCTGCGGCAAGCCGGCTTCGTGCTGCTCAACCAGAGCGTTCTGCTCAAAGGCGTCAACGACAGCGTCGAGGCGCTGGAGGAGCTCTGCCGCGAGCTGATGTATCGCCTCGGCGTCAAACCCTATTACCTGCACCATGGCGACCTCGCGCGCGGCATGGCGCACCGGCGCACGACGATTGCGCAGGGGCAGGCGCTGGCTGAAGCGCTGCGCGCGCGGCTGTCGGGCATCTGCAACCCCGTCTATGTGCTCGACCTGCCGGAAGGCGGCGGCAAGGTGCCGATCGGGCCTTGCCATGTCGAGGGACGGGACGGCGAGAACTGGCGGCTGCGCGGGCTGGATGGCGAGGTGAGGGCGTATACGGAGATCGTTGGCGAATAGGACTGCGCGCTAACCCCTGTCTTTCTCGACAAACGCCAGCACCACCACGCGCGGGGCAACGCAGTAGGCGAGCCTGGCCTTGCGGCCTGTCTTCGTCGTCGCGTGGCCTGCGTTCAGGTCGACGGTGATGTCCTCATAGCCCAGCACCTCGCGATCGAGCGGATAGACGGCCTTGTAGACGGCTTCCTTGGCGGCAAAGAGGATGCGGCCGGCAAGATGCCGGTCGGCTGCGTCCGTCCGGTCCGCAAATGTTGTCACGAGTGCCAAAATGTCGTCCGGGAGAGGCTGCGCGGGCTCGACGTCGATGCCGAGCGAGGCAATATCGCCAATCGGTGCAACCGCCGCTACCGCCATGTCGTCGTCGTGCGCGAGCGAACCCATTATTCCCTCGGGCCAGACAGGCGCGCCGGACGGCGTGCGCAGGATGGCGGCGTCGCCGACGCCAAGCTCCGCCAGCAGTCCGTGCGCGATCCACCGGGCCGCGCCGCTGGCGCGCCGCATGCCAGGCTGGCGCGCGGGGATGGAATGCGCTTCCCCAGGCAGCAGATGGGCTTCATCGCCTTCGCGGATCCGGCGGCATCCGATCCGGACACCGCTCGGCGCGATCGCGGCCATAGCCTCCAGCAGGGTCGTTTCCTCCGATGAATTCGCAGCGGGCGGCGTCAACGATCGACCATCGGCAGGACGGCGATCATTTCTCCGTCCTCGTCGATGCCTTGTTCCACGAAGCCGGCGCCGCGATAGAGGTGGCGCGCGGCCTCGTTCTCGGGCTCGTAGCAGATCGAAACCTCCCTGATATGGTCGAGATTACCGATCTCGTCGAGCAAGGCGCGCAATGCGGCCTTGCCATAGCCTTTGCCCTGGTGGGCGCGGTCGATCATGAAGCGGTAGACCAGCGCCTCGTTGTCCGACGCATCGTACATCAGGAAACCGACGACACGGGTCCCGGCCATGATGGCGCGCGGCCGCGCGTCTTCGTCGGTTTCGGCTTCTTCGAGGGACTCCGAATTGCTGGCGACGAAATCCCTCTGCTCCGGAGCCAGTTCCAGGGCCGCGACCAGGGCGCGGTTGGCCCTGGTCACGGCAACGAGACGGATGTCCTCGGTGTTCAAGCCGATGCCTTGGCCGAGGACTCGGTGATCGGCTCGACGAAGCGATGCAGCTTGGCCGGGTTGCCGCGCCAGATCGAGTTGGGCTCCAGCTCTTCGCCCTTCATGACGAAGGAGTCGACATCGACCACCGAGCCTTCGCCCATGACGACGCCGTAGTGGACAAAGGCGGAGGGTCCGAGCGTGCAGCCCTTGCCGATGCGGATGAAGTCGGACTTGAAGGCGCCTTCCTCCAGCGAATGGGCCTGGATGACGCAGCCCTCGTTGAGGGTGGCGTCGTCGCCGATCTCCACCAGCGAGCGTTCGGTCAGATTGCTGCCGCCGTCATAGACACGGCTGCCGATCCTGACGCCCAGCATGCGCAGGATCATCGGCCGGAACGGCGTGCCGGCGAACAGCCGCACGATCGGCGAGTCCGCCAGCTTCCAGTGGCGTTCATGGCGCCAGAACGCCACGTCATAGATCGTCGTCATCTGCGGCTTCAGCCTGCCGAAACCGAGGCTTGCCCGTTCCACGAAGATGTAGAAGGGAATGGTGATCGCCGAGGTCAGCAGCACGGCGACGAACAGTGCGACTTCAGCCCATTCGGTATAGTAGTTCAGCGCCCGGTCCCAGATCGCCAGCGTGGCGAACAGCATGACCCATTGCGTTGCCACGAACAGCAGGATCGTCACCAGGTTGTGGCGGTTCTTCAACGGGATGCGCCGGCGCCGGTCGTCCTCGTCGATGCCGGCGATGAGTTCCTTGTCGCGGTTCACCATGCGCGGGATTTCAAAGGCAGGCGAACCCAGAAGCCCGACATTCTCGCGCAGCGGCCCGTCGATGGGGATCATCACCTTGGTGCCGAGCAGGACGTTGTCGCCGGTGCGGCCGTCCGGCGGATAGTAGATGTTGTTGCCGAGATAATTGCGCTCGCCGATTCTCGTCGGCTCGAGCCTGAAGGCGGCGGCGGATTTGTGCATGTTGATCATGAACAGCCCGTCCGACACCATGGTCTCGGTGCCGATCTCGCACAGAAGCGGGTTTTCGTGCTGCTGGTTGGAGCCGAAATTGGAGCCGGTCTGCACCACCTTGTTGAGGTTCCAGCCGATCGCTCGCATGTAGTGCACGATGGCCGAGCTGTCGCCGGCCAGCAGGCCGAGCACGCGGGAATTGCTGGAGAATTCAGCGACGGTCTGCAGCCAGTAGCGGAAGCCGTACAGTGTGTAGGTGCGGCCTGGTTTCAACAGCAGGCTGACCAGGCGCGGCACCAGCGTCGCCGCCAGGAAGGATGCGGCCATGTAGCCGAACAGCGTCACCGTGGTGCCGATCGCGACGACGCCGATGGTTTCCTGGTAGTCGTCGCCGACATTTTCCCAATAGCTGTGGAACAGGAGCGGCAAGGGGGTGACGATGGCAAACAGGCCGATCAGCTGAACCGCTTCGAACAGGAAGCGCCGGATGTTGGACGGATCGACATTGCGCACCTTGCAATAGTCGGCCGTGGTCGGCACGGCCGGCGACCCATGCCAGCGTTCGCCGTCGGGGATGCTTTGGCCGCGGTGCAGCGAGGACGAATGGCCGAGCTGGGCGCCGTCGCCGATCCTGGTGTCGATGTCGAGCGTCGAGCCGACGCCGACAAAGGCATCGCGGCCAATGGTCAGCGGCCCGGTGTGGATATAGCCGGACTGGGCCCGGAAACCGAGGATCATCGATTCCTTGCGCAGGATGGTGTTGGCGCCGATCGAGATGAGATCGGTGCAGACGGGCACGGATTTCGATTCGATGACGGCGTTCTTGCCGAGCCTGGTGCCGAGAAGCTGCAGGTAGATGCTGTAGAGCGGGCTGCCGCGGAACAGCACGACGGGCGCGGTGCGGATCAACGTCTTGACCACCCAGAAGCGGAAGTAACGCACGCCCCAGATGGGAAACGCCTCCGCCTTCCAGCGGCCGACGAGCACCCATTTGGCGAGGACGGCAAAGCCCGACATGCCGAAGAACACGGCGGCCGAAAGCGCCACGCACCTGATGTACAGCTGCAGCGGATCGTCGAGCGCGTCATACATCCAGTTGAGGCCGCCGTTGATCGCCCACAGGGCGCCATAACTGTAGAGCCCGTAGAACATCAGCTGTGCGGCGCCGCAGGTCCAATAGGCAAGATTCGAAGCCCGCCGCGTGAGGACGGGCTCGTTGGTGGCCGTCGTCATCTCGTCCGCTACGCCCAGATGCAGCGCCAGCCGCGCCACGGTCGGGTGGAGGTAGATGTCGCGCATCGACGCCGTCGCCCATTCCTTCCTGGTGCGCACACGGGCGCAGAAATGCGCCATCAGCAGCGAGTTGGCGCCGAGATCGTCGAAGAAATTGTCCTCGACGGACACTTCGTCGAATTTCAGCACCGCGGCCAGCGCGTCGGCCAGGAAACGCTCGTCGTCATTGGCGGGCGCGACCATGGCGCGATCGCCCGAAAGCCGTACGCTTGTCGGCTTCGGCAGCTGGCGCAAATCCACCTTGTTGGAAACGGTCATCGGGATCGCCGGCAGCTCCTCGAGATAGGAGGGCACCATGTAGTCCGGCAGCCGCCGCTTCATCGTCCTGGCGAGGTCCGCGCGCGAGATCGCCGTCTGGCCGGCCTTCGCTGCGAAATAGGCGACGAGTTCGACGCGGCCGGGCTCGATCTCCCAGGTGGTGACGGCGGCTTGAGCGATCTCGGGCTGGTCGAGCAGCACCGCCTCGATCTCGCCGAGCTCGATGCGGTAGCCGCGGATCTTCACCTGGGTGTCGATGCGGCCGTTATACTCGATCTCGCTTTGGTCGTTGATGCGGCCAAGGTCGCCGGTGCGGTAGATGCGCTTGGACGGGTTGTTCGGCAGGCCGACGAAATCGGCGATGAATTTCTGTTCGGTCAGGTCGGGCCTGTTGAGATAGCCGACCGCGAGCCCGATGCCGGCAATGCCGATCTCGCCCAGTTCGCCCGGCTCGGCAAGCTGCGGCAGCGAAGCGTCGAGGATGACGATCGAGTAGGTCGGCAGCGGCGCGCCGATGGTGACGGGACTGTCCGGCGTCAGCGCGCCCATGGTGGCGGTGACGGTCGCCTCGGTCGGGCCATAGGTGTTCAGGATCTGCCGCCCCGGCTTCGACCAGCGCACCACCAGATTGTGCGGACAGGCCTCGCCGCCGACCAGCAGCGTGCGCAGGCTGGGCACATCCGATGTCATCGACGACAGCAGCGTCGGGCTGCAGGCGATGCAGGTGATGTCATGGAGCCGCAGGAAATCGGCGAGTTCCTCGCCCACCAGCGGCATCTGGCCAGGAGCGGGCACCACGGTCGCGCCGGCGACGAACGGCACCCAGATCTCTTCGGAGGAAAAGTCGAAGGCGATCGTCATGCCCTGGTAGACGCGGTCGCCCGGCCGGTAGCCGTAGGAGGCGGCGGCGACGCGGATGAAATTGACGAAACTCTGGTGCTTGATGACGACGCCCTTGGGCTTGCCGGTGGTGCCCGACGTGTAGAGGATGTAGCAGGTGTCGTCCGCTGAAGCGGCCTTCGCATGCGGCTGCAGCGGCGCGTCGGGCTGTTTGGTGATTTCGGCAGCAGTGCTGTCGATCAGCAGATGCGGGACCGGCAGTTGACCGGCCCGCGACGCATAGGCGGCGATGGTGACGATCAGGCTGACGCCGGCGTCTTCGATGATGAGCGCCATCCGCTCCTCGGGAAAGGCGGTCGCCAGCGGCACGAAGGCAGCGCCCGCCTTCATCACGGCGAGCAGCGCGACATAGGTCTCCGCCGAGCGGTCGAGGATGAGCCCGATGCGGTCGCCCGGCTTCACGCCGCGCTTGACCAGCAGGCGGGCGAACTGGTTGGCCCGGCTGTCCAGTTCACGATAGGTCCAGACACGCCCATCGGAGATCACCGCCGGCAGCGCTGCGAACGTTTCGGCGAGCTGTTCGAAGACGGTGTCGAGCCGCTCGCCGGGCAAGCCTTGGCGGGCAAAGTCGGCGCCCGTCAGGATTTGCCCGCGCCTGGCTGTCGCGGGAGCCGTTCTTACCAGCGCAGCGACACCTGCCGGGCCGCTTTCCAGCCCCGATCGTTCCGCGTCCAGTTCGGCGATATCGACACCGTGATCCATTTCCATACTTTCCCGTCCAGGCCGGGCATTGCCCGGCACGGCCATTTTTCCAGTTGTTGTGGGATGCTTATGCCATCCGATCTTTTCGGCAGTTTTTCCGAACTGTTGAATATTGTTTCTGAACTGTGTCTGGGCGGGGTTTTGAGCCTCCCTTGGCGGCTGCGCCCGGCGGCAACGCCGGCGCGCGCGCCGGCGTTTTTCTGGAACCAGCCTTGAGGCCCCGCATTCTATGAGCAGGGACTGAAGGAGCGTGTCGTGAAAGCGGTTTTGGGACTGGTCTGCGGCTTCGTGCTGACCCTTGCGGTCTTCGGCAGCGGACTGGGCTTCGCCGCCTGGCTGCTTGCCGCAAAGCCGCCACGCCAGGCAACGGCCACCGTCAGCGTGGCGGAGCTGTGGACCAAGAAGGCGCGGCCGGTGAACAAAGCCGGGCAGGGCCTCGAACGCCTGCCGGCCGCCCAGCCGGCGCCGCCCGACATCCCCGCCAAACCGCAGGAAACACCCCCCGACCCGACGGTCACCGGCGCCATCGCGCCCAAGGCGGCGGAATTGCCGTCTCCGCATCTCGCCTGGTGCGCCAGCCGCTATCGCTCCTACCATCCGGACGACAACAGCTATCTTTCCTACAGCGGGCAGCTGCGCCCCTGCATCTCGCCCTATCTCGAAGCCGCCGGTCAGGCCGGCCAGCCGGCTGCCGGCGACGGCGGGGAAAACGGCGCTGGCCTTGGCGTCTACCTTGCCGACGATGACGGCGAAGCGCTTTCGGCCGACCATGTCGATTCCTGCTTCAGCCGTTACCGCTCCTACCGCCCGGAAGAGAACTCCTACCAGCCCTATTCCGGCGGCCCGAGACGGCAATGCCAGTAGAGCCCGCGCGCCGCCGGCATGGCGATCCGATCGCGCGGATTTTCCGGAGCGTCCGCATTGGCGCGACGTTCAACCCTGACCCGAAGGAGGACTGACCATGAGCGACGACCGGGACGACAGAATTCGTGAGCGCGCCTACCAGATCTGGGAACGGGAAGGCCGCATGCAGGGCGACCCCGAGCGGCACTGGCACCAGGCCGAGGCCGAGATCGACCGCGAGGGAGCCCTGCCGCTGACGGCGGGCGACGCGCTGCCTGAAACCGGCGAGATCGCCAGCTCCGACGTGCTGGAGGTCGAGGCGCTGGCGGTGCGCACCGGCATCTCCGGCGACGAGGCACAGGAACTGCTCGACCGCTTGGGCAACGACCGCGCCGCGGTCGAGCAAGCCGCGCGCAGCCTCAAGGCCAAAGGGCGGCGAAACCCCGATGAGGGACTGGCGAAATAGTCGCAGGACGAAAAATGCCGGCTAGGCTGCGACGGCTGATCGGCACGAAAAGCCCGCGCCTCTGGCGGAGGACGCGGGCCGATCGGAGGGCCGATCTTCGGCCGGCGATGGAGGGCACCACCTGCCGCATCCACTAACAATTAGCTTTGGCTAATGTTCCGTCAAGTTGGATCTGAATTTACTGCGTTGGAATGTCCCCTCCGCCGCAATTGCGCCGCTGGCCTTGGTGGCCGCCGGCAGGCAGCTTGCGTCGATGGATAGGAATTTTTTCTTGACGGGGTGAGGGCAGCTATGCTACATTTGTGCCTATGGTGCTGATTTGCGCCAGCGACCCGCCGCCCAGGCGGGTTTTTGCGTTTTGGCCGGCGCTCGCCGAATTTCGACGTTGCCAGAAAGCGCCGACGCCAAAGCTGCCAATCTCCCCACTTGTGGGGGAGATGGCCGGCAGACCAGAGGGGGGCGCCGTAGAGTGCCGCCTTCGAACGGGTGGATCATTTGGATCGGAACGGCGTTGAGCCCTGACACAACCGGGGAATGAGCATGGCGACAAGGCGCAGGCGCTGGTCGGCAGGCCGGGCCGCCCGGCAAGCGGAAACCTTGATCAGGGCCAATCCTAGCCAGGGAGAGCGAGATGATCCGAAAACTCAAGGACGGCAAATACCGGCTGTATTCGCGCAAGAAGGACGACAAGACCGGCAAGCGGCGCAACCTCGGAACGTTCGACACGCGCGAGGCGGCGGAGAAGCACGAGAAGGAGGTGCAGTATTTCAAGCGGCATTGAGAGGGGGCCTCTGGCTGTCGCGATGGTGACCCGCCAAACGCCAATGCGGCCGGCGCTGAATACAGCCGTCACCCGCAAGATGTCTACGCCACGCGTGGTTGAGCTGGCCTGACCACGGTGGCAAGGACGATGCCGGCGACGATGAAGGCCGCGCCGACCAGGTCGTAATCGTGCAAGCCTTCGCCGAGCAGCAGATAGGCGAGCACGGCCACGAACACCGTCTGCAGGTAGAGCAGCATGCTTGCCCGGCTAGCACCCAGCGTTTGCACGCTTTTGTTGTAGAGGTAGTACATCAGGGCGCCGCCGGGACCTGCCAGATAGGCGAGCGCGAGAAGGCTGTGGACGTTCATGGCGGAGCGTTCGTCGTTGAACAATTCCCACAAATGGAAAGGCAAGGCGACCAGCGCACCGGCGCCGAGCAGCAGCACGACCATCGGCAGGAGCTCGATGCCGAATTTGGCACGGCGCAAAAGCACGGTGTAGAGGCCCCAGCAGAACGCGCTGCCGACGATCCACAGCTCGCCGGCGTTGAGCTTGAGCTGCAGCAGCGCCGTCAAATTGCCGTGGGCAACGATGAAAATCATCCCGGCAAGCGCAACCAGCGCGCCAAGCGACTTCCACAGCCCGAGCGGCTCGCCAAGCACGAAACGGGCGAGCACCATCGTCATGACAGGCGACAGCGCCATGATGATGCCGGCCGTGGTGGCGTCGGTGTGGTTGAGGCCATGGTAGATCATGCCCTGGCACAGCGTGAGGCCGATCGCCCCCACGGCGACGACCTCCACGGCGCGCGTTCGCAACAGCCCGATCATCGCCTCGTGATGACGGTGCACGATCGGCAGCAGGATGGCGCAGGCAAGCGTCAGCCGCCAGAAGCAGAGCCCCCAGGGCGGCATTTCAGGCGCCACCCATTTGGCCGCGATGTAGACACCGGCCGAAAGCAGCCAGCACAGGACGGCGGCCGGATAGCCGGCCAGGGAGGATATGGGGCGCACGGGTTGCGCGGCTTGATGCGCTATCGGCATTGCCTGCATGCCATGTCCCCTTCGATGATTTCGGCCAGACGGGGGAATATAGCCTGTGTCGTTGGGGCGTGCATGCGTTTTGAAGGGGTGGGGAATCCGAGCTCGGCGGCCTATGTCCTCGATGGAGTAACGATGTCAGTCCGCCTTGTCGCCGGAAGGCATTGCGGAAACGTCCATCCACATCGCGCCCACGGCATGGCCATCGGGATCAGCGAGGTCGCGGGTATACATGAACCCATGATCTTCGATTGGATTGATGTCGGCGGTGCCACCGTTCGCGGCGGCAGCCGTGGCCATCGCATCGACCGCCTCGCGGCTGTCGAGCGACAGCGCCAGCATGACCTCGCTGGACGTTGATGGCGGGATGGGGCGCGTGGTCATTGTCCGCCATTTTTCACGGCTGAGCAGCATGAAATTGATGTTTTCGCTCCACACCATCCCCGCGGCCGCCTCGCTGGTAAAGCTAGGATTGTTCTTGAACCCGAGCGATTCATAGAACGCCTTGGATGCCTTCACGTCGGTCACCGGCAGGCTCACGAAAATCTTCTTGCTCATCGATTGTTCCTTTGGTTGTCGAGGTGCCAGCGAGTGGCGCCTGCTTTAAGACGGTTGACTGCGCGTAGATCCGACACCGCATCTCAAGTTTTTTTTATCACCGGCGCAGTGGCGCCGAGGCACGCGTTTGCGTTGGTATCGGGTGTCCGCTTTTCGCGAGTGCCACTGGGCCGCGGTGGAGATCGAGAGGGAAGCCACACTGACGGCTGATGACGCACTGCCGGAAACCAGCGAGATCGCCAGTTCCGACATTCTGGAGGTCGAAGCGCTGGCGGCCGGCCTATCGGGCGACGAGGCGCAGGCGCTGGTCGACGGCCGGGCGGTTACCGAGTGGGCGATGGAGCAGGCAGCGCGGGACCTCAAGGCCAGGCGAACCAGGGAGAGCGAGGTGATCCGGAAACCGAGAGGCGGAAAAAGCAGCGGAATTTGGGGGACGTTCGCTATCCGCGAGAAGAAGCATAGTGCGAGGTGCAGTCGACCGCGCCCTATGGGTTAAGCTGCATAAGGCAGGGGTTAGCTTTCAGCAGTCGCGTTGCAGTTCGCGGTCAATAACGGCCAAGGTCTCCCGGACGCAAGATCAGGGTGGCGCGGCTCGGCTTCCGGCAGTCCGTATTCATCTCTGACCATGTCGATCTGACGCAACAGCTGTGCAGCCACGTCCGAAGTGCCGCCATCGGTGGTCATCGAGAGCAAGCTGCGGCGCAATTCGACTGCAGGGATCGGCACCACGCTGTAAGCACCCTCCCATGACTCCGAAGGCACATGCTCGGTGATGGCCTTCTCAATTGTTCGCCGACCGAGAAAAGACCGCTTGTGGTCAATTTCGAGCCTAGCTAGCAACAACAGTCCTCCTTCACCAGGGTTCTCGGCAACTACACTAGCGAGCAATGCGGAGCCACGAGACGTTGGGCTACCCGTCAGCAAGTTGTATGTATGGTCCCTTAGCTCAGGGTGCACGACAATCAGGTTGGCTAGTTCTCTCGCTAGAGACCAACCGCCCTCACCGTTGAAAACGCCATTACCGGCTAAGTCAATAAGACGATGTGCAGATGACAGAGAACCGAGTCGCGTGGCGGTCGTCAGCCAGTGACGGTCCTTATAGAAATCCGGATCATCTTCTGCGAGTTTGAATAACAACTCTTCGCTTTCGTGCGACGGAGCAGAAACAATAGCTTCAACCATTTCCGACAAGAAGTGTGGCCCACGTTGGGCGGGATGCATGCCGCGCAAAATGGCGATCGCTTCTGCGGGTCGGTCCACGAAGGGCAACAAGCGCAACCATGCTTTTAGTTCGTAGCCCCCACCCTCTGTGAGTATCCACGCTTCTGCCTTCGCCGCGTCCAAGGTCTCAGCAATTCCATTGGCCACCACTCTAATGTCGATTTCTTTGCCGGAAAGGACAAGGCCAAGGAGCAAGTCGGCACGTACTCGCCTCGGCGCGAGCGCGATGAGTTTCTGGATGATACCATCGCGCCGTCCGTGCGGCAGCGGTGAGGCGACTATACCAAGTTCGACGGCGAGCATTTTCTGCTGGCGCGTGGCGTCTTCCGCAATCAGCGGTTCGATTGCAGCGAATATAGCTTCTGCTTCCACCGAAGTCTCATCAGGGTCGATGGTACGGCCCGCTCGTCTCTCCTTTACACGCGAGAAGTCGACACCACCAAGAAAGCGCTTTTCTTTCGGTGGTTCATTCCCAGTTCTCCATTGAACGGCAAGCACCTGTGCGGCAAGCGCGCCGAAATGCTCGTCCGCGAGATACCCATGCATCATGGCGGCTGTCTCTGGCGTTTTGATTGCCAGGAAAGCGCGCTGATATTCATGTGTCATTGGCCAGCGGGCTTCGTCCACCGCTTCGCTCCGCCGCCATCTAACGGCCTCCGCTTCCTTCCGGAATGCTCTGTAGCGCTCGATATTGTCGTCAAGCAACCGCTTCAGAAGGGGCAGCAGACTGACCGACGGCACATGGCCCGCAAGTGTCGCGATGCTGCGCTTTTGTCTGCGTTTGGCGTTGTCGGAAGCAAGCAGTCGGTTGCCCCAGTCTTCGACCAAGCCTTGTATGATTAGAATGGATTCTGCGTGGAATGGTCTCCCGCGGTCGGATTCACCGCTTGGATGGCGGGAGAGGAGGTTGGCAAACAGTTCTATTCGTTCGTTGTCTGCCTGCGACGCACGCGTCAGGATGGCGGCAACTAGGCTTGAGCCCGGCATATGCGCGATCCGGGTTTCGAGTCCTCGGTAGAGCTCGCCCGCTGCATTGTCGTATCTGCCATCTGCGCGTAGGAGAGATTCCACGTCGAGTAGGGCGTCAACCAGGTAACCGGCGCCCGCCGGCCCAAGTACCGACGCCGCTGCTTCCGCGCGATCGTCGTGGCGGACTGGATTGGCGAGCGCCAATTGAGCAAGAGTATTGTCCTCCAGAACGAGTCCGGCTGATGCCAGAATATCGTCCGCGCCGTAGAACAATGTGCGGCCCGCCCACACACGAGCAAGAAGACCGTCAGCAACCGCTCGCGGATAGCGATTGCGTACCTCATAGATAAGTTGCTCTTTGGCATCTCGCCGTTGCTCGATTTTCATCGTGCTGATGATATGGGTCAACTCAGCGCTGTGGTCCTCAGTGCCTCGCGCGTACACAATCGCACGCAACCGATCTGCGTCCGACACTTCTTCCGTCTTCTGCCGCTCTTCTGCCGCCGCAAGTCGCTTCCCAACCTCTTCGTCTCTAACCTCATCGATAAGGCCTTTGCTCACGATCAGGTCGAAAGTCTCGTCACCCGCTTCTCGCAATACTTCGACTACATGGCGGTCCGCGCGCCGAAATGACATCGCATTGATGACTGAGGCTTGCACCTCAGGATCAGAGTCATTCTTAGCAATCGTGGCTGCAAGATCGAGGCCATCTAAGCCGCTGTGCGACGCTATTTCATGCAGCAGCACCGATCGCACCTTCGGGGACAACGCCCGAATCTTCTTCTCGGCGTCATTTCCAAGGACTGACGGTCTGAATCGTCTGCAATTGCGTAGAGCCTGGAGACTGATTTGCTCGTCTTCGTCGGTAATAACTGGCCAGATCGCATTGAGGAATTCTGGGCGGCCCGATGTGAGCATAAAGCGAAAGGCGCGATCAACTTTGCCGGGCGCATGCCAGCGCTCCACCAGTGTTTCAATGGTTGCCGCGATCTGCGCCCATACTTCTTCTGTGGAACGGAAAATCATCTCCGCGGCGAGGAGAGGATCGACCTCATATGCTGCAATAATCGCCTTGCCACATGCAGCCCGCTGACACATGCCGCCGCGCGCCAAGCGCTCGACTGCGAAAAGAATGGCCTCCTCCCACATGGGCAGATTGAAAACTTCCGCCTTCAGCACCTGGCATGCTTCGACCTCGGCGATTATCCGACGCTCGACCGAATGAGAGGCGTACCACTCCTGAAACTGCTGGTGCTGGAACGAATAGCCGGGCATATCGCCCGCGCGCATTAATACGTGACTACTGACGAGCACATTGAGCACGGCTTCCGGCTGCGGCTTGATAGTGATCTGTCCGTTGTCAGCGAGTAGCGTTTCTGTCTCGAAGATCGATCGCCGCGCGTTAGTTTCGGTGATGGACGTATTCCCCGTGCGCGTGGCCAAGACGGCGAGACCGTCGAGATAGTCGTGCTGGAACCCATGCACCGCAGCGTGCAGCGCTTCCGCTCGGCTGACTTCCTTTTCATGCGCCAACACAAAGTGCCGTAGAACTTCTTCCTTGGTCGTCGGGAACGGTCCGCCTTCAGGGAGCGATAACAGCGCCGCCAGGTAGAGGGGCACTGTCACAAGCTCGCGCAGGCCCGTCGTGCGCCACGCCTGATCCACCATCTTCACGCCTGCGTCGCCGCGTATTATGGCCGCGATCTGAATCTGCTGGCCTTCGTTGAGCGGTAGGAGATCGACACGTGCTCCTTCGAAAGGAATGTCCAGTGCTTGCCTGCGTGTAGATACCACTAGGCCGAGCTCGGGTAATTCTGCCTTCAGCCTAGCGACCTGGACGCGTGTGCGGGTTCGCGCTTGTGCGTCCAGCTCATTCCAGCCGTCGAGCAGCAGAATGACGCCGGGCTGGCCAGCGGCCTTGCGGAAATCATTCTCCGAGATTCCATAGAACGCTGGGCGTTTCAGAATCGAATCCAGAAGGGTCGCGCCCTCCGTCGCCCAATCGGCTAGTGGCAGGACTATGGGTGTGCCGTTGCCGCTAGCCAGCACGCCTTCGGCAATCTGGAAGAGCGTTGTAGTCTTGCCCATACCTGGGCCTGCGACGAGGATCAAATCATCCAGAGATACTACCGCCCCGGCAAGCGCACTGGTGGTCACTGGCTCTTCAAATCCGTCTACCTTCAACATGAGAGCAACGGCGGTGGGCGGCCACTTTACAGTTCGCCTGAAGACCTCCAGATCGCCTTCTGCAGCGGCTCGAACACGCTGCGCCAACTGCACGTCTTCCGCGATTGTTGGCCCACGATGCACATCATTGCGCAGCACGCGTCGCCACGATTCGATTTCCGCCTGCCTCTTCCATTCGCGCAGCCGCTCGACCGTGAATTCCGGGTCGGTCGAGTCGATAGCCTTGCCGTGATCACGGCACATCCAGATGCCGTTCTTCGCGGAGGAGCGCTCCTCCGGCAACATCTTCTCGTTATAGCGAGGACCACCAGGGGCGGCCGCGCAAATGTGTGCCGCCGTTCCGATGTTAATTTCACCTTCACCATCAGATGTTGCGCCGACCGTCGGTGCACGGCACGTCGGAAACGAGCACTGCCAGCCCGCGCGCTTTGCGATCTGAAGCTTTGTCTTTTCGCTGAAGTCGTCTCTATTCTTGCTGGCCATCGAGCGACAGTACTTTGATAAGCGCCCCGAATCAGAGCGGCAATGTCTACTGTACATTTTTATCTCCCTCCAACGGGCAGCTGGCAGCTAAGTCTGCAACGCGAACAGCCCTCAGGCATCGCTTTCGGTTGCACTCGTCCTCCTGGCATTAGCTGCTACCGCAGAGGTGAACTCCGAAGTGCATGTCAGGAGCCGCCCACCCCTCCCATTAACCATTCGTTAACCATTCCCTCGCTAGCGTTTACCTCTCAGTAAGGATTCGCCAGCCGTGACCTTTGCCGCCCCCCTCGAGGCCAAATCCATTCGTTTTCGTGCCCGCTCTTTCGTCGCTTTCACATTGACTCCAGAGGCGCCTTTGGATGTGTGGCTTGAGGGGCTAGACCACTGGATCGGCAACTCGCCCGGTTATTTTGCCGGCCGCCCGGTGGTGCTTGATCTCAACACCTTGAAGCCCGATGTCGCCGCGATCGAATCGCTGGTCGGCGTGCTTGGCCATCGCGGCATCCGCATCTATGCCATCGAGCTCGAAGGGGCTTTGCTCGGCGCCGAACTGCCGCCGGTGCTGGTCGGCGCCAAGGAGGCGACGACGGATGGCCTGCTGCCCCGCAAGGCGAGGGCGGAGGTTTCGGACAAAGCCGACGGCAAGGCGGTTGAAGGCCGCGCGGGTCGCGAAGATCAAGGCAAGGCGGGCGAGGCCGGCGAGGGCAAGGCTGGCGCAAGCAAGATCGGCGAAAGCGAGCCGCAGGCGGAAGCTTCGGGCACGCTGATGATCAAGGCGCCGATCCGCTCGGGCCAGGCGATCGTGCATCCGCATGGCGATGTCATCGTGCTCGGCTCGGTCGCGTCCGGGTCGGAGATCATCGCGGCGGGCTCGATCCATGTCTACGGCACGCTGCGCGGGCGCGCTTCGGCGGGTGCGCTGGGCAACAGAGGCGCGCGCATCTTCTGCCGCAAGAACGAGGCGGAGCTTTTGGCCGTCGACGGCTGGTACGTCACCGCCGAGGAGATGGAAGGCGTTTCGCGCGGCAAGCCGGTGCAGGCGTTTCTCGACGGCGACGCTTTGCGGGTTTCGACGCTGAGCTGACATTCGATTTGATATTGGGGCGGCCGAGAGCCGCCCGGCCAAGAACAACAAATGAACAACAACGGAGGCTTTTCAATGGGCAAGGTAGTGGTGGTCACCTCGGGCAAGGGGGGCGTCGGCAAGACGACCTCGACGGCGGCCCTTGGTGCGGCCGTGGCCAAGACCGGCAAGAAGGTGGCGCTTGTCGATTTCGACGTCGGCCTGCGCAACCTCGACCTGATCATGGGTGCCGAGCGCCGCGTGGTGTTCGACCTCGTCAACGTCATCCAGGGCCAGGCCAAGCTGTCGCAGGCGCTGATCCGAGACAAGCGGGTCGAGACGTTGTTCCTGCTGCCGGCCTCGCAGACGCGCGACAAGGATGCGTTGACCGAGGAGGGCGTCGGCGAAGTCATCGACAAGCTGCGCTCGGTGTTCGACTACGTGTTCTGCGACAGCCCGGCCGGCATCGAGCGCGGCGCGCAACTCGCCATGCGCTTTGCCGACGAGGCGGTCATCGTCACCAATCCGGAAGTGTCGTCGGTGCGCGATTCCGATCGCATCATCGGCCTGCTCGACGCCCGTACTATGAAGGCCGAGCAGGGCGAGCAGATCGCCAAGCATGTGCTTGTGACGCGCTACGATGCCGCCCGCGCCTCGCGCGGCGAGATGCTGTCGATCGACGACGTGCTGGAAATCCTGTCGGTGCCGCTGCTCGGCATCATTCCGGAAAGCCAGGATGTGCTGCGCGCCTCCAACCTCGGTTCGCCGGTGACGCTGTCGGAGCCGCTCAATTCCGCTGCCAAGGCCTATATCGACGCTGCCAGGCGGCTGGAGGGCGAGGAATTGCCCGTCATCGTGCCCTTCGAGCGCAAGGGCTTCCTCGATCGTCTTTTGGGAAGGAGGGCGGCATGAACCTGCTCGACATCTTCAAGCGGCGCTCCAGCGCCCCGGTGGCGCGCGAGCGGCTGCAAGTGCTGCTCGCCTATGAGCGCCGCAACCGCAGCCAGCCCGACCTCGTCTCCATCCTGCGCGAGGAGATCATGGCCGTCATCGCCAAGCATGTGCAGATCGACCAGGACTATCTGCAGGTCTCGATGGACCGCGGCGAGACCATGTCGACGCTGGAAATCGACATCCAGATCCCCAACAAGAGCGCCGTGCCGCTGGCCATGGCGGGGTGAGGGCAAGTTAGGGGGAGCCGCGATCCTTCGCGCCCCCCTCTGTCCTGCCGGACATCTCCCCCACAAGTGGGGAGATTGGCAATTTCTGCGCTTCAGTTCTTCTTGCAACGTTGGCGATTGGCGAAAGCCCGCATGACGTCCAATCTCCCCCCATGTGGGGGGAGATGTCCGGCAGGACAGAGGGGGGCGCTGTCCCGCCGGCAGAACCGGCATCGCACCCTCGCACCGCATCGCTCGCGCCGTCCAAACCCCTAAAATGTCCCAAATTTACCTTTGTGCCGACGGGGCTTCCCCTGCGCAAGCAGCGGATGTAAGGATATATTAGCAATTTGTTAAGTTCTAAGCGAGGTATGCGTAAGGGGAGTTTGGTGATGAACTTCAGAGGCCTGATCAAGCGTGCTGAAGACGTGGATAAAGCAATCCAGGACCTGCAGATCGATTTGGCGGACGCGCTGGATGCAAGTCTCGACGCCGACGACCTGGCGCCGCCAGAGAGCGACGATGTGCCGGATGCCCGGGCGGCACCCGATGACGGGCCACCCCAGGCCGATGCGGCAAATGACGACAATGCCGGGAATGCCGAGAATGCGGGCGCTGCCGACAGTTCCGAAACCGCGCCAAGACTGACCGCCCATACACAGACCCGGCTGGCTGCATTGAGCGCCTTCGAGGGGCTCTTCCACGACGCCAGGGACTATCTGGAGGAGATCAACGACAAGCTGTCGGAGATCGGTACCTCACACCATCTGACGCGCGAATTCCTCAACATCCTGCACAGCGACATCCTGCGCGCCAACGAGCTGGAGGTCGCCAATGCCTCCCTGGCCGCCGAACAGAGGGCTCTGTCGGAGAAGCTGCACGACGCGACGCGAAAGCTGCGCGAGCGTGACGGCGCTTTCGAAGCGCTGCAGCAGCGCGAGACAAGCCTGGTCCAGGACCGGGAGACGCTTCGTGCGGCACTTGCCGCGGTCAGGCTGGAACTCGTCGAGACAGCCAATGCGAGCGCAAAACGCGAGGCGGAGTTCGGCGACATCGCCAAGCGGCTGACCGCCAGGACGGTCGAGGCCAACAGGCGCTTGCGCGAAAGCAAGATGCTGCGCGAAAAGCACGTCAACCTGTCGATCGAACTCGACAAGGCGCTGAAGCGGGAATCGCAGGCGCGCCACAGGCTCGACGAGCTGTCGGCGGTCCATGCCACCGAAGCAGCGCGGCTGGCGGAGCTGCTGGCGGCGCTCGGCAAGAGCGAGAAAGAGGAGATGCGGCTGCAGAAGTCGCTCGAGGCGGCACAGGCGAAACTGTCGGAAACGACCGAAGCGGCCCACATGATGGAAGGCGACAAGGAAGCCGAGCTGGCTCGCAGCCAGGCGGAAATGCGCGGGTTGAGCTCGGAGATCCAGAACCTGCAATCGCGGCTTGAGCAAGTGTCGAGCGAAAACGGCGAAGCCGCGGGCGAGATCGCCAGGCTCAAGAGCGAACTGAACGATGCCCTGGCCGAAAAGAAGATCGCCGATGAAAGATTATCCGCGCTGAGCCAGGAGAGCGAAAGCGACAAGATGAGTCTTTCCAAGGTGAACGCCAACCTTTCTCAGCTGACGCTGCAACAAGCGTCCGAACAGATACAGTTCGACGTGCAGAGGCAGGAGTGCGAGGATCTCAAGGCCGAAATCGCCTCGCTCAATGCCCGGATCAAGGAACTGCTGCCCTATGAGCGGCTCCACAAGGCCACCAATGGCAGGCCGCGCGAGGACGGCGTGGTCGAGATGGCCGGGGCGATGGCGAAGAAAGCACGGACGACGGGCAGACGGCGCATGCGCAGGAATGTCGGCGCCGTCACCTGAAGCGTGTCGCGCCTGAAGGGGTTCAGGCTACCAGGTCTTTGTTTGTGCATGGGAGGCCGGCACCTCACCCGGAGAGTAAGCCCAATGGGGCACCGGCCAGGCGGATCGACAGGTCCGCCGCACAGACAAGGTAGCGCGCCTCGGTCCCGCACGGCATTGGTGCGATCACGGAAGGTGCCAGCGGCAATTCCCCTGGCTTCTGATTCGAACCCTTGCGACGACCCGCCGGCCGGAGGCTGCAAACACACCCGGAAACGATCGCGGGCCGGCCCGGCGCCTTCTCAGTCGAGCGGTTCGTGCTGGTAAAGCTCGTCCATGCTGAGCGAGGCCAGGGCGCCGAAAGGGGCCTGTTTTTTCACGCGGCCGCCGCTCAGGATGACCACGTCGTCGCAGAACGAGATGGTGCTGTGGTGATGGCTGATGACGATGGTCGTGCGGCGGCCGGCTCTCGACTTCAGGGTCTCGACGATGGCCGCTTCCGACAGCCCGTCCACGGCATTGGTGGCCTCGTCCAGGATGAGGAGATCGGGATCGCGCACCAGGGCTCTCGCCAAGGCGATGCGCTGCCTCTGTCCCGCCGACAGATTGACGCCCCTGTAGCCAACCAGGGTGTCGTAGCCCTGAGGCAGCCTTTCGATGAATTCATGCGCTTCGGCCAGTCTTGCGGCGGCCTCGGCATCGCTGGCTGTCGCGGCATCCTGGCCGTAGGTTATGTTTTCAAAAATGCTGCCGTCGACCAGTTCCAGTTCCTGGCTGGCCAGGGCGATGTGCCGGCGCCACTGGCTGGCGTCGATCCGGTCGAGCGGCGATCCATCGACGAGGATGCTGCCGGTGTCCGGTTCGACGAAGCGGCACAGGAGATTGACGATCGTCGTCTTGCCGGCGCCCGAGCGGCCGATCAGCGCCGTCGAGCGGCCACCGCGGATCTCGAATGCCGCCGCATGCAGCACCACCTCGCGCCGGTCCGTGCCGGAGTAGGTGAATGTCACATCGTCGAACTTGATGCCCTGGCCCAGGCCGTGGAATGGCCCGTCGCCTTGCGGCGGTTGCGGCTTGCCGGCGGGATCCAGCAGCCAAGTCACCTCCTCAAGCGATCCGCTCAGGCCTTGCAGCTGGCTCCACGATCCCTGCAGGGCCCGCATATGCGGCTGCAGCCTGTAGAGCAGGATGACGAAGGCGATGATCAGCGGGAAACTCACCTGCGCCAGCCAAGCGCCGATCACCACCGCCAGGAACAGCATGGCGTGGAGAACCTCCGTCAGCGGCGGCAGCGCTCCCTGGCGCACCAGCAGCGCGAAGGAGGCGCGGCGAACCGCATCCGACGCCGTGTCGAATATCGCTTTTTCCCGGTTCTCCTGTCCGAAGATGCGGATCAGCCGTCCGGCATGCACAAGGTGAAGCATCTGCGAGGCGAGGTGGCCGTTGCGCGAGGCGACGCTGCGGCTTGGCTCCTTCAGATTGGCTGAGAGGATGGCGTGCGCGATCTGGACGAGCGCCAGTCCGAGCGTGACCAAAAGCGTCATGCGCCACGAAAGCAGCAGCAGGAAAGCCAGGAGGATGATGGCGGCCGATGCGCTGACGATGGCCGACAGCATGATCTGGATCGCATCGGAAGCCCGCCAGGATTCGTTGGAGATGATGTTGAGCAGGCGTCCGGGATTCTGCCGCAGGAAGAAGGGGTAGCCGACCCGCAACAGCTGCTCCGACAGGGCGCTGCGGATGGAATGGCTTGCCTTGCCGGAGATGAAGGTCGTCAGCAGCGTGTTGGCGAAGGCGAAGACGTTCTTCAGGATGATCGAGCCGAGGATGGCGGCCGAAATGACGATCAGCCGGTCGCGCTCGCTCAAGCCCGATCCGACGTGCTGGAGGACGGCGGAGAAGCCTGCCATTCCGGCGGCATCCCCGTGTCCCATGATGATGCCCAGCAACGGGATGATCAGGCCGATGCCGAACCCTTCGAGGACGGCGCTGACCAGGCCGAGAACCACTACCGCCGGAAGCAGGCGCAGTTGCCGCTTTCCGAACGCCCGGAACAGCATCGGCAGGTTTGGCGGCAGCATTGGCATTACAGCGTTTCACCTCGTCTGGGCATTGGCTTGTTGATCTTGCCGCACCGGTTCGGCCCGCGGCCGTCTGACCAGCAGGAGAACCGCGAACCTGGCCGCGCCGAGCAAATTCATGGCGACGATCGGCCAGTGCGGCAGGTTGAGTTCACGATCGAAGGCGGGTCCTCCCGCCAGTTCCCGGAAAGCCCCTCTTGCGGCCCAGTAGAAATGGCGAAGCAGCCAGGGCGCGTGGCGAACATGCTTCAGGCAGAGCCCGCCATTGCCCAGGCTGTAGTCGCGATGCAGCTTTTCGATGGCTTTGCGATCCCGCCGGCCGTGATGGTGGAAAATCGTCATGTCAGGCACATACTCGACCGCGATCCCGAGCAGCATCGCGCGCACGAGGTAATCGGTATCCTCGGCCGACCGCAATGGTCCGCCGGCGCCGAAGCGTTCGTCGAAATAGCCGATGCGGGCCGCTACATCGCGGTGCATCGTCATGTTGCAGCCCAGCACGAAACCGCCGGGATGAACATCTGGCGTCAGGCGCTCGCGCGCCCACGACCGCTTGATGGTGAACGGCAAATCCCTGGCATCGCCAAGCTCGACACGGCCGCCCCGGATGAGCCATTGTTCCCCGGACGCATAGTGTCGCTCCAGATCGCGCAGATAGTCGCGATGGAGCGCGCAGTCGTCGTCGACGAAGACCAGCACACGGCCGCGCGCGCGCCTCAGCCCGGCGTTGCGCGCAGCCGCCAATCCGGGGCGCGGCTCGCAAACGGGCGTGAACGGAATGTCCGACGCAGCCGCGATGCTGGCCAGGCGTTCGGCCGTGCGGTCGCTCGAACCGTTGTCGACGACCACGAGTTCGGCGGCGAAGCCGGCATGTGCGCGGCATGCGGCTTGCACCGACTTGATGCAGGCATCGAGCACGGCGACCCGGTTGCGCGTGCAGATGATGAAGCTGACTTCCGGCGCCGCTCGTTCCGGGCGGGGACCGGCCGGGGCGGGGCCAAGCGCCGTCGAACGATCGCGCTGCAGGGGTTGGTTGGCTTTGACGATCATGCCTCAGCCCGCCTGATAAGGTGCCAGAACCGCCGCGGCGGGCGCGGATTTGAAGAAGTATGCCATGGCATCGGCTTGCCTGGCGGCCGACAGCGAGGCGCGGCTGAGCCAGGGCGCCCAGGCGCCGGGCCGCAGGGCATATTGTTCGCGGCGCCGGATGACGTTCCATTTCGCGGTCCGCGTCAGCAATTCATGCGTCAGCGCGGGCTGCTTTTCGTCGGCGACGAGCTGGTAGAGGAAATAGAACAGGTTCAGCGCGCCGGCCTCGAAGCTCGGCCGCGTCGCCGCCGACAGCGAGCGGATCTCCTCCTCCAGCGCGACGATGAAGTCGGCCGCACGGGCGACGGTGCCGTGGCTGACCGCATCGCCAATGTCGCGCAGGTCCCGCGTGGCCTGCGCCAGGCCCTCGCGCTCGAGGTTCTCAGCCACGATCTGCAAATGCGTCCTGCGCATCTCCTTGACGTGCCGGCTGGTCACGCTTGCCTCATGGACGCGGTAGACGACCAGGTTTTCAGGCATCATGGCTGCCGGGTAACGGCCGGCCAGCCGCCTGAAAAGATCGAAATCCTCGGCATGCCGGTAGGCCTGGTCATAGTGCAGGACGCTGTCGTCGATGACCTTCCTGTTGTAGACGACCGTCGGGTGCATGAAGATCGTGAAGAACATCGCCAATACGGGGATGCGGCCGAACTGGAAGACCGGATCGGGCCTGCCCCTGGCGATGCGGCCGCGGATCAACATGTCGACGCCGGCGCCGCAGAAGCCCAGTTCGGGCCGCCGCTCGAACAGCGCCACCTGGCGCGACAAACGCCAGGGATAGGCGACGTCATCGGCGTCCATCCGCGCGACCAGTTCGCCCCGGGCGATCGCCAGCCCTTCGTTGAGCGTCGCGACAAGGCCGCGGTTTTCGCGCGAGATGATCGAAATGCGGCTGTCGGCCTTTTGGCATCGCTCGAGTATCTCGAGCGAATTGTCGGTCGAACCGTCATCGATCGCGATGATCTCCAGGCGACTGTGATCCTGCCGCAGGATGCTTCCCAGCGCGGTGGCGAGATAGGGACCGGCATTGTAGACCGGCAACAGGACGGAGACGAGCGGTGCGGCAGTCATCGTCTTGCATCCGTGCGCTGGAGTTCGAGCGCCGGTGTGCGGCCATCGGGCGATCCGCCAGCCGCCGTCGCGAGCCAGCCGCCATGGCTGCCCTGTGCGGAGCGGGTGCGCGCGACATAGGGGAAGTGGCGCTTCAGGCTGTTGAGCGGCCTCTCGAAAACCACCCAGGAAATCGAGGCCGCGACAATCGTGGCGGCGCTCGCAACCAGGAAACGCCCTGGCCCTTGCTCCGAGACGTTGAGCGGAATCCAGGGTTGCGCCTTGACGGCGAGCGACAGCAATATCGGATGATAGAGATAGACGCCGTAGCTGATGCGGCCGAGGCCAAGCAGCGGCGGCAGTTCGGCAAGCTTTCCCAAAGTGCCGCCAAGGCCGCGCGAACAGGCTGCGACGATGACCATCAGCGGCACCAGCGGCAGGACTTGCCGCACCAGCCAATGGGTCCATTCGAGCATCGGATCGGCGGGCGCAGGCACAAACCACTCGATGACAAGGAATGCGGCCGCGAAGGCAGGCCAGCTGAGCCGCATCCAGTGCGGCAGGGCCGCGCCCCTGGATCGCCAGCAGGCAAGCAGCGCGCCCGTCGCCAGCGCATCCATGGATGCCGGCGGCAGCAGGTCGCGCGCCAGCGTCGTGTTGGCGGTGAGCGGCCAGTAAAAGCGATAGGCCAGCGACAGTGCGATGACGCCGATGCAGATCTGTTCGAAGCGGCGGCGCGGGGCCAGCAGGACGACCAGCGGCCAGGCAAGATAGAACTGCTCCTCGATGCTCAGGCTCCAGAAATGGCACAGCACCCAAGGGTTCCAGTCATTGCGCAGCGCATACCAGAAATTCGACAGGTAAAGCGCATGCCAAACCAGCGATCCCCTGGATTGGTCCAGGTCGACCAGCCAGACGAAACCCAGCACGGCGAAATAGGGCGGAAATATCCGCAAGCCCCGCCTGATATAGAAGGATCGCAGCGCGGGGCCGGTCTCGAATTCGGCGGCCGAACGCGCTTCCAGGAGCAGGCGCGTGATCAGGAAGCCGCTCAGCACGAAGAACAGCCGCACGCCGATATGGCCCCAGAATGAAGATCCTCCAGCGGCGAAGAAATGGGAATACAACACCATCGTCACGGCGATGGCTCTCAACGCATCCAGTTGGATGTCGCGTGCGCTTCCCATCAGCGGCATCCGCCAGCGTGATGGTCGCGACCAAGCCGCCAGCCGGCCGTTTCGAGCGGCAGGCCAAGGCGGACGAGACCCGCCAGAGCGCAGGCATCGTCGAACCTACGCTCGAAATCGACGGACGGGTGGCTCAAGCTGGTCAACCTGGCGGGATCCTCCACGGCGCATATCCAGTCGCAAACGAGTCCCCCAGGAGATCGTTCGGCTACGGCATTGTGCGGCGCAACACAAAAAATCTACCCAGCTGAAATACTTATGTGAGCAAGCGCTAAAAAATTGAGAAAACCGAGCGTTTCTCGTCAATTCTGGCGATTTTTCTCAGAACTTAAACGCTGTGGTTTAAATTTTGCCGATGTTCCCGCCTCGGTTGATTTGCGAGCTCGTGGCTTGAGAGCCTAGTTCTTTGTTAGATCACAGGAAATTCCGTAATCTATATTTTATCTATATGGATCCGGCCCTGGCTCCGTGAAGAAATGATTTGGAACCATTAGCTTTGCGCGGTGCAGCATCGTCTCTGTTTTTCGTCGTTGCCACGCGCAACGCCCATTACTCGGCTGACCGCCAACCCTCACACCGCGTCGAACACCACCGTCTGCTCCAGCCCGCCGCCCCGGCGGTTTTCCAGTGTTACCGTGCCTCCGTAGCGCTCGATGATTTCCTTGGCGATGGCGAGGCCAAGACCAGCTCCGGGGATCGATTGCAGGCGGCCGGGGTCGACGCGGAAAAAGGGCTCGAACGCCTTGTTCAGGAGTTCCGGGGGGATGCCCGGCCCATGGTCCGATATGGTCAGCACGGCGCGATTGTCGACCGCGGCCAGGTCGATGCGGCACGCCTTGCCATGGGTGGCGGCGTTGACGATCAGGTTGCGCAAGGCGCGGCGCAGGCCGAGCGCGCCGGCGCGCACGCAAACCTTTTCCAGGTGCCCGATCGAGACGGCATGGCCGAGCGACACCATCTCGGCTTCGATATCGCGCACCGTCTTTGCCAGGTCCACCGCTTCGACGGCGTCCTGGTTGGCCTCTTCGCGCACCAGGCGGATGGCGCTGTCGGCGATGCGATCGAGTTCGTCGAGGTCGTGAAGCCATTTGTCGCGTTCGTCGTCCAGGAATTCGGCGCGCAGCCGCATGCGCGTCATCGGCGTGCGCAGATCATGGCCGGCAGCCGCGACCAGCCGCATGCGGCTTTCCATGGCGGTCCGCAGCCGCGACGAGAGCTGGTTCAGCGCATGCGCGGTGGCCTTGACCTCGGCCGAACCCACTTCCGGCACCGTCGCCAGCACGCCGTCCGATCCGATCTTGGAGACGGCGGCCTCCAGCATTTCGAGCGGTCGGATCAGCACCGAGGTGAAATAGACCGATACCGCCGTGGCGCCGGCGACGATCAGCGAGATCCAGCCGGCCAGAACCAGCCATTCTCGCCGCGGCGGCTTGAGGTGCGGCACTTCAATGATCGCCCATCGGCTGTCGGGCAGGTGCATCGATGCGATCTGGCCGGGTTCGTCCGTCTTCTCGTTGACGACCGCGGGAAAGTCGAGGCCACGGCGGTGCAGGATGTCATTGAGCATCGCCGTTTCCGCACGAGCCACCTTGCCGCCCGCCGGATGATCGGCGAATTGAACCCGCAGGACGCCGGGGATCGGCCCCGGCAAGAGCCGCACCACCATTTCCATCTGTTGGGCAATCCAGGGCACGGTCAGTTCCGGCGGCGGTCCGCCGCCGCGCACGCTGATGACGGCGGCCGTCGCCAAGCCGACGACGCCGACGATCGAGGCGACCAACAGCAGGATGAGACGGCGGCGCAGCGAATTCACGCGTGGCTCTCCACGGTCTCGACACGCGCCGTGAGCTGGTAGCCGCCATTGCGCACGGTCTTGAACAGCGGCCCGTCGCCGGTGTCGGAAAATTTGCGGCGCAGCCGGCTCACCAGCACATCGACCGAGCGTTCCAGCGGATCGCGTTCGCGGCCCTGCGTCAGGTCGAGAAGCTGGTCGCGCGACAAAAGCCGGCCGGGACGGTCGAGAAACACCTGCAAAAGATCGAACTCGGCGCCGGTGAGGTCGACGGCCACGCCTCGCGCATCCGTCACCTTGCGGGTCTCCGGTTCCAGCCTGTAACTGGCAAAGCGGTAGATGCGCGCGCGCGGCGGCGCGGGCGCCTCCTCGGGCGTCGAGCGCCTGAGCACGGCGCGGATGCGGGCAATGAGCTCACGCGGGTTGAACGGCTTGCCGAGATAGTCGTCGGCGCCGAGTTCCAGGCCGATGATGCGGTCGACATCTTCCTTCAGCGCGGTCAGCAGGATGATCGGGGTGTGCGGCTTGCGGTCGCGCAAACCGCGGCAGACATCGAGCCCCGAGCCGTCCGGCAGCATCACGTCGAGCACAATCAGGTCGAATTGGCCGGAGCCAAGCCGTTGCTCGCATTCGCGCCGGTCCGCCGCCGCCGTGACGCGAAAGCCCTGGCTGTCGAGGTAACGCTGGAGAAGCGTCCTGATCTCGCGGTCGTCGTCGACGACGAGGATATGGGGTTGTGACTGCATGACCGTGCCGTTGCCGATGAATATTGGGACCCGTGATTGCAGGGGCTTGCCGCGATTATAGGAGAGCCGCGCCCGAGCGGCATGGAAAATTGCAACCGAACGTTTCCGGCGGGCCATGGGAAACATTCGGAAACAAATTGCCCTTTTGCGGAAACCTTCGGCAACACGCCGACGCGAAGCGGACAAAGACGCTTCCTATCCTCTGAACCGTCCGAAGCATGAGAGAAAGGAACATCTTTATGCCAAGCAGACTTCTTGCGCTCGGCCTGTTTTCCGTCGCCGCAATTCACCCCGCGCTGGCGGCGCAGCCCGACCCCGGCGCCGGACCCGGTGAGCCGCCCCCTGTCATGGCCATGCAGGATGGGGCAGGCCACGGCCGGAATGGACCCGGCCCGCATGGACCGATGCGACCTGGTTCGCAGGGTTTCGGCCCGCAAGGCTTTGGCCCCCGCCGCATGGGTCCGCCGCCGGAATTCATGCTGGCCGCCCGGCTCGCCGCGCTGGAGACCCGCGTCGGCATCCGCACCGAACAACTCGACGCCTGGCGCGACTACACCAGCGCGCTGCAGGCGGTGCTTTCGCAGCCTCGGCCTGACCGCGGGCGGCCCGTTGGTGCTGAAGCGAAGGACCCCGACGCAGCAGGCCCGGGCGGCAAGCCCGATCCCTTCGCATTCCAGGAAAAGCTGGCCGACGACGTTACCGCCCGCGCGGTTTCGGCCGGCAGACTGAAGGAGGCGATCGCTGAACTGCGCGCCAAGCTGACGCCCGAACAACTCGAACTCCTCGCTTCGGCGGAACGTGCCCATGGATCACCCCCCGGTCCCTGGGGCGGTCCGCCGAACGATGCAGCCGGCCCCAGAGGCCTGCCCAACGATGGCAGGCAGCTCCCGCCCCAGCCCGGGAACGACGAGCAACTCTGACCGACTGCACCGGCCGGCCCGGTACCCAACCCGTTCTCGGGTCGGCCGGTTCTCCGGGGATGGCGGGCGTATCTCCGCCATCCTCGTTTCGATCACGCCCAGTTCGAATCGCGCCAATTCGGAACCATGCCCAATTCGAACCCTGCAATGGAAGCACGACAATGTGGGAAGCCATGATCATGCTGCGGCTGCTCGCGTCCGCCAGCCCGAGGCTCTCGTTCGGTCCTGTCGGGCGAGGCATGCCGCTGGCCCCGCCGGTCGACACGCTGAAGGGCGCGATCCGCCTGAGTTTCGCCGCCTGGCGGTTGTCGCTCCCGCTGTCGCAGCCGCTCGACAACCATGGGCATCATGACCGCAAGATCGCGTGAATTCCGGCAAGGCGCTTGGCATGTCCTCGCTGATCGGCATAATGATGTTGGTGGGCATCGCGGCCGGCTACTCGACCTTCGAGCAGCTCTGGCCGCCGAGAAGGAGCGCGACATGAGCCGCTTCGAAGCATTGCTCGTCGCCGCCCGCAGACCGGCGCGGCCCACCATCAAGATATCGGCCGGCATGCCTCGACCAAGCGGTCGATTGCCCGCGCCCGCAACTCCAGCGAAAGATCATTCAGTCCATGTCTATCCAGCCTAGCCCGTCTTTGCAGCCGGCACGCCGTCTGGCGCCCTGGGCCGCGATGTTCGCATCCGCCTTTCTGCTGGCGGCCTGCTCGCAGGAGAGCAGCGCCCCCGCAGGCATGGGCGCGCCCGGCAAACCGGAAGTCGGCGTCGTCACCCTGCATCCGCAATCGGTGGCGATCACCGCCGAACTGTCGGGACGCACGGCGGCCTCGCTGGTTGCCGAAGTGCGCCCGCAGGTGAACGGCATCATCCAGCAGCGCCTGTTCAAGGAGGGCAGCGAGGTGGCGGCTGGACAGCCGCTCTACCTCATCGATCCGGCGAGCTACAAGGCGTCCTACGACAGCGCGGTCGCCGCACAGCAGAAGGCGGAAGCGGCGGTGCCTACGGCGCAGGCCAAGTTCGACCGTTATGCCGGCCTGTTGAAGCAGAACGTTGTTTCCAAACAGGATTATGACGATGCCGCCGCCACGCTGGCGCAGGCGCAAGCCGATGTCGCCTCGGCCAAGGCCAGTGCCGAGACGGCGCGCATCAGCCTCGACCGGACCTCCATCACGGCACCGATCGCCGGGCGCATCGACAAGTCCACGCTGACGCCGGGCGCGCTGGTGACCGCGAACCAGGACACGGTGCTGACCACCATCCGTGCCCTCGATCCGATCAATGTCGACGTCACGCAGTCGAGCACCAACCTGCTCAATCTGCGGCAGGCGATCTCGGAAGGGCGGCTGAAGTTCAGCGGGCCCAATGTCAGCGTGAAGCTGAAGCTCGAGAACGGCACCATCTACACGCAGACCGGCAAGCTGGAATTCGCCGGCGCCAATGTCGACCAGACCACCGGCACCTTTGCGCTCAGGGCCGAGTTCCCCAATCCCGACCGCCTGCTTCTGCCCGGCATGTATGTGCGGGCACTGGTCGAGGAGGGCGTTGCCCAGAACAGTTTCCTGGTGCCGCAGCGTGCCGTCAGCCGCAACACCAAGGGCGAGGCCACGGCGATGGTCATCAACGCGCAGGGCAAGGTCGAGACGCGCGTGCTCGCCGTGCGCAACAGCGTCGGCAACAACTGGCTGGTGGATTCGGGTGTCGGCGACGGCGACCGCGTCATCGTCGAGGGCATGCAACTGGTGCGCCCCGGCGGCGATGCGACGGGTGTCGAAGTGACGATCGACGAGACGACCGGCGAGGTCAAGGACCGCGGGCAGAGCACTTCCGCCGCACCGGCCGCGTCCAATGCGGCGAAACCGGCGCCTGCCGCCGCGACCGGGAACTGAGCGATGTCACTATTCTTCATCAACCGGCCGATCTTCGCCTGGGTGATCGCCATCGTGATCATGCTGGGCGGCCTTCTGGCACTCACCACGCTGCCGATCTCGCAATATCCGCAGATTGCGCCGACGACAGTCAACATCAGCGCCACCTATCCGGGCGCCGACGCGCAGACGGTCGAGAACTCGGTGACCAAGGTCATCGAGCAAGGCATGACCGGTATCGACAATCTCGACTACATGACGGCGACGTCGACCTCGACCGGTTCGGCCTCGATCACGCTGACCTTCACCACAGCGGCCGATCCCGATACCGCCCAGGTGCAGACGCAAAACAAGCTGCAGCTGGTGCAGTCGCAGCTGCCGCAGGTGGTGCAGAGCAACGGCATCACCGTCTCCAAATCCTCGACCGGCTTCCTGATGGTCATCGGCTTCGTCTCGACCGACGGCAAGATGAACTCGACCGATCTCGCCGACTATGTCGACGCCACCGTCAACGACACGCTGAAGCGCGTCGAGGGTGTCGGCTCGACGCAGCTGTTCGGCTCCGGCTATGCCATGCGCATCTGGCTCGATCCGGACCAGCTCGCCAAATATGCCCTGATGCCGAGCGATGTGGCGACCGCCATCGAGGCGCAGAACACGCAGGTTTCGGCCGGCCAGCTTGGCGGCCTGCCGGCGCGCAAGGGCCAGCAGCTCAATGCCACGGTGACGGCCAAGAGCCGGCTGCAGACCGCCGAACAGTTCCGCAACATCATCCTGAAGAGCCAGACCGATGGCTCTCTGGTCCGCCTCAACGATGTCGCCACCGTCGAGCTCGGCGCCGAAAGCTATACGACGCAGGCCAATTACAATGGCAAGCCGGCGGCCGGCGTCGCCGTCAATTTGGCGACCGGCGCCAACGCCATCAACACCGCCGAAGCGGTGCGTTCGACGATCGCCCGGCTGAGCTCGACCTTCCCGCAAGGGGTCGAGGTCGTCTATCCCTACGACACCTCGCCTTTCGTGCGGCTGTCGATCGAGGAGGTGGTCAAGACGCTGGCCGAAGCGATCGTGCTGGTGTTCCTGGTGATGTTCATCTTCCTGCAGAATTTGCGCGCCACCATCATCCCGACGATCGCCGTGCCGGTGGTGCTGCTCGGCACGTTCGGCGTGCTGTCGCTGTTCGGCTATTCCGTCAACACACTGACCATGTTCGCCATGGTGCTGGCCATCGGCCTCTTGGTCGACGACGCCATCGTCGTCGTCGAGAATGTCGAACGCGTGATGCAGGAGGAAGGCCTGTCGCCGAAGGAGGCGACGCGCAAGTCGATGCACGAAATCACCGGCGCGCTGATCGGCATCGCCACGGTGCTTTCGGCCGTGTTCGTGCCGATGGCTTTCTTCGGCGGCTCGACCGGCATCATCTACCGGCAATTCTCGGTGACCATCGTCTCGGCGATGGTGCTGTCCGTGCTGGTCGCCCTTGTGCTGACGCCCGCACTTTGCGCCACCATCCTGCGGCCGCCCAAGGACCATGCGACGCAGACCGGCCCGTTCGGCTGGTTCAACCGTGTCTTCGACCGCGGCACGCTTGCCTACCGCGACGGCTCGCACGGCATCATCAACCGATCCTGGCGCTTCCTCGTCGTGTTCCTGGCCATCGTCGTTGCCGTGGGCTGGATGTTTGCCCGGCTGCCGAGCTCGTTCCTGCCGGAAGAGGACCAGGGCATCCTGATCACCAGCGTGCAGCTGCCGGTCGGCGCGACGCAGGATCGCACGGAGCGCGTGCTGGCAGAAGTGACCGACCATTATCTCAACCAGGAGAAGGACGTCGTCGACGGGGTGTTCACCGCCTCCGGCTTCGGCTTCGGCGGCGCAGGGCAGAATGTCGGCATCGCTTTCGTGCGGCTGAAGGATTTCGACCTGCGCAAATCGCCGGCTTCCGCCGCGCAGGCCATCGCCGGCCGGGCGATGGGCGCGTTTTCGAAGATCAGGGACGCGCAGGTCTTCGCGCTCGCGCCTCCCGCCATCCAGGGCTTCGGCAACACCAACGGCTTCGACTTCTACCTGCAGGACGTCAACGGCGCCGGCCATGACGCGCTGATCCAGACGCGCAACCAGCTTCTGGCCCTGGCCGGGCAGAGCAAGGTGCTCGCCAACACAAGGCCCAACGGCCAGGAAGACCAGCCGCAATTCTCGGTCGACATCGACCAGGAGAAGGCCAGCGCGCTGGGCGTCAGCCTGGCCGACATCAACAACACGCTTTCGACCGCCTGGGGCAGCGATTACGTCAACGACTTCATCGATCGCGGGCGGGTGAAACCGGTCTATCTGCAGTCGGACCCGAACTTCCGCATGCAGCCGGAAGATTTGGACAAATGGCAGGTCCGCAACGCCAGCGGCGCCATGGTGCCGTTCTCTGCCTTTGCCTCCAGCCACTGGACATTCGGCTCGCCCAGGCTGGAGCGCTACAATGGGTCGGCGGCGGTCGAGATCCAGGGCGCGGCGGCCACGGGCGTCAGCTCGGGTGCCGCCATGGACGAGATCGACAAGCTCGTCGCGCAACTGCCCGCCGGCTATTCGCACGAGTGGACCGGGCTGTCGCACCAGGAGAAGCTTTCCGGCAACCAGGCGCTGTCGCTGTATGCGATTTCGGCACTTGTGGTGTTCCTGTGCCTGGCCGCACTTTATGAGAGCTGGTCGATCCCGTTCGCGGTCATGCTGTCGGTGCCGATCGGCATCTTCGGCGCGCTGCTGGCGGCCAGCCTGTTCGGCCAGTCCAACGACGTTTATTTCAAGGTCGGCCTTTTGACCACGATCGGTCTCGCCGCCAAGAACGCCATCCTCATCGTCGAGTTCGCCATCGAGCGGCAAGCCGCCGGGATGGGGCTGGTCGAGGCGACGCTGGAGGCGGCGCGACAACGGCTGCGGCCGATCCTGATGACGTCGCTGGCCTTCATCCTCGGTGTGCTGCCGCTGGCGATCGCCAGCGGTGCGGGCTCGGGCGCGCAGAACTCGGTCGGCATCGGCGTGATGGGCGGCATGATCGCGGCGACGGTGATCGGCGTCTTCCTGGTGCCGCTATTGTTCGTCACGGTGCGGCGCATCTTCAAGGGCAGGGCGGCCAAACCAGATACGGGCGAGACGCCGGTGACGGCCACCCAGCAATAAGGAAACTTCACATGACAGGTTTGGAACGTGGCTCGGTGGCCGCGAGGCGGCTTCTTGCGCCTATGCTCACCGCTGTCCTGCTCGCGGGATGCGTCGTCGGTCCGGATTATCAGACACCGATAATGGCAATGCCGGCGAATTGGAGCGGCCAGAAGCCGACAAAGCCTGCCCAGCCGGCACGACTGTCAAAATGGTGGCAGCGGCTACGCGATCCCGAGCTGAACACGCTTGTCGAGGAAGCGGTTGCCGGCAATCTCGATGTCGCCACCGCCAAGGCAAAAATCCGCGAGGCGCGCGCCAGCTATCGCCAGAGTGCCGGCACATTGCTGCCTTCGGCCGACGGCTCCGGCTCGGCCTCCCGCAACAAGTCGGCCGAGACCACATCAGGCTCTGACGCCACCTACAGCGAGTACCAGGCCGGCTTCGATGCAAGCTGGGAGCTCGACCTGTTCGGCGCCAACCGGAGGGGCGTAGAGGCCGCGCGCTACGGGCTGAACGCCTCGCAGGAGGAACTGCGCTCGACGCTTCTCACCCTGGTCGGCGATGTCGCTTCCTATTATACCCAGGCGCGCGGCTACCAGGCCCGCATCGCGCTCGCCCGTCGTTCGGCCGCGTCGCAAAGACAGACCGCCGAACTTACCCGCACCATGGCGCAGGCGGGCACGGCGACCGCCGCCGATGTCGCCAAGGCAATGGGTCAGGCAGCGAGCACCGAAGCCGCCGTTCCGACGCTGGAGGCAAGTTATGCGCAGGCCGTGCATCGTCTCGCGGTGTTGGCCGGCCGGCCGCCTGCCTCGCTCAACGAGCGGCTGAAGCGGGTCGCGCCCATTCCTGCACCGCGCCTGCCGATGCCCACCGGAATTCCCGCCGACCTCCTGCTATCGCGGCCCGATTTGCGCATGGCGGAGCGCCAATATGCGCAATATACCGCCAAGATCGGCCAGGCCGAAGCCGCCCGCTATCCCTCGGTCAGCCTGACGGGAGACATCAGCACGGCGGCGCTGAAGCTTGGCGATCTCGGCAAGAATTCGTCGATCGGCTGGTCGTTCGGGCCGACGCTCAGTGTGCCGCTGTTCAATGCCGGCCAATTGCAGGCGGCCGTCGAGGTCGCCAAGGCGCAACGCGATCAGTATTTCATCGCTTACCGGTCTTCGGTGCTGACGGCGCTCGAGGATGTCGAGAACGCGCTGGTGCTGTTGTCGCAGGAGCGCATCCGGATCGGCAAGCTCGCCTCGTCCGCGAAGTCCTATGGCGAGGCGGCAAGTCTCGAAGGCACGCTCTACAAGGCCGGCGAGACAAGCCTCCTCGACGTGCTCGACGCCCAGCGCTCGCTCTATTCGGCCGAGGACTCGCTGCTGCAAAGCCGCGTCCTGCTGGCGACCAACTACATCGCCCTCAACAAGGCGCTCGGCGGCGGCTGGGATGGCGCGGTCGACAGCGCCAAGCCGGAGATCGTCGACGTCAAGACCGGTTCACGGCTGGCGTCGAAGCCGGCCTCCTGAGGCACTCTCAGGCAGCGGCGTCAATTCGGCAGACACGCCGCCATCGCCGATGCGGGGCGTGAAAATGCGGACTCCATGTTTGGCGATGGCGGGGTGATCGCATCGCTGTTATTGATGGTGCCACACAGCACAGGCGCCGCAGATGACATCCGATACACAGAAGGCCGAAGCGGTCGGGCAGCTGCTCGAAACGCCGGACCTTGCCAGCGCGCTCGAAAGCGAACAGTTCAAGAAGTTCCTCGACCAGGTGCCGATCGCCATTGCCGTCTCGGACCTGGGTTCGAAGGAGCGTGTCGTCTATGCCAATCCGGAATTCGAGAAACTGTCCGGCCTCAAGGCGGCGACGCTCGCCCGGCAACACTGGGCGGCGCTTTCCGGCACCGGCCTGCACAAGCAGAAGGACCGGCCGCTGTTCGAGGCCGTGGTCGAGGACACCGATTTCATCGGCACGTTCCGGCTGGAGCGGAAGGAAGGCCAACCGACTATCGTCGACGTCTATTCCAACGTCATCGAGGACGACAATGGCAAGGCCTGCTTCCGGCTGGTGGCGCTGGTCGACGTTTCGGCCCATGGCGAAACCGAAGATGCGCGATCGATCGACGAGCGCATCCGCGAGAAGGACACGCTGCTGCGCGAACTCCAGCACCGGGTGAAGAACAATCTGCAGATGATCACCGCGCTGATCCGGATGGAGACGCGCAACGCGGCCGAACCGGACCAGAAGCGTTTCGAGAGGCTGGCGGGGCGCGTCGATGCGCTGGCGATCCTCTACCAGACGCTGTCGGGGGACGATGGCAAGGATGAGGTCGATCTTGGCGTCTATCTCAGCCAGATCGCGTCGGCGGTCATGAACTCGCATGCGGTCGAGGGCATCCGCCTCGACATGAAGGTCGACACCTATCCGGTGTCGATCAATGTCGCCATGCCGACCGGGCTGGTGGTGAACGAACTTTTGACCAATGCGCTCAAGCATGCCTTCCAGGGGCGCGACGGCGGTACGATCACGCTGCACAGCATCGTTGACGGCGATGGCTGCCGCATCGTGGTCGCCGATGACGGCATTGGCCTGCCGGACGGCGAGAGCTGGCCCAAGCGCGGCAAACTCGGCGCGCTGATCGCCCGCTCGCTGACCGAGAATGCCAAGGCGGAGTTCGACGTGACGTCGAGCGCCGGCGAGGGCACGCGGGTGACCATCCTGTTCAAGCGCTCGGCTGCCACCGCCGCTTAGCGCGCGCGGGAGCCAAACGGCATAGGTTCTCCGCTTGGCTGATCTTCGACCTACTCATGCCGGCCTTGCCTTCCCCGCTATCTCCCTTCGCGTCAATGCCCCTACTCCAGCGGCAGGGGAGGGTGAAACCCAGGTGCATCGACGCCAGTCGCAAGCCGCGCTTTGCCGTGCTTGACAGGCTTAATTAATTTATTAACATTAGAAAATAATAGGGAGGAAGAATGGGCGCGCACCACGGAGCGATCCTGCGAATCCTGCGCGACGACGGTCCGCAGTCGCGCGCCGAACTGGCGCGGCGCACCTCGCTGTCACCCACCGCCCTGACCCATCTGACGGCCCATCTCCTGCGGGAAGGCACCGTGGTCGAGCTCAACCAGGCCACTGCCGGCGATGCACCCGTCGGCCGGCCGGCGATCGGCGTCGCGCTGGTGCCCGACGCCCTGTCCGTGGTTGGCGTGCACATTGGCGCGGGAACGATCGACGCGACCATCACCGACCTCAGGGCCGCCTCGAAAGCCATGGCCTCGCAGCATTTCGACACCGCCACCAGCGAACCCGCCGCGGTGATCGGCATGGTGGTGCGGATCGTCGAGCAATTGATCAAGAAGACCGGAGTCGACCGTTCGCGCCTGATCGGCCTGGGGCTCGGCGTGCCGGGACCGGTGGACACCAAGCGCCGCCGCAACCTGCAGTCGGTCAATTACGACTGGAAGGATGTGCCGTTCGCCGACGAACTCGAAACGGCGCTGCGCATGCCGGTGGTGGTCGAGCACAATGTCAGCGCGATGGCGCTGGCGGAATCGCGCTACGGCATCGGGCGCGACACGACCGCGCTGCTCTACATCTATCTGCGCACCGGCCTCGGCGCCGGCCTGGTGATCAACGGCATGCCGTTCCGTCCCGGCGGCTACGGGGCCGTCGAGCTCGGTCATGTCCAGGTGGTCGAGGATGGCGAGCGTTGCGCCTGCGGCAATGTGGGCTGCCTGGAGACATTCCTGTCCGAACGCGCGCTGGCCCGCGCCGCCCATATCGACACGCCTCATCCTAGGCGCCTGCTGGCCGCGGTGGAGAAATATCCCGACGTCTGGAACGCGGCGCTCCGGCATCTGACGACGGCCATAGCGACGGCGACCAATTTGCTCAATCCCGATCTGATCGTCTTTGGCGGTCACCTGGCCGAAGCCCCGGAAAGCTTCATCGATCATATAAGGCGGGGCGTTCCGCCACGCGTCCTGCCGCCGATGCGCGACGTGCTGCGGGTCGAGCGGTCGAGCCTTGGCCCAGGTGCCGGCGCCATCGGTGCTGCTGCGGCGGCGCTCGACCATTTTTTCTATTCGGGGGTGTCGCGATGAGCGAAGCGTCGAAGACGACACGCTCCGGCGGCGGCTCGAACGAGGATCGGGGTATCGACTATCGCGGTCTCGCGCTCAATCTCTGCGGTCTCGTCGCCGGCATCGCCATCTGGTGGGTGTTGACGGCGGGCGGCGCGGTGGGCCTGCCGCCACCGCCACAGGTTGCGTCCAGGTTTATCGATCTGATCGCAAACGGGCAGCTCGCCACCGACATCATGTCGAGCCTTGCTCGGGTGATGACCGGCTTTCTCCTCGGCGTCATCCTGGCGATCCCGGTCGGCTTCGTCATGGGCTGGTACAAGGTCGCGCGCTCGCTTATCGAGCCGTATCTGCAGTTCTTCCGCATGATCCCGCCGCTGGCCATCATTCCGCTGGCGATCGTGACGATGGGCATCGACGAGACGCCGAAGGTCTTCGTCATCTTCCTGGCGTCCTTCCTGGCCAGCGTCGTCGCCACCTATCAGGGCGTCATCAGCGTCGACAAGACGATGATCAACGCCGCGCGCGTGCTCGGCGCCAAGGACATGACCATCTTCCTGCGCGTCATCATTCCCGCATCGACGCCGTTCATCCTGGTCGGCGTGCGCATCGGCCTCGGCTCGGCCTGGGCGACGCTGGTGGCCGCCGAACTGATCGCCGCGCAGACCGGCCTCGGTTTCCGCATGCAGCAGGCGCAACTCTACTACGACCTGCCGACCATCTTCGTCAGCCTGATCACCATCGGCCTTCTCGGCCTTGCCATGGATCGCATCCTTTTGGTGATCGAGCGCCGGCTGACCGTCTGGCAGGAGCGCGTGTGATGCCGCCCAAGATCGTCTTCGACAACGTCACGCGCCGGTTCGACCTCAAGGACAATGCCTTCGTCGCGCTTGACCGGCTGTCGCTCGACATCGCCGACGGCGAATTCGTCACCGTCGTGGGTCCGTCCGGCTGCGGTAAGTCGACCGCGCTCAACATCGCGGCCGGCCTGCTGAAGCCGAGCGAGGGCACCGTGCTGGTCGATGGCAAGGCGGTCGAAGGGCCGGGTCCGGAGCGCGGCATGATCTTCCAGCAATACGCGCTGTTTCCCTGGCTCACCGTGCGCCAGAACGTCGAGTTCGGGCTGCGCATCAAGGGCGAGGGAGCTTCGCGCCGCCGGCAGATCGCCGAGCGTTTCATCGATCTCGTCGGCCTTGGCGACTTCGCCGACGCGCTGCCGAAGACGCTTTCGGGCGGCATGAAGCAGCGTTGCGCGATCGCCCGGGCCTATGCGGTCGATCCCTCGATCCTTTTGATGGACGAGCCCTTCGGGGCGCTCGACGCACTGACCCGCGTGCAGCTCCAGGACCAGTTGCTCGACACCTGGAGCCGGGAGCGGCGCACCGTGATGTTCATCACCCACGATGTCGACGAGGCGGTCTACCTCGCCAACCGCGTCATCGTCATGGCGGCGCGGCCCGGCAGGCTGAAGGAGATCATCGAAGTCGGCCTGCCTTACCCAAGAACCGAGGAAATCCGGCTTTCGGCGGAGTTCATGAGCATCCGCAACCGCGTCTGGCAAGCCGTTTACCACCAGTAACAGTGACAGGAGGAGAGTATGGTGACACTGACAAGACGTAACCTCATCGCATCATCGGCGGCACTTGCCGCGTTCGCTGCCTCTGGCATCCGTGCCGGAGCGGCGGGAACGGCGGCACGCATCGGCTACAACGGCGACTTCTGGGGCGCCAGCGTGGCCGGCGTCGCGGCCGACCAGGGCTTCTATGCCAAGCACGGCGTCGATGCCGATATCAAGGTCTTCACCAACGGCCCCATCCAGGTCCAGGCGCTTGGCGCCAACAGCCTGGAATTCGGCTATCTCGGACCGGGCGCGCTGTGGCTGCCGGCGAGCGGCAAGGCCAAGATCATCGCCGTCAACGATGTCGGCTTCTCGGACCGGGTGATCGCCCAAGCCGGCATCACGTCCATCGCCGGCCTCAAGGGCAAGAAGGTCGCGATCGCGGCCGGCACCTCGGGCGACATGCTGTTGCGGCTGGCGCTGCGCAAGGCCGGTATGGCGATGACCGACCTCGACATCGTGCAGATGGACCCGAGCACCATCGTGGCGGCCTTCGCCTCCAAGCAGGTCGACGCGGCCGGCATCTGGTATCCGTTCGTCGGCATCATCCAGAAGAGCGTTCCCGATCTGGTGGAGCTGGCCAAGAACGACGACTTCTATCCGCAGACCACATTTCCGAGCGTCTTCATTGCCCGCAACGATTTGGTCGAGGGCAATCCCGATCTCGTCCGCAACGTGGTGCGCGCCATCAAGGACGCGCAGGATTTTCGCGCCGCCAACCAGGACAAGGCGATCGAGATCACCTCCAAGCTGCTCGGCATTCCTGCCGACCAGCTGAAGACGGAAGCCGGTTATGGCCGTTTCATGACCTCGGCCGAACTGATCAAGCTAACCAAGGACGGCACCGTGAACGGCTGGTTCTCGACGATGAACGACCTGTTCAAGACCTTTGGCAAGCTCGAGACCTCGCTCGATCCCAAGGACTATTATCTGGGCGATCAATACATTTCGGCCTGACGGCCTTCTTGAAATCGCCCCTTGCAAATCGCAAGCCCCGGCAGCGAACCGGGGCCTGTTTCCTGACAATCACAGCAGCGACGAGCCATCCATGAACGTTCTCTACATCGACATCGACAGCCTCAGACGCGACCACCTCGGCTGCTACGGCTATCATCGCAACACCTCTCCCGTCATCGACAGCCTTGCCGGCGAGGGCATCCGCTTCGAGAACATCTATGTGTCCGATGTGCCTTGCCATCCGTCGCGCACGGCGCTGTGGAGCGGCCGCCACGGAATGCGGACCGGCGTGGTCGGCCATGGCGGCACCGCCTGCGAGCCGTTCCGCGAAGGCGCCGAGCGAGCCTGGGCCGGCACCTTCTACGAGGAAGGCTGGATGCGGGCGCTGCGCGATCTCGGCTACCACACCACGACCATCAGCAGTTTTGGCGAACGGCATGGCTGCTGGCATTGGTATGCCGGCTTCAACGAGATCATCAATCCGGGCAAGGCCGGCATGGAGAACGCCGACGAGGTTTCGGGCCTGGCGATCGACTGGCTGAAGCGCAATGGCTCGGCAAAAAAATGGTTCCTGCACGTCAATGTCTGGGACCCACACACGCCCTATCGCGCGCCGGACGCTTTCGGCGACCCCTTCGCCGACCAGCCGCCTCCCGACTGGATGACCAGGGCGGTGTTCGAGAAGAGCCATGCCGGCTACGGCCCGCACAGCCCGCAGGAACCCTCGGGCTTCGACGTCGAGCCGGGGGGATCGAAATACCGGCGCATGCCGTCGCCGATCAGCGACATGGACACCGTCAAGGCCTGGTTCGACGGCTACGACACCGGCGTGCTCTATGCCGATCATCATGTCGGTCTCATCGTCGAGGAGTTGAAGCGGCAAGGCCTGTTCGACGACACGATCATCGTCATCGGCGCCGATCATGGCGAAAACCTCGGCGAGCTCAACGTCTGGGGCGACCATCAGACGGCTGACGAGTTCACCTGCAACGTGCCGCTGGTCATCCGCTGGCCCGGCGCCGAAGACATGCGCGGCGTCAATGGCGGCCTTCATTATCATTTCGACTGGGCCGCCACGCTGATCGACCGGCTCGGCGGCAACGTTCCGGCGCTTTGGGACGGGCGCTCCTTTGCACCGGCGCTCGCCGCGAAGGAGGAAGGTGGCCGCGATTTCCTGGTGCTGAGCCAGGGTGCGTGGGCGGTACAGCGCGGCGTGCGGTTCCGGCTCGGCGGGGCGGACTGGCTGATGCTGCGCACCTACCATGACGGCTACAAGAATTTCGGCCCGGTCAGCCTGTTCAATCTGAGCGAGGATCCACATGAGCAGCACGATCTCTCAGGCTCCCGAAGCGACGTCGTCGATCATGCCAGCCGGCTGCTCGAGGACTGGCGCAGCGCCATGGCCGTGCGCAGCGACAGCGATGTCGACCCGCTGGTGACCGTGATGCGGGAAGGCGGGCCGTTCCATTGCCTTGGCGAGTTGCCGGCCTATCTCGAAAGACTGCGCCGTACCGGCCGCACCGATGCGGCAGCGGCCCTCGAGCAGCGCCACCCGGCACCGCCGCCACGGCGCAAATCCCTGAACTGACCGGCCAGCGGCACCTGGCCGTGCCCCAGCAGCCAGTTGCCGCTGCCTCACGACAGGCCGGCCGGTTCACCCTATCTCCATGCCGCCGGTCGGGTTTGGACCCGGCGATATGGAGGATGGGATCACGTGACATCGATGCCGATTGCCCGTCGCGAAGCGGCGCCCTTGCCGGTCGCAGCACTGATGGGCGCCATGGTGTCGATCCAGATCGGCGCCACCTTTGCCAAGGGCCTGTTCCCGCAGATCGGCGCGCAAGGCACGACGACGCTCAGGCTGGTCATCGGTGCGCTGATGCTGATCGCGGTGCTGCGGCCCTGGCAGATGCGGCCCTCGCGTGCCACCATGCCGTGGCTGGTCGCCTATGGGGTGACGCTCGCCGCGCTCAACCTCCTGTTCTACGCAGCGCTGGTCAGGATTCCGCTCGGCATCGCGGTGGCGCTGGAGTTTACCGGCCCGCTTCTGGTGGCGACCTTGAGCTCGCGGCGCGCCAGCGACTTTGCCTGGATCGCGCTGGCGGTGGCCGGCATCCTGCTGCTGTCGCCCTTCGTTCATTCCCTAGCGCCGCTCGATCCGATCGGGGTGATGCTGGCGCTGGCGGCCGGCGGCTTCTGGGCGCTCTACATCGTGCTCGCCCAGAAGGCCGGCGCGGAGCTTGGTACCCGCACCACTGCCTACGGCATGGCCATCGCCGCCGTGCTGGTGCTGCCCTTCGGTGTCGCCCAGGCGGGAACCGCGCTGCTGGTGCCGTCGATCCTGGTCAGCGCGCTGCTGGTCGGCCTGTTTTCCAGCGCGTTGCCGTTCTTCCTGGAGATGGTGGCGTTGACCCGCATGCCGGCGCGCATCTACGGCACGCTGACCTGCCTGGAGCCGGGGCTGGGTGCACTGGCCGGCTTCCTGTTCCTGCATGAAAGCCTGACCGCAACGCAACTGGCCGGGATCGCAGCCGTTGTTGTCGCCGCCTTCGGCACGGCGCTGACATCACGGCCGCCAGTACCATCGCCGGAGTAGTGGAACGATTCGTCGGCACTGGGTATTTTTCGAGTAATCCCAAATTCAACCGCCAAATCCACGAAATTAAGCCAATCCTTGTCCAGGACGGCACTGAAATTGTCGCCTGGCGCACAAGTATTTCCGGCTCTGGACAGACCGTGATCTGGTCCCATACGGTGCGTGTCGAAATGAAGACGCGATTGTAGAAAAAGGCCGGTCGTCCCTTGCAAAAGAACGTCTTCTCGTCGGCGGATTTGCCGCCGCATCTGGATCATCGTGCGCGGTTCGCGCTCTGGCAGGACATCCACGTCGCCGAGATATGGTCGGTCGAATACACGATTTCGGAGAGACTGTCGTTCGAAGCCGCGATCGAAGCGACGGCTGTCGGGTCGCTGGTGCTTGGGCAGATGGCCGGGACGATACGTCATGCCAGCCGCAAGGCGGGCAACATCGCCGCCGACGGTCGCGACGGCTATCTGCTACTGGTCAACAATGGCGATACGGTGCTCAGCGGTACGCAGATTGGCCGCGATTATCACGTCGGCAAAGGCGAGGCCGCACTGGTCTCGGCTTCGGAAGCGTTGCAGATGACCGGCGGCGACAGCAATGTCTGGGCCAATGTGGTGCTCCCCCGTGCCGTGCTGGAAAATGCCTTTGCTCATATCGAGGATCGGCTGGCGTTGACCGTCGGAGCCGACAATGAGGCGCTCGGCATGCTCAAGCGCTATTGCAGCTTCCTGGAAGCAGGCCCGGCCCTGGTCTCGCCCGACCTCATCGGCCACGCCACCGAAACGATCGTCGACCTGATCGGCCTGGCGACCGGCGCCAAGGGCGAAGCGGCCGAGCTGGCGGGCCTGCGCGGCCTGCGCGCGGCAAGGCTGCAGGCCATACTGCAGAAGATGCGGGACAATTTCGCCGACCCCGCCATTTCGGCGCAGAGCGTTGCCGGGCAGTTGCGGCTCTCCGTTCGCTATGTCCATGACCTGTTGCAGGAAACCGGGGTGAGCTTTGCCGAGCGCATTCTCGAACTGCGTTTGCAGAGAGCCCATCGGATGCTGTCCGACAGGCGCAACGACCGCATGCGGATCAGCGAGATCGCGCTGCTCAGCGGCTTCTCCGACGTGTCCTATTTCAACCGCTGCTTCCGCCGCCGTTTCGGCTCGACACCGGGCAGTGCCAGGTAGTTTCGCCGACCGCCAACCCGCCGGATACACGACATGCCAATCGACTGAGGCCGAATGGCCACACCAGCCGGGAAAGCGCTGCGATGCTTTCCCCGACAATTCGGGTGCGGCCCAGCCCAAGACGCAGCCGGCGGACAATGCAACACCGGATTTCTCGACAACAGCTGGATCTCCGTAGGTCATTTGTGCGGCGGGGAAGCAACATGGGGCGGCAGACAACAATGAAAATTCTTCTTCTCGCAACGGCCATCATTCTCGCGCCGGCCGGCATGGCATGCGCGGCCGACATCAATGAGGCTTCGCCTGTCGCCTCCACCTATGACTGGTCCGGACTCTATGCCGGCGTCGACATCGGTTACGCGGCCGGAAATTCCAATCTGTTCATCGCCGGCGGCGGACTGGGCGGGACCACCGATCTCAATGTCTCCACCGATCCGAACGGGTTTATCGGCGGCGTCCATATCGGCGCCAATTACCAGATGGAGAACAGCTTCGTGATCGGCGCCGAGGCCGACATTGCGTATGGCAACATAGATGGGCTGACGGCCCTCGACGCCGGCGGCGGCGGTGTCACCACGCTGCTCAAGAGCGAACTCAAATGGCAGGGGTCGGCACGGCTGCGGGCCGGCTATGCTTTCGATCGGACCTTGCCCTACATCACTGCCGGCGTCGCCGCGGCCAAGTATGAGCTTATTGCGGTCAGCGCCGGCGGTCCGGCCGCCGAAGTAACGCTCCACAGCGACAGCCATGTCGGCTGGACCGTTGGCGCCGGCATCGAGCACGCCTTCACCGACAGGTGGATCGCTCGAGCTGAATATCGCTACTCGGATTTCGGCAGCCAGGACCTCTCGGTGGCCGCCGGTCTGCCTACCGAAACGCATGTCGATCTGCAGACGCAGGATATCCGGGTCGGGCTCAGCTACAAATTCTGACCTGTCGTCTCTGAACAAACCCCCGCGCTTTTTTCGCGCGGGGCGAGGCAATAGTTTCGGGATAGCAAACGATGAAAACCATCCTTCTCGCCACGGCCTTCATCCTCACGCCTGTCGGTATGGCGTCCGCAGCGGACACCAGTGAAGTCTTGCCTGTCGCGGCCACCTACGACTGGTCCAGCGGCTATATTGGCGCGCATGCCGGATATGCCTGGGGGAACGCAAGGGCAGGGCAAGTCTTTGCCCCGGACAGCTTCGACAATTACGGCTGGGGCTACAGTCCGTCCGGTGGTTTCGGCGGTCTTTATGCCGGCTACAACAAGCAGTTCGACGGTGGGCTGGTTCTCGGCATCGAGGGCGACTACAGCTTCGCAAGCGTGAAGGACACGACGCTCTATCGGGCGCTCGGCATCGATGACCCGGCCTTTGGCGGCGAGCTCAAGATGGAGTCAGTTGGCTCCGTGCGCCTGCGGGCCGGCTATGCGATGGACCGCTGGCTTCCCTTTGTCACCGGCGGCCTGGCTGTGGCAAGCTACAAGCACACCACCACCGACATTCCGGGCGGTCCCTATGCCGACGTGAAGGATACCGTAACGGGCTATACGCTGGGCGCCGGCGCCGAATACGCCGTCACCGACAATTGGGTGGTTCGCGGCGAGTACCGGTTCGCCGATTTCGGCCGCCACGACTCCCTGCGTCACGCGTTCGTCAACGGCGCTCCCCTCAATCCCGACGAGATCGAACTGACGACGCATGATGTCCGGATCGGCGTCGCCTATAAGTTCTGATCGTTGGAACTGCCGAGCTCCCCAAGCGGGCTCCGCGGGGGAGGTCGGCAGCTTCGGTGTCGCTCTCTAGATCAGCTTCTCCAGTGTGATCGGCAGATCCCTGATCCTCTTTCCAGTCGCATGGAACACCGCGTTGGCAATCGCCGGCGCCACGCCGACAATGGCCAGTTCGCCGACGCCCTTGCCGCCGAGCGGCGAGGAATGCAGGTCGGGGATGCCGACCGAGATCACTTCGATGTCGGGGATGTCGGCGTTGGTCGGCACGAGGTAATCGGCGAGGTTGTTGTTGACGATGCGGCCGTGGCGGCGGTCGACGATGCCTTCTTCGAGCAGCGCTTGGCCGATGCCCATGATGATGCCGCCCTTCCACTGGCTTTCGGCAAGCTTCGGATTGTAGAGCCGGCCCGAATCCAGCGCCGACACCACGCGCGATACACGCACCGTGCCGAAATCCTCGTCGACGCGCACCTCGATGAAATGCGCGCACCACGAGTGGCGGGAATAGTCGCCCTCGGTGTGCGGCAGCGCCATGGCGATGGTGGTGTAGTTCTTGTAGCGATCCTCTGGCGTCGAATTGGCCGGCATGGTGTCGCCGGTCGCTTCGATGTGGTCGCGGCCGACGCTTTTGAGCAGGTCGGCGATCGAGACATCGGGACCGTCGCCGCGCGGCGAGGCTATGCGGCCATTGGCGACGACCAGCGTGTTGGCCTGCAGCGTGTGGAAAGGCGAGCGCGGATCGCTGATGGCGAGACCCACCAACTGGTCGAGCGCCGATGTCGCCGCCTTGTAGACGGCGCCGGTCATGACGCCGGCCAGCCGCGAGCCGCCAGTGACGCCGGCGCGGGGAAAGCGGGAGTCGCCGAGTTTCACCACCACGTCGTCGGCTCGCACGCCGAGCGTTTCGGCGGCGGTCTGCGCCAGGATGGTGTAGGTGCCCTGGCCCATGTCGATCGAGGAGCTCTCGACCTCGACCGAGCCGTCCGCCAGGATGCGCACGATCGCTTCGCCATAGGCGCGCCGCACCGGATAGGTGCCGGCGGCGACGCCCCAGCCGATCAGCTGGTTGCCTTCGCGCATCGAGCGCGGTTCGGGCGAGCGCCTGGACCAGCCAAAGCGCTCCGCGCCCGCGGCAAAAGCCTCGCGCAACTGTCTGGTCGACCAGGCTTTCTTGGCATGCGGGTCCTGTTCGGCATAATTTCTCAGCCGGATCTCCAGGGGGTCGATGCCGATCTCGTAGGCGAGTTCGTCGATGGCGCTCTCGATGCCGAAGGCCGAAGGGTTTTCGCCCGGCGCGCGCATGGCGCCCGGCACCACCGAATTGACCCGCACGACATTCTGCCTGGAGGAGAAATTCGGCGTCGCATACATGATCGAGGTGACCGATCCCAGCGGCTCGACCCACATGCCGTCGATGGATGTCTCATTGACGCCGCGATGCACGATCGACTGGATTTTCCCCTGCGCGTCGGCGCCGATCGTCACCGTCTGGCGCGTCGCGGCGCGGCCGCCATAGCCGGTAAAGGTCTGCGGCCGCGTCATCACCAGGCGCACCGGCCGGCCGAGCATTTTGGCGGCACATGCGGCCACCGCGCCATGGCTCAGCGCCAGCGCCTTGGAGCCGAAGCCGCCGCCAATATAGGGCGAGACCAGCCGCACATTCTCGAACGGCACGTCGAACCATTCGGCATAGGTGCGGGCCATCCCGTCCAGCCACTGGCTCGGCTCCCACACGGTGAGATGATCGCCTTCCCAATGCGCGATCAGACCATGCGGCTCCATCGGCGCCTGGTACTCGCGCGGCGTGTTGTAGGCGGCACAGATGCGGACCGGTGCCGACGCGAAGGCACCTTGCGCATCGCCCCATTCCTTGGTCATGGCGTCGATCGGGATGCCGTCGCCGGCCTTGCCGTCGCTGAGGTCGACGATGGCAGACGTCTCGTCATAGCTGACCTTGACCAGTGCTGCTGCCGCGACTGCCTGTTCGAAGGTCTCGGCGACCACGGCGGCGACATGCTGACCCGAAAAGGTGATGTCGCGCGCGAGCGGGCAATAGGGTTTGTCGGGCGGCGGCGTGCCGAACCAGTCCGCCGCGGTTTTCAGGCTGATGATGGTGTCCGGCGTCAGCACCTGCAGCACGCCGGGCGCCGCCTCGGCGGCAGTGGTGTCGATCGCGCGCACCTTGCCGGATGCAATCGTGCTCTCGACCAGCACGGCGTAGGCGAGGTCTTCGAGCTGCTGCTCGACGGCGTATTTCGCCGCACCACTGATCTTGGCCGGGCCGTCGACGCGCGACAGCCGGCCGCCGACGGCTTCGGCAAAAGCGCCGTCGGACGCATCCCCATGCCTGATGTTGTGAACGGTCATGCCGTCTCTCCCAATCTGAGGATGGCGCGAGCGACGACGCGCGGCGCCAGGTCGATCTTGTAGTGGTTGGCGCCATGGTCGACGGCGGCTTCGACGGCGAGCAGGCTCGCAGCCCGCACAGCGTCCGCCTCCAGCACCTTGCCCTTCAGCGCGTCCTCCACGGCTCGCGCCCGCCATGGCTTCGGCGCGACGCCGCCAAGCGCCACGCGCAAATCGCGGATCGTTCGGCCGTCGGCTTCGAACTCGATGCCGACAGCAGCACTTGCCGCGGCGAACTCATAGGACTGCCGATCGCGGATCTTGAGATAGGTCGAACGCCCGGCAGCGGCCGAGCCGGGGATTTCGATCGCGGTGATCATCTCGCCCGGTTCGATCGCATGTTCCCTATCCGGCGTGGTGCCGGGCAGCAGGAAAAAATCGTCGACCGGGATCTGGCGCTCGCCCAGATGCACGATTGCGTCGAAGGCGACCAGCGCCACGGCGAGGTCGCCCGGATACATGGCGATGCAGGCCTCGCTGATGCCAAGCACCGCATGGCCACGGGTAACGCCGCCGATCGCCGAACAGCCAGAGCCGGGCTCGCGCTTATTGCAGGCAGGGAAATTCGCGGGATCGCGGAAATAGGGGCAGCGCGTGCGCTGCATCAGATTGCCGCCGATGGTCGCCATGTTGCGGATCTGCGCGGAAGCCGCCTGCCACAGGGCTTCGGAGACGGCGGGGAAGCGGCTCTTGATGTCGGCATGGTCAGCGACATGGCTCATCCTGGCCAGCGCGCCGATGGTGGCGCCGCGTTCGTTCACCTCGATGCTGTTCAGTCCGTTAAGATGGGTGATGTCGACCAGCGTCTCGGGCTCGGCGATGCCGCATTTGGCGAGGTCGATCAGCGTGGTGCCGCCGGCGAGCAGCATGGCGCCGGGCAGGGCAGCCGCCTGGCGCGCGGCATCAAGCGAATTGGCGCGCACATACGAAAAGTCCCTCATGACTGGACCTCCAATGCTGCCTGGCGAATGGCGGCGACGATGTGCGGATAGGCGCCGCAGCGGCAGAGATTGCCGGCCATGTATTCGCGGATCTCGTCGTCGGAGCCGGTATGGCCCTCACGGATGCAGGCGACCGCCGACATGATCTGGCCCGGCGTGCAATAGCCGCACTGGAAGGCGTCCTGTTCGAGGAAGGCAGCCTGCACGGGATGCATTTCGCCCTCCCGTGCAAGCCCCTCTATGGTGGTGACGGTGCGGCCCTCGACTTGTGCGGCCAGCGTCAGGCAGGCCAGCACGCGTTCGCCGTCGACATGCACGGTGCAGGCGCCGCACTGGCCGTGGTCGCAGCCCTTCTTGGTTCCGGTCAGGCCGAGGCGGTCGCGCAAGGCATCGAGCAGCGTGACGCGCGGCTCGAGTTGCAGATCGTGATGACGGCCGTTGATATCGAGATGAACTGGGATCGTTGTTTTTGTCATGGGCGCCTGGCTCCAGTTGCTTGACGCGAAGTCGTTGATTTCATCTTTGGCAGCCGGCGGAGACTTGGCGCCGGCTGTGCGGCCCTTCGCTGGCGCTCCCTGCCATTCGGGCGTTCAGCCCCTTAAAAAGGTCCACTGGACCTTTTGATCCGCCTGTAGGCGGACCGGGCCTTCACCGTTCGTCGGACGGGAGCCAAGCAATTGGCTTCCCGTCCGCTAGGTGGACCACTCCTCACCCCAGCAGATCCTCGATGCGGATCGGAAAGCGCCGGGGCCGCACCCCGGTCGCATGCCAGACCGCATTGGCGATGGCGCCGGCCGTGCCGGTGATGCCGATTTCGCCGACGCCCTTGATGCCGAGTGCGTTGACGTGAGGGTCGTCTTCGTGGACCAGCAGCGCCTCGACCGACGGCACGTCGGCATTCACCGGGACATGATATTCGGCGAGGTTGGCATTCTGGATCCGGCCAGAGCGCCGGTCGGTGATGGCTTCCTCATGCAGCGCGAACGAGACGCCCCAGATCATGCCGCCATAATACTGGCTGCGCACCAGCCTGGGATTGATGACCCGTCCGGCGGCGAACGCGCCGACCAGCCTTGTGACACGGATCTGGCCAAAATCCGGATCGACCTTCACCTCGGCAAACACGGCGCCATGCGCGTGCTTGGCATAGGCCTCCTGAGACGCCGGGTCGGGAGCGCCCTTGCCGTGGCCCTCGATCTCGGTGAGGCCCGCGCGCGTGAGGATTTCGGCGTAGCTTTCACCGCGGCTTTCATCGTCGCGCCGATAGAGGCGGCCGCCGCGCGCCAGCACGCCTTCATTGCCGGCGCCGTAGAGCGGCGAGCCCTCGTCGCCGGTGGCGAGATCGGCGAGCCTGGCGATGACGGCGGCGCCCGCATTGTGGATCGCCATGCCGGCCGTCGCCGTGTGGCCGGAGCCGCCGGCAATGCCTGCATTGGGCAGATCGGAGCTGCCGGCCCTGAAATCGACCTGGTCGATATCCAGTCCCAGTCCGTCGGCGGCGATCTGGGCGAAGGCGGTCCAGGCGCCTTGCCCCATGTCCTGAGCGCCGGTCTCCATCACGCCGCTGCCATCGGCTCTCAGCACCGCCCGCGCTTCGGCCTGGAACATGATCGCCGGGAAGGTCGCCGTGCCCATGCCCCAGCCGGTCAGGAAACCGTCGGCGTCGCGCATCAGCCGAGGCTGAATGGGGCGGCTCGCCCAGTCGAACGTCTCGGCCGCTTGCCTGTAGCATTCGCGCAGCGCCTTGGAGGAAAACGGCTTGCCGGTCATCGGCTCGACCTCGGCATAGTTCCGCAGCCGGAATTCCAGCGGGTCCATGCCGCAGGCGTAGGCTGCCTCATCGATAGCGCTCTCCAGCGCGATCGAGCCGGTGGCTTCGCCGGGCGCCCGCATGAACAGCGGCGTACCGGTATCGAGCCGCACCGCATCGTGCGAGGTGGCGATGGCCGGGCTGGCATAGAGTGTGTGCGAGGCATCCGCCGCCGGTTCGAAGAAATCGTCGAACGTGCTCGACGCGGTCTTGGCGTGATGGTCGAGTGCCGTCAGCCGCCCTTCGCCATCCATGCCCATGCGCAGCGTCTGGCGCGTCGGCGCACGGTGGCCGACCGGCCCGTACATCTGCTCACGCCGCAGCACCAGCTTGACCGGACGGCCGACAAGACGCGCCGCCAGGATGCCGAGCACCTGCGGCCCGGAGATCATGCCTTTCGAACCGAAGCCGCCACCCAGGAACGGGCTGCGGATGTGGACGTTTTCCGGCGCGATGCCGAACAGGCCGGCGATGCGGCCCTGCGCCATGGCAAGGCCCTGGCTCGGTGTGTCGATCGACAGTGTGTCGCCTTCCCAGGCGACGACGATCGCATGCGGCTCCATGGCGTTGTGGTACTGGGCCGGCGTCTCGTAGGTGGCTTCGATCCGCGTCTTTGCGGATTTAAGGCCGACCTCGACATCGCCCTTGTGCTCCACGGCCGGACCGCCGACGCCGACAGCACGCGGCACGAAACTTTCGGCGCCGTCGAGGCCAACGCGCGCCGGCATCACTTCATAGCGCGGCGACAGCAGCGCCGCCCCCTCGGTCGCCGCCTCCAGCGTCTCGGCGATCACCACGGCGATGCTCTGATTGGGGTAGCGGACCTGGTCGTTCTGCAAGAGGTCGAGCCGGAACATGAAGGGATGGTCCTTGGCGTCCGGATCGGCGGCGAGCGCTGGCCGGTTCTTGGGCGTCATCACCTCGACCACGCCCTTGTGTGCCTTGGCCGCCTCGACATCCAGCGCGGCGACGCGGCCGCGTGCGATGCTGCTGACCGCCAGCACGGCGTAGAGCATGCCGGGCGGATGGTTGTCGGCGGCATAGCGCGCGGCTCCGGTGACTTTCAGAAAGCCGTCGCGGCGGGTCAGCGGCTGGCCGATGCTGGAGCCTTGCCGGGCATGGGCGGGTTGCTGGTTGAGGCTGAGTTCAAGCGTCATGGCGCGCTCCAGGAATGTTCGAGAACGGGGAGGCAGGAAGGGCCGGCAGACGCTCGGGCGTTCCCGAAAGCGCAGACATCAGCGCCCTGACCACGATGCGGCGGGCAAGCTCGATCTTGAAGGCATTGTCGCCGGAGGGGCTGGCATCGGCCAAGGCGGCGTCCGCGGCGCCGGCGAAGGTCGCCTCGCTGGCGTCCGCGCCGAGCAGGACGGCTTCCGCCGAGCGTGCCCGCCACGGCTTAGCCGCGACGCCGCCCAGCGCCAGCCTTGCGGCGCGGATCTTGCCGCCGTCGACGACAAGCGCTGCTGCGGCCGATACGACGGCAAAGGCATAGGAGGTGCGCTCGCGGACTTTGAGGTAACGGGCATTGGCGGAGAAGGAGGCAGCCTCCGCCGGAAGGCGCACCGCCACGACCAGGTCGCCGGGCTCCAGCGCATTCTCCCGCTGCGGCGTTTCGCCGGGAAGCCGGTGAAATTCCTCCAGCGAAACATGGCGCCGGCCCTTCTTGCCTTCGATCTCGACCACGGCGTCGAGCGCCACCAGCGGCACGCAGAAATCCGACGGGTGGGTGGCGATGCAGGCGTCGCTCCAGCCGAGCACTGCGTGCAGGCGGTTTTCGCCGCCCAGCGCATCGCAGCCGGCGCCTGGCTCGCGCCTGTTGCAGGCGCTGGCTGTGTCGTAGAAATAGCTGCAGCGCGTGCGCTGCAACAGATTGCCGCCGACGGTGGCGGCGTTGCGAAGCTGCGCCGAAGCACCCGACAGCAGCGCCTCGGCCACCGCCGGATAGGATTTGGCGAACGCCGGATCGTAAGCAAGCTCGGCATTACGGACCAGCGCGCCGATGCGCAGGCCACCATCGTCCAGCCGTTCGATGCGGTTGAGCTCCGGCAGCCGGGAGATGTCGACGATGCGCTCGGGACTGGTGATGCCGCCTTTCATCAGGTCGAGCAGATTGGTGCCGCCGGCGAGATAGGCCGAGCCCGGCTCGGCTGCCGCGGCGATGGCGTCGGGAATGGTGGCGGGCCTGATGTAATCGAAGTCTCTCATGCCGCGGTCCTCCGGTCGGCTTTGACAAGCTGTTGCTGGGCTTCCAGAACGGCCTCGACGATGCCGCCATAGGCCGCGCAGCGGCATATGTTGCCGCTCAGCCCCTCGCGGATGCGTTCGGGATCGTCGCCGGCCTGTCCCTCGGCGATCAGGCCGAGCGTGCTCATGATCTGGCCGGGTGTGCAGAACCCGCACTGGAAGCCGTCATGGGCGATGAAGGCGGCCTGCACCGGATGCAGTTCCTCGCCGTTGGCGACGCCTTCGATGGTCAAGACCTGGGCGCCGTCATGGCTGACCGCCAGCGCCAGGCATGAGTTGATGCGCTTGCCGTCGACCAGCACCGTGCAGGCGCCGCATTGGCCGCGGTCGCAGCCCTTCTTGGTGCCGGTGAGATCGAGCCGCTCGCGCAGCAGGTCGAGCAGGGTTACGCGTGGATCGACCTCCAGTTGGTGTCGGTGGCCATTGATGGTGAGGGTAATGGGAAGGCTGGTCATGGGCGTCTGGCTCCAGTTGCTTGACGCGGATGGGATTGAACTGGTGCCTTGCCGCAGAAGGGCAAGGTAACCGTTGGGTCAGGTCTTGACGGCGAAAGCGGAGATGGCGGATCTCCCGCGAGGCAGGCGGGCAGGGGAGATGTCGGCTTGCGTGTTCGAAAGACGTGACATACCGGTTCCCCTGATTATATGATAAAGGTGCTCCACTAAAACGGAGGCGCCTCCGTTTATTACGTGGTGGCTGACCTTGCCGGGTTCAAGCCCCCTGACACGACGTGGAGAAAAAAATTGGCCAACGAGCCGTCCGCCATTGCTGAAAAGGCCGAGGCCGTAGACGCAAGGCCGCTGCGTGCCGATGCGCGGCGCAACCGCGACCGGCTGGTCGAGGTGGCGGCGTCAGTCTTTGCTGAGCGCGGCATCGATGGCTCGCTGGAGGAGATCGCGCGCCGCGCCGGCGTTGGCATCGGCACGCTCTACCGGCATTTCCCGACGCGCGAGCATCTGGTCGAGGTGGTCTATCACCGCGAGGTGGAGGGGCTGTGCGCGGCCGCCGGCGAGCTTGCCCAAAAACATCCGTCCGATGTCGCGCTGGAACAGTGGATGCAGCGCTTCGTCGACTACATCGCCACCAAGCGCGGCCTGGCAAGCAGCCTGCGCATTGTGCTCACCACCAATTCGACGCTGTTTTCCGACACGTTCGGCCGGGTGTCGCAAGCCTTGCGACAACTGGTCGAGGCGGCGGTGGCCGACGGCACTATCCGCGGCGACGTCGACGCTTCCGACGTGCTGCACGCGCTGGGCGGCATCTATTCAGCGCCCGACACCCCCGAATGGCGCGACCGCTCGCGCCGGCTGGTCAAGCTGTTGATGGACGGGTTGCGGTTCGGGGCTGCAAAGGCACAATGAGGCGACCAGATTCCGGCCGTGCAAAACCAGACCTATCGATGAGTTGAGGGGATACGATGTATGTAGGCCGTTCCTACAAACTGATCGATTTCGCGCTGTGGTCGCGGCGCAGCGTCATCTACATGGTGGTGGTGAGCGGTCTGGCCGTGGCGGCCTACCGTCTTCCAGGCATCGCCGGGTTTTCGGTGCCATGGTCGGTGGTGCTGGTGCTTGGCACCACCGTGTCACTCGTCGCCGGGTTCAAGAATTCGCAGGTGTTCACCCGCAGCAGCGACGCGCTGCAGGCTTTTACGCAAATTACGGCCAGCAGCCGTTTGTGGTCCAATTTCTGCAGGGATTTCCTCGACGCGCCGACGGCCAGACAGCTCATCTATCGCCACATCGCCTGGATGACGGCATTGCGCTTTTCCCTGCGCCGGCCGATGCCATGGGAGTCCATGGCGCGGGCCGCCAATATCGAATACCGGCGGCGCTACCGTATCCATGAGGATGCGAGCTCGGTCGGCGACGAATTGCGTCCGCTGCTCGCCGAACAGGCCGAGGACGTCCTGAAATCGCCCCAGCCGGCGATAGCCCTGCTCGAACTGCAATCTGTCCAGGTCAATGCGCTGTTCAAGGACACAAAGCTCCCTCCTCAGATCTATGGCGAACTGACCAAGCTGATCCGCGACTTCCATGACCAGCAGGCGCGCTGCGATCGCATCAAGAACAATCCCTATCCCCGGCAATACGCCATCGTCAGTTCGATGTTCGTGATGATCTTCTGCACACTGTTGCCGTTCGGGGTCGTTCCCGTCTTTGCCGATATGGGCAAACTGGGTGGCGCGCTCGGGTCGATAGCGATCTGGCTGACGATCCCGTTCAGCACGCTGCTCGGCTGGGCCTACATGTCTCTCGACCAGGTCGGCGAAAGCAGCGCCAACCCGTTCGAGGGCAACGCCAACGACGTTCCGATCTCGCAGATCTGCCGCGACATCGAGATCGAGTTGCGTAGCGGGCTCGGCGAGACCGACCTTCCCAAGCCCCTGCTGCCGGTCAACGACATCGCGACCTAGGCAGGATCACGACGAAGGCGCGGTCCCCGGCGGTCCCCTTCATCGTGCTGCTGGCGGAGGACGCTCAAACGTCAAGGCAGACCTTGCCGAAATGCTTTCGGGATTCGTAATGCGCGAAGGCGGTGGCGATGTCCTGCAGCGGAAAGTGGCGGTCTATGACGGGCTTCAGCCTGTTGGACTCTATCGCGCGGATCATATCCTCCTGGTCGGCCCGGCTGCCGATGGAAATGCCGCTGATGCGGATCTGGTTGGAAAACAGGGCTGGGATAGACACTTCCGCCGCAAAGCCGGTCAGGACGCCGACCAGCGCGATGTGACCGCCCGTGCGGCAGGCGACAATCGACTGCGCCAGCGTGGCGGGTCCGCCGACCTCGATCACGTGATCGACGCCGCGCCCGCCCGTCAGATCCTTGGCCTTGCGGCCCCAGTCCGGGACGGACTTGTAGTTGATGACGGCGTCGGCTCCGAGGCGCTTGAGCCTTTCCAGCTTCTGCTCGTCGGATGAGGTGGCGATGACCCGGGCGCCGGCGGCCTTGGCGAATTGCAGCGCGAACAACGATACACTGCCCGAGCCGAGGACCAGCACTGCGTCGCCCGGCTTCACCTTGCCGCACACAATCAGGCCGCGCCAGGCAGTAACGCCCGTGCAGGTGAGCGACGCCGCCTCGACATGCGTATAGCCTGCCGGTGCCCTGGTGAAAGCATGCGCCGGCATGCAGACATACTCGCTGGCGAAGCCGTCGAAACTTTCTCCCGGAATGTCGCGCCGGGTCGAGGGCGTCATGTCACCGCCCAGCCACCAAGGATAGAAGACGCTGACGACGCTGTCTCCGGGCCTGAGTGCATCGACACCGTCGCCGAGGGCAATTACTTCGCCGGCGCCGTCGGAGAGCGGAACGCGGCCGTCGGCGAGAGGCATCTTGCCTTGCACGGCAAAGTCGTCGCGCATGTTCAACGCGCAGGCCCGGATCCTGACCAGCACCTCGCCCGGCCCTGGCTGGGGCGGATCTTCCTCGACCAGGTCGAGATTGCCCAAGCCGCCCGGCGCTCTCAGCCTGACCAGTCTCATTGTCTTCTCCGATGTGTGGGGTGTCTAGAATTGGAAGGGCCTAGCGGGCCTGCCGGCCGGAGATCACCCGCAGCCAGGGCGCCAGATGAAAGGCGCTCATCAGCAGATACATCGCAGCCATGCCCGTGAGGGGCGAGGCGTCGGTGCCCATGCACTGCATGGCCGCATCGCCGCTGAAGATGCAGGTGAGCAGCGCCATCACGGCGAAGGTCGGTGCCGCGGCAAGGCAAAGCCAGTCGGCCAGCCCGAGGGTGGCGGCTTCTGGGATCGTGCTGCCGGCACCTGTGTGGATATCGCTCATCGCCTTGATCCTTGATGATCATGCCAGTCACGACAGGTTCCTCTCTCCAGGGAGTGGGGAGAGGAACCCAGACTGGACAACCGTTACTGCTCGCCCTTGTCCCTGAACGCGGCCTCGCCGGCAGCAGACACTTCTTCCCATTTCTTGTCGGCCCCGGCGTCGTAATTGTCGTGCCAGTTCCACCAGGAGTAGAGTGGAGTCTGCGGATAGCCTTCGGGCGAATCCTCCCAGATTTCCTGGCGGCCGAGCGGCGTCGCGTCGAGATAGCTCCAGACGGTGCCCATCGCTTCGTCGCCGCGGCTGTTAATCAAGTAGGTGCGGAAGATGCGATCGCCGTCACGGATGAAGACGTTGTGGCCGTGCCATTCGTCGACACCGAAGTCCTTGTCGAAACTGTCAGTGATTGTGTACCAGGGCATCTGCCAGCCCATCCGCTGCTTCAGCCGCGCAATGTCGGCCTGCGGGGCACGCGAAGCGTAGGCAAGCGTGGTGTTGCGGGCGTTGAGATGGGCGAGGTGGCCGACCTGGTCGGCGCCCAGCGAACAGCCGCGGCAGGCGTGATCGGGCCAGCCATGCACGCCGGGCTCGAAGAAGGCGCGATAGACGATCAGCTGGCGGCGGCCTTCGAACAGATCGAGCAGGCTCGCTCTGCCGTTCGGTCCCTCGAACACATAGGCCTTGTCGACTTCCATCCACGGCATGCGCCGGCGCTCGGCGGCCAATGCGTCCTTGGCGCGCAGTGTTGCCTTTTCCTTCACCAGCATCTGTTCGCGGGCGGCTTCCCAGTCCTGCCTCGAAACGATGGGCGGGGTCTTCATTGCGATGTGCTTGGTCATTGGTCGTCTCCTTTGCCAGTCTGTTGTCGCTTGCTGTCAGCCAGAATAGGGCGGTGAAGCGGGAGGGTGGGAGTTACAAGTGTGACGGGATTTGCAGGAGCCGGCCCGTCGCAGCAGGGGTGGCGCATCCTCACGGTGCCTTCGGCCGGGTGGAGAGGAGTGTCGGTTGGCATTGTCGGTTCTCCCTTGGCGTGCCGCGCGTTGCCGATAGTTGCCGATGCGGCTTGCCGGTTGACGGTACGGATTTAAGTTAGGGCGGCGACGCACAAGGGTGGGAGTTACAAGTGTGACGGGATTTGAATGGATTCGCTGATCACCGCGGCTGCGCTGGCACTGGCCGGAGGCGACCCGCTCGGCGCGCTGGATCGCGTCGCCTTGCGCGAAGACCCGCCGGCGCTGGCGCTGCGCGGCATTGCCATGGCGCAGCTCGGCGATCTCGATCGCGCCAAGGCGCTGCTGCGGCGTGCCGCGCGCGGCTTCGGCCCGAAAGAGGCGGTAGCGCGTGCCAGATGCGTCGTTGCCGAGGCCGAGATCGCGCTGGTCTCGCGGGATCTCGGCTGGCCGGCCAAGGCTTTGGATGCGGCGCGGGCGACGCTGGAAAAGCACGGCGACCGGCTGAACGCAGCGCATGCCGGCCACCTCAAGGTGCGGCGCCTGCTATTGATCGGCCGTCTCGACGAGGCCGAAGACGTGCTGGCGGGGCTCGACCCGGCACCGCTTCCGCCGGCCTCGCGCGCCGCCCACGAACTGGCCGTCGCCGGCATCGCGATGCGGCGCCTCAAGACGAAGCCGGCGCGCAGGGCGTTGGAGTGGGCACGCCACGCCGCCCGCCAGGCCGGCATTGCGGGGCTCATCGCTGAAGTCGACCGCGCATTCCTGGCGCTGGACACGCCGGCGGCGCGGCTGATCGCGGCTGGCGAGCAGCGCCCGTTGCTGCTTGAGGACGTCGAGGCGTTGCAGGCGTCGCCGGCGCTGCTGGTCGATAATTTCCGATATGTCGTGCGCCAACAGGAGAAAACGGTCTCGCTGGCCACGCGCCCGGTTCTGTTCGCGCTGGCCCGTACGCTCGCCGAAGCGTGGCCAGGCGATGTGTCCAGGGCGACGCTGATCGCGCAAGCCTTCGGCGGCAGGCACGCCGATGAATCGCATCGGGCGCGGCTGCGGGTCGAGATCGGCCGGCTGCGCACCGAATTGCGGGGCTTGGCCGACATCGGCGCCACCAGCCAGGGCTTTGCGCTGGCGCCGCGCCACGCACGCGAGGTGCTGGTGCTGGCGCGGCCGATCGAGGAGCGGCACGCGGCGGTGCTGGCTTTCCTTGCCGACGGTGAATCCTGGGCGAGTTCGGCGTTGGCGCTGGCGCTTGGCACCGGCCAACGCAGCGTGCAGCGGGCGTTGGAGCAGCTTGGCGAGGCCGGCAAGGTGCAGTTTTTCGGTCACGGCCGGGCGCGCCGCTGGATGACGCCTCCACTGGTGGGATTCACGACCACCTTGTTACTCCCGGCCCCGCTGCCGAACGGTTAGGAAGTGACATCGGATCTCAGTGAGGACAAGGACATGAAACAGTCAACGGCCGAAATCCTGCGCGAATACGGGCCCTTTGCCGACGTGGAGAGGGTGCATGGGGTGAGCTTTGACGGCAACAATGTCTGGTTTGCCTCGGGCGAGAAGCTGAACGCCTTTGATCCGGAGAGTGGGCAGAACCTGCGCTCGATCGATGTCGCGGCGCATGCCGGCACCGCCTGGGACGGCCAGCATTTCTTCCAGCTTGCCAACGACCTGATACAGAAGATCGACCCTGATACCGGCCAGGTGCTGGCGACCATTCCGGCGCCCGGTGGTGGCGGCGATTCCGGGCTGACCTGGGCCGAAGGAACGCTCTGGGTGGGACAATACCGCGAACGCAAGATCCACCAGGTCGACCCGGAAACCGGTGCGATCCTGCGCACCATCGAATCCAACCGCTTCGTCACGGGGGTGACATGGGTCGAGGGCGAGCTGTGGCACGCCACCTGGGAAGGCGACCAGAGCGACCTGCGCCGCGTCGACCCGAAATCAGGCAAGGTTCTGGAGAAGCTCGACATGCCGGCCGGGATGGGTGTGTCGGGGCTGGAATCCGATGGCGGCGACCGCCTTTATTGCGGCAGCACATCCGCCGGGGTGGTGCGGGCGGTGCGCCGGCCGCGGTGAGGATGCGGCCGACGCCGAAGTCACACTTGCAGGCGCACTTCACACGGCAATTTGTCCGCTGTCGGCTGGCCGTTGCCCCTTGTCGGACCTAGATAGGCTGTGCGCCGGGCGGACGCCCGGCCCAGCTTTGCAAAGGATCCCTCATGCCTGAACAGCCCACCATGCCCGAACAGATTGCATTGAACGACGGCTCCGCCATTCCCCAACTCGGCCTCGGTGTGTGGCAGGTCGACCAGGACATCACCGCCGACGTGGTGGGTTGGGGCATCGAGGCCGGCTATCGCCTGATCGACACCGCCGAAGGCTATCAGAACGAGGAAGGGGTCGGAGAGGCGATCCGCAGTGCCGGCGTGCCGCGGGCTGAGCTGTTCATCACCTCGAAACTGCGCAACGGCGCGCACCAGCGCGATGCGGCCTTGCGCGCCTTCGACGAGACGATGGAGAAGCTCGGCGTCGAACAGATCGACCTGTTCCTGATCCACTGGCCTGTGCCCAGCCAGGACAAATATGTCGAGGCCTGGAAGACGCTGGTCGAACTCAGGCAGGCCGGCCGCATCAAATCGATCGGCGTTTCGAACTTCAACCAGGACCATCTGGAGCGGATCATCGGCGAGACCGGCGTGACGCCCGTCGTCAACCAGATCGAGCTGCATCCCCAGTTCCAGCAGCGCGGTGTCAGGGACTTTCATGCCAAGCACGACATCCGTATCGAAAGCTGGAGCCCTCTGGGCAGCGGCCGGCTGCTCGGCGATCCGACCATTGCAGGCATCGCCAAAAAACATGGCAAGTCCGTCGCACAGGCGATCATCCGCTGGCATCTCCAGGAGGGGCTGATCGTCATTCCAAAGTCGATCCGCAGGGATCGCATCGCCGCCAATTTCGATGTCTTCGATTTCGAACTGGATGCGCAGGACCTGCAGACGATCCGCGGCATGGATTCGCCCGAGGGCCGCAACGGACCCAACCCCGCCACAGCCGCGTTCCTGTTCTGAGAGGCAAGTTTTAACGAGCTGGCAACGAAACTGCTAATCTCCCCCACGAGGGGGGAGATTGGCAGCTTTGCGGCTTTCGCCAATTTCTTGCGCCCCTCAAATCCCGGACCCATCCAACTGCTGGGCGTCTTCGCCTTCCCAGGGCGCCGGCATCGACGCGCGGCTGAGGTTGGCGGTGGGCAGCGGCATCCAGCATTTCAGTTCCGGGTCGGCGTATTCGATGACGCGCCCGGGCGAAGAGTCCGACGCGCGCCAGCCTTCCGAGGCGAACTGGTCGGCACGCGACCAATAGGCAAGGTCGACTTCCGCCGGTCCCTGCTCGGACGGACGCACAGTGACCAGGATGCGGCTGCCGTCCTTCGGCGCCGTCGACATGTGGCGCCACCGTTCGGGCTCGTCCATCGCATTCCTCCTCGCACTCGTAGCGTTGGGAGGAGTGTCGCCTCGTGGTCCGAAGGGGTCAACCCAAAGTTTGCGCCAGGCATCGGCTGATGACCCCTCCAGACGGTGCCTGCACAGTTGTGCGCAACACGCCGCGGGCGGTCATGCACGCTCGACGGGCCGTGACCCAGTTGATAAGCCCGTCTGCGAAAGGAGCGCCTGAGTCGAGATGACCGTTGCGATCGAGATGGGACAGACGACCGCAGGCGCCCCGGCGAAGCTGGATCTCGAGGAACTGCTCGCGACGCGCCTTTTGGTGCAGGGCAATTCGGGCTCCGGCAAGTCGCATCTGCTGCGGCGCCTGCTGGAGCAGAGCGCGCCCTGGGTGCAGCAGACCATCATCGATCCCGAGGGCGACTTCGTTTCGCTGGGCGACCGTTACGGCCATCTGGTGATCGATGCCGAGCAGCATACCGAGCGCGGCCTGCAGGCGGCAGGCGAGCGGGCGCGCATGCATCGCGTCTCCACCGTGCTCAATCTCGAAGGGCTCGACGCCGAGAACCAGATGCGGCGTGCCGCCGCCTTCCTCGGCGGGCTGTTCGAGGTCGCCCGTGACCACTGGTACCCGATGCTGGTGGTGGTGGACGAGGCGCAGCTGTTCGCGCCGGCGGTGGCCGGCGAGGTTTCCGACGAGGCGCGAAAGCTCTCGCTCGGCGCGATGACCAATTTGATGTGCCGTGGCCGAAAGCGCGGGCTGGCCGGCATCATCGCCACCCAGCGGCTGGCAAAGCTCGCCAAGAACGTCGCCGCCGAGGCGTCCAACTTCCTCATGGGCCGCACCTTCCTCGATATCGACATGGCGCGTGCCGCCGACCTTCTGGGCATGGAGCGGCGCCAGGCGGAGGCGTTTCGCGATCTGGAACGCGGGCAGTTCATGGCGCTCGGCCCGGCGCTGTCGCGCCGTCCGCTGGGCCTGCGCATCGGCCCGACGGATACGAGCCCGCGCAACGGAACGCCGCGGCTGATGGCGATGCCGGAAGCAGCACTCGAGGATGCACGCGCGATCATCCTGGCGGCGCCGCCGCCCGAAACGGTGCGCACGCCGCGTCGCCCGGCGTCGCCGGACCTGCTCGACCAGTTGATGGCGGCGAAGTCGGCGGCCTTGGAAATCCGCCCCGAACCGGCGGAGCCGCAAGTCAGCGCCGAGGATCTGGCCGAGCGCCGCGAGCGCGTGGACCGTGTGCTGCGCGCCATCCTGGCGCAGCCCGACGCGGGTTTTCGCGTGATCGGCGTGCTCTATCAGGAGTTCGTGGTCCGCTGCCGCATCGAAGGCCTGGCCTCGGTCGTGCCCGACCTGCCGGAGTTCCGCCGCATGCTGACGCGCGCCCGGGCCGGCCTTGGGTCAGAGACGACACAGGACGACGCATGGCGGGACGTTTCCGTCCGCGCGTCGCTGCTGCCCGACGACATGCAGGGCGTGTTCATGATGATTGCCCGCGCGGCGAAGGAGGGCTGGCCTTGTCCGAGCGACGCCGCGATCGCCCGCGCCTACGGCTCGCACTCGCTGCGCCGCGCCCGGCGCCTGTTGACCTATATCGAGGAGCAGGGCCTCATCGTCTGCCAGCTCGACGGGACAGGCCGGCGCACCGTGACACTGGTCGAATTGGCCTGGGCCACCGCACCGGGAGATCCGAATGCCGAGGAAGTGGAGCAGGGAAGCCTGGCGCTGTGAGGCGGCGCGGGTGCTTTGAGCGAATGATGCGATAGGCTTTTCAGTCACCGTCATCGCGACAAATTTCTGATGGCAACCGTGAAATCGCCGACGATGCGTCATGCAGGCGCTTGCGTTTCGATGGCGCTCACCGGTTCGCCCCAATCACCCACTGTTCCTGATCGACGAGCGTGCCGGTCATCGGCCCGGCAGCATCCGAAAGCAGGAAGACGGCGAGGTTGGCGATATCGCTGGTCGAGAACAGGCGGCCGAAGGGTTGCGAGGCGTTGGCGGCATCGAGCCAGCCCGGCCCGTTGCCCAGCGTGTCGGCTTGCATGACGCGTTCGGCCGGCGTGTCGGTCCAGCCGACATTGATGCCGTTGACGCGGATGCGATCGAAGCGATGGGCGTTGGCGGCGTTTTTGGTCAGCGTGGCCAGCGCGCCCTTGCTGGCGGAATAGACGGCGAGCTCCGGCGAGCCGCAATGGTCGTTGATCGACAGGATGTTGACGATGGCGCCGCGCTCTCCGCGCTTCTTCATGTCGGCGATGGCCGCCTGCATGAGGAAGAACGGCGCCCGCGCGTTGACCGCGAACAGCGAGGCCCAGCCGTCGAGATCGGCATCGAGGAACGAGGCCCGGTCGGTCAGCCCTGCGGCGTTGACCAGCGCATCGATGCGGCCGAAGCGCTCGATGCAGGCTTGCGCCAAAAGGGCAGGGGCTGCCGGGTCGGCGAGGTCGGCGGCGACGAAAACCGTCGGCGTGCCGAGCCGCGAAAGCTCTTCCGCAACGGCATCGCCGCGCGTCTTCTCGCGCCCGGTGACGAGCAGGCCGCCCGCGCCGCAGCGCGCCAGCGTCTCGGCGATGGCGCGGCCAATGCCTTGCGTCGAGCCGGTGACCAGCGCCACCTTGCCGTTGAGTTGGAGCTCCATTCCTCTTCCCCGCCTCGCATCTGATTTCAGGCTAGCGCGGCGCGATCGTTTTACAATACGGAAATTGGAAATCTTGGAGTGGAGGTTGTTGGCTGTCGCGCTGCGTGGGGCCGGCGAGAGCCTGCCCCAATGTCGTGATTCCCTACGTAGCGGAGGCCGTCGCAAAGACCCTAGTGGACCGTGATTATGCCCTCGACGGCCCGCCATTCCGAAGGCTGGATGAGCTGGTGATGAGCAACGCGAACCGAGTGGAGCGGACCATCGAGTTCGCGCTCCCAATATTGGAGAAAACCCTTGAGTTCGGGAAAGGCTGGAGCGAGATCATAGTCCTGCCAGACATAGAGCTGAAGCAGGCTTGGATGATCGGGCAGGTAATAGTGGATTTCGGCCGTCGTCAGGCCATAACCTTCCATTTGCAGGCGGAATTCGTTGCTGACCGTATCGGCCATGTCTTTCTCCTTCTCCGCTGAGGCATCGAGCCGGCGGCATTTGTGTCGAACCCGCCCAATGCCGGGCCGGGGCGATTGGTTCTGTCCCTCTTTAAACAACGCCGCGAGAAGCTCGCGGGTTCCGAAAATAGCCACGCCATAACAGTGTCTTGGCGCTCTTTCTTGTCGAATATAAAAATTTTTGCGCTGGTCTCTTGAAACCGAAAAAGGGCAAAACTAGCTCGATATGCGCCGCGATGCCTGACGAAGGGTCGCGGCGTTCCGCACCGGTCCGATATTGCCGGTTCGGTGCGGAGGAACCTCAAAACCTGTTTGTCCACGAGGAGAACGACATGGCGTTCCGTCCATTGCATGACCGTATTCTGGTCCGCCGCCTTGAAGCCGAGGAGAAGACCTCCGGCGGCATCATCATCCCCGATACCGCAAAGGAAAAACCGCAGGAAGGCGAAGTGCTCGCCGTCGGTCCCGGCGCGCGCGACGACAGCGGCAAGCTTGTCGAACTCGATGTCAAGGTCGGCGACCGCATCCTGTTCGGCAAATGGTCCGGCACCGAGATCAAACTCGACGGCGAGGACCTGCTCATCATGAAGGAAAGCGACGTGATGGGTATCATCGATGAGATCGCCGAAGTGAAGAAGGCCGCCTGACGGCTTCTTGTATCCAACCAGTCAACGAATGCTGCCTAGATAAAGGAGTGATCCAATGGCTGCCAAAGAAGTGAAATTCCATACCGAAGCGCGCGAGAAGATGCTGCGCGGCGTCGACATCCTTGCCAATGCGGTGAAGGTGACGCTCGGTCCCAAGGGGCGCAATGTGGTCATCGACAAGTCGTTCGGCGCGCCGCGCATCACCAAGGACGGCGTCACCGTCGCCAAGGAGATCGAACTGGAGGACAAGTTCGAGAACATGGGCGCCCAGATGGTGCGTGAGGTAGCCTCCAAGACCAACGACCTTGCCGGCGATGGCACGACGACCGCAACGGTGCTTGCACAGGCGATCGTCAGGGAAGGGGCCAAGGCGGTTGCCTCGGGTATGAACCCGATGGATCTGAAGCGCGGCATCGACAAGGCGGTCGATGCGGTGGTCGCCGAACTGAAGACCAATGCCCGCAAGGTCACTCGAAACGACGAGATCGCGCAGGTCGGCACCATCTCCGCCAATGGCGATGCCGAAATCGGCCGCTTCCTCGCTGAGGCGATGGAGAAGGTCGGCAATGAAGGCGTCATCACGGTGGAGGAGGCCAAGACCGCCGAGACCGAACTCGAAGTCGTGGAAGGCATGCAGTTCGATCGCGGCTACCTCTCGCCCTATTTCATCACCAACCAGGACAAGATGCGCGTGGAGCTCGACGAGCCCTATGTGCTGATCCACGAGAAGAAACTCTCCAATCTGCAAGCGATGCTGCCCGTGCTCGAAGCCGTGGTGCAGTCTGGCAAGCCGCTCCTGATCATCGCCGAGGATGTGGAGGGCGAGGCGCTTGCCACGCTGGTCGTCAACAAGCTGCGCGGCGGCCTCAAGGTCGCGGCCGTCAAGGCGCCGGGCTTCGGCGACCGCCGCAAGGCCATGCTGGAGGACATCGCCATTCTCACCGGCGGCACCGCGATCTCGGATGATCTCGGCATCAAACTGGAAAATGTAACGCTGCAGATGCTGGGCCGCGCCAAGAAGGTGGTGATCGAGAAGGAAAACACCACCATCGTCGATGGTGTCGGCCGCAAGGAAGAGATCCAGGGCCGTGTCGCACAGATCAAGGCGCAGATCGAGGAGACCACCTCCGACTATGACCGCGAGAAGCTGCAGGAGCGGCTGGCCAAGCTCGCAGGCGGCGTTGCGGTGATCCGGGTCGGCGGCTCGACCGAGGTCGAGGTCAAGGAGCGCAAGGACCGTGTCGACGACGCACTGCATGCAACCCGCGCGGCCGTCGAGGAGGGCGTGCTGCCCGGCGGCGGCGTCGCCTTGCTGCGGGCGGCCAAGGCGCTCGATACCGTGCAGACCGACAATTCGGACCAGAGGACAGGTGTCGACATCGTGCGCCGTGCCATCGAAACGCCGGTCCGGCAGATCGCCGAGAATGCCGGCGCCGAAGGCTCGATCATTGTCGGCAAGCTGCGCGAGAAAAGCGAATTCGGCTGGGGCTGGAACGCCCAGACCAATGAATTCGGCGATCTCTTCGGCCAGGGCGTTATCGACCCGGCCAAGGTGGTGCGCACCGCCCTCCAGGACGCGGCATCGGTCGCCGGCCTGCTGGTGACCACGGAGGCGATGGTGGCCGAGAAGCCGAAGAAGGAAGCCGCCGCCCCGGCAATGCCCGCCGGCGCCGGCATGGACTTCTGAAGTCGCGGCCCAATCCGCCCGCTCCCCTGGCGGGGAGCGGGCGTCAGTCGAAGAGAGAGTGGAGGTAAAGATGGATGCAATGGCTGGCCTCGGATCCGTACCGGCTCCTACGCATCAAGCGAAGGAATTCCTGGCCTATGAAACAGAATGCAGGAACGTGCTGAAGCCGCTGCTGGCAGGGCTGCTCGACATGGCTGAAGCCGCCGGCTGGAACCGGCGAACCGCGGCGTCGGCACTGATGTTCCTCGCAGCGCAGCAAGTGTCGGCAACATCCGAGGTATCCGCCGGCAGCGGCTGAACGGAAATCGGCCAGTCCCTTCACCTATCCGCGGCGGGCCGTGCTTCCCGGTGTTCGGCCCGCTGCAGGCCCTGAACAATCGAGAGGAGGTACAAGCCATGAATCGCGGGCAATTCGAAGAACCGGTCACACTTCTGGTCGGAATGGGCTTTCCGAGGATGATCGACAGCGTGATGGAAGCCTATGCACTGCTGCAGGACTGGCCGAGCGCCGGCCGCAACGGCGCCCATGCCATCGCACTCAACGCTTGCAAGGCGGGCATCGTCGGCGAAATCGATCCGGAGACGGTGCGGGCCACGCTGGTCAGCTTCGCGCGCCGCCACGACATACTGGTGCCTGACATGGTTACGCCGCTCGCGACGGTGGCGGGTGGTGCGCTGCGCACCAGCTGAACTACGATGACGGCGCTGCAACAGCGCCTGAACACGCTGTTCTTGCGATAGGCCAGGCGCCCACCGGACACGTTGGAATTCCGTTTCGGGCGGTAGTGTTCTCGTTGGTCAGTCGAGCGAACGCGTCAGCAAGACTGACCTGTTCTGCCCGAATAGCGCCTCTGAGCGCGCCCTTCCGGTTAAAAAAGTATCATCCATTGTCTTGAATCGTGGTGGCGCCTGTTGTCATGAGCCGGTACCGTGGCTCTTGAAATGCAGAGCCGAAACCAATTCGGCCGGTTTAGGGAATTGGGCCGAACGCGGCAAATATCCGTGCCGGCCGGGAGGAAACGGACATGGAACCGGACCTGGAAGTTGTCCAGATACGACGCGGGGAGTCCTTCAAGGCGTGGTCGCATGGCTACCCCTTCCATACGGTGCGCTGGCACTTCCATCCAGAATATGAACTGCATCAGGTAATCTTCACCAACGGCCGCTATTTCGTCGGCGACTTCATCGGCGAGTTCGAGCCGGGCAATCTGGTGCTGACGGGGCCGAACCTGCCGCACAATTGGGTCAGCGACATCCCCAAGGACAGCTCGATCCCGCTGCGCGGCCGCATCATTCAGTTTTCCGAAAGTTTCATCGGCGATGCCATGCATGTGCTGCCGGAGCTGGCGGGGCTTGCGGCTCTGCTCGAGGCGTCGCGGCGCGGCGTGCTGTTTTCCAACCGCACCAGCAAGGCGCTGGCGCCATTGATGGAAGAGATGATGCAGGCGCAGGGCGTGCGCCGCATCGAGCTGTTCATGATGATCGCCGGCCTGCTAAGCCGCGCCCAGGAATTCCAGCTGCTGGCCAGCGCCAGCTATCGGCCCGATCCGTCGGGCTACATGACCGCCGGCATGAACAAGGCGCTCGCCTATATCAGGGAGAACCTGACGCAGCTGTTCGACGAGGCGGATCTCGCCGCCATCGCCGGCCAGTCGACCGGGGCCTTCTCGCGCTCGTTTCGCCGCCACACCGGCATGTCGCTGGTGCAGTATGTCAAGCGGCTGCGCATCAATCTCGCCTGCCAGATCCTGATGAGCGACGAGCAGGCCTCGATCACCGACATCTGCTACGAGGTCGGCTTCAACAACCTGTCCAATTTCAACCGGCAGTTCCTGGCGGAGAAGGGCATGCCGCCCTCGCGCTTCAGGCGCCTGCTGGCCGACAACATCAACGCGGGAAAAGCCGCTTAACGGAGGAGCCAGGGAGGAACCAAGGGAGGATTTTTCTTTTGCATGACGGACGTGAGCCGCGTTGAGCGGTTCGTGATGGAGAACGCTTGTCTCGAATTCCTCCGTCGGCGGAGGACGTCGGCGCGGCTCGAAAGTCCAGCGCCGGACCCTGGTACCCCTTCAATTGGGGCGAGGGTGGATGGGTGTCTTCAGACCACCAAAGCAGTCACGACCTTCTTACAACATATCCAGAAACGGAGAAGACCGAATGACCAAACTTTCAATTTCATTGAAGTCCACTGGCAAGTCCGCCGGCATGGCAGCGCTTGCGCTGTCGCTGCTGGCAGGCACCGCCGCTATCGCCAAGGCAGCCGAAGTCACCGACGCCACCGTCGCCTTCCTGATGCCTGACCAGGCCTCGACCCGTTACGAACAGCATGATTATCCCGGCTTCGCCGCCGAGATGAAGAAGCTGTGCCCGGGCTGCAAGGTGCTCTACCAGAACGCCGATGCCGACGCCTCGCGCCAGCAGCAGCAGTTCAACTCGGTGATCTCGCAGGGCGCCAAGGCGATTGTGCTCGACCCCGTCGACTCGACCGCCGCCGCCTCGCTGGTCAAGCTGGCGCAGAGCCAGGGCATCAAGGTCATAGCCTATGACCGGCCAATCCCGACAGCGCCGGCCGACTTCTATGTCTCGTTCAACAATGAAGGCATCGGCAAGGCCATCGCCGATTCGCTGGTCGAGCACCTGAAGGCGCTGAAGGTCGATCCGGCCACCGGCGGCGTTTTACAGATCAACGGTTCGCCGACCGACGCGGCGGCCGGCCTGATCAAGAAGGGCATCCATGCCGGCCTCGACAACAGCGGCTACAAGATCCTGGCCGAATACGACACGCCGGAATGGGCGCCGCCGAAGGCGCAGCAATGGGCCGGCGGCCAGATCACCCGCTTCGGCCCGAAAATCCTCGGCGTGGTTGCCGCCAATGACGGCACCGGTGGCGGCGCCATCGCGGCCTTCAAGGCGGCCGGCGTCGATCCGGTGCCGCCGGTGACCGGCAATGACGCGACGATCGCGGCACTGCAACTGATCATCGCCGGCGACCAGTACAACACCATCTCTAAGCCGAGCGAGATCGTGGCGGCGGCCGCCGCCAACATCGCCATCAAGCTACTTTCTGGCGAGACGCCTAAGGCCGAGATGACGCTGTACGATACGCCCTCGCAGCTGTTCACGCCGGCTGTTGTGACGCAGGAAAACCTGAAGGCCGAGATCATCGACAAGAAGATCAACACCGCGGCCGAGCTCTGCGTCGATCGTTACGCGGAAGGCTGCAAGAAGCTGGGCATCGGGAACTGACCGCGACCCTTGCCCGCTCCGCTGCCTGGCCACCCGCGTGGTGGCCAGGCAGCGCTCATGCGAAATTTTTGAACCGGTTTTGAAAGGCTTCCTGGCATGACCGATACCTCGGACGAACCGGTTCCGGCAGGCGAGCTGGTGCTCAGCCTGCGCGGCGTTTCGAAGAATTTCGGCGCCGTTTCGGCGCTCACCGACATCGATCTCGATGTCCATGCAGGCGAAGTGGTGGCGCTGGTCGGCGACAATGGCGCCGGCAAGTCGACCCTGGTCAAGATCCTGGCCGGCGTGCATCAGCCGAGCTCAGGCACGATCAGTTTTCGCGGCAAGCAGGTGACACTTGCCGATCCGAGTGCCGCGCTGACGCTCGGCATCGCCACCGTGTTCCAGGACCTGGCGCTGTGCGAGAACCTCGACATCGTCGCCAACATCTTCCTTGGCCGCGAACTCAGCCCGCTGCGGCTGGACGAGGTGGCGATGGAAGTGCGCGCCTGGACGCTGCTCAACGAGCTTTCGGCGCGCATCCCGAGTGTCCGCGAAGTGGTCGCTTCACTGTCGGGCGGCCAGCGCCAGACGGTGGCGATCGCGCGCTCGCTGCTGCTCGAACCCAAGCTCATCCTGCTCGACGAGCCGACGGCAGCGCTTGGCGTGGCGCAGACGGCGGAAGTGCTCAATTTGATCGAGCGGGTGCGCGACCGCGGCCTCGGCGTCGTCATCATCAGCCACAACATGGAAGACGTGCGCGCCGTCGCCGACCGCATCGTCGTGCTGCGGCTTGGCCGCAACAACGGCATCTTCTCGCCCGATGCCTCGAACCAGGAACTGGTCAGCGCCATCACCGGCGCCTCGAACAATTCGGTGTCGCGGCGCGCCGAGCGCAGGCAGGCCAGGCAAGACCAGACCCAGGAGCCACGCCCATGAGCCGCGAAGCCGAACAGGCCGCCCCCGTGCCGCCGCAGCTCGACCGCGCCGATGTGCGCGTCAAGCACGAGGCGGGGATCGGCGGCGCCATCCGCCGGTTCTTCGACCGGGTCCGCTCGGGCGATCTCGGCTCGCTGCCAGTGATTGTCGGGCTGGTCATCATCTGGACGGTGTTCGCCAGCATCAACCCGATCTTCCTGTCGAGCAGCAATCTGGTCAATCTGCTGTTCGATTGCTCAACCGTCGGCGTCATCGCGCTCGGCATCGTCTGCGTTCTGATGGTCGGCGAGATCGACCTGTCGGTCGGTTCGATCAGCGGCTTTGCCTCGGCCATGGTCGGCACGCTGTGGGTCAACCAGGGCTGGCCGGTGGCGCTCGCGATTCTGGCCGCTGTTGCCGTCGGCGGCTTCATCGGCGCCCTTTATGCGCTGCTGTTCAACCGGCTCGGCATGCCGAGCTTCGTCTCGACGCTGGCCGGCTTGCTGGCGGTGCTTGGCCTGCAGCTCTACATCCTCGGCTCGACCGGCTCGATCAACCTGCCCTACGGCTCGAACCTGGTGAATTTCGGCCAGTTGCTGATGATGCCCAAACTCGTCTCGTTCGCTCTGGCGGCCGTGCCGGGCATCGTCATGCTGATCACCGGCCTGCGCACCGTCGCGCGCCGCCGCGCCGCGAACCTGTCGGCGCCGTCGACCGGCGGGCTCGTCACGCGCGCGGTGGTGATTACGGTCATTCTCGAGCTCATCGTCTTCTATCTCAATCAGGCGCGCGGCATTCCGTGGATGTTCGGCCTGTTCGTCGGCCTGGTCATATCGATGCACTACGCGCTGACGCGGACCAAATGGGGCCGCTCTATGTCGGCGGTCGGCGGCAACCGCGAGGCGGCGCGGCGCGCCGGCATCAACGTGCGGCTGATCTATTCCAGCGCCTTCGTGCTGTGCTCGATGCTGGCGGCTTTCGGCGGCGTGCTGTCGGCGGCCCGCCTGGCCTCGGCCAGCCAGCAGGCCGGCACGGGCGACGTCAACCTCAACGCCATCGCAGCGGCCGTCATAGGCGGCACCAGCCTGTTCGGCGGCCGCGGCAGCGCCTATTCGGCACTGCTCGGCATCATCGTCATCCAGTCGATCGCCAGCGGCCTGACGCTGCTCGATCTGTCCTCGTCGCTTCGGTACATGATCACCGGCGCCGTGCTTGCCATCGCGGTCATCGTCGACTCGCTGGCACGCCGCTCGCGTGTCTCGCATGGCCGGGCCTGAACCCATCAACAGGAAGCAAGACATGAGCCAAGAACTGTCCGGAAAAGTTGCCGCCGTCACCGGTGCCGCGTCAGGCATCGGCCTCGAATGCGCCAGGCATATGCTGGCGGCCGGCGCCACCGTGGTGCTGGTCGACCGCGCCGAGGCGACGCTGAACAAACTGTGCGCCGAACTCGGCCCCAAAGCGATCCCGCTGGTGATCGACCTGATGCAGCCGGCAAGCGTCGCCACCATGATGCCGCAAATCCTGGAGAAGGCCGGCCAACTCGACATCTTCCATGCCAATGCCGGCGCCTATGTCGGCGGCGAGGTGGCGACCGGCGATCCCGACGTCTGGGACCGTATGCTCAACCTCAACATCAATGCCTGCTTCCGCTCGATCCAGGCAGTGCTGCCGCACATGATCGAACGCAAGACCGGCGACATCATCGTCACCAGTTCGATCGCCGGTCTGGTTCCGGTGGTATGGGAACCGATCTACACGGCCTCCAAGCACGCCGTGCAGGCCTTCGTCCACACGGTGCGCCGGCAGGTCGCCAAGCACGGCCTGCGCGTCGGCGCCGTGGCGCCCGGCCCGGTGGTGACGGCACTGGTCGACGACTGGCCAAAGGCTAAGCTCGAAGAGGAACTCGCCGCCGGCGGCCTGATGCAGCCACGCGAGGTGGCCGAAGCCGTGATGTTCATGCTGACCCGGCCGCGCAATGTGACGATAAGGGATTTGGTGATTTTGCCGCAGAGCAATGATCTCTAGGGGGAGTAGGGGAGTAGGGGAGTAGGGCAGTAGGGCAGTAGGGCAGTAGGATTGCTCTGCCGTTCAATGCCCGGGCCCGAGCCAAGCCACCATCCCCTATTCCCGTACTGCCTTACTGCCCTACTCCCCTACTCCCCTACTGCCCTAAACCGAAGGTTTCCCCCAATGTCCCACTTCCTCGGCATCGACGTCGGCACCGGCAGCGCGCGGGCCGGGGTGTTCGACCACACGGGAACCCTGCTTGCCTCGGCCAAACGGGACATCGAGGTCTGGCGCGAGGCCGGCGACATGGTCGAGCAGTCGAGCAACGACATCTGGCGGGCGGTTTGCGCGGCCACGCGTGAAGCGGTCGCGCAATCGGGCGTGGCGCCCGAGGCGATCGCCGGCATCGGCTTTGACGCCACCTGTTCGCTGGTGGTGCTGGGCGAGGGCGGCGTACCGTTGGCTGTTGGCCCGTCGAGAAATCCCGAACGCAACATCATCGTCTGGATGGATCATCGCGCGGTCGAGCAGACGCGCCGCATCAATCGCAGTGGCGAGGCGGTGCTGAACTACGTCGGCGGCATCATCTCGCCGGAGATGGAAACGCCGAAACTCCTGTGGCTGGCCGAAAACCTGCCCGCCACTTTCGACGCCGCCTGGCAGTTCATGGACCTCGCCGATTTCCTCACCTGGCGGGCGACCGGCAGCCTTGCCCGTTCGGTCTGCACGGTGACCTGCAAATGGACCTATCTGGCGCATGAGAGCCGCTGGGACGAGACGTATTTCCGCAAGATCGGCCTCGGCGCTCTGGCCGACGAAGCATTCACGCGCATCGGCACCGAGATCGTGCCGGCCGGTGCCGCACTCGGCGGCGGATTGACCGCGCAGGCAGCAGCAGACCTTGGTCTCAACCCCGGCACCGCGGTGGCGGCCGGACTGATCGACGCGCATGCCGGCGGCGTCGGCACGGTCGGCGCGCGCGGCGATTTCGGCAGCGTGCTGTCGCGCATGGCCTATGTCTTCGGCACCTCGGCCTGCACAATGTCGTCGACCGCCGAGCCGGCCTTCGTCGACGGTGTCTGGGGTCCGTATTTCTCGGCCATGGTGCCGGGCCTGTGGCTGAACGAGGGCGGCCAGTCGGCAGCTGGTGCTGCGATTGATCATCTGGTGCGCATGCACCCTGCAGCCGGCGAAGCGACCGCCAAAGCGCAAGCCGAGGGGCTCAGCCTCAGCGCCTGGCTGTCGCTGCAGGCGCAAAGCCGCAATGGAGCCGCAGCAACGCCGGCCCTGGTCGGCGGCATCCATGTCGTGCCGGAGTTCCTCGGCAACCGCGCGCCTTTCGCCGACCCGGACGCGCGCGCGCTGATTGCCGGGCTCGATCTCGACACCAGCCTCGACAGCCTGGTCGGGCTCTATGTCGCCGGGGTCTGCGGGCTGGGCTACGGCGCGCGCCAGATCGTGCGGGCCGAGCATGACAAGGGCATTCCCGTCGACACCATCGTGGTCAGTGGCGGCGCCGGCCAAAGCCCGCTGGTGCGCCAACTGCTGGCGGACACCACAGGCATGGTGGTGGTGGCCTCGACCTCGCCGGAACCGGTGCTGCTCGGCTCGGCGATGCTGGGCGCGGTCGCCGCCGGTGCCTACAAGGATGTGGCGGCGGCGATGGCCGGCATGTCGGAACTCGGCGAGGTCTATCATCCCGACGCTACGCTGGCCGGCTGGCATGCCAAACGCTTCGCGGCGTTCGAATTGCTGCAGCAGGCGGGCAAGGCCATCCGAGGCTGAAGCGCGCGGCTTCTGTCCGGCTTTGTCAGGAGCGTAGCGAACACCGCTTGGCGGTTTAGCCGGAAGCTGGCAGCTTTGTTCTGTCGTGGACCCTCCAGCAGCACGCGACGAGGGCAGGGCGACAGGACCAGGAGGCCCTAATGGTGGACGAAGCTAAACCGCCGCTACCATTCGCATCGGATGAGGTGCCGTGGACGGAATGGTCCGACGTGCCACGCTTCGGCCTGCGCTACCGGCATTTGTCGCTGGCCGCCCTTGGCGAAAAACACCGTGTCGGCGTGGCAATCGAGGAGCTTCCGGCTGGCAAGCAGTCCTCGCCGGCGCATTACCATATTTTCGAGGAAGAGCATGTCTTCATCCTCGAAGGGGCGCTTACCGCGTATGTCGGCGACGCGGCCTATGCCATGAAGGCCGGCGACTACATCTGCTTTCCCGCCGGTGCCGCGGCGGGGCATTGCCTCATCAATACCAGCGACGCACTTTGCCGCTATGTCATCGTCGGCGAGCGCAACCCGAATGAAGTGGTCGTCTACACCGCCTCCAACAAGGTGCTGGTACGCGCCCTGGGCCGCCGCGCGATCTTCGATCTCGCTGCAAACCGAAGCTACTGGGACGGCGAGAACACCGGCCTTACCGCCGGCGATCCGCTGCCGTCGGATGTGACGGCCGGTGTCACCAAACCCCCAGCCGCGCCGATCCCGCCGATCGCCAGCGATGCTGTCGAATGGAAGGTCGAGGGCGAAGGTCTGCGGTTCGGCGGCCGGTCCAGGCACCTGACTTATGCCGCGCTGGGACGCTCCGACTATCATGTCGGCATGCTGATCGAAGCGCCGGCGCCCGGCATGCGCCTGGCGCCCCGGCACTATCACATGCTGGAAGAGGAGCATGCGCTGATCCTGGAAGGGGAGGTGACGCTGCTGCTTGGCGAGGAGCGCCACGAAATGAAAGCCGGCGACTATGTCTGCTTTCCGGCCGGCCTGGCGGTCGGGCATTCCTTCCTCAACAGCGGCACGGGGCCGTGCCGTTACCTGATGATCGGCGAGAAAAATCCCAACGAGGTCTGCGTCTATCCAGATTCCAACAAGATGGCGGTCGACGCCTTGCGCCGGCGCGACGGCATTTTCGACATGGGAGCGGTGAGGCGGTACTGGGACGGCGAAGAGATGGAGTAGCCCCCGGCTTCACAGCTCCTTCTCCGCCAACTCCCTGAATTCGTCGGGAACCGAGCGCGCCGCCTCCAGTGCCACGGTGCCGTAGCCGACCGCCTGTTTGCCGAAGCGCTCGCGGATCTTGTCGATGGCGCGGTCGGCGTCGAAGCGTGCTAGGCCCTTCTTCGTGCCGGGCCGGCGCCTCTCGTCGGCGAGGCCAAGCGGCAGGTGGAGCTGCAACTCGAAGCTTTCCTCAAGATGCGAGACCGAGATCGCCAGCAGCGAGATCGTTTTCTCCTGTGGATTGTCGGCAAGCACGCCGCGCACCAGATCGCCGGCGATCTCGGCCAGCATCGCGGTTGCCGAGATCGGCTGGTCAAGCGTGATCGAGCGGGTGACGGCTCTGAGATCGGCAAAGCGCACGCGTACCGTCACCGTGCGGCCGGGCCTTGCCTTGGCGCGCAGCCGACTGGCGACGCGGTCGGCCAGATGCAGCAGTGTCGGCACGATGACCCGTGCCACAGCCGGCTTCTGGCCAAGCGCCGATTGGGCGCCGGCCGAATGCGCGCGGCGCTTCGTCTCCAGCTTTCGCGGGTCGCGGTTCCAGGACAGGGCGGCGAGCTTTTCGCCGGCGGCGGGACCGAGCAGGCGCGTCAGCGCGCCGCGATGCGTCCTGGCCAGTTGACCGATGGTCTCGACGCCGATCTCGGCCAGCCGCGCCCTGGTCGCCGGGCCGACGCCCCACATCAGTCCGACCGGCAGATCATGCAGGAAGGCGAGTTCCGTGCCGGGTTCGACGACCACCAGCCCGTCGGGTTTGGCGACCTGCGAGGCGATCTTGGCCAGATGCTTGGTGCGCGCCACGCCGATCGAGATCGGCAGGCCGAGTTCGGCCCGCACGCGGCGGCGGATGGTTGTCGCGATCTCCTGCGGCGAGCCGAACAGATGCGTGCAGCCGGCGACGTCGGCAAACGCCTCGTCGATGGAAATGCGCTCGACTACAGGCGTAAAATCGTCGAGCACCTTGATCGCCGCATCGCCCAGCCGCTGGTAATGGCTGAAATTGCCGCCGACGAAGATCAAATGCGGGCAGAGTTCGCGCGCCCTGCGCCCCGGCATGCCGCCACGCACGCCGAAGGCGCGCGCCTCATAGGAAGCGGCGAGCACGACGCCGCCGCCCACCGCGATCGGCTTGCCGCGCAGCGACGGATCGAGCAACTGCTCGACAGAGGCGTAGAAAGCGTCGAGATCGGCATGCAGGATGGTGGCTGTCGTTTCCATCGACCGCACATCCGCAGTTGCTGATAGAATAGAACAAATAAAGAACAAAGATGGATGGTTGTCAAGCGAAGAGCGATTGGGTGCGGCAACAGCCATGCCGGTTCGGCTTGAACGCAACCGCCTAGACACTATGCTCCGTTCGCAGCGCCGCTTTCATCTTTTCCAGCGCTGCTTCGCCGCCTGCCGCCAACTGGTTGGCAATCCTGGCCAATCTCTCGTCGGCCTTGCGGTGCCTGCTGCCCCAGGCGCCGAGCGTCGCCAGCACCGGCAATAGGTCGATGCCAGCTTCGGTCAGCCGGTAGACTGTTCTCAAGCCATGCGTCGGGTCGTCGCTTCTGGTGAGGATGCCTTCGTCCTGAAGCGTTTGCAGTCGCTCGGCCAGCGTGCGCGAGGAGATGCCTTCGTCGGATTGCAGGAATTCGCGAAAGTGCTTTTTCCCGGCGAAGACCATGTCGCGGATGATGAGCAGCGTCCAGCGGTCGCCGATGAGTTCGAGCGACAGGTTGATCGGGCAGTCGGATTTTTCGCGCGTCGCCATCTATGGTTCCATTTCTAAATCACTTTACTATTGACATCGTTTTGGCCTTGCGTCAACAGTTCCAAATGTAAACTGTTTTGCGATAGCCGTGAGGAGAATGACGGTGAAAAAGCTGGTCCTGCAGATGCAGATGTCGGTCGACGGCTTTGTCGGCGCCACCGAGGATCATTCCTGGCAGCTCTGGGAGTGGGGTGACGAGAGCGCCTGGGACGATGAGCTGAAGCAGGACTTCAACGCTGTCTTCACAGGCGTCGATACCATCCTGCTCAGCCGCAAGATGGCGCAGGAGGGCTATCTCACCCATTGGGGCAATGCCGCCAAGAAGTTTCCGCACGATCCGTTCTACGCCTTTGCGCAACGCATCGTCGACGCCCGCAAGGTGGTGCTCAGTGATAAGTTCAAGCAATCGGCCGGGGAGCCGGTCTGGGAGCGCACGAGCGTGGCCAGCGGCGACCTGCCGCGCGAAGTCAATGCGCTGAAAGCGGGCGAGGGCGGCGACATGGCCGTGTTCGGCGGCGCCGGTTTCGCCTCGGCGCTGATCGCGGCCGGGCTGGTCGACGAGTTTCAGCTTTTCATCAACCCGGCGGTGCTGGGTGCGGGCCGCCGGATTTTTGATCAGGGCGGTTTTAGAAACCTGCGGCTGCTCGGCTCGAAGGCCTATGACTGTGGCATGGTGGTCAGTCGCTATGCACCGGCGGGGTGAGGGGGACCTCCATCTTCTCCCTGCTCACTTCGCATCGTGAAAAATAATCCCGACCGTATGCCGCATGCCTGAGCGGAGCCGGCTGACGCCGTGGCGCAAATTGACGCGGTAGTTGCCCTTGGTTCCCTGTACCGGCCGGTTGTGGACGGCGAAGACAACGGCATCGCCCTGGCGCAGCGGCACCACTTCGACGCGGCTCTGCATGCGCGGCCGCTGCTCGGTCAGCGCGAACTCACCGCCGGTGAAATCCTGGCCCGGCTCGGAGAGCAGGATCGCCACCTGCAGCGGAAAGGCGAGGTCGCCATAGAGATCCTGATGCAGGCAGTTGAAGTCGCCAGGCACATATTGCAGCAGCAGCGGCGTCGGCCGCGTCTGGCCGGCGGCATGACACTGATCGAGAAACGCGGCATGCGTCGCGGGATAACGCATGGCCTGCCCCATCCGCTCGCTCCACCGGTTGGCGACCTCGGCCAGCCTGGGATAGAGCGCGCTGCGCAGGCCACCCAGCAGGTCGGGCAAGGGATAGCGGAAGTAGCGGTACTCGCCCTTGCCGAAGCCATGCCTGGCCATATGGATGTGGCTGCGGAAATGCTTCTCCTCGGGATAGAGGCCCGCGATCTGCCGGCACTCTTCGGGCGACAGCAGCTTTTCAATCACCGCGCAGCCGAAGCCGTCGAGTTCGGCGGCAAGGGCGGGCCAGTCGTAACCCGCGACACGCGTCCGAGCAGCTTCAACCGCCGATGCGGCAACCCTGGCATGGGCATTCATATCGTAGCCTCCTTGTCGATCAGAGCGCGCTTGCGCTCGACGCCCCAGCGGTAGCCCGACAGCGTGCCGTCGGCGCGGACAACACGGTGGCAGGGAATGCCCAGCGCAATCGCGTTGGCCGCACAGGCCGTCGCCACGGCACGGGCGCCGTCCGGCTGGCCGAGGCGCTGGGCCAGCGCGGCGTAGGTGATGGTGGCGCCGCACGGGATGCCTCGGAGCGCCTCCCACACGCGCTGCTGGAATGGCGTGCCGCGGCGCAGGTCGAGCGGCAGGTCGAGGCCGACGCCAGGTATTTCGACGAAGCGCGCGATTGCCGCGAGATCGTCGCGCAAGGTGGCCCCGTCTTCGACCAGTAGCTTGCCCGGGAAGCGATGGCCAAGATCCCGCTCCAGTGTGTCGGCGTCCGAGCCGATCAGGATGGCGCAGACGCCGATAGCGCTGCGTGCCGCCAGGATTTTACCGATCGGGGATTCGCCGATGGCGTAGGTTATGATATCGAGGGCGGCGAGCTTGGTGACTGTCGCCGGAATATTGGTTTGTACGAGGTTCATTGCCTTCAATCCTTTTGTCTGTGCCTGAACCCTAGCCACCTACCAGCCGTGTCTCACTCCGGTGCTTGCTTTCAAATTCGAATCCCCAAGGCAGGTGCTCTACGGCGCCGTAGAGCGCTGATTTGGATCATTGGCACTTGGCCTGAGGATGTCATGCGACACGGGTGACGGAAATTTCGCCCAGCATGAACACTTCGCCTGATGACAGGCGCAACTCAACCTCGCCGGTTGCGGTGCGGCTCCATTCGGCTTTGCCATCATCGACCATCTGGCCGATGGCGGTCATCACCCGTGATTTCGCGTCAGGGGCGCGGCGGCTGCCGGCAGCTTGGGTCTGGATGTTCGCATCGGTGGTGGGAGACCTTGCCATCGCGCGCATTGCCGGTCCTCGTCAGGCCCGCACCGACCGGTTGGCATTGTCGGACGCTGCCTCGCGGTCGAGCAGTGCGCGCTTGCGCTCCGCGCCCCAGGCGTAGCCGGAAAGTGCGCCGTCCTTGCGGATGACGCGGTGGCAGGGAATGGCGACGGCAAGATTGTTGGCGGCGCAGGCGGCGGCGATGGCGCGGGTCGCCTTAGGTGCGCCTATGCGATGCGCGATCTCGGCATAGGAAACCGTTTGGCCGGCGGGGATGGCGCGCAAGGCCTGCCAGACGCGCTGCTGGAACGCCGTGCCGCGGACGTCGAGCGGCAGGTCGAGGCCGAGCGCCGGAGCCTCGACGAAACCGACGACGCGGGCGACCAGCGCCTCGTAGTCGCGGTCGCCACCGATCAGCCGTGCCCTGGGGAAACGATCCTGCAGGTCGCGCACCAGCGCGTCGGGATCGTCTCCGAGCAGGATCGAGGCGACGCCCTTCTGGCTGGACGCGACCAGGATGGTGCCGAGCGAGGTCTCGCCAACGGCGAAGCGGATCTCTTCGTCGGCGCCACCGGCGCGATAGCGCGTCGGCGTCATGCCGAGCATGCCAGTGGATTTCTCGTAAAAACGCCCGCTCGAATTGAAACCGGCATCGTAGATCGCAGCCGTCACGCTGGTGCCGTCTTCCAGGCCCTGGCGGACCCTGGCGGCACGGTGCGCGGCGGCAAAATCCTTCGGCGTCAGCCCGGTGACGGCCTTGAAGATGCGGTGGAAATAACCGGCGCTGCGGCCGGCGGCATCCGCCAATTCAGCCAGCGAGGGTTCTTCCTCGCTCTGCTCGATCCTGCGGCAGGCAGCGGCGACCATCGCCGCGTTGCCGGCCTCGAGCGACGGGCCATGTGGATCGCAGCGCCGGCACGGGCGAAAACCGGTCGCCCTGGCCTGGTCCAGCGTGTCGTGCAACTGCACATTTTTCGGATTGGCGCGCCGAGACGGACAGGAAGGCCGGCAATAGACGCCCGTCGTCGCCACCGAATACCAGAATGCGCCGTCAGCGGATTTGTCGCGCGCGACGATGCGCGCCCAGCGCGGATCGTCGGTGATTTGCAGCGGCGCGGACTTCAGATTCTTGGCCAGGGTGATGAACATGACCGCATTGAAGCCACCACAAGCCGGCCCCGCCACCCGTTTCCTGACAAGTGCCTGGAGAACCTCACTTGCCTTTCCCAATTTGGGAAAATCCTCTTGTTCCCAATTTGGGAATTTGCTATATCAGGTCATGCAGATAATTGCCAAGAAGGCGCTGAAGGATTTTTGGGCAAAACACAATCAGGCCGAAGCTCCTTTGACGGCTTGGTATGTGGCTGTCGGGAATGCTGATTGGAAGACCCCGGCTGACGTCAAGGATGCGTTTGGAGCGACAGTTGATTTCGTCGGTGACAATCGCATCATTTTCGACATTAGCGGCAACAAGTATCGTTTGATTGTCCACGTCGCCTACAAGTTTCACCGCGTTCTGATCAAATTCGTCGGCACGCACAAAGAGTATGACAAGATTGATCCGGAGAAGGTGTGATGGAAAACATTCGACCCATTAAGACCGAAGCCGATTACGATTGGGCGATCGCCGAAATCACTAAATATTTCGAAAATGAGCCGGAGGTCGGCTCTCTCGATGGTGACCGGTTCGACGTTCTCGCAACCCTGATCGAGGCTTATGAGGATAAGCACTACCCGATTGAAGCACCGGATCCCGTTGAAGCCATTCATTCGCACATGGAACTGTTCAACCTGTCGCGGAAGGCGCTGGCCGAGGTGATCGGATCATCACCCCGGGCGACCGAGGTGTTGAACAAAAAGCGCGCACTCACCCTGGATATGGTCTTCAAACTGAACAAGGAATGGAAAATTCCCGCCGAAGTCCTCGTGCAACCCTATCACCTTGCAAATGACAGGGGCCGCAGGCGCGCCTAACATGCACCGATTCTCCTAAGCCGCGCGTTTGGGCTCCACCGCGAACGGGCTGAGGCCGAGCCAGGTCCGCATCTTCCTGCCGATGGCCTGGTCGCCGGTCAGGGCAACCCTGGCGCCGGCCTTCTCGACGGTCAGCACTCCCATCCAGATCGCCGTCATCGTGTGCAGGTCGGTCGAGACGTAGAGATCGACATCGAAGCCCGGATCGTACCAGCACAGATCGACCTCGCCGTGCTTCTCGACGATCAGCCACCACGAGCGTTTGGATGACGGCAGGTCCCGATACAGGAATTGTATCACCGTGCGCCCTTCAGGCAGCGGCGAGGGGTTTAGATTGCGCCGCATGTCCCACATCAGCAGCGACGGATCGAGGTTCTTCAGCGACAGCCGGGACTCGACCCATTTCTGCCCCCAGAAGCCCATCGCCTCGACGACAGGACGCAAATCCCGGCCGGCTTCCGTCAGCCGATATTCGAAGATGCCTTTTTCGCCCGGCACTTCCTTGCGCTCGACGATCCCGGCGATCTCAAGTTCCTTCAGCCGTTGCGACAGAAGGGTCGGCGACATTTTGGGGACGCCGCGGCGAAGATCGTTGAAGCGGGTCGAGCCGGCCACCAGTTCACGCATCAGCACCATGGTCCAGCGGGTGCACAGCACCTCAGCGGCCATCGATAGCGGGCAGAATTGTTTGTATCCGTGCTGGCTCATGATTGGTGCCTCTCCCTCAAACCTGACCGAATATTAGGCCTTCATGAATGAAGCGGCCAGTACGGAAACTGTACTGCCCCGGTACAGATCGCGGACTGGTTGGCGAGGGTCCTGCCATGCGAGCCTTTTGGCCGGTTGCACGGGATACGCCTGTGCACCGCAACCAGGAGACCACCATGACCGCCTACGTTATCGCAGACATCAAGATAAACGACCCGCAGTGGGTGCCGGCTTACGCCGCCTCGGTGCACGATCTCGTCCACAAGCATGGCGGCAGATATCTGTCGCGCAGCGGCAATGTGAAAACGCTTGAAGGCAAGCCGCTCGATACCACGCTGATCGCGCTGATGGCGTTCCCGTCGGAAGCGGCGGCGCGCGCCTTCACCACCGATCCTGCCTACGCGCCCTTCGTCTCGGCCCGTCAGGACGGCAGCGACAGCCGTTTCCAGATGATCGACAACACCGATCTGGCCGGAACGATCCCGTATCTGCCGAAGGGATGATCCTTTTCGGTAGCCGTTACATCAATTTCGGGATCTCCAAGCAACAACAGCCACAGCGCTTGCCTGCCGGGCCTCCGTATTTTCGGCGGCCGGCCAGCTGTGCTTTTTCAAGAAGAATGGAATGAAGATGATATCAAACTTTCGCAGCGGACTTCTTATGGCGGGGACCATGCTGGCAATCTGCACCACCCTCGCGCAGGCGCATCAGGAGCCGGCTGAAGCTGCCTCCGGCCCCAACCCGCTGGCCGACAAGGTGCGGGCTGTCAACAGCCGGTTTGTCGACGTCAAGGCAGCGGTATCAGAGGGCTATGCGCCTATTCCTTGTGCCAGCGGCATCACCGGCGGCGCCATGGGCATCCACTATGTCAACGGCCAGTATCTGAAGGACGACAAGATCGACATCGCCCGTCCCGAAGCTGTGATGTACGAGCCGATGGCCGATGGCACGCTGAAGCTGGTGGCGGTCGAGTACATCACTTCGAAAGGACCGGCATCGTTGGACGGCCAGCTGTTCAACTTCAACAGCGCCCCCAACCGTTATGGCCTGGGTGAATTCTACGAGCTGCATGTCTGGGCCTGGAAAGGGAACCCGACAGGCACGTTCGCCGACATGAATCCGAAAGTGTCATGCGAGCACGCAATGGCGCTGAGCCAATAAGCAATGAGGCCAGGCGGCATTGACGCCGCCTGGCCCGAATGATCGTTTTGCCTGATCGCCTCAGGCGGTCTTGATCAGACCGAGCTGGGTGAGGGCGGCGACGCCGTCATCGAGGCCGATTTCCTCGACGATCCTGCCATCAACCACCTTCAGCACCGTGGTGCCGGTGAAGCGCATGGTGCGGCCGGTGGCGGCCGGCAGCGAACCGACGAGGAGGTCGCCGAAGGCTGGGCCGGTATGCGTGCCGCCGCCCTCCCACTGGCCGACGACATAGTCGCCCTCGGCAATCAGGTCGGCGGTGGCCCAGAAGTTGAGGTCCGGGAAGGCGGCGCGGAAGTCGGTCATGAAGGCCTTGATGTCGTCGCGGCCGCGGCGCGGCTCGTGCAGCGAATATTTCAGCAGCATGTCGGGTGCCGCGATCTCGTCGACGACGGACAGATCGCAACGTTCACCCCAGAAGTGGGTGAACCATCTGACGACGACGGCCTTGTTGTCTTCTTGCTTGGTCATGGGGAGGTCCTTGTTGTTGTCGTGCATGGGATCATCGGCGCCGCCGATGATCCAGGGGTCACCGGCTTGCGCCGCTGACCTGGGCAGCAGTAGGACGATCCGCCAGACACAAAACTCCGGTTCCTGCCGGCCAATCGAAAAGGCGGGTTCGGCGCCGGGCAGGGCCGCCTGGGCCGGAACCCGTTCCGCTGAGCCCAAGCATGGCTGCCCCGCCTCAGCTAGACCCTGGAAATCGGATGGCCACGGGAGAAGGCGATGGCAATGAAGAAGACCTATGAAAAGCCGAGGCTCGAGAAGCGCGAAAGACTGTCCGGCGTGACGGCGGGCAATGTCGTGTCGTCGACCTGGGGAAATTGACGGCTGCCTGGAGTAGTTCGGTACGGCCTTGATGAACAGGGGCTCCCAATCAGACGTCGACACTCCGCCCGCGCGGTAACTGTTTCTTCTCTGGTTTTGCCGCAGATTGCGCCGCGGTGGAGCAGGCGAAGCAGACGATGGCGCGTCAGGGTAAGAAAAGTCGCAATGGAACGTTCTGGGCAAAAGCCCTGGAGCGCGCGCATCTTGGCGTCTGGGACTGGGATCTTGTGACCGGCGACTGCTTTTATTCCGCGACCTGGGCGCGGATGCTAGGCTACGATGAGAGCGAACTGGCCAACACCAGCGACCTTTGGCTGCAACTGACCCATCCCGACGACCGCGAGCGGGCGCTGGCCAGCGGCGACCGCCACATTGCCGGCCTGACCGACGCCATCGAGACCGAATTGCGGCTGAAGCACAAGCAGGGACATTGGGTATGGGTGCTCGATCGCGGCGGCGTCGTCGAGCGCGACGCGATGGGAAAGCCGCTCAGGCTGATGGGTGTGCAGACCGACATCTCCAAGCAGAAGGCCGCCGAGGCCGAACTCGAGCAGGTCAATGTGCGGTTTCGCCTGGCGCTCGCCGCCAGCGGCACCGGCATCTGGCACCACGACCTCGCGGGCGGCAAAAGTTATTGGGACGAACGCACCAGGGAGATTTTCGGGCTCGTCTCCGACACCGCCGAAGTCGAGCGCGACCACTGGTTCGGCTATCTGCATCCGGACGACAAGGAGGCCGCGTCGCGCGCGCATCTGGTGCCGCTCGAAACGGACAAGGTCACCGCCGTGCAATACCGCATCGTGCGGCGCGACGGAGAGGTCCGGCACATAGAATCCCTGCTGCGTTTCATCGCCGACCCGCAAATCCGGGACCGCCGGCTGGCGGGGCAGATCCTGGGCACGGTGCGCGATATCACCGAAGACAAGCAGCGCGAGCAGGAGCTTGCCTATGCGGCCCGCCATGACGCGCTCACCGGTCTCTTGAACCGCGCCGCGTTCGACCGGCTGCTGGCCGATCATATCGCGGCCGCGCAGTTGCTGCCGCTTTCCGTGTTCTATGTCGATCTCGACTACTTCAAGGCGCTCAACGATTTTGCCGGCCACGCGGCCGGCGACCTGGCACTGAAAAGCGTTGCGCAAGGCATTCTGGGCTGCCTTCCCGCGACGGCGCATGCCGCGCGCCTGGGCGGTGACGAGTTCGCGCTGCTGATGCCCAATTGCGATGCGGCGCAGGCCGGGCGGCTGGCCGACGCGGTACTTGCCGCGGTTCGCGATGCCGAACTTGGATCGACGGCCACGTCGCGCAAGCTGGCGGCCTCGATCGGTATCGCTTTCGTCGATGACGCCGACACGACGGTGGCCGACGCGCTGGCCTGTGCCGACGACGCCTGCTACGCGGCCAAGGCCGCCGGGCGAAACCGATTTGCCGTCTTCTCCACCGATACGGCATCGGGTTCGGGTGGCCTCAACGCGGCGCGCATCGTCGCCGATACGGTCGATGCCATGGATGACGGCAGGCTGAAGCTGTTTGGCCAGGAAATCCATCTTCTGGGCCGCCCCTGGCAGGAAAGCCGCCATGTCGAAGTCTTGGCCAGGCTCGCCGCACGCAACGGCCGGCTGGTGCCACCCGGCGAGTTCATTCCGGTGGCCGAGCGGTTCGGCATCGCGTCGCGGCTCGACCGCTGGATCATCCGCACCGCGCTGTCGCGGCATGGTGCCGCCTTGCGTTCGGGGGCGCTGACGCTTGGCTTCAATCTGTCGGCGCAGACGCTGAGCGATCCGCAGCTTTGGGACTTCGTCGACAGCGTCATAGAAGAAACCGGGGCGCCGCATTCGGGCATCGGCTTCGAGATCACCGAAACCGCCGCCGTCACCAATTTCGATGCCGCCGAACAGTTCGTGCGCAAGGCGCGCGAGCGGCGTTGCCGGGTCGGCCTCGATGATTTCGGAGCCGGCATGAGCTCGTTCGAATATCTCCGGCGGTTCCCCGTCGACACGATCAAGATCGACGGTTCCTTCATCGAGCACATCACGCAAAGCCGCTTCGACCGCGAGATCGTGCTGGCCATCACCAGCATTGCCCGTAGCCTCGGCTGCGACGTGGTCGGTGAGAAGATCGAACGGCAGGACACGCTGGCCATGTTGAGCGACATGGGGGTCGCCTTCGGCCAGGGATTTTTGCTGCACCGGCCGGAGCCGCTCGAGCGAATTGTCGCGCGCGCAACCAAGGGAGCGACGGCCCGCAAGGCATCGTGATCCGGGTGCGGCGAGTTTCAGGCCAGGCCGGACTGGCCTGAAACTCGACACTTTCTATCCGGTTCGCCGCGCCGTCGATTGCGGGAACTCCAGCACTCCAGCCTCGGGTCGCCTGTGCTGCGCCTCCGTCACCGCTTCGATCAACAGATCGAGCGCGTCACAGGCGGCACGGCTCGTCTCGTCATTGCCCTGCAGATAATGATAGGCGCGTTCGAGGTGGATGCGGGCGGCTGAAAAATCGCTGGTCAATGGTCCCTCCATGATCCCGCCCTGAAAAGAGCTTGCCGGAGACGAGGGAACGCCGGGTAAATATCCACAAGCGGCTTTTATTCAAATGCCGCCGAATGTTGTGAGCAGGCGCGCGGCGTTGAAGCTGCCGATCTCCCCTACGAGGGGGGAGATTGGCAGTTTCAACGCCGCATAGCTACACTGCGGCCCCTTGCGCAAGGTGACATCGATGATCGTCCAGGCCTGCATCAACGGCGCGCGTCCGCGCGATTTCCACCCGAAGCTGCTGCTGACTGCCGAGGCAATGGCCAGCGATGCGGCAGCCTGCGTCGCCGCTGGAGTGGCCGAACTGCATATCCATCCGCGCGGCACCGACGGACGCGAAAGCCTGGCAGCCGTCGACGCCACGGTGCTGGCGGTGCGCCGGACCTGCCCGGGAACACTGGTTGGCGTGTCGACCGGCGCCTGGATCGAGAACGACGTCGAGCGGACCCGCGCGGCGATCGCCGGCTGGCGAGACCTGCCTGACTATGCTTCGGTCAACTTGTCCGAACCGGATGCGCCCGCCGTGATGGAGTTGCTGCGCCAGCGTGGTGTAGGCATCGAGGCGGGGCTTGCCGTCGTCGCCGATGCCGAGCGCTTCGTAGCGCTTCCCGGCCGCGACCAGGTGCTGCGCATTCTGATCGAGATCGACATCCCGGACCTGTCCGCTGCACTCGACGAAGCGCATGGCATCGCCGCCGTGCTCGAGCGCGCCGGGGTACGGCGGCCGATCCTGCTGCATGGCGTAGATGCAACTGTCTGGCCCTTCGTCAAGCTTGCGCATCGCCAGCGCTGGTCGACACGGGTCGGTCTGGAAGACGGCAAGACGCTCGCCGACGGAACTGTGGCGAAGGACAACGCGGCGATCGTCGCTGCCGCCGTGGCGATCTTTCGCGGCTAGTTTTCCAGAATGATCTGGATCGCCTCATCGACCACCGGATGCAGACCGCTGGCCTGGAAGGACAGTCGGTTACCGGAACCGACATTGCTGGTCATGGCGATGGTCAGTTCTGAGATCGGGTCATGCAACATGACGGCGACGTAGCCGGGGATGCTGCCCTGGTGGCCGTAAAAGGCGCGGTTGGCGTAGGTGCTCTGGAACATGCCGGCGCCGGTTTCGCGCATGCGGGTGCCCGGAAAACTCGCTGGCACGCGGTGTTCGAACATCTCGGCGAACAACGGCGGCGACAGCAGCTTTCCGGAAAAGAGGCCGCGCATGAAGGCCACCATATCCGACGGCGTCGACACCATGTCGCCGCAGCCATAAGCGGCGCTGAACGGGAAGGAATCGGAAGAATCCTGCAATTCGTCGGAGTAGGGGAGCACGCCGTCCATGCGCCACATCTCGCCGCCCGAAGCGATGTCGGCGGGCGCATTCGCCGCCGGCGGCGGCCGGTGGTAATAGCCGCGCACCATCGACTTTTCCGGAAAGGCTTCGGTGGCCGGCGACCAGGTATTCTTGAGGCCGAGCGGCTGCAGCACCGCGCTTCTGACGTAACCGCCGAGCGACTGGCCTGAGACCGCCTCGATCACCATGCCGGCCAGCACATAGCCGGTGTTGTTGTAGACGGCGGCTCCGCCCGGCGCCTTCTGCTTGTCGGAGGCGAAGGCGATGTCGACCAGCTGCTGCGGCGTCCATTGCCGGCTCGGATCCATCGGAATGTAATATTCGAACTCCGGCAGGCCGCTGCGGTGGTTGATCAGCTGGCGCACTGAAATGTCCTTGGCGCCCGGCAGGTCGGGAAACCAGCCGACGATCGGCGCGCCGAGGTCGAGCCTGCCCTCCTGGGCGAGCTTGACCAGCGCCGCGGCAACGAAGGTCTTGGTGCAGCTGCCGATCTTGAACAGGCGGTCGAGCGAGACGGCAACGCCATGTTCCCGGTCGGCGAGGCCGGCGGTGAGGGCAGCTGGTGCGGCGCCTGTGGAGTAGGCGAGCGAGGCGCCCACCGCGCCATCGGTGAGATAGGTCTTGAGGAGGGCGTTCAGGTCTTCACGCATGGATTCTGCTTTCGCCGCTAAATTGCTGGTTTCATAGATGTCGGTGCGCCCTCGGGTCGAGCCCGAGGGCAGGGTCGCCAAGCTTCACTCCGCCATATCGACAGCGGCAAAGTTCTGCCGGCCGAAGGGGTCGAGCACGTAGTTGAGCACGCTCTTGCGGATCGGGATCGCCACCACCGAATGGGCGATCGGCGCCACCGGCACCTCGACCTTCAGGATCGCCTGCGCCCTGGCGTAGATGTCGGCGCGCTGTTTCGGATCGGCGGCGACGCGGCCGTCCTGCAGCAGCTTCTCGAAGGCTGGATCGCACCAGCGCGAGCGGTTGGAGCCGCCCTTCACGCCGTCGCAGGAGAGCAGATAGCTCAGCATGTTGTCGGGGTCGCCATTGTCGCTGCTGCCGCCGAGCAGGTAGGCGTCCTGTTCGCCGCCGGCAGTGCGCTTGAGATATTCGCCCCACTCGAAGCTGACGATCTCGGCCTTGACGCCGACCTTCGCCCAGTCGGCCTGGATCATCTCGGCCATGCGCTTGGCGTTGGGATTGTAGGGCCGCGACACCGGCATCGCCCACAGGCTGATTTTCAAGTCGCTTTCGTGGCCGGCTTCCTTCAGCAGTGTCTTCGCGCCATCCGGATCATAGTCGATGCCGGCGTCGGTGACGGCGCCTATCTGCGCCGGCGGCACGACGCTGCCGGCGACCGCGCCGGCGCCGGCATAGACGGCGTCGACGATCGCCTTGCGGTCGACGGCCTTGGCCAGTGCCATGCGCACGCGCACATCGCCGAGCGGCTGGTGTTCGACATTGAAGCCGAGAATGCCGATGTTCTGGCCCTTGAGGTCGAGCACGGTGATGTCGGGATCGGTGCGCAAATCGGCGACGGCGCTTGGCGGGGGCGGGGCGGCGACCTGGCACTCATTGGCCTTGAGGCGCTCGACGCGCGTGGTCGGCTCGGGCGTGACGGCGAAGACCAGAGTGTCGATCTTCGGCGGGCCGCGCCAATAATCCTTGTTGGCGGCGTAGCGGATCTGGCTGTCGGGGACATAGGCCTGCAGCACGAACGGGCCGGTGCCGACGGGTTCGCTATCGATCAGTTCCGGCGTGCCGGCGGCGACCATCTTTTCGGTCTGCTCCAGGGACAGGATGGAGAGATAGTCGAGCGCGATGCCGGGCAGGAAGGTGACGTTGGCAGCCGTCAGCGTGAAGCGCACGGTGTAATCGTCGACCTTGTCTATCTTGTCGATCAGTGTGCCCATGCCCAGCGCATTGAAGTACTCGTAAGCGCCGCCGCCGAGCTTGTGGTAGGGATTGCTGGCGTCGCGCTGGCGGTTGAAGGTGTACAGCACGTCGTCGGCATTGAACTCGCGCGACGGTGTAAAGTGGTCGTTCGACTGGAATTTCACGCCGTGCCTGAGACGGAAGGTGTAGATCTTGCCGTCGGCTGAGACCTCCCAGCTTTCGGCCAGCGCCGGCCCGACCTCGGTCGTGCCAGGCTTGAACTCGACCAGCCGGTTGAAGATCGTCTTGGCGGCGGCATCCATGGTGGAGTCCGCCGTGCCGATCGCCGGGTTGAAGGTCTCGGGATTGGCTTCCGAGCAATAGACCAGGGTTTTGGCATAGGCCTGCCCGCCGAGAAGGACGGATGAGGCCAGCAGCGACGAGGTAAGCACTGCGCGCAGAACGGTGGATTTCATCGCAAACGCTCCTGATGACACTTTACGGGTTGAGGGAAGGACAGGCCGGTGAAGTTCATGGCGTTGCCGCCGGGGTGATGAAACGGTCGGGCGCCAGCGCGGCTGTGGTGACACCGCGAGCCGCGAGATCGTCCGGCAATGACTGGCCGCGAAGCAGTGCCGAGCCCAGCCGCGCTAGCGTCAGCGACACCTGGAAGCCGTAGCCGCCCTGGCCGCCGAGCCAGAAGAAGCCGGGCAGGCGCGGGTCGAAACCGACGACCGGCGTGCGGTCGGGCGAAAAGGTGCGCAGGCCCGCCCACGGTGTCGACGGACGGCCGATGCGCAGCGATGTCGCCTGTTCGATGCGGTCGACGGCGATGGCGACGTCGATGTCTTCGGGATACGCGTCGCAAGGCGCGGAATCGGTTTCGTCGGCGAGCGAGCCGATCAGCCTGCCGGCATCGGGCTTGAAGTAGAATTGTTCGTGCAGATCGACCACCAGCGGCCAGGCGCTGATGTTCGTGCCGGCGGGCGGATCGAACAGGAAGGCGGTGCGGCGCTTGGGCCGGAAGCCAAGGCCGGAGAGACCGGCCAGCCCGGCGACGACATCGACCCAGGCGCCGGTGGCGTTGACGACGATATCGGCCTGGTAGGCGCCGGCATTGGTCGCGACGCTGAAGCCGTTTGGGACGCGGGAAATCTCCAGCACTTCCTCGCCGGTGCGGATGACGCCGCCGCCCGCCTTGAGCGCCGAGGCTGAAGCGGCAAGCATCTTTCCCGTGTCGACATCGAGCGCGCCGGGTTCATGGACGCCGCCGCAAGTGGTTGCCGTGGCGATGACCGGCACCAGCGCGGTGACTTCGGCAGCCGACAGGCGCCGTACGCTCGGCACGAGCGCCTGCATCTCGGCCGCCATGCGGTCGACGGCTGCACTGTCCTCGACGCCGCCGACATGCAGCGCGCCGCGTCGGTGGGCGGCGAATCCGCCATCTATGATCGCCTGCCGGCTGGCCAGCGACAGCGCCCGCACCAGCGCATTGCCGTAGGTTTCTGAAAACAGCGCCGCCGAGCGGCCGCTGGCGTGGTAGCCGAGATGCGGCTCGCGCTCGAGCACGGTGACCTCAGCCCAGGATTGCACGGCCGCCGCCAGCGAAAGGCCGGCAATGCCGCCGCCGATGACGACGATTTTCTGGAGGGACTTGGACTGCATCTCCTAGGGGTAGAAATAATTTCTTATCCAGTCAATATTTAGCGTATAAGAAAATTGTTAGCGTTGTTGATAGCAGCAGAGAGTTGGACTACCTAGGGTAGACTGGCGGCTCGATGGGCCGCGCAACGGAGCTGACGATGTCGGAGCAACCGAACCTCGGTGATTGTCTGCGCGGCTTGAGGAAGACGCATGGCTGGACCTTGCAGGAGGTCAGCACGCTGACCGGCGTCGCAGTGTCGACGCTGTCCAAGGTCGAGAACGACCAGATGTCGTTGAGTTACGACAAGCTGCTGCAGATCTGCGAGGGGCTGGGCATCCATGTCACCGAACTGCTCAGCGGCGACCGCAAGCAGCCGTCCGCGCGCACCCGTCGTTCGGTGACCTCGCCGTCCAACACGCTGCGCCAGCTGACCCGCAACTACGACTACCGCTATTTGGCCACAGACCTGGTGCGCAAGCGCATGGTACCGATCCACGCCTATGCACGCGCCCGCACGCCGCAGGAATTCGGTCCGCTGACCAGGCATGCCGGCGAGGAGTTTTTGATCGTGCTCAAGGGCGAGATCGAACTGCACACCGACCAGTACGCGCCGGTGCGGCTGAAACAGGGCGAAAGCGTCTACATCGATTCCACCATGGGCCACGCCTATCTCTCGGTGGGCGAGGGCGACGCCGAGATGCTGTGCGTCTGCTCCGGCGACGAGCCTGACATGGAAGGCACGCTGCTGAGTGTGCTGGAGACGGTGGAGGGGTAGGGGCGGGCCCTAATTTCCCGACATTACGCCGCCCCCTCATCTGGCGCCGCCATCTTCTCCCCCGTGAACGGCAGGGCCATCGCATAAGGATTCTTGCGAAGATGGACCCCCACCCTAACCCTCCCCACAAGGGGGAGGGAACGCTGCCGCGTGCCTCTAATTCTTCTTTGGCGCCGAAAAGACAGGGGATTTGCGCAGGTCGGCGCCAACGGAAGTCTCCCTCCCCCTTGCGGGGAGGGGTTAGGGGTGGGGGTGCGTGCCGGGCAGACATCTCAGGAATTCCATATGCGATAGCTCTGCCGTGAACGGGGAGAAGGACGATCCTATCGACGGGCGGCGCTGGCTTCAACAATCGAGGGGCTCCGCTACAGCGCAACCACACGCCCCATTCCCCGCCGAACCGCCTCGCGGTAGGCAAGGTCCGCGGCCACCATGTCTTCCATGGCGACGCCCATGGCCTTGTAGACGGTGACCTGATCGGCGCTGACCCGTCCCGGCCGCAGTCCGAGCAGCATTTCGCCAAGCTCGGTTCCGGTTTGCGGATCAATGCCCGCCAGTTCGCAGGAACCGACCGGCGTCGGGGCAAAGGCATCCCTGGTCTCGACGAACAGGCTGGCCCGCCCGACAAGCTCGACCGGCAACTCGCCGCCCGGCGGGGCGACGCCTACCGACGAGACGTGGCTGCCGGACCGCACCCAGTCGGCCGAGATCACCGGCGCATAGGAATGCGTTGCCAGGCAGACGACGTCGGACGAGCGCACCGCGGCCTCTATATCGGCGACGGCAACGACGCCGGGATATTGCGCGGCGAGCGCCTGCGCATCGGCGAATTCCTTCGAGACGACGCGGATTTCGGCGAAGTCGCGCACCAGCGGCAAAAGATGCAGATGCTGGCCGGCCTGCACGCCGGCGCCGATCACCGTCGCGACCTTGGCGTCGCGGCGGGCGAGTTCACGCACCGAGAGCACGGCCGAGCCGGAGGTGCGCACTGCGGTGATATAGGTGCCGTCCATGACGCAGACCGGCATGCCCGTCTCAGGGTCGAACAGATGGATGGTGGCGAGGTGGCTGGGGATGCCTTTGGCGACGTTGCCCTCGAAGACGTTGACGATCTTCACCGTCAGATGCATGCCTGCCATCCATGCCGACATCGCCAGCGAATAGCCGACCTGCGGAATATCGAGCTGCGGCCGTCCCGGATTGACCACCTTGCCGCCGGACAGCGCCTTGAAGCCGCCGGCGAGCACGTCGAGAAGCTCGTGCAGGTCGATGCAGGTTTTCACCTCGGCCTCGCTCAGGATGAGTACGGGCGTGTCACCCTTGGCCTGGGCGCTGCGGGAGGTGGATATCGCTGATGTCATGGAATCCGCTTTCGTTGTCGGTTGCACGACAACGGTATTGCGATCTATCGGCGTGATGAAATATGCTGTTTTTGTTATTTTGGCGTGATTATCACGCGTGTTCGGCTCAGAAAGCGTGAATCCTGAAATGGACGATCTCGACCGTATCGACCGCTCGCTGCTGCGTTTGTTGCAGGAGGACGGCCGCCGCACGACGCTCGATCTGGCCCGGCGGGTCGGCCTGTCGCCGACCGGGGCGGCGCAGCGCGTCAAGCGGCTGTTCGCCGACGGGTTTATCCGCGCGGTGCGCGCCGTGCTCGATCCGGCCAAAATCGGACAGGCGCAGCTCGTCTTCATCGAAGTGCGGCTCGACCACACGGCGCCGCATGTCTTCGACCGCTTCGCCGAGGCCGTATTGCGGGCGCCCGAGATCATCGAGTGCCACATGGTGGTCGGCGGCTTCGACTATCTGGTCAAGGCGCGCATCGCCGACATGGCGATGTTCCAGGATTTCCTGCAGCGGGTCATCCTGCCGCTGCCCGGGGTTCGGGAAACGCACACCTACGCCTCGATTGCCAATGTGAAACCCGACGCCTTGCTGCCGATCTAGGCCGATCTAGATTGGCCTTTCTCCTGCATCGAGCAGCCATTGCCGCACGGCCTGCGTCGGCTCGGGGTGGCGCTGTTTTCTCGGCATCACGACATAAAAATCCTGCGTGCCGCGCATTTCGCCGCTGACGGGCTGAACCAGACGGCCGGCGGCGAGTTCGGCGGCGACGAGAAAGCGGCTGGCCAGCGCAATGCCCTGGCCGGCGACGGCCGCGTCGATGGCGAGGCCGGTCTGGTTGAAGCGCATGCGTTTGAGTTCGGTCGTCATCTTCAGGCCGATCGCCTTTTCCATGAATTCCGGCCACAGATTGTGGGCATCGTGCAGCAGCACGTGGTGCTGGATTTCGGAGGCCGCGATCTCGATCGCGCCGGCCGGCAGCAGGGCCGGGCTGCACACGGCGACGATCTGCTGGGGAAACAACAGGTCGACGACCAGCCCGGCGCCGAAGGGTGGGCGGCCCTGCCTGACCGCGATGTCGACGCCGTCGGCCTGGAAGCTCGACAGGCTTTCGCTGGCCAGCACGCGCAGGTCGACCAGCGGGTTGTGCGCGACGAAGTCGTGCAGCCTCGGGATAAGCCATTTGGTGGCGAAGCTCGGCGTCACGCTGATCGTCAGCCGCGCCGGCTCGGGACGAAGCAGCAGCGTCGCCTCCGAGATCAGGTCGAAGGCGCGGCGGATGTTGGGGACATAGGCGCGGCCCTCATCGGTCAGCGCCAGGCCGCGCGGCAGCCGCTCGAACAGCTTCGTGCCGAGATCGGCCTCCAGCCCGCGAATGTGCTGGGCGACCGCCCCTTGCGTGACGTTGAGCTCTTCGGCCGCGATGCGGAAGTTGAGATGACGCGCCGAGGCTTCGAAGGCGCGCAGCGCATTCAACGGCGGCAAGCTGAGGAAGGTTTCGGGCATGCAGTAGTTTTTCTACAGGTTGATTTCAGGCATTCTGGTTCGAACCGACGGGGAAAACCAGCTATATCGACGCTCAACTCCCGAAAACACCGCTTGCGGTGCCCGCAAACCCTGAGAGGGAAATCCGATGAGTGTAGAAAAAGTAGCTGTGGTGGTGGCCGGCGGCAGCGGCATGGGGGCGGCGGCGGCCAAGCGGCTGGCGGCGGACGGCTTCAAGATTGCCATTCTTTCCTCTTCGGGCAAGGGCGAGGCGCTGGCCAAGGAGCTTGGCGGGCTCGGCGTCACCGGCTCCAACCAGTCGAACGACGATCTGCACCGCCTCGTCGACCTGACGCTGGAGCGCTATGGCCGCATCGACGTGCTGGTCAACAGCGGCGGCCACGGGCCGCGCGCGCCGATCCTCGAGATCACCGACGAGCAATGGCACACCGGCATGGACGTCTACCTCCTCAACGTCATCCGGCCGGTGCGCATCGTGGCACCCCAGATGGTCAAGCAGAAGGGTGGGGCCATCATCAACATCTCGACGGCCTGGGTGGTCGAGCCGAGCCCGATGTTCCCGACGTCCGCCGTGTTCCGCGCCGGCGTTGCCGCCTACACCAAGATCTTCGCCAACACCTATGCCGCCGACAATGTGCGCATGAACAATGTGCTGCCCGGCTGGATCGACAGCCTGCCGGCCACCGAAGAACGCCGCGACTCGGTGCCGATGCAGCGCTACGGCACTTCGGAAGAGGTCGCCGCGACCATCGCCTTCCTGGCGTCGGAGGGCGCCGGCTACATCACCGGCCAGAACATCCGGGTCGACGGCGGCATTATACGCGCTATTTGAGGGCGTCGGCCGGGAGGGGATTCCGGCATCTCACCCCAAGGAGCAAATAATGCGGCTTTTGATACTCGGCACCGGCTGGATGGCGCAGGAACATGCCCGGCGCTTCAGCGCCATCGAGGGCATCGACATTGTCGGCGCGGTCGATGTCGATCCGGCGCGGGTCGGCGAGTTCGCCGACAGCTTTGACATTCCCAACCGCTTTACCGCACTGGAGGAGGCGCTGGCATGGGGCGAGTTCGACGCGGTGGCCAATGTCACGCCCGACCGCATCCACCACCCGACCACCATGGCGCTGATCGCCGCCGGCAAGCCGGTGCTGTGCGAAAAGCCGCTGGCCGAAAACTTCGGCAAGGCGACCGAGATGGCCGATGCCGCCGAGGCTGCCGGCATCGTCAACATGGTGAACCTCACCTATCGCAATGTGGCCGCGCTGCAGAAAGCGCGCCAGATGGTGCAAGCGGGCGAGATCGGCACCGTCAGGCATGTCGAGGCGTCCTATCTGCAGAGCTGGCTGGTGTCGAAATTCTGGGGCGACTGGCGCACCGATCCGAAATGGCTGTGGCGGCTGTCGCGCGGCCACGGTTCCAATGGCGTGCTCGGCGATGTCGGCATCCACATCCTCGATTTCGCCAGCTATGGCGCAGCCGTCGACATCGACCATGTATTCTGCCGGCTGCGCGCCTTCGACAAGGCGCCCGGCAACCGCATCGGCGACTACGGACTCGACGCCAATGACAGCTTCGCCATGACGCTGGATTTTTCCAACGGCGCCTTCGGCGTGGTGCATGCCAGCCGCTGGGCAACAGGCCATCTCAACGAACTGCGTCTGCGCATCTATGGCGAGAAGGGCGGCATCGAAGTGGTGCACAATCTCGACGGTTCGACGCTCAAGGCATGCGTGGGGGAGAATGTCGAGAACGCCATATGGGAAGAGCGCGACCCCGGCACGGTGGAGACCAACTACCAGCGTTTCACTGACGCGGTGCGCACGGGCGTGCAGGCCGAACCGTCCTTCCGCCATGCGGCCGAATTGCAGAAGGTGCTGGATCTGGCCGTGGTGTCGGACGAGAAGCGGGCGGAGCTGAGAGCGAACGCGGAAACGCGGTGAGGGCTCGCACCTCGCGCCCATACCGCAGTAGCTGGAAGGGGCCGAGTTCTGTCAGACTCCCCTCTGCCCTGCCGGCCATCTCCCTCGCAAGGGGGGAGATCGGCAGCTTCAATTGCTGCGCCTGGTAAGTCATCAGTGCCCGCCTCCTGATCCGTGTCAGGTGGCTTCAGGGGCCGGTCACGAGCGAAAAAACCAGTTTCTGCAAATTCCCGCCATTGCCGAATTCGATACGGTCGAAGTCGCGGCTTGCCTGCACCCGCGCCTTCGAGATCGCGTCGAGCCGCTTGACCACCTCGGCCCTGGTCTTGCTGCATTCGGGATCGTCGGCGACGGTCAGGCCGTCCGTCGCGGCTTGGATGTCGTGGACCATCTGGACCATGCTGGCGCCATGCACCTTCTCATGGGCGGCGACGCCGGCGATGAAGGTGTCCCAGTTCTTCTGGACGGCCGGCGGCAGGGAGCGGGAGGGTTTCGGCAAAGTGTAGGTGACGATCAGCTTCGGCCGCCCGGCCGTCAGCACGCAGTCCTTGCCGCTGGGCTTGTAATCCCTTAGCCCCCAGGTCAGCTTGAAATTGGTGTAGGCGATGGCGCGGGCAATGCCGAGCTTTGGCCCTTTCTCGCCGATCGAGCGGTAGAGTTCGGCGCCGGACTGGCCCGAGATCGCGTAGGGCTCGATCTTCTCGACCGGCTTCCACTCGGCATGAGCGGTGAGCGGCAAGGCCAGCAGGGCGGCAAAGGACAGACACAGGCGAATGCAGGCTCTCAATCCAACTCTCCGCGAAACAGGACCGGCTGCCGCAAGGGGCAATGCCATCGGATCGCTTTTTCCTATATGCTGGCGACGGGCGCTGCAAATGCCCTGAAGGCAGTCAATTGGGGGAGCCATGAGAGTTGCACATCTCGTCGTCGCCGGTGCGGTAGCGGTCCTGCAGGCCGCGCAACCGGCGTTTGCCGCGTCGTGCGGCGGCTGGAGCGCCAGGATGGAGGAAGACGAGGGCGGCAGCGTGCTGACGGCCTCGGTCTGCGGCGGGCCGAAAGGCGATGCGTATCTGATGCTGACCTGTTTCGACACGCCGGTGCTGAGCTACGATCTCGGCGCCAACGGCCAGCAATTGGAGCCTGGCATCAGCGGTTCGTTCGCGTTCAAGGCCGACGGCAAGACGGTAACTAAGGCGCTGCAGCTGGAGGCCATGTACAACTACTTCGTGGTCAACCTGGCGAAAGCCGATCCGCTGCTCGACCTGTTGCGCGGCAAGGGCGATGTGTCGGTCAGTTCAGCCAAATATGGCGAGATCAGCTTTCCGCTGAAGGGTTCAAGCGCGGCCATCGGCAAGGTGCTGGCGCAGTGCGGCTGAGGACTTCGTCATCCGAGGGCCTCCGAGACGGAGCTGCGCTCCTGCTTCGCCCTAGGATTGTTTGAGCAGGATCAGGTAGTTTGGCGGCCGGGACTGCGGCCCATCACCCCACCCAGTCGTACCGTCGCGGCCATCAGTTCCTCGTCCGAAAACCCGGAAAAACCCAGCACCAGGCCTTGCCGGGACGCCCCGCCGATGAACATCGAGGACAAGGCCCTGGCGCCGACACCTGCCGCCTTCGCCGCCTCGACGATCGCCGTGTCCGGCCCGGCGTGCTTCAGCGTCGCCATCAAGTGCAGCCCCTGTTCGGGCACGATTACTTCGAGGGCATCGCCGCAATGCGTCTCGAGGCCGGCGACCAGCACGTCGCGCGCGGCTTGCACCCGGCGGCGCACGCGCCTGAGATGCGCGGCGAAATGGCCCTCGTTCAACAGGTCGGTCAGCGCGCCTTCGGCCAGCGTCGAGGGGAAGCGGTCGGAGCGCGCCCTGACCGCCATCACGGCATCGAGCAGCGCTTCGGGCACCACGACATAGCCGATGCGCAGGCCGGGGAAGAGGATTTTCGAGAAGGTGCCGAGATAGGCGACACGGCCCGAGCCGTCCATGCCCTGCAGCGAAGTCAGCGGCGGGCCGGCATAGCGGAACTCGCTGTCGTAGTCGTCCTCGATGATCCAGGCATCGTTGCGCCGCGCCCAGTCGAGCAAAGCGAGACGGCGGCGCATCGTCATCGTCACGCCGAGCGGATATTGATGCGAGGGCGTGACATAGGCCGCGCGCGCCTTGGAGCACAGGCTTTCGCCGATCTCGGGATCGAGCCCTTCCGCGTCGACGGGTACGCCAAAAACCGTGGCCCCGCTGCCGGCCAGCACGGCGTGCGCCATGGGATAGCAGGGGTTTTCGATCCAGACGGCATCGCCGGGACGAAGTGCTGCACGCACCAGGAGATCGAGCCCCTGCTGCGTGCCCGACGTCAGCACGATCTGGCCGGCGTCGCAGCGCACGCCGCGTGCGGTCCTGAGATAGGTGGCAATTGCCGTGCGCAGCGGCAGGCCGCCGCGCGGATCGCCATAGCGGAAATGCTCCGGTCCGGGGCGGGTGAGGTGGCGCGACAGAAGGATGCGAAACATATCAAGCGTGCGCGGATCGGAGACCGCAACGCCAAGGCCGCAAGGTAGCGACGCCGCGACCTCGATCTCCGCTGGACGCGGCTTGATCAGCGTCAGCGGCAGATGCGGCACATCAGGCGCGACGAAGGTGCCGGCGCCGACCTTGGCGACCGCAAACCCCTCCGAGATCAGCATTTCGAAACAGGCAACCGCCGCCGAACGCGACAGACCGAAGCGCTGTGCGAGATCCCGGGTGGTCGGGAGTTTCGCCCCGGTGGCCAGCGCGCCGGTCTCGATCAGCCGCCTGAGCGCCGCATAGAGCTCGCGGCTGCGCGGGCCGTCGCCCGGCAGGACCGGGATCAGCGCCGACCAATCCGGAAAATTGGTCCGGTTTTTCTTCATAGGATTGGTTCTTTTATCGACCAATGTCATGGCGCATGCTTGGCAGACGACAACCAAGGATGCAAGCCGTGAACGACACGCCAGCCAGTTTTCCGACCACCAGCCGCAACCGCGTCAAGCGCCTGCACGAGCGCGGCAGCTATGACCATGCGGCAGTCTTCGCGGTGCTGGATGCCGGGCTGCTGTGCCATGTCGCCTATACGTTCGACGGCCAGCCCTATTGCACGCCGACCATCCACTGGCGCGAGGACGACATGCTGTACTGGCACGGCTCGTCGGCCAGCCGCATGCTGCGCAATCTGCGCGGCGGCACGCCGGCCTGTCTCACGGTGTCGCATCTCGACGGGCTGGTGCTGGCGCGCTCGGGCTTCAACCATTCGGCCAACTACCGCTCGGCGATGTGTTTCGGCACGGCGCGAATCGTCGACGAGCCGCAGGAGAAACTGAAGGCGCTGGCCGGCGTCGTCGACCGTTTCTATCCCGGCCGGAGCGAGACCCTGCGGCCGATCTCGGCGCAGGAGGCCAAGGCGACGACGGTGATCGGCATGCGTATTGAAGAGGCATCGGCGAAGGTGCGCGCCAAAGGCGTCGGCGACGACGAGGAGGATTACGGGCATCCGGTTTGGGCCGGCGTCATCCCGGTGCGGATGGTGGTCGGCGCCGCCGAGCCGTGTCCGAGGCTGATGCCTGACATGGAGCGGCCGCGGAACCTGGCTGGATATGCCGAGGGCGCGCGGCTCGATGAGGCGCTGACGCAGGCGCAGCGGGTTTATGAGGGCGAAGTTTAGCCCGCGCCTAGTGGGAACGTATTCAAATCTTGCCGCTGCCGCCGCCTCGCGATATCTCGACACCATGATCACCTTCCGCCGTGCGCAAGCCTCCGACCTGCCTGACATCGTGGCCATGCTGGCCGACGACCCGCTTGGCGCCGGCCGCGAGGACGCTTCCTTGCCGCTGGCGCAAGGTTATGTCGACGCTTTCAACGCCATCGACGCCGATCCCAATCAGCTGCTGGCGGTGGCCGTGGATGGCGGCGAGGTGGTCGGCACCTTGCAGATATCTTTCCTTACCGGGCTCTCGCGCAAGGGCGCGTGGCGCGGCCAGATCGAGGCGGTTCGGGTCGCCGGCCACAGGCGCTCGGACGGCATCGGCAGGCAGATGATCGAATGGGCGATCGACGCGTGCCGGGCGCGCGGCTGCAGCCTCGTCCAACTGACCACCGACAAGGGGCGGGCGGACGCGCATCGTTTTTACGAAAGCCTCGGCTTCACCGGCAGCCATCTCGGCTACAAGAAGAGCCTTTAGGCGGTCGGAAAACGCTGCAACACTTTTGTGGAACTGCTCGCGGCGTTCGAGCAGTGCGCCAGCGCTGGCGCATTCGGGAAACCGTTCAGGCACACTTCAATTCGCGGCCAAGAGGGGATATAGGTCAGTCAAGTTGACCTATGCAGCGTCCGGGGAGGCGTGCCGTGACCCTTATGAACCTGTTGGCTTCGCGCTCGTCGCGCATGAAAGCGTCCGAAATCCGCGAGCTGCTGAAGCTGCTCGACCAGCCGGACATCATCTCGTTTGCCGGCGGTATTCCCGATCCGGCGCTGTTCCCAGCCGAGGCGATCCGCGACGCCTATGCCGATGTGCTGGGTGGCGCCGAGGCGGGCGCTGCGCTGCAGTACCAGGTCTCGGAAGGCTATCTGCCGTTGCGGCGCTGGCTCGCCGGGCAGATGGGCAAGCTCGGCGTCGCCTGCGACGAGGCCAACATCTTCATCACCTCCGGCTCGCAGCAGGCGCTGGATTATCTCGGCAAGCTGTTCCTGTCGCCGGGCGACACCGCGCTGGTGACGTGGCCGACCTATCTCGGCGCGCTGCAGGCTTTCAATGCCTATGAGCCGCGCTACGACCGGCTGACCCCGGCCGGCGGCAACATGACGCCCGATGCCTATCGCGCGGCGGCGGCCGCCAATGGCGGCAAGGCCAAATTCGCCTATCTGGTGCCGGATTTCGCCAACCCGACCGGCAACACGCTGAACCGTGAGCAGCGCGAGGCGGTGCTCGACCTTGCCGGCGAACTCGACATCGCCGTCATCGAGGATGCCGCTTACCGCGCGCTGCGCTATGACGGCGAGGGCGAGCCGCCGATCCTGGCGCTCGATTGTGCCCGGTCCGGCGGCATCGACAAGGCGCGCACGCTCTATTGCGGCTCGTTCTCGAAGATCCTGTCGCCGGGCATGCGGGTCGGCTGGGTGTGCGCGCCGCGCCACATTGTCGAGAAGCTGGTGCTGATGAAGCAGGCCTCGGACCTGCACAGCCCGTCGATCAACCAGGTGGTGATGCATCGCGTCGCCGAAGCCGTGTTCGAAGGCCAGGTGGAAAAACTCATCGACGCCTATCGCGAGCGCCGCGACGGGCTGCTCTCGGCACTGGAAGCCCACATGCCCGAAGGCGTGACCTGGAGCCGCCCGGAAGGCGGCATGTTCGTCTGGGTGACACTGCCGGAAGGGGCCGACGCCACCGAGCTTCTGGCTCGGTCGGTGAAGGAAGCGCGGGTCGCCTTCGTGCCGGGCAACGCCTTTTATGCCGATGGCACCGGGCGCAACACGCTGCGGCTGTCCTTCACGCTCGCCGACCGGCGCGCGGTGAGCGAAGGCATTCCAAGGCTAGCCGCCATCCTGAAGGGATAGGCCGGCGCTGGAAGCCGGCTTTTCCTCCGCCGTTACAGTCACCAGCCGCTCAAGCTTTGAAAGCCTGGTGCGAGCGAGCTTGCGGACCGGCCTTTCGAAACCTTCTTCGCCGTTTTCGACGACGAAGACCAAGGTCATGAAATCGAGCATGAATTCGTCGATGGCTGCCGCGACCTGGCGCGACCTGCCCTTGAACCGGCGCAGCAGAGCGGTTGCTTCCTCGATATCGTCGACACCGGCGCTGTCGACCAGCGCTTCGAGCCTCTGAAAACAATCCAATCGCAATTCCTCCCACCGCGCCACCAAACCCGGTTGCGAGCGGAAAGTTCCAAACTGTGAGTGGTCTCGCGAAGAAATCGCCTCCACTGCTTGAATTCCGCGGACGGGCCATCGGCAATTTTTTTGTTCGGGTGGAACCTCCGCGGCCAACAAAGGTTCTTACCAGGTCTGATCCCCCCTCAGACCCCTGAAGGCTAGACATGCTTTCCAAAGGCCCGCCGGATCCCCTCCCGGCGGGCCCTTTGTTTGCTGGGAAGTATCCGCATTGACGACGCCCTATCCCAACCTAAATTCGAACCCACACGAGGAGGCGTTTTCATGGAAACCCAGGAATTGCATCGCGGCCGGCTCATCGACCACATCCAACTGGTGGTCAGAAACCTCGCGGCCAGCCGGCGTTTCTACGAGGCGGTCCTGCAGGCGCTCGATGTCCCGATCGGAGGTAGCGGCGCCGACTTTTTCTGGGCCGACGAACTGTTTGTCTCCACTGCCGACAGCCGGGCCGCACAGGGAAAACTCACCGGCCGCCATCACCTGGCTTTCCAGGCAAGGGACCACGCCATGGTCGACGGCTTCTACAAGGCCGGGCTGGCGGCCGGCGGCACGGACAATGGCGCGCCGGGCGAACGGCCCTATCACCCCGGCTATTACGCCGCCTTCCTGCTCGATCCGGACGGCAACAACATCGAGGCCGTCCATCACGGCCCGCATCGTCGCAGCGCCGCTTCGGTGAAGATCACCTTCTAAGCTGCCGATATTCAGCCGGCCGGGATCGCGGGTGCATGGGCGATGCCGGAGAGAAGTTGCTTGCGTTGCCAGATCGGTGGCCCCGATGCTAACCGTGCAAATGGCGGGTGGGAATCGGTCCCGAAGCAACGTCCGCCACAAATTTTCAATAAAACTCCCCTTACCCCCCGTGGAGATATTTTTTTATGCAAAACCCAGCAAGGGCGATCTGTGCCGCCATGCTTCTATTTGCGATCGGGGCCGTTGGCCTCACAAGTATATCATCCTTTGCTTATATTTCATCGGCGCAGGCCCAGGAGGAATATCTTCCGACCGAGAAGGATTTTGTCGGCAAATGGAAACTCAACGGCGGAGCCATCCGGCCGCCGCGCGATATGAAGGATGCGCCGACACCGGAACAGGAAGCGGCCGCCAGTGAGTTCCAGCAGACGGTGACCGCGTTTTACGGGGCGTTCGATTATCTGGAGATCACGGCGGACGGCCGCTACAATTTTCACCAGCCCGGGGATCCGACGTCGGGGCCTTGCGTCTGGTGCGGAACCTGGTCGTTCAGCAAGAGTTCGGCGTGGCTCGAGCTGGATACGGCGCCCCGGCTGGATATCTACGCCAAGGACGGCGACATGCAGATGACCTACACTGTCGAACCCTACGAAAAATCGAAATATGCGTGGCTGGTTTTCGGCTGGGCGAAGGCCGAGTAGGCGGCGCGCAGCATTCACCACGTTCGTCATCCTCGGGTCTCCGCGACGGAGCTTCGCTCCTGCTCCGCCTGTGGATGACGAAGGCGGGAGAGGCTTCCGCTAACCCCGGATGTCAGCGATGGTTGACCGAAACGGAAGATGACATCTTCTGGGTCGCGCCACTGAATGTCACGGCTTTTCATCCATCTCGTATCCTCGTATACGAGATGGAACCAGCCGACCGAGGAGACCGCATGAGCCCGCCGCCTGAAACCGTGCCGTTTTTCAGCCAGTGGGAAACGCCTGACATGACGCTGGACGTGCTCGCCGACGGCGCGGATGTTGCGCTCAGGCGCGATCCGCTGTGGAGGCGATCCGGGGCGGAGACCCTCGATGAATACGCAATCTGGGCCGCCAACATCTGCGGCATGGCCTGCCTTAAAATGATCCTGGCCAGCCGCGGCGAGATCGTGCCGACGATCGAGCTTGCCAGGCGCTGCACCTTATATGGCGGCTATGTCGTCAATGAGGGATCGATCAAGGGGCTGATCTACGCGCCCTTCGTCAGCTTCGTGAAGGAAGCTTTCGGCCTGCGCGCCGAGGTGATGACCAATGTCGCCACATCAGACATTCCGGCGATCATGCAGCGGACGCGCTTCTTCATCGCGTCGGTCAGCAGCTCGATCCGCTGGCCCGAGCGCGAGCCGCCCTCGAAGGGCGGCCATCTGGTGCTGATCACCGCGGCATCCGACGAAGGTTTCCGCTTTCACAACCCGTCCGGCCATGAGCCCGCCACACAGGCAGACGCAGTGTTGTCACCGGCCGATTTCGACCGCTTCTTTGCCAATCGCGGCATTGCCGTCGCCATTTGATTTTTTGACAGTCGAGGGATTTTGATGACCGACAAGACAAGAGTGGCCATCCTCTATGGCGGGCGTTCGGCCGAGCACGACGTGTCGCGCCTTTCGGCCGCCAATGTGCTGAAGGCGATCGACCGCATGCGCTACGATATCGTGCCGATCGCCATTTCGCGAGGCGGCAGGTGGCTGCTGCAACAACTCGATCGCGCCGCGGCGATCGGCGATGAGGCGGCAGGGGCGCCGGCCTCCGAAGACGGCCCGGAGGTTGCTTTGTTGCCCGGCGGCAAGGGCCGGCTGGTTGCGGTGTCGCGGGATGGTACGCAGCCTGAGCTGCCCCCCATCGACGTCGTGTTCCCGGTGCTGCACGGGCCGTTCGGCGAGGACGGCTCGGTGCAGGGCTATGCCGAGGTCGCCGATGTCGCCTATGTCGGCTGCGGCATTCTCGCCTCGGCCGCCGCCATGGACAAGGACGTCGCCAAGCGGCTGATGCGCGAGGCGGGACTGGCGGTTGCCCGCTCCGTCACCGTGCATCGAAACGGCAAGCATTCCTTCCAGGAGATTGCCGGGACGCTCGGCCTGCCTTTCTTCGCCAAGCCGGCGCGCCAGGGCTCGTCCTTCGGGGTCAGCAAGGTGAATGACAGGGACGGCTTCGAGCAGGCCATCGACACGGCTTTCCGCTACGACGGCAAAGTGTTGATCGAGGAATTCGTCGAGGGCCGCGAGATCGAGTTCTCGGTGCTGGAGCGCGCCGACGGGTCGCTGACGGTGTCGCTGCCCGGCGAGATCATTCCGGCCGGCAAGCACGGCTTCTACACCTATGAGGCCAAATATCTCGATGCCGACGGCGCGCTGGTCAAGGTGCCCGCCGATGTCCCGGCCGATGTGGCCGAAAAGGCCAGGGATATGGCGCGGCAGGCGTTCCAGGCGCTTGGCTGCGAAGCCATGGCGCGCGTCGATTTTTTCCTGCGCGCCGACGGCAGCCTGCTTGTCAACGAGGTCAACACCATTCCCGGCTTCACCGACATCTCGATGTATGCCAAGGCGCTTGCCGCCTCAGGCATCGGCTACAGCCAGACCATCGACGTGCTGATCGAGCACGCGCTGGCCAGGCATGCGGCGCGCTGATCCGATCGGGCGAGCCTGACTTCCATTTAGCCCTTCGGGAGCGGCCGGTGCGGGCCGGATCATTGCCTGTGAGCGAGGCGTATTTCATCGTTGGCTAAAGTTGCACGTCCGCTCTATATGCCCGATCATGGCATTTGGCAGGGAGGCATCACGTGGCCAATCGTCGAAACGGCACGGCGTCTCCGGCTGATGGGCTGGGGGACGCCCTTTCAGCGGCCGCGCCCCATCCGCGAACCTCTTTGCCCAATGTGGCGGCCATCGTCACGACAGTGGCGGCACTGTATTTCGGGCGCGAAGTTTTCCTGCCGATCGCCATCGCGCTGCTGCTGACCTTCGCACTGGCGCCGCTTGTCGCAGCGCTAAAAAAGCTCGGCATTCCCCGGATTGCCGCCGTCATCGCCAGCGTGCTCGGCGCCTTCGCGGCGCTTGGCCTGTTCTCCTTCATCGTCGCCACGCAGGTCAGCGAACTGGCGCAGAACATCCCGGTCTACCAGACCAACATCCTGACCAAGATCCGCTCGCTCAAGGAAACCGGGGTCGGCGGCGGGATTCTTGCCAGACTGAGCAAGGTGGTCGAGCGGGTCGGCCAGGAGATCGACAGGCAAGACCCCTCGCTGCCGGCCGCCACCCCGGAAAAGCCGCCGCGCGAGCCGGTGCCCGTCGAGATCGTCGCGCACGAAAGGCCGCTTCAGGTCCTGCAGAATGTCGTCGGGCCGCTGATCAGCCCGCTTGGGTCGGCCGGGCTGATCATCGTCGTCGTCATCTTCATGCTGCTCGAGCGGGAGGATCTGCGCGACCGCTTCATCCGGCTTGTCGGCTACGGCGACCTCCACCGCACCACCGAGGCGCTTCAGGATGCCGCCAAGCGGGTGGGCCGCTATCTCTTGATGCAATTGGTCGTCAACATCGTCTACGCCATACCGATCGCGATCGGGCTCTGGGCCCTCGGTATTCCCAATGCGCTGCTGTGGGGGCTGCTGGCCCTGGCGCTGCGTTTCGTTCCCTATATCGGCCCGATCATAGGCATGCTTTTGCCGCTGTTCCTGGCGCTGGCCGTGGCACCGGGCTGGTCGCTCGTGCTGTGGACAGCCGCCCTGTTCGTGGTGATGGAACTGATCACCGGCAATGTCATCGAACCCTGGCTCTACGGTTCGCGAACGGGACTGTCGCCGCTGGCGATCATCGTCGCGGCGATTTTCTGGACGTGGCTCTGGGGGCCGCTCGGGCTGATCCTGTCGACGCCGCTCACTGTCTGCCTGGTGGTGCTGGGCAGGCACGTGCCGCAGTTTGAATTCCTGGACGTGCTGTTCGGCAACGAGCCCGTGCTCGAACCCCATGCGCGCCTGTACCAGCGGCTGCTGGCCGGCGATCCGGAAGAAGCCACCGATCATGCCGAGGAGATGCTGGAGGAGAAATATCTGGTCGAATTCTATGACAAGGTTGCCATTCCGGCGCTTCTGCTGGGCGAACAGGACCGTGTGCGCGGCGTCATGGGCGATTTGCAAAGGCGGCAGGTGGCGGCCAGTGCCCTGATGCTGGTCGCCAATCTCGACGACAGCGCGCAGGAGGAGGCAGGCGAGGAGGAGGGGCCGCCCGTGGCCGCAGAGGCGAGCGACGATGACGATCCCGGCGGGGAGGACGAGACCGAACTGCCCGATGGCACGGATATGTCCGTGCTTTGCGCCGGGGGGCGTGGCGAGCTCGACGACGCCGCTGCCGCGATGCTGGCGCAGGTGCTGGAGGTCCAGGGCGCGACGGTGTCGAAAGCCAGCTTTGCCGATATGGAATCCGCCGGCATTCGCCGCCTTGAGCTCGAAACCGTCGACACCGTCGTGGTCGGATTCCTGAACCGGGATTCCATCAAGCACGCCCGCTTTCTGGTCCGCCGGCTGAAGCGTGCGAAGGCCGCACTTCGGGTGGGAATCGTGTTCTGGTCGGAGGCCGACAGCGAGGACAAGGAGACGGCGGGCAAACTGGCGCGTGACATGAACGCGGATTTCGTGGCGCATGGCATGGTCGACGCCGTGCTGGGCGCGCTGTCAAACGAGCCGCCGGTCGCGCTCAAGCTTGTCGCCAAACGGCGCATGCGGCGACAGCGGGCCGCGTCCAAGAAGGTTACCGCGGCAGCGGCGGGTTGACCGAAATCGGCGGAAGGCCCATGGAACCAGGCGGCCCTCCGCGCGGCCTTACGGATTAGCTACCCGTCGGCGGTGAGAAATGCTCGAAATTCGCCCCGCCCAGGAAGCCGACCGGTCGGCGATCGTGCAACTGTGGCATCAGGGCTGGCATGATGCCCATGCGCATCTGGTTCCAGCCGAAATCCTGGCGTACCGAACGCCGGCGCATTTTGCGCTGTGGCTGGAGCAATCCACCGATGCCTTCCATGTGGCGGCTGCCGATGGATTGCTTGGCTTCGTCTCGATAAACGGGGCGGAGCTGGTCAAACTCTATGTAAGCCCGCAGGCACGGGGAAGCGGAACCGCCCGCGATCTGCTGTCTTATGCCGAGCATCTCTTGTGCGAACAGGGCGTGGCGGAGGCCGAGCTTTTCTGCACGGCGGGAAATGTCCGCGCGCAGAGATTTTATGCCCGCGAAGGATGGCGCTTGAACCGCAGCTTCGAAGACGCACTTTGGCTGCCGGATGATGTCGCCGGCAGGTTCACCGTGGAAACCCACTGCTATCGGAAGCATCTGGGCTTTCGTTAGCGTCACTATTCGGAACGAGCTTGGCGAGATTGTCGCGGACGCTGGAGCAGGCGCCCCCTACCGGTCGACCATCGCCATGCCCCGCTCGGTGTAGCGCGGGCCGGAGATTTTTCCCGGCGCGAGCGCTTCGTCGAGCGCGGCCATCTCGGCGGCATCGAGTTTGATCGCGGCGCCGGCGACGTTCTCTTCCAGGTATTTTCTGCGCTTGGTGCCGGGGATCGGCACGATGTCGATGCCAAAGCCGTCGCCCTTCGCCAGCAGCCAGGCCAGCGCGACCTGGCCGGGCTTGACGCCGCGGGCAGCGGCGATGTCGCTCACCTTGGCGGCCGCCTCGACATTGGCGTCGTAGTTTTCGCCCTGGTAGCGCGGGTCGTTGCGGCGGTAATCGCCGTCGGGATAGTCTTCCGCACGCTTGACCTGGCCGGTGAGAAACCCTCGGCCGAGCGGCGAGAACGGCACCAGGCCGATGCCGAGTTCGCCAAGCAGCGGGATGATCTCCGGCTCCAGATTGCGCTCCCACAGCGAATACTCGCTCTGCAACGCCGACACCGGATGCACGGCATGCGCCCGGCGGATGTTGGCTGCACCCGCTTCCGACAGGCCGAAGAAGCGCACCTTGCCTTGCGCGACGAGTTCGCCGACGGCGCCCGCGACATCCTCCATCGGCACCGCCGGGTCGACGCGGTGCTGGTAGAGCAGGTCGATACGGTCGGTTCCGAGGCGGCCGAGCGAGGCTTCCACCGCCTCTCGAATGTGCTCGGGCCGGCTGTCGGTTCCGGTCTGCTTGCCGTTTTCGATGCGGAAGCCAAATTTCGTGGCGATCGTCACCTGGTCGCGCTTGCCCTTCAATGCCCGGCCGAGCAGGGCTTCGTTGTCGTAAGGGCCATAGACTTCGGCGGTGTCGAGGAAGGTGCAGCCGAGGTCGATGGCACGGTGCAGCGTGGCGATGGATTCGGCCTCGTCGGCCGGGCCATAGGACTGGCTCATGCCCATGCAGCCGAGGCCGATGGCCGAGACCTGCAGCCCCTGGCTGCCGAGCTTGCGTGTTTTCAGGGTCATGGCAGGCGTTCTCCGGAGGGGGCGCAGCGATTATAGCGTCAGCAGGTTCAATCGATACGCCTATTCGATCACGATGTGGCTATTCGATAAGGATGTGGCTATTCGATCAGGATGTGGGCTTCGCGCGCTGCTTCGACGAGCGCCGCCCTGGCGACGTCGGGGGCAACATCGCCGCTCGTCGCCCGCTGGCAGGCGCGCAGTGCGGACCGATGCTTCGGGCTGCCTGCGTCACGCCAATGTGTGGTGAGCAAATCAATGGCCTGCTGTGTGTTGGACAGATGATGGATGGAACCGGTGACGCCGACCGAAACCGCCACAGGTTTGGAGAACCATGCCGTTTGCATTGGAACCACCTCAATTGGGCTGAAGCAATAAACGCTTACGTCCGCTCAAGGTTTCGTCGCTACCAATCAATCTGGCGTGATAGCTTGCCGATACCCCCAGCGGCATTGGGCCCCACATTGTCCGCGGGGCTCACATGTTCGAGGCGACGTCGCGGGTGGGCGGTGTTTTGGGTTTGTGGGCGGCGCGTTGCCGCGTCGCCTGGTGGGCAGGGCGGGGTTTGACCGTGTTCACGGTCGTGGGCGCCTGCGCCTTGCGGCGCTTGAGCCAGTTGGCTGACAGTTCGGCAAGGAGACTGCGCAAGTCTTTCACGACGTCCTCCTCTTGTAGGGCGACAAGGTAATTGCCGTCGCCCCAACTTGTTCCACCGCAAACTCCTTCCGCCAAAAATAAAAGTTCTTGCCGGCGAAAGCAGCCGGGCATCACCTGCCGATATAGGCGGCCAGTTCGTCCGGCGTCCCGTTCGGGAAGGCCTGTTTCAGAAAATCCAGGAACGCCGACACGCGCGGGCTGAGCAGCCGCCGGGAGGGGTAGAGCGTCCAAAGAGCGATCTCAGGGGCGTCGATGTCCCCCCAATTCACCAACGTGCCGTCAGCCAAATCGTGGGCCACCAACGAAATGGGAAGACGTGCCGCACCGACCCCCGCTCGCACCGCATCGCGCACCATAATGAGCGTTCCCAAAGCGAGGACCGGCTCGATTTTGATCGTCGACCGGCCACCCTCGGTCTTCACGTGCCATGTTTGCCGTTCGCCTTTCCCGCGCGCAACGGCAGGGGCCGGTCCACCGGTGCGAGGAAGGTGAGGGCTCGCCACGACGACCAGCCGGTCGCGGAGAAACGCCCGTCCGACCAAGCTTTCGTCGGGATCCGGGTTGACCCGGATTACCAGGTCGTAGCCTTCCTCGATCATGTCCACAGCCCGGTCCTCCGTCGTGACCTCCAGCCTCACCTCCGGAAATTTGAGGGCAAATCCCGCGGCGATCCTCCCCATCGCGGTCTGAGAAAAAAGCAGGGGCGCGCTGATCCGCAGTCTTCCCTTGGGTCTTTGACCGCCCGAGGCGATCGCCGCGGCCGTCTCGTCCAGTTCGGCAAGCAACGCCCCCGTCCGCTCGAAAAGCGCCCGTCCTTCCTCGGTCAGCTTCAGGTTACGCGCACCCCGTTCAAACAGGCGCAGGTCAAGGCTGCTTTCCAAGTCTCCAACGCGCCGCGACAGGGTTGCCTTGGGCCGGCCGGTGGCCCGTGCCGCCTTGCCGAAACCGCCATGGCGGGCAACGAGGTTGAAATCGGTGAGGGCCAGAATATCCATAGGTGTTCCACCAGTGAGACGGTGCGTCTAAAATTTCGGTCTGTTTGAGTGTTTGTGAGCCACACATATTGGGCCTGTCAAGCAACCCAACAGGAGAAATTCCATGACCATCCTCGTTACCGGCGCCACAGGCAATGTTGGCCGCCAAGTCGTCGAGCACCTCGTCAAGCGCGGCGCCGACGTCCGTGCTCTCGTCCGCGATCCGTCGAAAGCCAGCTTCCCGGCGGGCGTATCGGTCGCGCAAGGCGACTTTCTCGATGTCGATTCACTGCGCAAAGCCATGTCCGGCGTTTCCACCCTGTTCCTCTTGAACGCCGTGGTGCCGGACGAATTCACCCAGGCTTTGGTCGCGCTGAACGTCGCCCGATCGGCGGGCATCGAGCGGATCGTCTATCTCTCGGTGATCCATGCCGACGTGTATGTGAACGTGCCGCATTTCGCCGGCAAGTTCGGCGTCGAGCGAATGATCGAGCAGATGGGCTTCCAGGCTACGATCCTGCGCCCGGCCTATTTCATCCAGAACGACCTGATGATCGAAGACGTCATCACCGGCTATGGCACCTACACAATGCCGATCGGCGCCAAAGGTCTCGCCATGGTCGACGTGCGTGATATCGCCGAGATCGCCGCTCTCGAGCTGCTGCGCCGCGAACGGTCCGCGGAGCCGCTTGCGCTCGAGCGGATCAACCTCGTCGGTCCGCAGACACTGACCGGGACGGATATCGCGGCCATCTGGTCCGACGTGCTCGCCCGGCCGATCAGCTACGGCGGCGACAACACCGAAGGTTTCGAGCAGAATCTCAAGCAGTTCCTGCCTGCCTGGATGGCGTACGACATGCGCTTGATGGGCGAACGGTTCCTGACCGACGGCATGCTGCCCGACGCCGGCGACGTGGAGCGCCTGACCGCGCTTCTGGGCCGCCCTCTGCGTCCCTATCGCGACTTCGCCTCACAAATCGCCGGCTCTGCCTGACGGAACGGCTCCGGTCATCACCCGGTTCAGAAACAGCAGGGCGGCCTTTTGAGGAGGGCGCCTAGCTGTGGCGAGGTCCGCCATCGCTTCATCAAAGAGCACAATCAGGAACCGCGACTCTTCGTCTGGCGGGCCCGATCCAGACTAAATCTTCGCCGCCGTCAGGCGCAGCCACCAAACGTTGGAATCAATCCGCTAGGTTGGGGCACCCCAATTGTCCGCAGCACCAGTCAATCGCAGGAATTTTGAAGTGGAGCCGTTGACATGCACGCTTTCATGATTCTGAATGTTTACTGACTTGGGGGATAAAAATGAAGAGATTTTGGGCTGCTGCGGCCGTTCTATTGTCGTTGCCATGTCTATCGATTGCCCAAACCAACGCGACCGAAAATGCCAGCTTTCCGCAATCCTCCTGCGTATCTAAGGCATCCGGCTTCAAAAACAGCCTGCAAGCCAGAGTTTACCCAAGGATCGACGGTACAGACACGCTAGTTCTGTTCGACCCGAAGGGCGGCTTTGAGAGGTCATTCCAGAATATGGAAAGGTACCGTCTGTTGGCCGCCAAAGCGATGGCGGTGGCGGATGGTTGGGCTGTCTTTGGTGTGACGGAGAAAGGCGGGAAACCCATAGGCTTTGTGGTTCAATATATGCTTGGCGATCCGGATACGAAGACCTGTGAGGTGTTGCCGTCCTCCCCCGAGATTGCCTTGGTGAACGACATGCCTCCCACGATCCTCAAGCAATACGCGGAAATGCTGGCGAACGATGATAGCGGAAACGAATTTGCGATCCGCTCTCGTCTGGCGCAGATGTTTACGAAGAACAAGGAAGATGAGAACGCACCAAAGATTATCACTGATGACGCCCCTTTAACGGTCGAACCCAATTTTGATTTCGAAAAATCCACATGCAAAGCACCGGCGCCCGAATTTCCTAGGGCGATTGCAGTGCGTGTTTTCCCGTCGCTCAGCAATTTAACTCAGCTGACCTTGCGAGATGGCATGACAGAGTGGAAGCCTGATCTTTCCGGCGTCCACTCCAACACGTCTGCGAGCTTCTTGCTCTACGGTGCCCGGGACGCGTGGGCTGTTTATGCCATGACACCCGATAATCAGTTCCGGGTCCAATACATGGCCGGTGATGCATCCGGCAAATCGGCGAACTGTATCAAAGTGCCGGATAAGCCCGTTGACGTATCCATCGAAGGAATGGCCCTCACGGCGGTGAGCATGTACCTCCAGAGGTTGACCGGCGACAATTCCGGGACGGGAGATGAACTGCGCGCAAAGCTCAAGAAGTTTGTGGCGGGTGCTGCCGCACCGGCCGATTCGCTTGGACCGTCTCCGTTGATGCACCTACCCCAGCCCGTATATCCCTTTCTCGCAGCAATGCAGCTATGCGACACCAACGAGGACGTGTCTTTCCAGGATAATTTTCTCACGATCGAGGACATCGACGGAGATGGCGACGACGACTACCTATTCGACATGAAGGGTGTTCGGTGTGTCGGCAAAGATGGCAGGGATCACGGGATTACCGGCAATCACGCAGCAGGCCTGACAATTCTGACTACCACGAAAAATGGCATCGTAAAGGTTTTTGACGAGCCCGTCTTCAGTGCCGAGATCAGGAGATTCAAAGGATATGCTACTGCGATGATATCCTACGAGTTTTCGATGAACGATCATCCGAGAAAATATCTGATCTTCAAGGATGGCAAGGTTACAAAAGCCAAAAAACCGCAAAACGGCGGCAAGGTAGTTTATCGATTTGGAATTGAGTAGCGCTCTAAGTGCACCTCAAAATCAGCCCGCATGTTATGTATGGATTCTAGCGATCAACAGCCCTTACATTTTCCGTATGCAAGAAATTCTTGGCAAATCGAATCGGCCCTATGATGGGCTAAGTAGAAAATGGGAGACCGTCCATGCGCATCCCGCCATTGTCCTAGTCGCTCTGTTGCCGGTGACCGCGGACGCGGCACCAGGCTCTGTGACACGACCGGCTCTGGGTGAATGCACTAGCTGACCGGTACGGGACAAATGCGCGTTCGGCCGGAACAGCCCTACTGCAGGGTGGCCGGACCAGGCCTGTCGCGTTGGGCGATCACGTGCTCGCCCTCGTCACCGCCGAGGCCATCCACGAACAGACCAGCCACGCCGTCGAAATTGGTGAGCCCGTCGAATTCAATTGCGGCGCCAATCAGCTGGGCTGCCTGGAAGACAAGGTGTTCGACGTCCTCGAGGGCGACGTTTTCGGCCAAATTCCTGACCCTTACATGCTCCGCCACTGCCGTGATGCTGACGATGCCGGTCTTCCTGAAGGCGATCTGGACCGCTGAACGGACGTCATCGCGCAGTCGCGCCGAGTAATCATACCGCATCGAAACCTCCCAAAGGGAACGGTTTTCTGTTCACATTGCACAATGCGGCAGGGGGATCGCCCTGGCAAGTCACTAATTAAATAATATCCAAACAAATCAAATAGTTATCATAGTTATGCAAGTGTGTTCCTTACGCCGAATACGCATGAGGCCCATCCTGAGCATAAGAAGCAGTTCACCCATCCCGAGGTCTTGACGTGCTAGGAGCGGCTTCCTAATTATGAGGTAAGTGAGTTGAATACTCATTCGATGTATTCGTGGTCCTGAGCGAGGGAAGCGCGATGACTGAACTGGAACGCCCGGAACGGTTGCAGATCATGCTGACGTCAGACGAACTGGCGGCACTGGAAAACTGGCGCTTCGACAAGCGCATGCCGAGCCGTTCGGCCGCCGTGAGGGAATTGTTGCGGCGCGGTCTCGCCGCGGATGGCTTCCTGACGGCGGAGCAAGGGACGAAGTCGCAAGACTTCGGCATCCTGCCAACCGCCGGCGGCAACGGCATTTCCGAAAGCGGCAAGGAGTAGCGGGTCACCGCGCGTGAGCCGCTCGAGTCCTTTCAGGCTGCCGGTCGCCGCAACGCGGTGCCGGCCGGCCCAGCGGACCATAACTCTCGATTCAGAGGATGTTGGTCGTCACTTCGACGACGATCGCGGCACCTTCCAGGCTGCCATTGGTGACGTGCACGACACGCGATACCCGCAGATCCTGCGTGGTTCCATCGATCGACAGCGCAACGCTTTCGCCGATCCGCGGAACCGCCTGAAAAACCGCGTCCGTGGCCTCCGGCCGGTTGTCGATCGATATGCGGCAGTTGACGGTCATGAGATGTCTCCTGTGTCGGCCCGGTGGTCAACGCGGTGTCCGCGAAATGGTTTCAGGAGCCGGATGCAACTTGATGGCGCCCGGATCCGTAAAGCAGTATTGCTCCATTGTTCATCGTAACGGAGCAACAGGGCTCGCCGGGGAGGGCGTTGGGGCTGCCCCGGCGAGCTTGATCCGCCTTACCAGGGGCGTGGCATCACCGGGGTATGGAGACGAGTTTCGGCGCTCGCAATTCCCCGGCCATCCTTGCCGCCTGGAAAATTGTCATCAAAACCAGGATGGGCTCACCCTCGGTCGGGTTGATGGTCAGCACGACGCGGCCAAGCTCGTCGCTCATGCCGCAAGACCAGTCCTTGACGGCTATCACCTTTCTCGCGGCCATATGCCGTTCTCCTGCACGGGAGGTTCTCTGCCGGCTACGCCGTCTGGAGTTGGTCGACAGAACCTTCGCCTGACATTGCAACCAGCCGAAATGCGGCAAATGCGGCCACTATCATGAAAACCGCCGTGACGTTCAGGGACATCGTCGACGCAAGGACGCCCCCGTCAAAGCAACTCAGTTCCATGCGCTGTACCCCTTCAAGCCACTGACGGCCTGGATGATGATCCTGCTTCGAGTGAAATACAAGCGCGCGCTAATGTGCTGAAGCCGGCTGGCCAGTCTGCGCGCGGCTCCGAACCAGCCAAGCGCTTGGTTGCTGGTTCCCGCTCAAGGGCTCGAACCTCGATTCACGCCTTCAAAGGGCGCTGTCCTACCATTAGACGAAGCGGGAAAATGCACGTTGCGCCCCACCCCTAGCCGGTTCGCGCGCCGGGATCAACGCACTGCGGCGGCAAAGCCGATTGGAAGCGCGGTGTCAGTCCGGAAAGTTGGTGACAGGTTCCTCGCAGCGGTAGACCGGGCAGCTGCCGTCACGGGTCGGGACATAGGCCGACATCGGCACCTCCGGCCAGTCGCATTCGTTGCCGAACTGCCTGACATAGCGGTCATAGGTGTTGGGGCCTGTGGTCAGCACCACGGCATGGCGGCTTTGGAGCAGTTGCCGGAGCTGGTCGCAACTCATCGTGCGGGTGTCGGGCCTGGCTTCGGCGAGGCCGGTCGCGGCCAGCAGGATCGCTGCCGTCAAGGCAATTCGGCGCATTGGCATGGCTGTTCCTCGAATGGACATATCGGCCGAAACTCGCATCCCGCCGGGTGGTTCCGCAACCGCCGGCTCGCCGTCTGTGGCAGCGCAACCAAATGGTCCGTCGTGCATTGCTGGGGATGGATGGCAGGAAGCCCTACAAAACTCCGCAATGGCGGCCCGGAAGCGGGGATCGCGAGGCCATGTGCTGTTCCTTCTGCGGCGGGCGCGACCACAGCTACGAGGACTGTCCACAAAGGAATCCCGACGCCGATGCAGTGCCCGTTGCGCCGCCCAACGACGCTGGCTCCGAAAAAGCAGGCCGATAAGACGGACAGGGCGAAGCGGTCACCGGGCTTACAGCAGCTCGACTGGATCGGCATTTACGGCCGCAGAGGCATTGCCGAGATGGAGGGCCGGGCATTATCGTGACATGCGTGTCCGCGACCGCAAATGCGGAATGTTGCGCACCGACTGCAACCAAAATGCCCGGTCAGGCATTTCTGGCAGGAGGGGAATCCTCACGCAGACGCTGGCGGGAGGCGGCAAGGTGGGGCCACGACGGGGCAATGACAGAATTGGCAAGCGTCGATAGCCTGCTCGAAATCACTGCCCACGCTCGGCTGGCGGCGATTGTCGATTCGTCCTTCGACGCCATCGTCAGCAAGGACCTGAACAGCATCATCACCAGTTGGAACGCGGCGGCGCAACGCATGTTCGGCTACACCGCCGAAGAGGCCGTCGGCCGCTCCGTGCTCATGCTCATCCCCGATCATCTCAAGGATGAAGAGACCGACATCATCAGCCGGGTTCGCAAGGGCGAACTCCTGGCCAGCTATGAGACGATCCGCCGGCGCAAGGATGGCGGCCTCATCGCCGTGTCGCTGACCATTTCGCCGATCAGGAACGCGTCCGGCGAGATCATCGGCGCATCGAAGATCGCCCGCGACATCACCGCCAGCAAGGAGAGCGAGCGCCGGATCAGGCTTTTGCTCCGCGAGGTGAACCATCGCGTCAAGAACCAGTTCGCGGTGATCCTCTCGATGATCCGGGAGACCAGCAAACGCTCGACCGATCCGCGCGAGTTCGAGGAGATGATCCGTTCCCGCATCATGGCGCTGTCGCGGTCGCACGATCTGCTGGTGAACTCGGAATGGGCCGGCGCCAGCCTCTTCGACCTTGCCCAGGAGCAGCTCAAGCCGTTCGGTCACGAGGCGCGGGTATCGCTTTCCGGACCGCTTTTGACCCTGCAGCCGAATGCCGTGCAAAATCTCGGCATGGCGTTTCATGAACTCGGCACCAACTCTTCCAAATATGGCGCGCTGGCGAGCGAGGCCGGGCGGCTGGAGATCACCTGGCGGATCGTCGAAGGCGCTTCGGACAAGCTGGAAATCCATCTGCTCTGGGACGAGACGATGCCGGTGCGTGAGGGAGAGCGGCCCGGGGGGCGGCAAGACGAAAGCACGCGCAAGGGTTTCGGCACCGTCGTCCTGCAACGGGTCGCGCCGCAATCGCTGAACGGCTTGGCGGTGCTGGATCGCAGCCCGGGCCATCTCAGCTGGTCGCTGACGGCGCCGCTGGATTCGATCATCGTTCCGCAGTTGGGCGCCGACCTGCCTGAAACCGAAACGTCCTGAGCCCATCAAGGGGAGGGCGAAGGTGACTCCGATCGCACGGAGATGCCGTGACTGGTTTCGCCGAAGAAGCCGGCCAGCAGATCGGCCGTCCGCGCCGGGTCCTCCTCGGGGAAGAAGTGTCCACCCGGCATCGCCTGGCCGCGCACATCCTCAGCCCAGCCGCGCCACAGCGCCAGTGGTCCGCCTTCGCCGGCATACCAATCCGCCAACGCGCCCTGACCGCTCCATAGCGCCAGCAGCGGGCAGCGGATGCGCCGGCCGGCTGCCTTGTCGGCATGGTCATGCTCGCGGTCGAGCGTGGCTGCCGCCCGATATTCCTCGCAGATGGCATGGGCGTGGGCAGGCGCACGCAGGGCCTCGACATAGGCCTGACGCACTTCGGCTGGAAACGCCGATGGCTGTGAGCCCCAGCCGTTGAGCGCATTGTCGACGATCGCCTCGGCGGCGCCGGACAGGATCTTTTCGGGCAATGGCTCGGGCTGCGCCAGCAGCGACCATGGCCAATAGCCCAGCGCCAGCCTGGCGTCGGCGCGGTCCCAGGCATCGGCGGTCGGCACGATGTCGAGAACGGCGAGCCTGTCGATGCTGCCCGGATGGTCGAGCGCCATGCGGTAGGCGACACGCCCGCCGCGATCATGGCCGGCGACCATCAAGCTGCTGAAACCCAGCTTCTCCATCAGCCTCACCAAATCGTCCGCCATGGCGCGCTTGGCATAGGGTGCGTGGTCCGGAGTGGACGCCGGACAGGAGCTGCCGCCATAGCCGCGCAAATCGGCGCAGACGACGCTGAACCGGCTGGCCAGAGCCGGCGCGATGTCGCGCCACATCAGATGCGTCTGCGGAAAGCCGTGCAGCAACAGCAATGGCGGCCCGGTCCCGGCACGCAGGCAGAATATGCCGGCATCGCCGGTGTCGATTTCCGCGCCTTGAAAACCTTCGAACATGACCGCCTCCGGCACGCGCAACGGCCGGCGAACGGGTTTGGTTGCAATGCCGCCCGGCGACGCGGCCAACCTTTTTCGTCGACAGGCGTTGTCCCTGTGAAGGGAAGGCCGCCGCAGGCGACCGTGAAAGAAAGAAGGAGGCAGTGATGAGAACTCTCGCCATCATGCCATTCGGCCTTATGCTGGCGCTGGCAGTGCCGGCCGCAGCCCAGCAGCAGAACGACAGCCAGGCGCCGCAGGCCGACAAATGCAGGGCTCAGACCGGGCAAGAGGCAAAACAGCAGCCTGAAAAGCAAGCCGATGACGGCAATTTGACCGCGAAGCTCAACGACTGCGGCGGCGTGCTGAAACCGCCCCCGACGGGAGACCAGGGCATGGCGGCGCCGGCCCCCGACGAAGGCAAGACGCCGGTGATCAAGCCGGGTGAAGTTCCACCCCAGCCGCCGAAGCAATAAACGCCGGCTCACTGGTATTATCGCACAAGCTAATGGAACCTCGTTTTCTCGGGAGCGTTTTTCTCACGACTTGGAACTTGGAGAGATTATCGTGAGAGATATTGCAGCCACAGCCACGTTGCTTGCATCGATCGCCATCGTGATTGCATTGATTCTTCTGGTGCCGAAGAGCTTTGGATTCGAAACCTCTCAGCCGATTGTCCAGGGCGAGCTTCCAACGAAATGACAAAGCAGGCGAGGCACGACGTCTGCTTCCTTTGACACCTACCGCACCAAGACGCCGGCGTGGCTGCAGAGCGCTGCGAACGCTTCCTGCGCCTCGGCGGCGCCTGTCTGGGTTTCCAATGCGGCTTCGACCTTCTCGCGCGCCGCCTGGTAGAACGGGCCGCGCTTGGCCTGCGGCCAATCGATCAGGATTTCGCTGGCATCCCTGAGCGTGGCGACGTCGCGGATCGTGTCCGAGCCATGCGGCTTGATCCGCATTGGTGTGGGCAAAATGAGCTCGGACATGTCCTGTTTTCCAACTACTGCAGGAGTTTTGCTTCGCGCGCGGCGTCGATCACCGCCCGCATCGCTTTTTCCGGCGGCGTCCAGCCATCCAGCGCATCGCGGCAGCTGCGCAACGCCGCCCGGTAGCGCCGTCCCTGGCCAGCCGGCCAGTCGCCGAGGCATTCCAGGCCTTCCCAGGCGCTGCGGACGATGCGCTCGCGCTCAGGCGCGAATTTCAGCCTGATGGGGCGGGGAAACATCTTGTCGTTCAACGGTCGTCTCCATGATTGCCGCAAGTCGCCGGGCGACATGCGTGAGAGGCGTCCGGTAACGTCGGCGGCAGGGCAGGGTTCCCTTGCCCGGAGATCAAATCTCTGCGTCGATGTCCGACAGCGATCTCGGCGTCGGCGCTTCGGCGTTGTACGCCGCTGGGCGGTCATGCTCGAACTGTTCGGCGCCGGGCAAAGCGTGCAGCCAGGTCTCGCGCCTGGAGGTCCACAATTCATATTCGGGCACGAGATCGGTCGGCGCGATGTCGAGGCTGCCGATTGCCACCTCGGCCTCGTTGTCGTCGACCCAGGCGACGCGGCCGCCGCATGTCGGGCAAAAGCTGCGCGTGCCATAGGAGCTGACGAGGCCGGTGGTCTCGAAGGCCTCGCGCGGCCAGATGGCAAAGGCCGAATAGACCGAACCGCCGGCCTTGCGGCAATCCTTGCAATGGCACAGGCCGACGCGCAGCGGCGCGCCGTGAACCTCGAACTGCACGCCACCGCACAGGCAGCTGCCGGTCCTGCGTATGGTGTCGGACATGACAACCTCCCTCAATGCGTGGCGCTGCGGGCCGGGTGGGACAGATGCTCGTCTGCCGTTTCGTTGGCCAGGATGAGAAACCGGGAAAAAGACATCCTGTTCACCGTACCACCAGGCCCGGTTGACACGGCCCGCAGCGTCTTCAACGCAGCCCAGGCGAAATGGTTTCGGCTAGCCGCGGGCCGCCATATGGGCGTCGAGCTTCTTGCGCGAGGGTCCGTAGCGCTTGATGATGGTCTGTGCCTCGCTTGGCGGAATGCCGTATTTGCGGGCAAAGGCGGCAACCTCGTAGGGCTCTTCGCCCGAGACCTGCTTGCGGTCCTGTTTCGTCTTCGACTTGTCGTCAGCCATCTCAGGCCTCGCTTTCTGTTGTCGGGGAAACGCGCAACCTTCGGCGCCCGCGATCAACACGACATAACACAGATCGGCGCCGCCGGTTCCACCAGGCGACACGGCTAGGCTGCAACCGGCCTGTATCAGGCCGATGGCCGCATCGGGTCGGCGTCGGCAGCGTGGTCGCCGTCACATTCGGAGCATGCCGCGCTGAGGCCGGGGCAGCCGCGCCGGTGGGTGCCGGCAGGGCAACAATGGCCGTTGGAACTCGTCCAGCGCGGACATTGGAAGACCTGGCCAGCGCCGCCGCAGCCGCTGCATTCCAGCGTCGCCGACCCCACGCCACGAGGTATCGCCCCAAACCTGACGCTTGTTCGCAAATTTCAGCCCACCCAAAATTGCTGCACCGGCAGACCGCTGCATTAGCCCCGGCTAACAATATCACATTCGTGATTACCAACAAGTTTCAATCGCGCGATGCGCCGGAAAGCTGTTCGGGCCGGCGTGTCGTCAGGCCGGCTTCAGCCGCATCGCGGCGAGATACATGAGCGCCGAGGCGGCCTGCCCGCGGTCTCAGCCGGCAGCCTCGACCTTGTGGAGCAGGGCATCGAGATGCGGAGCCAGCATATCCCTGCATTCCTGTTCGTAGGCGGTGCTCATCGCCGGATGCCGCGGTGCGCCGATGGTCAATGCCTTGGCCATGTCCGTTCCCCCTTTGAGGGAGCAACACTATACCGTCGGCCGGCAAACCAAAAATCGCTCCTTGCCGTCGGTGTGAGGCTTCGAAGCCTGCTTCGACCCGCGGCAAGCGCCCTGTCGAGAAAAATTGGCCTGGTGTGTCGGATCTGGCGTCCGTCGCGCGTCCTAGGAGCGAGCAACCTGCAAAGCTGGAGAACGAGCATGTCGTCGCAAATCACTCAATCGCCGTGGCAGACCGCGGCCCTTCTCATCGCCCGGCTGATTTTCGCCGGCGTCTTCCTGATGGCGGTGACGTTCAAATTCATGGGCATGGCGGCCACCGCCGGCTATATCGCCGCCGCCGGCTTTCCGTTTCCGCTGTTTCTGGCCTGGTGCGCGGCGATCCTGGAAGTCGCGCTGGTGCTCTGCTTCCTGACCGGCGCCTTCTTCACGCAGGCGGCCCTGGTGGCCGCCGCCTATGTGCTGTTCCTGGCCCTTGCCTTCCACGGACCCAGCCACTGGGCCGGCAACCAGGCCGAGTTCGGCTTCTTCATCGACCATTTTTCGTTCTTGGCCGGACTGCTGTTTGCGGCGGTGCATGGAGCGGGCAAGGTGCTTTCGCTCAGTTTGGGATGGCCGGGCAGGGCTTGAGGCGAGGCCGGTCGGCCACCGCGCGAAGGACGCGCGCCGGGCCCGGCACCGCTCACAGCTGGTCGTTGTAGGGTTCCTTAATCTTGCCGACCATGCGGGCCAGCTTGGAGAAGGACGGCAGCTCCGCCTCCGGCTGGCACTGGTTGGCGAGTTCCAGCAGCCGGATCGGAAAGTTGACGGCGTCGCGGCTGGATGCGGACATACCTTCGGATCGTTCCTCGTTGGTTTCGCCGGCCTCGGTCTTGCGCAGGGCCAGGTCGATTTCCTCCGCCGTCAGCACCCCCTTTTGAACCAGGAGACGATTGATCGAGGCGACGGCCATCAACAGGCCTTCGAGTTGCAGGTTGGCGACATTCATGGCGATTGCTCCCGTGGCTGGGGTTGAAACGCACGAGCGGCATTTCCGCTCCAGAAAGGCTGCGGGCGAACGCCTATTCCTGCGTCAGCCGTTCGCCATATTCGCGCCACAGCGCCTTGACCTCCAGGTTGCCGAGGCTGCCGATCGAAACATCCCCACAGCTGATGGCGACGGCGCCGACGTCGTATTGGGGGTAGGCGTTGGCGACGAAACGGATGGCTTCGCCCAGCGAACGCACGCGGATGACTGGATCGGCCTGACCCTGGCCGGTGCTGCGCACCCCGGAAACCGTGGCTGGTGCATGCCGCATCCTGAACACGGATGCCATGGCTGGTCTGTCCATCGTCCTCTCCACAAGGCCGTGCGACGGGAATCATTCCATGAGCTTCGACGAATGATTTCACACCTGCCGGCTTATGACCAGCCGCCGGCAAAAGCAGGGTTTTACGCGCTTTGCCAGCGTCGCTCAGCGCGGGAGTTTCGACCAGATTAGGAATTTTTTCTCAGAAAGTGGTTGACGGGGTGAGTGCAGCTATGCTACATTTTTGCCCATGGTGCTGAGTTGCGCCAACGACCCGCCGCCGAGGCGGGTTTTTTGTTTCTGGACCGGTTTCATTTGCGCCACATGGAAACGTCGGCGGGACAGCGGGGGCGCCAACGAATGCCATCCTTCGCCCGATGACTCATTTCGCGATCCGAGAGACACCCATGACCCGCTACGCCACGATCACCGATGCTGACGGCCAGGAAATCGTCAGCGCCATCGGCGAATTCGAAGGCACTGCGCCGCAGCCGTGCCTGGGACGTGTCGAGCAGGTCGCACCCGGCGTAAAGATCGGCGTGGTGCGGGATGCGGCCGGGTTCGACCGAATTAGGAATTTTTTCTCAGAAAACGGTTGACGGGGTGAGTGCAGCTATGCTACATTTTTGCCCATGGTGCTGAGTTGCGCCAACGACCCGCCGCCGAGGCGGGTTTTTTGTTTCTGGGCTAGACATGTCGGCGGGACAGAGGGGGGCGCCAAGGAATGCCATCCTTCGCCCGATGACTCATTTCGCAATCCGAGAGACGACCCATGACCCGCTACGCCACCATCATCACCGATGCTGACGGCCAGGAAATCGTCAGCGCCATCGGCGAATTCGAAGGCGCCGCACCGCAGCCACGCCTGGGGCGTGTCGAGCAGGTCGCACCCGGCATAAAGATCGGCATGGTGCGGGATGCGGCCGGCGGCTTTTGTTTTTCGCAGGCCGGCATTGCCGGACCCCTTGTCGGTCTCGTCATGGCGCGGCTCAAGGCGCGGGCCGGTGTGGCAAAGCCTGTCGGTGGGGCGAATCCCGCCCAGGCGACAGGGCCGAAGCGCGCCAAGAAGGCAAAGAGGAAAACGGTTCGCTCGAAGAAGCGAGCCAGCCGGCCCGGACCGGCGGCGCCCAAGGCCGAAATGGTTTCCGCTGCCGGTGCCAGCGCCATGGACCAGGTCCATGACTGATAAAACCGCAACCGGGCCGACGCGCCGCAAGCCGGCGAGACGCAGGCCCGCCGCCAAACCGGCCACGACACAGAAGCCGCCCCGCAAGCGCGCCAAGAAAACACTGGGCGACGATTTCCTGGCCGCCGTGCGCGCCGATTTCCGTACACATGGCGCCGGCGTCATCGCCGAAGTGCGGGCCGACAAGCCGGACCAGTATCTGAAGATCGTGCTGTCGGTGCTGCCCAAGGATTTCGATGCCAAGATCAACCAAATGGACGGCCTGAGCGATGACGAAATCCGCAGCCGCATCCGCGCCCTCGAGGCCGTCGTCAAGCCGTTCCTCGAAGAGCCCGGCGATGTCCGTGAAGACGGAATATCTGGCGCTGATGGCCGAACTGGACAGACGGCGCCGGACCAATCAACTGGCGGCCTATAGACCGTATCTGACGCTGCCGGCGGTTTCCTACGCCAGGATCGCCGGCCTGCCGATGCCCGATCCCGCCGACGACACCACCACGCTGGCGGCCGCCTTCCTGATCGGCGTCTGTGCGATGTGGATTTCGGACGTGCTGTTCGAGTTTGTGGTGCGGAGATTCAAACCGGGGGTGGAGGAGTAGCTGTTGGCACCGCGTCGTCTGTTGGCTGCTGCCTGACGGAATTACCGAGACAGGTGGACCTGGCGCGGCGTGGCTCTCATTTCCAGGACCGACCGCTGCCCGCTTCGGCTCACGCCGGGGCGGGCTTTTTTGCATTTCCGATCGGCCATTGCTGAGCGGCATTCGAGTTGACCGGTCTCGTCGTCGTCCGTTGTGATAAGCAAGTTAATCATGTCGGTTATGCATAATGATTATTGTTAATTTTTGATTGAAGCACCGAAACTAGATAAAGACTTGAGCGGATGAAGTGTTCATATATTGTTAAGCAAGAGGTAGACCACAGAAGACGGAAGCCATCTCCATCATCAAACGGGAGTAGCTTTCATGAACAAGTTCACTGTTATTTTCGCCGCTGTTGCAGTTGCATCGTCCGTTGGAGCCGCCGAGGCAGGTTGTGGGTGCGGAGGTTCGGGCGGCTGGGGAGGCAATTCGAGCAGCCTGATCAATGTTTCGCCGTCCATCGACCTTGGCAAGATCACCGCGCTGAACGACGTGCTCAGCGGCAACAAACATCCTGAGCGGCAATGTCGTCTCAGGCATTCTAAACGGCAACAAGACCGGCATCGTCGGTGGCGTTCTGAGCGGGCTCGGCGTGAACCTGCTGGGCGGCAACAGCTACAGGCTGGGCAAGCGCCACTAGTCCGGCGCTGCATTTCAACTGTCGAAGGCAACCCAAAATAGCCCGTTCCGGTGCGCCGGGCGGGCTATTTCGCGTGTCGGGCCGATCAAGCGAGAATGTTGACCGCGCGTGCCGCGACCAGCGCGATGGTCAGCAGCGAGATCATGGCCTCGGCCATCATCAGCAGCTTGGCGCGCTGGGAAAGGGGCAAGGTATCGGTGGGTGAAAACGCTGTCGCATTGGTGAAGGCGAGGAAGAAATAATCGACGAAACCGGGCAGCCAATCTCGGAGGTCACGGTCGTTCAACGTCATCTGCGCGAACAGGAAATCGGCCTGCGCAAGCTTGACGAGGCCGCAGGTCGGCGGGCCGCCGCGGTCGGTGCTCCAGAACCACAAGGCAAAGACGATGACGTTGGTGACCCAGATGTTGAGTGCGTCGATCAGCAGCGTCGTGCCGCTGTTGCCGGCATGGCCCTCCAGCAAGGCACGCACCAGCAGGACCAGCGAACCGCAGTTCATGATGCTGATGATGGCGGTCATGGTCAGGGCTGTTCTGCGGATCATGACCCGAAATTGGCCGATCGCATGCCACTCGTGGTCCTCGACCGCCTTGCGGGTGGCGGCCTGTGTCCAGGCGGTGGCCACCGACAAGGGCAGCAGCAGAGCGGCCTCCAGCGCGGGCGCTAGCCAGCGCGGCCCGAATGAGAGATTGTTGATGACCAGAAGCTGCAGGCAGATGATGACGAGAACGGCCGCACGGGCCATCCAGAAATCGAGCGCACGGTAGTGGATGATGGCATGGTGGTGGCGCATTTATCAAATCCTGGATGCTTTTTTGGGGACGGGAACCGGTCAGGCGTAGGCGACGCCTGCCGCGATCACGCCCGATGCGCCGTGCCCGGCATGTTCAGGGCGCTCCGGGACGGCGTGTTCCATTGTTGTCCTGCTGGCATGTGATGATGAGAGAGGCGGCATGGTGGCGCGAAACTCTGCCTCAATCTTGGTTTTGCCATGGTCACCCAAGTATACATTTTCGTAAGCTTCGAGTTCTGGGCTGTTCCAAAAACCGTCCGGTGTGATTTATCCACCGTATGACGCGAATCGACGAACCCATGAACGGTTGGCTGCCGGTCGGCAGTTCTGTTCCAGGCGACTGGCGGCAGTCGTCGATCTGGCAGGGGCTGACGCGCTATCCAGAAGCCGGCCTAGCGCTTTTATGCCTGACACAGATCCTGTGCTGGACCGTGGCGCCCGCGCTTGTCGACGTGTCACCGCCCAACGATGTCGTCGAAGGCTTCATGTGGGGCCGCGAATGGGTGCTGTTGACCTACAAGCATCCACAGCTTCCCGGCTGGCTGCTCGAGATCAGCCATCTTCTGACCGGATCGTTCCGCTGGCCGCAATATCTCGTGGCTCAGCTAACGATCTCGGCCACTTTCGTGCTAGTCTATCTGCTGGCCCGCGACATGCTCGGGCGAACCCGCGCGCTGGCCGCCGTGCTTCTGATGCCGTCGCTCTATTTCTTCGGCTGGCCGACCCCACAGTTCAATCATGACTACGCGCAGATGCCCTTCTGGGCCGCTATCTGCTGGCTGTTGTGGCGTGCGGGCCGTGGTGGTGGGCCGGGCTGGTGGCTGGCGCTCGGGCTGGTGTCGGGCGTCGGGCTCTATGCCAAGCTTTCCACCGGCTTATTATTGCTTTTCGGGGCGATCTGGCTGCTGTCGGACACACGCGCACGCAGTCGGCTCGCCACGCCCTGGCCATGGCTTGGGCTCGCGGTTTTCGGCGCTGTCGCCGCTCCACTGGCCGCCGAACTCTGCCGCGTCGATTTCCTGCCGCTGACCTATGCCGCCTGGCGCGATCAGTGGGTGGTGGCCCATCGCTCCCGCTTTTATTATATCGGCGTCCAGATGGCCGGGCTCTGCGGCTTTCTTCTGGTGCTGGCGATATCAGGGCTGCTGCGGCGCTCGCCCGCGCCGCAAAAGCCCGTCGGGCGCGGCACGCTGGTCTATCTCTTGTGGATGGGGGTTGGCCCGGCGATCCTCGTCATGGTGGCGTCCCTGTTCACCGGCGCCGGCGAGGCCTGGGGCGCGCCGATGTACAATCTTGCTGGCGTTGTGGCGCTCGCCTTGCTGGGCCATCGCCTCGGCGCCATCGAGATGCGAAAGCTGGCGATCTGCGCGCTCATCTCCATTGTCGGCATATCCGGTGCCTATGCGGGCATCCGCTGGACGAAATGCAATCTGCGTGGGCGCATGGACGCCGTCTGCTGGCCGGCGCAAAAGATCTCGGATGAGGCAGAGGCTGTCTGGCACGCTGCGACGCCCGATCGGCTCGACATCGTCGGCGGCCATGCCCTTATTGCGCCGCTGGCGGGCCTCAATGCCTATGACAAGCCGTCGATCTTCACCGAACTGAACATGCAGTACGCCCCCTGGATCACCAAGGAGCGGCTGCGCGAGCATGGCATATTGCTGGTCTGGCCCGGGCGCGATGTGCCATCTTATCTGCAGGCGTGGGTGGGCGACATCCCGGTCAAAATCGTTCTTTTCGACTGGTCGCTCAAGGCACCGCCGGTGGCGATCAGCTTCGCCGCCATTCCGCCTGGCGCGCGGCAGTTGCCGGGTGCTATCGACGGCCTCGCCCGACCGAGCAACTGAAGCAGATCCGCCGGTCCGCTGGACGAAGCAGGTGACAATGCCCATCTATGTCCAGACAAACTTGCCTTTGAGGAGACGTGATATGGCGACTTCGACCGAACGCGCAGTCCTTGCCGGTGGCTGCTTCTGGGGTATGCAGGATTTGATACGGCGCTATCCCGGCGTCATCTCCACCCGTGTCGGCTACAGCGGCGGCGACGTGCCCAACGCCACCTACCGCAACCACGGCACCCATGCCGAAGCCATCGAGATCAATTTCGATCCGGCCATCATAAGCTATCGCACGCTGCTGGAACGCTTTTTCCAGATCCACGATCCGACGACCCGCAACCGCCAGGGCAACGATGTCGGGACGAGTTATCGCTCGGCGATCTATTACACCAGCGACGAACAGAAGCGCATCGCCGAGGACACGATCGCCGATGTCGATGCCTCGGGCCTGTGGCCGGGCAAGGTCGTCACCGAAGTCGCACCCGTTGGCCCCTTCTGGGAAGCCGAGCCCGAGCATCAGGACTATCTGGAGAAATATCCCAACGGATACACCTGCCACTTCGTCAGGCCAGGCTGGAAGCTGCCGGTTCGTGAGAAGGCTGTTTCGTAGGGCTCACAGCTTCCGGTCCTGCCATGCATTGCCGCTCGATGGAGTCGTCGAGCGGCATCATCGCATCCCAAACACCTTCAGTCAGCGCGCCTTGTCGCGTCGGTGAAGCCATCGAGCTCTTCACCAATATCCGAAAGTGCCCTTCGAACGATTGTCTCGACCGTGTCTTGCCGATCGGGATCGAGTAAACGAAGACCTCGTTGGATTGCATCGCGCCAGCTGGCACCGCGATTCCAAGCTTCGGAGAACACCACGGCGAGATCATCTTGCCGGCGGGCAGTTGCCATCGCCTCGACCAGCAAGCTTGCCTGAAGAACATCTTTTTCCCGTTTTGCCGCGCCGTTTGCATTCGCTTGGCGAAGAGAGGCGACAATCAGTTTGTGGACGGCATATCGCTCGGGTGAGGGGACCAGTACCGGGACTCCGGATCGATGCAACAAGACGGTTCTTACGGGTTCGCGGATCAGAAAATCCAGGAACCGCAAGGGTTGTGCCGATGCGCCGCCCAGCGACGGCATCGCGCTCGCGTGGTCGGCGTAGTCGTCGCTACCCCGATTTGGGGTCAGGAATTCGACCTTGTAGCGGGAAGCGTTTTCGAACTGGGTCGTGCGATTGGCATCCGTTCGGTGCGGAATTTCGCGAAACGACGGATCGATATCGCGCAGCACATTCATGATCGGTGGCAGACTGTCGCCCACTTCGACGGAGACCGAGTGAAATTGGGCAAAGTCGGCATCGCCTGTCTGTAGCGCTACCCCCGGCAGCCTTACGCCCAGATATCCGGCGTAGGTCTGGAATGCGACCGTGCCGACAAGTACGCCCCGCAAGCGGAAAAACCCGGCCTTGCCAAGAGCTTCGACGATATCGCCGGTAAATTTTTCCGGCTCCATCAACCCGGCCTCGCGAACAAGCGTCGATACGAGCTTACGACGGCTTTTCAGATCGCTCTTGATTTCCCTGAAGGCGGCGACGCGTTTTGCGATCTCGGGATCGTCGGCCGGACCGACATATCGTCTTGTCGTCTTCGGTCTGGTCTCCTCGAAATACCAGTAGTCGCGGCCTTTTACCGGAACCCGTACGAAATTGCCTGCCGTCGAGAAGTCAGTTTGGAACGAGGCATCCAGGCTTCGTTGCACGAGTTCAGCGAACAGAGTGCGATAAGCAATATCGATCGATTTCATGGCGGCGTCCGACCAGGGTCTTTGCGTTATAAGAAATTTGCAGTTCTCTTATAACTGCGCGCTTCTGCTCCTGGTTTCAAGTGGTTATAAGAAAATTGCGAAAACCTTATAATCGCCCGACCTGTTATCAGAAGCAGCGCCATACACCGCCAGCGGTGCGCGCCTGCGTCGATTTCCTGCGGCATGCGCATACCGGCCGTCAGACGCTGTCCGGCGATTAACGATGCGCCGAAAACCCGCGGAGCATTCGCTCCGCGGGTTTTCGCTCCAATTGGCGACAACTTACTTGCCGCAATGGTTGTCGTTGACTGTCGGCGAAGCCGTGCCCGGCGAGGTGCCGTTGGCATCTGGCTGTGCGCCCTGCGGACCGGCCGGGCAGTTTTCATCCGCGTTGGAATTCATGCCATCGGGCATGCCGGTCGTGCTGTTGGTTATGCCCGGGTCCACAGTGTCCGGCTCGACCGTATTGGGTGAAGCCGGCGTGTTCGGCTCAACCGTCACCGATTTGCCGCTGCCGCCTCCGTTTGCACCGTTATCGTCAGCACTTTGCGCCATGGCTGATGTCGCCAGGCCAATGGTGAGAGCCGAAGCTGCGAGGATTTTCATGTCTCCATTTCTGTGAACTCGTCGCTCATTCTTACGAAGGTGATCGCATCGCGACTATGGGGACAACCGGTCGCGGCAGTGAAGGTTCCCGACAAAATTCCGCTCAGGCGCACCACGACTGGCGCAATCCTTTTGGCGCAGTGTGCTGAAAAACGGCTTTCCCTTCAACCCGAATGATGCTTTAAGGCGCACATCCACAGGGGTGCTCCGTACGGTCGGGGCTGAGACGGGGGCGGCAAGCCCACAGACCCTAGAAGCTGATCTGGGTAATACCAGCGGAGCGAGGCGGGCGGTGTTTTCAGGCGCACAGATTTCCCTATATCCCATGACCGACGATTTCGTCGGTGTCATCCTTGGCGGGCTTGGCGCGCTCGATCCCTGGCGCGACAAGCTCAGGATCGAGACCGACGACATCTCGACCTTGCTGGTCGGGCCGCCCGAAGTGCTGTTTCCTGCCATGCGCGACCTCTTCGTGGCGGCGGCACGCAGCGGCAAACATTGCGTGTTGTCCGCCACCATCTCGCGCGGCTGCCCTGGCGAGCCGGACGATCCGATCTGCCGCTCCGATGCACTTGGTGGGCCGGTCGGGCCACTCGGCCCGCGCAGGGATGCGGCCATCGCGGCGGTGCGCAATGCTGCTGTCACCGGCCAGCCGGCGGCCGCGCAGTTCTCGCTCTATGTGATGGGCACCGACGACCACATGGACGAGATTTACGGCTGCATCGACTTTCTCAAGCAGTCCGGCGTCTATGAGCGTTCCAAGCATTTCTGCACGAAATTGCGCGGTGATGCCGGTGCGATCTTTTCGGCGCTGGACGAGGCCTTCTGTCGCTTCGGACCAGGCGCCGGCCACGTAACTCTCGACGTCACGGTCTCGGCCAACAGCCCGTCGGCTGTCTGAAGCTGCCGCCGCTTCCGCGCGGCCGTCAAAGGTTATCTCCCGTGGTCTCATCGTCAGTCGCTTCGCGCCGGATCGCGAGCCTTCTTGCCAAGGCAGTGCCGGCCATGGTCTCGGTCGGGTTGCTCCTGCTGGCGTGGGAGCTTTATGCCACCTATTCCGGCATCAAGCCGACGATATTGCCGGCGCCGTCGCGCGTCCTCGAGCAAGCGATGCTCAATCGCGAGGCGTTGGCCAACAACGCCGTTCCGACCATCCGCGCCACGCTACTCGGCTTTGCCTGTTCGCTCAGCGCCGCTTTTGCGCTGTCGATGCTGGTCGACTTCTTCCAGCCGCTGCGCCGCGCGTTGGTTCCCGTCTTCATCGTCAGCCAGACCTTGCCGCTGGTGGCGATCGCGCCGCTGGTGGTGCTGTGGTTCGGCTTCGGACTGGCGCCCAAGATCATGCTGGTGGCGCTGGTCACCTTCTTTCCGATGCTGGTCGCACTGGTCGAGGGCTATGAGTCGACCGAGGCCGAGATCGGCCAAATGCTGCGCGCCATGGGAGCAGGGCGCCGGCGCATCTTCGTGCTGGCGCGGCTGCCTTCAGCACTGCCTTACTTCTTTGCTGGCCTCAGGATCTCCATCACTTATGCCGTGGTCGGCGCCATCTTCGCCGAATATGCCGGTGCCGCGAAGGGGCTGGGCATATACATGCTCAACGCCAAGAACAATTTCCGCCCCGATTTGGTGCTGGCCGCCGTCGGTGTCAGCGCCGCGCTGACACTTGTCCTGTTCGGGTTGACTGTGCTGCTGCAGCGCCTGGCCATGCCCTGGGAGCGAGCCGACAAGGCAATCGCAGGGAAGGGGCCGCGGCGATGAACCGGCTCGAGCTGCGGCATGTGCGCAAGGCGTTCGGCGGGCTCGACGTGCTGGCCGATATTTCGCTCAGCGTCGGCGCCGGTGAATTCGTCTCGATCCTTGGACCTTCGGGCGCCGGAAAATCGACGCTGTTCCAGCTTCTGACCGGCGCCGAGCATGGCGAGGGCGAGATGTTCTTCGACGGCGAGCCGCTCGATGACCACGGCAAGCGCTTTGCCTTCATGCCGCAGCGTGATGCGCTGATGCCTTGGCGGCGCATCCTCGACAACGCGACGCTTGGACTCGAAGTGCAAGGCATCAGGCGCAAGGCGGCGCGGGCGCGCGTCGCGCCGCTGTTTGCCGAGTTCGGGCTTGCCGGCTTCGAGCGACATTTCCCCGGGCAGCTCTCGGGCGGCATGCGCCAGCGCGCGGCCCTGCTGCGCACCGTGGTGCAGCAGCGCGACATGCTGCTGCTCGACGAGCCGTTCGGCGCGCTCGATGCACTGACCCGCACCGCCATGCAGCGCTGGCTCGAACAGATGTGGCGGCATCACCGCTGGACGGCGCTGCTGATCACCCATGACGTGCGCGAAGCCGTGTTCCTGTCCGACCGCGTCTATGTGCTGTCGGCGCGCCCGGCCCGCATCGTGCGTGAAATCAAGGTGCCGCTCCCGCGCCCGCGCAGCCTTGGCGGCCAAGCCGCACGGCAGGCAAGCGCGCTCGAGGCCGAAATCCTCGACATCATCCTCAACCCCAACCCATCCAAAAGGACACGACCATGACTGACTTGACGCGCCGGCAGGCCTTGCTGCTCACGCTTGCCACAGGCCTTCCGCTCGTTGCCGGATCGGGGCGAGCCCAAGCACAATCGGCACAAAAGGTCACCGTTGCCCTCGACTGGACGGTCAACACCAACCACATCGGACTGTTCGTCGCCCGCGACAAGGGCTTCTATCGCGAGGCCGGGCTCGAGGTCGACATCCTGCCTTACAGCGATACCGGTGCGGGCACGCTGGTTGCAAATCGCGTCGCCGATTTCGGCATCAACGGCACCATCAGCCTGTTCACCCAGAGAACCGCCGGAGCGGACCTGAAGGGCGTCTATGCGGTGGTGCAGTCCGAAACCGGCCGCGTGGTCTTCAATGCGGCACGCAACGAGATCGTAAGCCCGAGAAGCCTCGACGGCTTGATCTATGGCGGCTTCGGCAGTGCCTGGGAAAACGCGCTGATATCGACCATCATCCGCCACGACGGCGGCAAGGGCAATTTCGAGACGGTGACGCTCGGCACCTCAGCCTATGAGGCGCTGGCCAATGGGTCGGTCGATTTCACGCTTGAAGTCTCGACGTGGGAGGGTGTCGAAGCCGAGCTCAAGGGCGTCAAGCAGCGCAGCTTCGTCTATGCCGATTATGGCGTGCCTGACGAGCACACGACACTGATCTCTTCGAGCGAAGCCTATCTCCAGGCCAATCCCAAGCCTGCGGCCGACTTCGTTCAGGCGACGCGGCGCGGCTACCAGTTCGCTGTCGACCACCCCGACGATGCGGCAACCCTGCTGATCGCTGCAAACAAGGATGCGTTGACCAATCCGGCGCTGATCCACGCCTCGCTGAAGGCATTGGCCGACGACCATTATCTACGCAGCCAAAGCGGCGCCATCGGGACGATGGATCCGGCTAAGATGGAAGCGATCGGCGACTATCTTTTCGCCTCCGGCATCTTGCGCGATCCCGACGGCAAAATTCTGGCGCAACGCCCTGATTTCGCGAGTTATTTCAACAACGAATTTCTAGCCTAGGCGTCCTCGGTGTGGACCGTGGCCGGCTCCGCAAGGAAGTAGGCGTCGCCACCAATTGTGACGCAATTTTTTTGCAAAGTAGTCGGCCCGGCGGTCAATAGACCGCGCCCTCATTTCGCACCGAGCCTGCGCGCTTTCTTGCGGTCGGCCGCGGCCCGTTTGTGGTTGCCCTTGGCGTCCCAGGCCCGACTCCGTGCCTCGTAGAGACCGACAAAATTGGGATCGAGCTTGATCGCCTTGCTGAGGTCGGCAATGGCCCCGTCATAGTCTGACCTGGTTGTCCGGATCACCCCTCTGCCGTAGTAACCATAAACGTTGTTGCGATCGAGGCTGAGCGCCTTTTCGAAATCGCTATAGGCGTCGGCGTCATCATGATTCCCCATCCGAACGAGACCGCGATCGGCATAGACCTTGGCTTCGGCGGGGGCGAGGTCGATGGCCCTGTCGTAGTCGGCAAGTGCCCGCTCGTAGTCTTCTTTCAAGGTATAATTCTGAGCGCGTCCGTAATAGGTCGGGGCAAAATTCGGATCGAGCGCGATCGCCCTGCTGTAATCGGCGATGGAGCGATCGTAGTCCTGTCTGGCATTCCAGGCCAAGGCGCGGGCGAAATAGGCGTCATGGAACGCGGGATCGAGTGCAACCGCTTTGTCGAACTGTACAATGGCGCCGTCATAGTCGCGCTTATCATGCAACGCTCGACCCTTGTTGAAAAACGCCTGGGCGGCTCCCGGAGCAGCGTTGCTCGATGCGGCCGGACCGGAAGTTGAACTGGCTGCTGCCGCAGCATCGCGCTCCTCGCGGGCATTGGTAAAGTTCGGATCGAGGCGCAGGACCTCATCGAGATCGGCGATGGCGCGGTCGTATTTCCCCTTCTTATTCCAGCAGAAACCACGATTGTACCAAGCTTCCGCGTCGGTCGGCCGAAGGCCGATTGCCTTTGTGGAATCGGCAATGATGCGATCGCAATCATGTTTGGCGGCCCAGCCGCGGCTGCGCAGTAGATAGGCGTCCGCATTGTTCGGTTGTAGCGAAATGATCGTGCTCAGATCCGCGATGGCGCGGTCGATGTCGCCTTTCTGCTGCCAAAGCAAGGCACGGTAGAAATAGCTGTCGATCAAATTGGGGTCGAGTTCCAGTGCCTTGTCGTGATCCGCCATTGCCCGGTCGGGATCGCCCTTCAGCGAGAAGGTGAAGCCGCGTAAACTGTAGGCGCGGGCATTGGATGGGTCGGCGGCAACCGCGATGTTGTATTGTTCGATGGCACGGTCGAACTGATTTTGAGAGCGCCAGATCGCACCCGCCCCGATGGCCTCTTCAGCAACCTTGTTTCGAAGCTGACCGGCGGGTGCGGGCGCGGGAGTGTTCGCCTTCGCCGCTACCGCCGCTTTGCGGCCTTTGCGTGCGGCGCCCAGCTTTGGATCGAGCTTGAGCGCCTGGTCGAAGTCGGCGATGGCTCGATCGTAGTCGCCTTTGGCGAACCAAGTGCTGCCACGCCCGTAATAAACGGGCGCATAGCTGCTATCAAGTTCGATCGCACGATTGTAATCGGCGAGGGCGGGATCGAATCGATCCTTCTTGCCCCAGGCAACGGCGCGGCCGAAATAGGCGTCGAAATAGGTCGGATAGAGCTCGATCACCTTGCCGTAGTCGTCGATGGCGCCATCATAGTCACCCTTTTCGACGCGCGACAGTCCTCGCCCGACATAGGCGGCAGCCTTCCTTGGATCGAGCGCGATCGCGCGGCTATATTCGGCAATGGCGAGATCGTATTTCCGCTTGCTGTAGAGTGCGTCGCCACGATCCATGAAAGCCTTGAGGGCCATGGGATCCGAGCCGACGGCATCTGGCGCGGTGCCGCCCTTCTTCAGGGCGGCCGCGGCCGCCATGCGGGCGACCGCGTAGTCCGGATTGCCCGGATAGAGCCTTATCGCCTGGTCGAAGTCGGCAATGGCGCCGCTATAATCCTTGCCGTCGGCCCGTTCTATGCCGCGTGCGTAATAGCTGGGGGCATCCTTCGCATCGATCCCGATCGCCGCCGAATAGGCTGCAATCGCTCGCTCGCTATCGCCTTTGACGTGCCAGGCCATGCCCATACAGAAATATGCATCCACCACTTTCGGATCGAGCGCAGCGGCTCGGCCGCAGTCGGCAAGAGCACCTTCGGCGTCCTCGGAGGTGGCCTTGGCCATACCCCGGCGAACATAGGCGGAGACCATATTCGGGAGGAGCTTGATCACCCGGTCATGGTCGGTGGTCGCCCGATCATAGACGCGCTTGGCGTCCCAGGCTTTGCCGCGGCCGAAGTAGGCGAGGGGGCTGTCCGGGTCGAGCGCGATCGCCTTGCCATACGCGCCGATTGCCTGGTCATACTTGCCGGCATCCAGCAGGCTGTCGCCGTGTCGCACCGCGGCCAGAATGCGCGGGTCGGTCGCCTGAATGAGTTCCGCCATATCGGCGACCGAGAGCTTGGCATCGGGCTGAGTATCATTGTCGGCCTGCGGGACCGCAGATTCGGCGCCGAGTTGCAGTTCGGCTCTTGCCGCCACCGCCGCCTTGCGGCTGACGAGATAATCCGCATTGCCCGGATCGAGCTTGATCGCCTCGTCGAAATCGGCAATGGCGCCGTCATAGTCTCTGCTGCCGGCCCGCGCCATGCCGCGCCCGTAATAGCTGGCATCGTCCTTCGGATCGATCTTGATCGCCATGGAATAAGCGGCGAGCGCGCGGCCAGGGTCGCCCTTCGCTTGCCACACAATGCCCTTGCAGAAGTGTGCGTCGCGGGCCTTCGGAGCGAGCGTGGCTGCTCGGTCGCAATCGGCGAGAGCACCATCGATATCGTCAAGTGTGATCTTGGCGAGGCCCCGGCGAAAATAGGCCGCAGCGAAATTGGGGGCTAGTTCGATGACCTTGTCGTAGTCGTCGATCGCCTGCTCGTAAGCCCGTTTGGCAGCCCAGGCCTTTCCTCGGCCGAAATAGGCAAACCGGTTGTTCGGATCAAGCGCGATCGCCTGGGCATAGGCGCCGATCGCCTGGTCGTATTTGCCCATATCCAGGAAGGCGTCACCGCCCAGGATCGCTTCCAGGGCGCTAGGGTCAGTAGACTCCAAGGCCTTTGCTGCCAGCGTGTCTTCAGTGGCCGCCCTATTCGAAACGGCAGTCTGGGGCTTTGTCGTATCCGCAAACGCTGCGGTGTTCAGGGCGAGAATGCCAGCAAGCCCAGCCAGCCGGACCGAGAGCAAAACCCTCATCAGCAAGCACGACCCAACCGCAGCGGCAACCCGCCGCGCACCTTTGCTCGTCATCTCGCTGGTCCTCCCCCGAAAACCTTGATCCGCTCAGCGGGTAATCACCTATTGTTCCTTATTTGTTCTAACAATGCAAGCATAAATTGCAATCGACGAACCGATGTGCATCCCAGTGGCCAAGGCTCTCACACGTTTCGTACGTTTAATGCCGACCTGATCTTGTCGATTAACTGCCCGGCAATGGTTGCGTGCAAAGGTCGCCCTGAGGGATCATTGGGGTGTCTGCATTGCTCATATCAAAAAGCGAGGCGCTTTCGCACGTCAGTGACGGCAGGATCCTGTCCGCAGCCCGAAAGCGCGAGATCCTGGTGGACTTGCGGGAAGGTTTCTTTCGGATATGCGCGCTGGCCTTCGCGGGCATGTTCGTCTACCGCGGCGTGTATCACCTGATGCTCGACCCGACGCGCATCAATGTGGCGCTGGTGGCGATTTCCGAGATCCTGACCTTTACCTGGCTGCTTCTGTCGCGTCGGCCGAAGGTTCGCGACTGGAACCCGCTCACGGTGGTTGTCTCCGTGATCGCCAGCTTCGGTGTCGGTTTCATCGACCTGGAGCCGGGCGTGGCGATCATCCCGGTCCATGTTGCGGCGCCGCTGCAGGCCCTGGCGTTGGGATTCGTGATCTGGGGAAAGATATCGCTGGGGCGTTCTTTCGCCATTCTGCCGGGCAATCGCGGCGTGATGACAGGCGGTGCCTACCGTCTGGTGCGGCATCCGATCTATGCCGGCTATCTTGCCGGCCATCTCCTGTTCCTGCTATCGGCCTTTTCCTTCTACAATCTAGCCGTCTACGCGGTGATCACCTTCTTCCAGGTGCACCGCATCCTGCGTGAAGAGGCGCTGCTGGCCGCCACGCCGGAGTACCGGGACTATATGAAGCGCGTCCGCTACAGGCTGTTCTACGGCGTCGTCTGACAAGCGGGCCGGTGCGCAGAATCGTTCGTCTGCAATCACGCTGGCGCCTTTTCGCGTGATCTGCGCGCTTCCTCCCCCATGTAGATCGACATTCGCCGGTCAAACCAAAGACGAAATGCCTTGCGTTCTCGAGAAGCGATGGAGATCGCCTGGGTCGCACCGCTAGACATTGGCGGCTATCACGGGTTCTCCCAGGCAGGTCATTGCCTTGATGCCGCAGCCTTGCTGCCCGCATCCGTCCGTTGACAGGCTCTGGTCGCCTCGTGGCGGCCTTGTTGTCCCTTGCCAGGGGCTCATGCGGTATCTGGCGCTGTCCGAGGCGTCGCTGCAAGACGATCAGGGCAGAACGTCCGGCCGTCAGGCAAATGATGGGACTCGTTTTCAGAATCGATTTTTTATTACAGCGTCGAATTATATCGATGATGGCAACTTTGTGTTTTTGAATATGAATAAATTTTTATTATTGTTATAATTTTGGAGTTTTTTAAATAGATACCAATATTTATGTTCAGAAATCGCATTATGAAACTGAAACTCACTGCCTCGCGTAGTTGATACTGCAATCGGCCTTTTGCCGGCTGTCTTAGCGCAACGACAACAGGAGAGTGTTATGACTTTTACTATCAAAACAGTCACCAGTGTGTTAGCGGGTAGTGCAGTAATCTTAGCCCTTTCCCTGCCGGCGGGTGCCGCAGGAATCGGCGTTGGTGTTGGTGCCTCGGTGGGTGGTAGCGGCGGCGTCAATGCGGGTGTCGGGGCTTCCGTAGGCGGCAGTGGCGGCATCGGCGCCGGAGTGGGCGCTTCCGTCGGCGGTAGCGGCGGCGTCAAGGCCGGTGCCGGTGTCAACGTCGGCGGCTCGAGCGGCGTCAGTGCTGGTCTCGGCGCTTCGGTCGGCGGCAGCAACGGCATCAATGCCGGCGCGCGCGCCAACGTCGGAGGGTCTGGCGGCATTACGGCCGGCCTTGGCGCCAATGTCGGCGGGACGAGCGGCATCGGCGTTGGCGTCGGTGTCGGCATAGGAACCAATTCAGGCAATCCCGGTACACCGGGCAACCCGGGTACTCCCGGAACACCGGGCACACCGGGACATCCGAGCCTGCCCGGTGTCGTCGCCGACATGTCGGACGGCCAGGTGGCGCGGATGAAGAAGCGCTGCGTCGATGTTCTTGGCAGTTCCGGAGTCTATGACCGCGACCTGCGTCAGCTTTGCCTGCTTATCGCACGTCGCTGACACCAGGAGTGCCGGGATCGGAAGTGCCGAACCAGCCGCGAGGCTTGACCGCACTCTCCTGGCCTCCGGCCGGTCGGAAAGCCCGCGATGGCCTGGCGGGCTTTCTGCGGCGTTGAGCTCTCAGGTTCCAAGTTCTGTGGTTTCGTCACCATCTGGCAGGCCGTTACTGTTGCCGGCGAGGCTTCTTCCGCGCGATGCCCGCCACAATCGCGCGGAACGGTGGGGCCTTTGGAACGCTCGTCTTTGAATATCGCATGCTGCGATGTTCAACCCGATGCCTCAGCGCTTATGGGAGTTGGAAGCCATGAGCCCTGGAACCATACTGATCATCATTCTTATCATTGCGCTGCTTGGCGGCCTCAGCGGGCACCGGCTCCTATGGTGGCGGCCCTGGGCTCTTGCTGCTCATCTCGTGCCACGGGTGCATCTAGCCGGGTTATCGCCAACTGATCGCAATCTCGTGAGCGCCCCAATGTCGGCGTGCACCGGATTGTGATGCAGGCAAGCCGGCTTGTGATCCTGCACTCTGCAAAACTTTCGTATGGTCATTGCGGTCCACACCCCCCCCGTGGAAACAAGAGGAGAGGGTCCCACCCCTTGTCCTCCTCCAAGGCCCGCTCCGGTTCACCGTAGCGGGCTTTTGCTTGCTGGCGAGGGAAAACCGGCTCGCATCAAACCCTATGGGCGAGGCGTTCAGATGCTGGCGCCAGTCGACTACTCCATGTCAGGCACGTCACCGCTGACGAAGAGCGTGTTCGGCGGACCATATTCGCCCAGCGTCGGATCGGCCTCACGGCTCCAGGCGATGACGCCGGAATGCTTTGCCGTCAGAGCCCTGGCGGTGCGTATGGCGCGATCCTCGCTCTGCTGGTCGGCGGGTCCAAAGGCTGGGAACAACTCGCCATCCTCACCGCGATCGAACGCGACCACGACGATCAGCCTGGGATTTTTCTGGCCACTGGAATCGGACATCTTGCACCTTTGGCGCAGAACCTATCACATTGCTCGGGGTTGAAGGCCGCGAATCGATGAATGCCGACTTTGGGGAGTGGCATCGTGCAAGATCAGCGTTTCGATGAGCCGGTCAGGATTGCGCTCGGCCGATCGCGAAACTCGATCTTCAACGTGGAGCGGGTCGCTCAGGCTGCCGACATCCTGCTGAACCGCTGGCCGGTTGCGACCGGGCAAAAGCATATGGTTGCCCGCAAGGCCTGTCTGGCCGTGCTCGAGGGAAAGAAAGAAGTCTCGGCGGCAAGAGCGGCGTTCATCAACGCCGCTATCGAGGCGGACATCCTCGTCGAACCGCGTGAGGTGTCGATCCCGTAGCCTGCCCCTGGTGAAATTGAATCAGGATCTGGCTCCATCCCCTTGATGTAACCTCTTTTTGGGCGATCGCCGACCGGCTTTTCAGGGCTATTGACCTGCCTCTCGGCACGCCCTGCACGGTTATCCCGCACATTTCGCTGCCTGTTGGTCAGTCAGTCTTCGGCATCTGTTGACATAGCATCCGGGCCTCGGTATTGAACAGGATTATACAGGTTCATTGAACAGGTACCCTTATGAAGCGGCGCGCGGTTCAACTGTCTCCCGGCACGGGCAAGCCCGAGCAGATCGCCACCGTCCTCGAACATGAGATCCGTTCCGGCGTCCTCGGTTTCGGCGACCGCCTGCAAAGCGAGAAGGAACTCGTCCAGCGCTTCTCCGTGAGCCGCAATACGGTCCGCAAAGGCCTCGAGGAACTGTCCAGCCGCGGGCTGATCACGACCAAGGTTGGTATCGGCTCGTTCGTCACCTTCGACGGCAAGCCGGTCGACGACTCGATCGGCTGGTCGCGCGCGCTGGCCGATGCCGGCGCCAATGCCGAGACGCGGACGCTGCGGCTGGAGGTCATCGAAGACCCCGATCTGGCTGCGCTGCTTGGCATCGAAAGCCCGTTCTTCATCGCCGTCGACCGGGTGCGCACCAACGCCAGCGACGGCCATGCGATCTCCATCGAGCGCAGCCGGTTGCCATTGTCCTCCGAGCTCGAGGACGTACCGTTGCGCGGATTGCGCGAGGGCTCGCTGCACCAGACGCTGCGCGTCGCCGGCCTCATTCCCGACCATGGCGAGGAATGGGTCGAGATCGAGATGCTCAATGCCGAGGATGCGGCCATCCTCGGCTGCCCGCAAGGCACGCCTTTCCTGCGTGGCCGCCGGCTGACGCGCGCCGCCGACGACCGGCCGATCGAGTACGTCACCAGCCTGCTCAATCCGGCGCATTTTGCGCTGCATATGAGGTTCTGAGCGATGTCGGATGCAACCAGCAAGGCTATTGATCGCGCCATGGGGGCGCTTGTCGGCGGGGCGCTGGGCGATGCGCTCGGCATGCCGACGCAGCTTTTGTCGCCGGTTCGCATTGCCGAACTTTACGGCCATGTCGAGAATTTCATCGAGCCTTTCCCGGATCATCCGGTATCGAAGGGACTGGCCGCCGGCACCATCACCGACGATACCGAGCAGGCGTTGCTGCTCGGCCGCATCCTGGTCGAATCCGGCGACCGTTTCGACCACGCGCGCTGGGTCAATGCGCTGCTCGACTGGGAGCGCGAGGTTAAGGCGCGTGGCAGCTATGACCTTTTGGGGCCATCGACCAAACGCGCCATCGACGCCATCAACAATGGTGTGCCGGCTGAGGAAGCGGGACGCAGCGGCGACACCAATGGTGCGGCGATGCGTATTGCGCCGGTCGGCATCATGATGCCGCTCGAACCGTTGGAAGCGTTCGTCGGCAAGGTGGCTGAGACCTGCCGGGCCACGCACAACACCTCGATTGCCATCGCCTCCGCCGCTGCCGTTGCGGCAGCCGTCAGCCGCGGCGTCGCCGGCGGTGGCTGGCGCGACGCTTCCGCCAGCGCGGTCGCGGCGGCGAGGCGAGGGGCGACACTCGGACATTGGGTGACCGGCGGCGACATCGCCGCGCGCATCGTCTGGGCGCAAGACATCGTGCGCGGCAAGGCGATCAGGGATGCGATCCGGCTGATCACCGATCTGGTTGGCACCGGCGTCGCCAGCCAGGAATCCGTTCCGGCGGCCTTCGCCGTGCTGGAAGTCGCGCGTGGCGACCCATGGCAAGCAGCCGTCATCAGCGCCAATCTCGGCGGCGACACCGATACGATCGGCGCCATCGCCGCCGGCATGGCCGGCGCCTGCAGCGGTTTTTCCCGATTGCCGCAACAGCATATCGCCCGGCTTGTCGGCCTCGACATGTCGGAGGTTCGCGCGCTCGCCGCCGATCTCGTGGCAGCAAGGATGGCGAAAATCGGTTCCGGCAAGGACGCGGCGGAATGAGCGGCCGTCTCGTCCATGTCGGCAGTGCCGTGGTCGACTATGTCTACCGCATCGACGCCCTGCCGGCGCCCGGCATGGAAAAGACGGCATCGAGCTTTGCCCAGGTCGCCGGCGGCGGCTTCAACATGATGGTCGCGGCCAGCCGCACCGGCATGCAGGTGGTGTTCGGCGGCCAACTCGGCAGCGGGCCCAATGGCGATTTCCTGCGCGCTGCTTTCATAGCCGAGGGTATCGAGACACTGACGCCGCCATCGCCCGTGATGGACAGCGGCAACTGCGTCGCCATGATCTCGAGCGACGCCGAACGCACCTTCGTGTCGTGGCCTGGTGCGGAGAGCGTTCTCAGCCTCGACATGATGGCGCCGGTCGCGGTGGCACCGGGTGACTGGGTGTTCACCTCCGGCTACACGCTGAGCTACCCCAAGAGTCGCGATGCGCTCACTGATTGGATCGAGGCGCTGCCGACAGGTATTCCCTTCGTCTTCGACCCGACGCCGGTCATCACGGACATTCCGCGTCCCATCCTGTCGCGGGTGCTTGCCCGCACCACATGGCTGAGCTGCAACACGACGGAAGCCGCCGAGATTGCCGGCCCAGGCGATGTCGAGGGCCTCGCGGTACGGCTGCTGGGCGACCACTGCCCGAAAGCAGCGGGCGTGGTCATCCGCTCCGGGGCAAAGGGTTGCCATATCAGGTTGGCCGACGGCACGGCGCAGACCGTTGCCGGCTTCAAGGTCACCGCCATCGACACCAATGGCGCTGGCGACACCCATATCGGTGCTTTCGTCAGCGCGCTGGCGCGCGGCATCCCGCCCTTCGAGGCAGCGCGCTATGCCAATGCGGCAGCGGCCATATCGGTCACCCGCCATGGCGGCTCGTCGGCGCCGACCGACCACCAAATCCAGACATTCCTGAGCCATGCCGCCGACCCGTCGGGAGCAGGCCGGACACAGAAGGCCAATGCATAACAGCTGGAAAGCCTGACAAGCCCGGGAACCGGGCAAACCCACAGAGAGGAACCAACCATGCGCATGCCCGACTTGACTGCTCTGCTGACGGCGACTGCCGTCTTTACCTCCGCACTCGCGTTCGCCGCCAAGGCTGACGAAGTGCATGTGCTCAACTGGAAGGGATACGGCGCCGACGAACCATGGGCGGTGGAGGCTTTCGAAAAAGCGACCGGCAACAAGGTCGTCAACGACTTCTTCAATTCCGAACAGGAAATGCTGACCAAGATCCGGACCAATCCCGGTCTCTACGACGTGGTCATGATCAATGCCGCCTTCAACGACCAGGCGATGGACGGCAAACTGATCCAGCCGATCGACGTCTCCAAATTGCCGAACTACGCCGACATCAGCAAGGACAAGGCGGGATCGCCGATGCTCGTCCATGACGGCAAGGTCTATGGCGTGCCGTGGGTGTGGGGCCTCACCGCGCTCGCGATCAACGACAAATCCTTCGACAAGCCGCCGACGAGTATCGCCGAGATGTGGGATGCCGCCCATAAGGGCCGCGTCGTCATTCGCGACGATGCCGTCGAAGCGGTGCAGTTTGGCGCCATCGCAACGGGCCAGAACATCAACGACATCAAGGATATGGATGCGGTCAAGGCGAAGCTCACCTCGCTGATGCCGCAGATCAAGACCTTCTGGAGTTCGGAGAACGACTGGAACCAGATGGTCGCCTCCAACCAGATCGATATCGGCACCTACTGGAGCGGCTCGGCCGATCGCGCCAAGACGCATTTCAAATTGCCGGTCTCTCTGGTCGTGCCGCAGGAGGGTGCCGTCGCCTGGCTCGACGCGTTTTCCATTCCGGTCGGCGCCAAGAACGTCGCCGGCGCCGAGGCTTTCGTCAACTACATGATCGACCCGAAATTCTACGTCGAATGGGTCACCAAGGTCGGTGCTCCTGTCTCCGCCAACACCAAGGCGGTGGAAGCGCTGCCCGAGGATGCCTTCAACCGCAAGGTCATGGGCGACCCCGAGGTGGCCAAACGCATCCAGTTCCAGGCGCCGATCACCGATGCCCAGCGCGAAGCCTATCTGGCGCTGTGGCAGCAGTTGAAGGTCGACGTGAAATAGAGCCGACATCCCGGCCAGCCGGCGGTTCGCGCCGGCTGGCGTTTCAATCCTGGGGGAGGGTATCATGGCAGCTGCGACAGCGTCGCGAAGCGGGCTGAGATCGGCATTGCCGCTGCTGGCGCCAGCCTATCTCTGGCTGACGGTGGCGATCTTCCTGCCGCTCTCGGCCATGGTCTTTTTCTCGTTCATGACCGAGCTGCCGCTGTCGGGAAAGCCGTGGACATTCACCCTTGGCAACTATGCCACCTTCTTCTCGCAAAGCCTCTATCTGACACTGCTGCTGGCCTCGCTGCGGCTTGGCCTCGAAGTGACGCTGTGGTGCGTCGTCATCGGCTATCCCGCCGCTTACGTGCTCGCCAAAGTGCTGAAGGGGCGCAGCCGCGAGGCGATCTTCCTGCTCGTCATCTTGCCGTTCTGGTCGAACGGGCTGGTGCGCATCTTTTCCTGGGCGATGGTTTTGCGCGAGGGCGGCATTCTCGACACTGCGCTCAACGCCGTGCTGCCGTTCAAGATCAACATCGACCTGATGTATTCCTATCCAGCCGTCATCATCGGGCTGGTGCATTCCTACGTGCCTTACATGGTACTGACCTGCTATCTCACGCTGCAGGCGATCGATGACTCCCTGATTGAGGCCGGGCGTTCGCTTGGCGCTTCGCGGCTACAGGTGCTGAAGCGGGTGATCATCCCGCTGTCGATGCCCGGATTGGTCGCGGGTGCGGCCCTGATCTTCGTCCCCGTCGTCGGCTCGTTCATGGAGCCGCGCATCCTCGGCGGTCGCACCGGCACCCTCTACGGCACGGTCATCGAGGACCAGTTCGTCGCCGTGTTCAACTGGCCGCTCGGTGCCGCGCTTTCCTTCATCCTGCTGGCCGTGGTGCTGGTCATCCTGGCGGTGGCGTCGCCGGTGCTGCGGAGGGCCGCGTGATGGCGACGACCCGCGTCCTCGAATGGCTTGGCCGCTTCTACATCGGTCTGCTGCTCGCCTTCCTCTATCTGCCGATCATCATCATGGCGCTGATGTCGTTCAACGTCTCGCCCTTCTACCAATTGCCGTTCGAATGGACGACCGAATGGTACGCTTCGCTGTGGCAGAACGACCAGCTGATCGCCGCCACCTGGAACAGCGTCGAGATCGCCGTCATCACCACCGTCATCTGTGTCGTGCTCGGCTCGGCGGCATCGCTGGCGCTCTATCGCTATGAGTTTCGCGGCAAGAAATTCCTGCAGGCGCTGTTGTTTCCGCCGATCGCCATTCCGTGGCTGATCACCGGCACGGCGATGCTGATCTTCTTTTTCGGCGTCGGCATCGGTCGCGGGCTGCATGCGATCCTGCTTGGCCATGTCGCACTGGCGCTGCCCTATGTCATCGTCGTCGTCTCGGCCCGGCTGCAGACCTTCGCGCCGGAGCTGGAAGAGGCGGCACGCTCGCTCGGCGCCAACCAGTGGCAGGTAACGAGGCGCGTCACGCTGCCTTGGATCATGCCAGGCGTCATTGCCGGAGGGCTGTTTGCGTTTGCAGTGTCGTTCGACCAGTTCGTGGTGTCCTATTTCCTGGCGACGCCTGGGCAGACGACGCTGCCGGTGGAAATCTACGCCGCGATCCGCAAAGGATTCACGCCCGAGATCAATGCGGTCTCGACGATCATCATTGTCGTGTCGATGGCGCTGATGCTGCTCACGGCGCGGTTCTTCAAATTCGGCGGAGAGAAATAATGGCCGGCGTGCAGGTATCTGATGTCTCGCGCAGTTTCGGCGCACACAAGGCGCTGGACAATGTCTCCATCGATTTCGCCGATGGCGGATTCTATGCGCTGCTGGGGCCGTCGGGCAGCGGCAAGACCACGCTGCTGCGCCAGATTGCCGGTTTCGATTTTCCCGATTCGGGCCGCATCACCATCGGCGGCGAGAGCGTCGAGCGGGTGCCGGTCGAAAAGCGGCGCATCGGCATGGTGTTCCAGAACTATGCGCTGTTTCCCAATATGAGCGTCGCCGACAATGTCGCCTTCGGCCTGTCGGTGCGCGGCGAGGCCAAGGCGGTGATTGCAACGGAGGTGCAGCGCGCGCTCGATCTGGTGCAGCTCGGCAAGCTTGGTGGCCGCCGGCCGCACCAACTCTCCGGCGGGCAGCGGCAGCGTGTGGCTCTCGCCCGCGCTATCGTCACCAAGCCGCGCGTGCTTTTGCTCGACGAGCCGCTCGGCGCGCTCGACAAGGCGCTGCGCGTCGATATGCAGATCGAGCTCAAGCGCATCCAGCGCGAGATCGGCATCACCACCATCTTCGTCACGCACGACCAGGAAGAAGCGCTGACGATGAGCGACCGCATCGGCATATTGCGCGACGGCAGGCTGGTGCAGGAGGGGCCGCCGGAGGAGATCTATAACAGGCCGAAGAGCGAATTCGCCGCCACCTTCCTCGGCGACGCCAACATTTTTCGCGGCGACAGCACGGGCGATGGCATCAGGCTTGCGGACGGAACGGCGATTGCCGCTGGTGTGGGTGCCAAGCTTGCCGCCGGCGCCAAGGCGAGCTGTGCCGTGCGGCCCGAACGCATCCGCATCGCCAGGGATGCCGGAACACCGGATGGCAACGCCAACATGCTCAAGGGACAGGTTTCCAAGCGCATCTTCGCCGGCAGCAACAGCACCTATTTCGTCGAGCGTGCTGGTCAGACGTTGAAAGTGATTGTGCAGAATACCGGCATGGAACGGCTGGCAGAAGGTCAGGATGTCGTGCTGCGCTGGTCGCCTGAAAGCACGGTGTTGATCGCGGCGAACTGATCCTCACCGGGTCTTGCCAGACCGTCCGCAATCAGGGACAGCATAGACGGGCACGACCCGGAGCATACCGATGACCCTGGAACTGACTGCACGCGACCGATCCATGCTCGACGGCGAGCATGGCCTGTCAGCGGCTGCTGCCATGAAAATCCTGGTCGCCTTTTCCAACGCGATCGGGGCGGGCAGCCTGCTCGACATTGCCGGCGCCCATATCGATGGCTGTCTCTACCACGGCAAGGCCGGTCTCGACTTCGTCGAGCGGCTGGTCGAAGGCGGTGGCCGCGTGCAGGTGCCGACGACGCTCAATGTCGGTTCGTTCGATCTCATCCATCCCGGCATGGTGAAAATGCCAGCGGCGGAAGAGGTGCCGGCGCGGCGGTTGATGAAAGCGCATCTGGAGCTCGGCTGCCAGGCGACTTTCACTTGCGCGCCTTACCAGACGCGGTTCCGGCCAAGCTTTGGCCAACAGATCGCCTGGGGGGAATCCAACGCCATCGTCTTTGCCAATTCGGTGATCGGCGCGCGGACCAACCGCTATGGCGATTTCATCGATCTGTGCTGCGCCATGACCGGACGCGCGCCGGCCTGGGGGCTGCATCTGAGCGAGAACCGGCGTGGTCGGATCCTGTTCGAGCTGGATGTTCCGGACAGCGAGCCGAGCGACAGCCTTTTCGTCGGCGTCGGGCTATTGATTGGGCAAGCGAGCGGCGACCGCGTTTCGGTGATTGCCGGCCTGCCGCGGCCGCGCGACGAGGACCAGCTGAAGGCGCTGGGGGCGGCGGCGGCAACGACCGGTGCTGTGGCGCTGTTCCATGCGGTCGGCATCACGCCGGAAGCGATGACGCTTGATGAGGCGTTCCAGGGTCATGCGCCTGACGAGACGATCCGCATTACCCGCGCCGATATCGACCATGCGCTGGCCAGGCTGTCGACCGTGCCCGACGGTGCGCCGCTGGCGGCCGTGTCGCTCGGCACGCCGCATTTTTCGCATGAGGAATGGATGCGACTGTTGCCGTTGCTGCGCGAGGCAGCACCGGGTAGGCGCATTCCGATCTATGTCAACACCGGCCGCGCGACGCTGACGCGATTGCAGGAGGAGGGCGCGCTGGCCGGTATGGAGGCGTTCGGCCTGATCCCGGTCGCCGATACCTGCACCTATGTCACATCGATCCTGGAACGCCTCGATGGCGTGGTGATGACCAATTCCGGCAAATGGGCGCACTACGCACCCGGCAATATCGGTGTGTCCGTCGCCTTTGCCGAGATGCGGGATTGCATCCGCTCTGCTGCGGCCGGGCATGTTGTGCGGAGCGCGTCATGACGCGACCGGTGGAACGAACCGGCACTTTCCAGCTGGCCGGTGACGCTGAGGGTCAGGCGCTGGTGTTTTCGCAACCGCTCAGCTTCTGGGGCGGTATCGATGCCGAGACCGGCGAGATAACAGACCATTCGCACCCCGGCCTCGGCCGAAATGTCGCTGGCAGGATTTTGGTCATGCCGAGCGGGCGCGGCTCGTCGTCTTCATCCTCGGTCCTGGCCGAGGCGATCCGCAGGGGCACGGCGCCGGCCGGTATTCTTCTGGAGCGGCCGGACCCGATCCTGGCGGTCGGTGCCATCGTTGCCGAATTTCTTTATGACATCCGCATGCCGCTGGTGGTGTGCGATATTTCGAACCTTGTCTCCGGTGATCAGATTGATATCGGCATCGGCAAAGACCGCGGGCCGATCATCAGAGTTCACCCCGCCATCAATCCGGCAGAGCCACGCCGCCAATAGGCCGCCGCCAGCGTTTGATCGCGACCAAGCCCCAGCGTGTCGCGCCAACATTCGCGCACGATCTTGGCGGCAGCGGCTTCCGCCGCGAACCAGCCGAAGGCCGAACCGTCCTGCGGCCACGCCACCGAGCGGACAGCCTCGGCCAGCAGTCTGTCCTCGCCCGCCGCCACGCCATCCCGTGTCAGCCAATGAACCTCGATGCCCGTGCCATTGTTGATCGCTTGTCTTTCACCATCATTGGCGATCTCGACGAAGGCGACGCCTTTTGTCCCGGCCGGTAGCGTCTCCAGCAGCCGAGCCAGCGCCGGCAAGCCGGTTTCGTCGGCGCCCATGACGTACCATTCTGCCTGCCGCACCGGACGGCCGACCGGGCCCATGATGCCAACCTTCATGCTGGGCGCGGCCTGCATGGCCCAGGCGGAGCCGACGCTCTCGCCGGGATGGATCAGGAAGTCGACATCGATGATGCCCTTTTCCACGTCAAGCGCGCGGATGGTGTAGACGCGCGCCACCGGGCGCCGGTCGTCGGTGGGCCAGACCGGTAAGCCATTGCCGCCCAGCACCGGCCACAGCGGATCGGGGACGTCCCTGGTCGGAAATAGCATGCGGATATGCATGCCGCCGAACTTGGCGAAGCGCGAGAGATTCTCGCCGGCCAGACGAATGCGGCGCATATTCGGAGTGAGGTCGCGAACATCGGTCACCACCATCTCGCGGAACTGGGCGAGGCTGGTTTCGCCTGAGAGATCGCCGGTCCAGACGATCTCGGGGTTTTCCTCCTTGGCGTAGACCTGTACGGCTGTGGCGAGCAGGTCCTTGATACGGGCGAGCCCGTCGCGGTCGGCAGCATTGGCCCGCATCACCAGCCGCTCCATGTCGAACGAGGCGCCGCCGAAGGCAAAGCGGAAATCGATGCGCTGTCCCTGATGCGAAGCATCGGCCTCGAAGCTCCGCAGCCTGTCGGAGATGCTGTCCATGTAGTCCGGCAGACGCCGCAGGTTGAGCCGTGCCTCGCAGGCCAGTTCACGCACCGATGCTTCGTTCATTGTCAGCCTCCCATCCTGCCGGTGAGGGCCACCTTGAAGGTGCGGCCCTTGCCCTGTTCTGTTGCCGCCGAGGTCGACCATGCGCTTTGCGGATCGGTGTAGGCGGTGTTGAATATGTTATCGACGCCGAAATCGAGCTTGAGGTTGTCGTTGACGCGCCAGTTGGCGAAGACATTGACCAGATCGAAACCGTCATCGACGACCGGCACGGCGTTGGGATTGGTGCGGCTGGTGCGGGTGATCTTGCCGACGCTGAGATATTGCGCGCCGACGGTGAGCTGGTCCTCCAGCATGCGGAAGCCGATCGTGGCCGAGAAGCGGTCGAGCGGCGTGTTGTTCAACGCCTGGCCGGAATAGACGCCGCTGACGACCTTGGCATCGATCAGCGCGCCGGAGAAGTTCACGAAACCCCAGCCATAATCATAAACCATCTCGGCCTCTACGCCCTTCAGGCGTGCGTCGCCGATGTTGATTGCCGTGCGCGGCAGCACGGTGAGGTCGACGTCGATGTAGTCCTCGACGTCAGTGTGGAAAACGTTGACCTTGGCGCGCAGCCGATCACCCGCCGTCAGCACATCGTCATATTTCACGTTGACGCCGGCCTCCCAGTTCTTCGCCGTCTCGGGCTGCAGCAGAAGATTGGGCCGATATGTATCACCGCCGCCATGCGCGCCGCCGCCACGGAAGACATCCTGCAGACCCGGCGCCCGGTAGCCTTCGGAATAGGTGCCATAGAGCTGGAAGCCATCGAATGGCGTGACGCCGACGGTGAGGCGCGGCGACCAACGATCGCCGGAGATCGAGGCTTCCTGCGGTGACGGGATGCGCGTCTCGCCATCGAGCTGGTAGCCGTCATAGCGCATCGCCGCGATGACCTGCAGCCAGTCCCCGTAATCGCCCTGCCACTGCAGGAAGCCGCCATAGCCCTGCTGTTGGCCAGCGCCGAAATGCGCCGCTTCCGAGGAGGCCTCGAGATAGTAGTAGTCGAGTCCGTAGGTCAGCGTATGTGCTAGTCCCCAGACGTCGAAACGCGAGGAGTTCTTCACATTGAAACCTGTCGTGGCCACGTCGTAGAAGCGGAAATTGCCGATCGCCGAGGTCGGCCAGACCTGCGTCTGCTCGGCGCGGGTGCGGTTGTGATAGGCATTGGCGCTGAAGTCGATCAGCGCGTTGTCGTCGGGCTTCCAGGTGTAAGCGGCGGTGTAGGTCTGGTTGGTGGTGTCGGTGTCATAGCGGCTCAGGGTCGGCGAGGCCGAGCCGCTCGATCCGGTGATCTGGTCGTTGTAGCGCTGCAGGATGGCGCCGAGCTTCAGCTCATGGCCATCGGCCGGCCGCAACGTCGCCTTCACATAGCCGCTGGTCACCCGCTCGCCGGTCCATGGCACGGTGTCGCCATTGCCATCGGTGTAGCTGTCGCGGTCGCGGTAGATGAGGTTGCCGATGATATCGGCATCGTCGCTGAAGCGGTAGGCACCGGTGGTGCTGGTGGTGAAGCCGTCGCCATTGTCCTCGTAGCCGAGCTTCTCGCTCAGCGCCCAGCGCTCATCCTTCTTGAGGAAATCGCCGGCATCCTTGGTCTCGAAGGAGACGACGCCGCCGATGCCGCCGGAACCATAGGCATTCGAGACCGGACCGCGAATGACGGTGGCTTCCTTGATCAGGTCGGGTTCGACATAGAACGAGCCAGAGCCATGACCGACGCGCCAGTAGTCCTGGCGGGCGCCGTCGAGGGTGACGACGACGCGGCCATATTGCTCCAGGCCGCGGATGTTGATGGCGGTTGCGGGATCGTCGCCATTCATCGAGGCAGCGACGCCCGGTGTGGTGCGGAAGATGTCGGCGGCTGTGTCGGGCTGGATGCGGTCGAGTTCGTCCTGATCGACGGCGCTGATGGCGGCCATCGATTCGATCACCGCCGTTTTGATCATCGTTGCCGAGATGGTGATCACGTCGAGCATCGTCGCCGGCTGGTTCTGCGCGACACTGGCCGGCGCCAGGCGGCCGGTCTTGGCGGCGGCCTTTTTCTCCCGGTCCTGTTCCTGCGCGCTGGCAAGAGGCACGGCGCAGAGGCCGAGCACGAAGGCGAGCGCCGTGCTCGCCATCAATGTCGTGTTTGTTGTCGTTGTCATGCAGCCCCCAAGCAAAAGCAAAACTGCTGGCGGTGGCTGAGCGGCCTTGGCTGGCATTATTGAAAATCCCTCGACCAGGCAGGTCAGGGCACGGGTCACATATTAAAACATGATGACATAAGTCAACTTTAAATTTATAGCCGACCATCCTCGAGAAGCATCTGGCACGGGAACAGCGGCATGGTCGGCAGTTTAGGCGAAGGCAAGACGATCCACTGGTCGCAACCGGGCAGGATCGCGGCGGTGCTGCTTCTGGCACTGTCGGTGCTGGTGCCTTCCTGCGGCTTCAAGGCGCTGGCCGCCGAGACCGTTGTCGATGCGCTGGGGCGAACCGTCGTGCCGGGCGCGGCGACCCGGATCGTGACGCTCGGTTCCGACGTCACCGAGATCGTCCACGCGCTGGGCGCCGGCGGGCGAATCGTCGCTATCGATCGCGGCAGCAAATATCCGCCTGAAGTCGCGCAAAAACCCAATGTCGGCTACCGCCGCCAGCTTTCGGTCGAGGGGCTGGCCAGCCTGCGTCCCGACCTGATCCTGGCCGCAGAAGACAGCGGGCCTCCTGAAGCGGTCGAGGTGCTGAAGTCGCTGGCAATCCCGATCGTCTTGGTCCCGCAGGACAATAGCCCGCAAGGCATCGAGCACAAGATCACGTTGATCGCCGCCAGCCTTGGGCTCGAGGACAAGGGCAAGGCGGTTTCCGCCGAGGTGCTCACCGCCTTTCAGGCTGCCGCGGATCTGGCGTCGCAAATTCCGCCGGAGCGGCGCAAGAAGGTGGTGTTCTTCCATGGCCTGGTACGTCTGAGCGCTGCCGGCGCGGGTACTTCTGCCGACGCCATCATCCGCTATGCCGGCGGCCTCAACCCTATGGACATCGTACAGGGCTACAAGGCGGCGTCGGAGGAAAAACTGATCGAGATGGCGCCTGACGTCATCCTGATGATGGGCGACGGCAAGGGCGGGCCGTCGGCCGAGCTGGTGTTCGGCAACCGCGCGCTGGCGGCAACGCCGGCGGCAGCCAACAAGGCGCTGGTCGTGCTCGACGGCGCCTACATGATCGGCTTCGGCCCGCGCACATCGGATGCGATCCGCGACCTGGCGAAAGCGCTCTATCCGGAAGGGGAATGACGTCGCGAAAATCGCAAGACGGTTCGGCTGGGCAGTACAATTTCGTCGCCGAACCCCGTTGCGCTTCATAAATGCTGTCCGTCCGGATTTCTCCGGATCGGCTTCCGCCCGAACAAACTTGGCGGCTCGGCCTGAAACATTGGCACGATATTCTAAGCCGCGCGGTTGACCGTGAATGCGCTCTCCAGCCTATAATTATACTAAATTCATAGACTAACTGCAAACGCTCGGAGCGCTCGCATCTTGGCCTGTGAAAATGGTTGAACAAGGGAGCGCATCGATGCCGAAAACAGAGTCCAATCCGGTCGACCTCGGCACCAGGGCCGCCGACTTCCTGCTGCCCGACGCGCAAGGTGTGCTGCACCGCCTTGCCGATTTCGACGCCAAGCCGGCCTTGCTCGTCGCTTTCATCTCCAACCGCTGCCCGTTCGTCGTGCTGATCCGCGAGCAGCTTGCCGCTTTCGCCAGGGATTACGCCGGCAAGGGGCTGCAGGTGGTGGCGATCAACGCCAACGACCACGAGGCGCATCCGGAGGAGACGCTCGCCCGCATCGGCGAGGAAGCCGAAAAATTCGGCTATTCCTTCCCCTATCTCAAGGATGCGTCGCAGCAGACGGCGAAAGCCTATGGCGCGGCTTGCACGCCCGACTTCTTCCTGTTCGGCACTGACCGGCGGCTCGCCTATCACGGCCAGTTCGACGATGCGCGGCCGGGCAACGGCAAGCCGGTGACGGGTGCCGATCTGCGCGCGGCGGTCGATACGGTGCTGGAGGGCGGCAGGCCCACTGCCAGCCAGGCGCCGTCGATCGGCTGCAACATCAAGTGGAGCGCGGGCAACGAGCCGGTGTGGTCTTCCAGCGCGGCCCGCGCGGCCTAGCGCCTGCTTCGACTTTATTCGCCAGGTCTCCATGCCCAAGCCGCAAAAATCCGCTTCCGACAGCTTGCTGCTCCAGGCCGACGTGCTGGTGCTGGGCGGCGGTCCGTCGGCAGCTTGGGCAGCAGTCGCCGCGGCCGAGGCCGGCGCCAAGGTGGTGCTGGCCGACAAGGGCTATCTCGGCACCAGCGGCGCCACCGCGCCGTCCAACACCGGCACCTGGTGCGTGCCGCCGGGCGACAACAGGCATGCCGTGGTCGAGCGACGCTGGCAGCGCACCGGCGAACTCGCCGACCCGCGCTGGATGCTGCGCTGCGTTGACACCGCCTACCGCAACCTGCTCAGGCTCTCCGAATGGGGCTATCCCTTCCCGAGCGAGGATGACGGCCGGCTCTACATCGCCAATCTGCGCGGCCCGGACTACATGCGCTTCATGCGCCGCCGCGTGCTTTTGGCCGGCGTCACCGTCCTCGACCATCATCCCGCGCTCGAACTTTTGTCGGACGGCGATGCCATCGTCGGCGCCGCCGGTGTCGCCAGGCAGATCGGCCAGGATTGGCGCGTCGACGCCAACGCGGTGGTGCTGGCGACCGGTGGCTGCGCTTTCCGCGAGCGCATCCTCGGCGCGACCGGGCTGACCGGCGACGGCTATCTGATGGCGGCGGAGGCCGGCGCCAGCCTGTCGGGCATGGAGTTCACCGGCAAATACACGCTGGCGCCCTACGGCTCCTCGTTGAACAAGGGGCTGCCGTTCCGCTGGGCGTCGTTCCATCGCGAAGATGGCTCACCGATCGTCGGGCCGACCGGCGAGCCGTTGCGCAACGGCATCGGCGACCGCGAGGAGGAAGTGGCGCGCGCGCTGATCGACGGCCCGGTCTACGCGCGGCTCGATCAGGCCGAACCAGCGCTGCAGGGCTGGCTGCGCCAGGGCCAGCCGAATTGCTTCGTGCCCTATGACCGCGCCGGCATCGACCCTTTCAGCGAGCTGTTCCGCATCACCCTGCGCGCCGAAGGCACGGTGCGCGGCACGGGCGGCATAGACATCGTCTCCGACGATTGCGCCACCGGCGTACCCGGCCTCTATGTCGCCGGCGACGCGGCCAGCCGCGAGATCATGACCGGTGCGGTGTCGGGCGGCGGCGCCGTCAATTCGTCCTGGGCGCTGGCCAGCGGCTGGTGGGCGGGCAAGGGCGCTTCGACCCATGCCAAGCGCCGGACCGGCAAGGCATTCCGCACTGAGGTGCAGTCGCTTGGCCAGGCTGGATTACGTCCTGCATCATCGCCGCGCGTCGACATCTCGGCAGGCGAAGTCATCGAGGCGGTGCGCAGTGAGGTGACGCCGCTCGACAAGAATTTCTTCCGCACCGGCGAAGGCCTGGAGAAAAGCGGCGAGCGGTTGGAGAGTGTCTGGCGCGACGTGCGCGACCATCTGCAAGGCGACGGGCTGGATAGGGTCCGTACCCGAGAGGCAGCTTCGATCGCCGCCGCCGGGCGCTGGTCCGTGGCCGCAGCGCTGCACCGCACCGAGAGCCGCGGTATGCATCGCCGCACCGATTTGCCGGGCAAGAGCCCGGCCTTCGCGCACCGGCTGGTCATCACCGGTGTGGATGCGTTCCGCATCGCAGGCGCGCCTGAGCGGCTGGCGGAGCTGGCGTCATGATCGAGATCGTCTCGGCCACGCGCTGTGTCGAATGCGACATCTGCGTCAAGGTGTGCCCGGCCAACGTCTTCGACGCGACCGAGAGCGGCGTGCCAGTGATCGCCCGCCAGGAGGACTGCCAGACCTGCTTCCTGTGCGAAATCTACTGCCCGACCGACGCGCTCTATGTGGCCGAGTTCGCCGAAGGGCCGACCGGCATCACGGAAGCTCAGGCCGACGCCCGACAGCTGTTTGGCTCCTATGCCCGCGCGCTCGGCTGGAAGCGCGGCAAGGCCGGCGGCTCGGAATTCGACCCGACGCACCGCATCCGCGTGGCGCAGTGAACCGATCGGAGACAGATATGGACCGTATCGTCGTCAGCGACATCAGCAAGACCTTCCAGCTCAAGCCGGGGCAGTTCGTCACCGTCGATGGCGAGGCGACCGACCGCGTCATCGTGCTCGATGGCGTTGACCTCTCGATCCGCAAGGGCGAGTTCATCACGCTGGTCGGCCCCAGCGGCTCGGGCAAGTCGGTGCTGCTCGACATCATTGGCGGGCTGACGCAGGCGACCGGCGGCGACGTCAAGCTCGATGGCCGGCGCATCACCAGGCCCGACCCGAAGACCGGCTATGTCTTCCAGCAATATGCGCTGTTTCCCTGGCGCACGGCGCTCGCCAACATCGAATATGCGCTGGAAGTGCGCGGCGTGGCCAAGGCTGAGCGCACGGCGACGGCCCGCCATCTGTTGTCGCTGTTCGGCCTTGCCGGCTTCGAGGACCGTTTTCCCAACCAGCTGTCCGGCGGCATGCAGCAGCGTGTGGCGATCGCGCGTGCGCTGGCCAGCAACCCGGAAGTGTTGCTGATGGATGAGCCGTTCGCGGCGCTCGACCAGCAGACGCGCGAGCTTCTGCAAGGCGAGCTGCTGCGGATCTGGGGCAAGATCAACACGACTGTCATTTTCGTCACCCACTCGATCGACGAGGCGATCTTCCTCGCCGACCGGGTGGTGGTGATGACGGCGCGGCCGGGCGCGGTGAAGGAGATCATCGATATCGACCTGCCACGGCCGCGCGACGGCGACATCCGCGCCAGCGCCGAATTCAATCTATATCGCGCTCGCGTCTGGGACGTGCTGCGCGACGAGGTCAACAAGGCGCAGAAGGACTGGACTCTGTCGCCAGCCTTCAGTCACTGAGGAACTGGACCCATGGCCTATCTGACCGAGAAGTTTGGCTCCGCTGGAGCGCTCCACCTGTTTGCCGGCGCTGGCGAAACGGTCGCCGCCGCCAGGGTCCCCGCCATCAAGGCCAACGCCAAGATCCGGAGCAAGAAAGCGAGCCGCGGCACATTCCTCTATGGCTTGCCGCTGCTCGGCCTGTTCTTCCTGCTGTGGGAGATCGCGCCCCGGCTCGGCTGGCTGAACCGGATCTTCTTTCCGCCGCTGAGCGAGGTGCTGGTCGCCTGGTGGGCGCTGCTCGCCTCGGGCGTGCTGATCGAGCATATCGGCATAAGCCTGCAGCGCGCTGCGATCGGCTTCGCACTCGGCGTGGTGGTGGCCATCCCGCTCGGTCTGTTGATGGGGCGCTATTCGCTGTTCGAGAAGGTTTCCGACCTTTTGGTGCAGACGCTGCGCAACACCTCGCAATTCGCACTGCTGCCGGTGTTCATCCTGCTGCTCGGCATCGGCGAGGAATCGAAGGTGGCGATCACCTTCTACTCCTCGGTTTTCTTTCTCCTCGTCAACACGATCAGCGGCGTCAAGTCGGTCGATCCGCTGCTCATCAAGGCGGCGCGCTCGATGGGCACGTCCGACTTCGACCTGTTCCGGAAAGTCATCCTGCCGGCCAGCATTCCCTCGATCGTCGCCGGCGCTCGGCTGGCGGTGAAATCCTCGCTGTTCGCGGTCATCGGCGCCGAGATGCTGGCGGCCAAATCCGGCCTCGGTTTCCTCATCCAGAATTCGCAGCTGATGATGGAAACGGCCGACATGTATGCCGGCATCCTGACGCTGACCGTCATCGGCCTGACCGTCAATTACCTGCTCGTCTGGTTCGAGCGCTGGGCAACAGCCTGGAAGGGCCAGTCCGAGACCTCGCTCATTTAAGCGGCCCCATTCATTCCAAACAGGAAGGATTTTCCCATGCCCAACATTCCATTCGACGCAATTCGCCGGCTGCTGCTGAAGGGCGCCATTGCCGTCGTCATCGGCCTTGGCGGCATGCCTGCCTTCGCACAGGACAAGCCTGACATCATCCGCATCGGCAGCACGGCGCCGGGGCACCTCAAATTCATCCTCGCCCAGAAGGACGGCTGGTGGGACAAGGAATTCGCCAAGGACGGCATCAAGGTCGAACTGGTGACCTTCAACGGCGGCTCGGAAGCCACGACGGCATTGGCGACCGGCGCCATCGAGTTCACCTATACCGGCAACAATCCGGCGCTGCGCGTTGCTGCGTCCGGCGCCGACGTCAAGCTGATCGGCCTGTCGAGCTATGTGAAGGCCGGCGGTTCCTACATCGTCGTCAAAACCGACTCGCCGTTGAAGACGCTGCAGGATCTCAGGGGCAAGAAGGTCGCCTATCTCACCGGAACGGTGCGGCATTCGAACTTCAGCAAGGCACTGAACAGCGTCGGCCTGACCACCAATGACGTCGAAGGTCTGAACCTGCCTTTCGAGGCATCCGGCCCGGCGCTGCTGCGCGGCGATATCGACGCCATTGTCGAGACGGATTCGACGGCGGCCAAGCTGGTCGACACCGGCGAGGCGCGGGTGCTGTTCGACACCAGCACCCATCCGGAATGGAACGTGCCGAACGTCATCTCGGTCAACGGCGCCTTCGCGGCGAAATATCCCGATCTGGTCAAGCGGCTGCTGAAGGTCGACATCGAGATTTCGCGTTGGGCCGACGCTCATCCGGACGAGACGATCAAGACGTTTGTGGAGGCGACCAAGTCGTCGGAGAAATCCGTCCGCAAGACCTATGCCGACGGGGTGTTCCACCAGGATCCGAAACTCACCGACGACGCGATCGCCGCCTTGCAGGGCGAGGAGAAATTCATGGCCAGCGCCGGGCTCCTGAAGGGCTCGATCGACTACGGAAAATGGGTCGACAAGAGCTTTGTCGATGGCGCCGCGGCTGAAGTCGCTGCCGTCCAATAGACTGGAAGCATCGAGCGGGGCGGGCGCTTTACCGCGCTGCCCCGTTCGTCTGGTCCGTCAAATCTCTGGGATGTTCTCCTTGAAGATCACCTGCAGCCTTGGCTGGTGCAGTTCATAGGGCAATCCCCGGACCGCATGGGTCAAAGTGTTGAGCGCTTCGCGGGCTTCGACGCGCGGGTTCTGGTCGATGACCGCGTCGAGCGTGCCGTCGAGCAGAAGGTCCTTGGTGCCGTCCGTCACCTCGTGGCCGAGGAAGACCATGGACTGGGCGCGGCCGTGCTCCTTGAGCGCGCGGGCGATGCCGGTGTTGCCGGCGCCGACATTGTAGATCGCGGCAAGGTCGGGGTGCCGTTCCAGCAGGGCCGATGCCTCCGAATAGGCCTTCTCGCGGTCGTCGAGCATTTCGCGCATCTCGACGATCTGCAGGTTGGGTGATTCCTCGGTCAGGACGTGGCGGAACCCCATCTCGCGTTCTTCGTGGCCGCGATAGGACAGCGAGCCGGCGAACAGCGCCACCTTGCCCGGATGCCCCGATCCCATGAAGCGGTTGAGCAGATAGCCGGCCAGCCGCCCGGCGGCGCGGTTGTCGATGCCGATATAGGCGACCCTGGGCACATGCAGGATGTCGGAGGCGATGGTCACCACCTTGATATCGTTGGCCGACAGGGATCGGATCGCTTCGCGCACCGTCGGATGGTCGAGCGCTATAACGCCGACGCCTTGCGTCTGTCCGCGCAGGTCCTGCAGCAGGCGGGCGAGCCGGTCAGGATTGAAGCCCTCGATGGTGGCGATATGGACATCGAGGTCGGGCCGCGCCAGAGCCTGTGCCTCGATGTGCCGGTGCAGCATCTTGATGAAGGAATTGGTGCCGGCCGGCAGCGCGAAGTCGAGCCGGATGACCTCGCCAGGCGAGGGCCGTGGCGGCGCGCCGTTCGGGCCTTCGGCGATGTAGCCGAGGCGCTGCGCCATTTCGAGCACGATTTCGCGCGTGCGCGCCCGCACGCCGGGTCGGTTGTTGAGCACGCGGTCGACGGTGGCGGCCGAGACGCCGGCTTCCCGGGCTATGTCAGTCAGGGTGGAACGCACCGTCTTTCATCTCCTGCATGCGTCAGATCGGCTGGTGACGGCTTCCCCGCCATCGGCGATTCTGATGGGAAATGATGTATCCGCCCTTAGCCCATGCGCAAGCCGCCGCGCTAAATCAAATGGTCCGGCAGGGCTGCGCAGGGCCGGGAAGGGTCGTGTGCCCTCAAATTGAAGCACCCGGCATGATGCATGGATCCCGTTTTTGTGCATTTCCTTGCCCTATTGCGATGTTGTGAGGTGTTTTGATTATTTATGATGTTGACAGCCTTGCCATGCTGCCGTCAATATCCCTCATAAGGGCCGTGGAGGAAACGTGGCCCTGAGGGAGGAGTTTCAATGTCTGACTTGATCCGCATCTCGCGGCGCCGGCTGCTGGCATCCGGAGGAAAGGCGGCTGTGATCATGGCCGCCGCTGGTATCGCACCCCAATTCATTCGTCCCGGCCGCGCCTATGCGGCCGACGCGCTGGCGCCAGGCATGATCGGCGGCCCGACGGGCTTCGATGGAGCCGAGCGCTACCAGTATGGCGCCGACACGCCGGAAGGCCGCGCCATCGAGGCGGCCAAGGCGCTGAAGGGCGCCGGCAAGGCGCCCGCCAAGATCGTGCTCGGCCTGTCCGACGGCTCGATCGGCCAGCTCACGCAGCCGTTCCCGGCCGGTGCGCCGTCGATCAAGGAGCTGTGGGAAAAGGAAACCGGCATCGCGATCGAAATCGTCGGTTTGCCGAACGGCCAGGAATTCACCAAGACGATGCAGGACATCTCCACCAAGGGTGGGGCCTACGACATCTATTCGACCGAATGGAACCGCCTCGGCGACCTCGCCGAAACCGGCGGCATCGCCAAGCTCGATGACTTTGTCGCGCAGCACAAGCCCGAATGGGACGATCCCGTCAGCGGCTATGTCAACGGCGCCAAGGGCGTGTCGCTGCTCAACAAATACCGCGGCTCCAACTATGGCGTATCGCTGGACGGCGACTTCCAGACCTGGGTCTACCGCACCGACCTGTTCGGCGACGAAGCCGAGAAGAAGGCCTTCAAGGACAAATACGGCTACGATCTGGCGCCGCCGAAGACCTGGAAGCAGCATGGCGACATCGCCGCCTTCTTCCAGCGTCCGGACAAGGGCCTGTTCGGCTCGACCGACCTGCGCAACCAGGGCTGGGGCTACACCAACTGGTACCAGCGCTATGTCTCGATGGCTTCGCCCAACCAATTCCTGTTTGGCGATGACGGCAAGCCGATGATCAATTCCGAGCAAGGCATCGCCGCCACCAACGAATATGTCGCTTCGCTCGCGCATCACTCGCCGGATGCGATCTCCTGGGGCTGGCCGGAGCAATACGGCAACTTCGCCAAGGGTGGTGCGGCGATGACCTGCGCCTTCTCCAACCTGCCGAAATTCCTCGACAATGCCGGCAACAAGGACTCAGCCGTCACCGGCAAGATCGGCTCGATGCTGCCGCCAGGCCGCGAGATCGACTCCAAGCTGATCAGCCGCTCCGTGCTGTGGTTCTCGCTGACCGGCATGGTTTCGTCGCAGTCGAAGAACCAGGAGGTTGCCTATCTCCTGCTGCAATGGCTGGGCTCGGCCCGTATTTACGCCTGGATGAGTGCCAATCCCGGCGGTTATCTGGACCCGTTCCGGCTTTCGGACTTCTCCGATCCGCTGGTGCGCCAGACCTATCATGCCTACCACATGGACGTCGTGCGCGAGACGGTGGCGCGCACCGTGCCGACCATCAACTATCCCGGCGCGACAGCCTTCCACAATGCGCTCGACGAGAACCTCATGGCGGCGCTGACCAAGGCCAAGACATCGGAGCAGGCGATGGCCGATACGGAGGCGGAGTGGAAGAAGATCGTGCGGCGCACCGGCGAGGACAAACTGCTCGAAGCCATCAAGACCAACAAGGAGGCCTGGCCGACAGTTCTCGACCCGATCGTCTGATCCATCTCCCTGGATCACATCGAAGGAGGGGAGGAGCCTGCTTTTCCCCTCCGCCCACAACGCCACCAGCAAAGCCGCCAGATGAAGCGTTCCGTTCCTTTCCTGATATTCCGCTATGCCGCGATCTTCGCGGCCATGGCGGTGACGCTGGTGCCGATCCTGTGGATGGTATCGATGGCGTTCAAGCCGATCGCCGAATGGTCGGCGACCGGCGCCGACCTGACCTGGTGGCCGAAGAACCCGACGCTCAGCAATTTTCGTTTCGTCTTCGGCGAGTCGACCAACAATTTGATCGTCGCGCTCGACCGTACCGCGCTGAAGCCGATCCTCGCATCGCTGCTGTCGGCGGTTTTCGGCACGGTGATCGCCATGTCGGCGGGCACTGCGGCGGCTTATGGGCTCTCGCGTTTCGGCTCCGGCCAGAACCTGCCGCTGGCGCTGATCCAACTCAGGATCTTTCCGCCGATGGCGGTCATGATCCCGGTGATGATCATGTGGGCTTTCCTCAACTTCACCGATAGCTGGTGGGGCCTGGCGCTGATCTACGGCATCGTCACCTTGCCGTTCGCCTTCTGGCTGATGAAGACCTTCTTCGACGACATGCCGCGTGAGATCGAGGAGGCGGCGCTTGTCGAAGGCTGTTCGCGGCTGCGCGTCTTCACGCGCATCACGCTGCCGATGATGCGCGCGCCGCTGGCCAGTGCCGCGCTCTTCGTCTTCATCCTCAACTGGTCGGACTATCTGATCGCGCTGCTTCTGACGACGCGCGAATGGGTGACCATCCCGGTCTACATGGCCTCTCTTTCTTCCTCGATGACCGGGCAGCTCTATGGCGCCAAGGCAGCGCTTGGGCTGATCGCGGCCGTGCCGCCGGTCATCATGGGCATCGCCATCCAACGCCATCTGGTGCGCGGGTTGACATTCGGGGCGCTCAAGCAATGAGCGCGGTGACTGTCATGACTTCCAAGGATGAGGTGAAAGCCGTCGGAGCAAAGCCGGTTTCGCGCGATGAGGGCGCAAGGCTGGGTTTCCGGCTGACATTGCCTGCGCAGATCCTGGTGCTGTTCATCTCGGCCTTCCCGCTGTTGATGCAGCTCTACATCAGCGTCACCGACTGGTCGCCCCTGTCGGGCACCGGCTGGTGGAACGCCTGGTCGATGTGGAACAGCTTTGCCAACTACACCGATCTCGCCGCCGACGCGCGCTTCTGGAGCGCGCTGAAGCGTACGGCCATCGTCATGATCGTCTGCGTGCCGGCGGAATTCCTGCTTGGGCTGGCGCTGGCGACACTGTTTGCCGACGATTTCCCGGGCAAGCGCGTCTTCTATTCGATCCTGCTGATGCCGATGATGGTGGTGCCTGCCGTGGCCGGCTACATGTTCTTCATGCTGTTCCAGTCCGGCGGCCCGGTGAACGACATCTTGTCGGCGCTCACCGGATCTCCGGTCACCATCGCCTGGCTGTCGGATCCGACACTGGCGCTGATCGCGGTGATGGTCGCCGACATCTGGCAATGGACGCCGCTGATGTTCCTCATCCTGCTTGCCGGCCTGGTCGGCGTGCCGGAGGACCAGATCAAGGCGGCGACGCTGCTCGGCGCCAATCCGTGGCAGCGCTTCGTCACCATCGTGCTGCCGAAGATGAAGACGATCATCATCATCGCGTTGGCGATCCGGGTGATCGAGAACTTCAAGATCTTCGACACGCTCTACATCATGACCGGCGGCGGTCCAGGCGTCGCTACCGAAACCATCTCGGTCTACATCTACAAGCTCACCACGCAGGACCTGATCTGGGGCTATGTGGCGGCGATCGCGCTGGCCATTTTGGTCGTGCTGTCGATCGTCGCGGTGTTTGCCATGAAGCGCATGGCGCGGGCACGCGAGGTTCCGGCATGAGCGCCATCCACCTGCAAAACCTGGTCAAGAAATTCGGCGACTTCACCGCGCTGAAGACCATGGACCTGGCAATATCAGATGGCGAGTTCATGGCGCTGCTCGGCCCGTCGGGCTGCGGCAAGTCGACGACGATGAACATGATCGCCGGCATGGAAGAACCGACCGGCGGCAAGATCCTGTTTGGCGACCGCGACATGGCCGGCGTGCCGATGGGCCGGCGTGGCGTCGGCTTCGTGTTCCAGAACTACGCCATCTTCACGCATATGACGGTGCGCCAGAACCTTGCCTATGGACCAAAAATGCGAGGTGCCGCGAAAGCCGAGATCGACCGTCGCGTCGGCGCCATCGCCGAGATGCTGCAGCTTTCGCCGCTGCTCGACCGCAAGGCCGACAAGCTGTCGGTCAACATATTGCAACGGGTGGCGATCGGCCGCTCGGCGATCACGGAGCCGGCGATCTTCCTGCTCGACGAGCCGCTGTCCAATGTCGACGCCGCTTTCCGGGCCGTCATGCGCACCGAACTGAAGCAGCTGCAGCGGCAGTTCCGCCAGACCATGGTGTATGTCACCCACGATCAGCTCGAGGCGATGACCATGGCCGACCGCATCGCGGTCATGGATCATGGGGTTTTGCAGCAGGTCGGCACGCCGCTCGAGGTCTACAACGATCCAGCCAATGTGTTCGTCGCCCGCTTTATCGGTGCGCCGGGCATGAATCTGCTCAAGGGCAGGCCGGCGGAGAGCGACCGCGGACTGGTCGTCGATCTCGGACCGTTGGGCGTCACGCCGCCGCTGCCGGGCGAACTCGCAGCGGCCATGCGTGGTGCACGCGGCGAGGTGCTTTACGGATTCCGGCCTGAACAGGCGACGTTGGTGCAGAATGGGCAGGGCCTCGCAATGCCGGTGACCTTTGTCGAACGGATCGGTGCGCGCACCATCGTTCATCTCGGCCAGGGCGAGGCGGCTGTGAAAGCGGTGTTCGACAATGATGTCGGGCTGGCTATCGGCGACACCGCTGTCATCGCTCCCACTACGTCGTCAGTGCGCGTCTTCGACGCCGCTACCGGCCTTGCGATGAAGGCGGGTTGAGATGGCCGATATCGTCTTCCGTAATGTGACCAAACGCTACGGCAATACACTCGCCGTCGACGACGCCTCGTTCACCGTCAACGACAATGAGTTCTTCTGCTTCTTCGGTCCGCCGCTGTCGGGCAAGTCGACCATCCTGCGCCTGGTGCTCGGGCTGGAGGCACCTGACACCGGCGAAATCCTGATCGGAGGCAGGCCGGTCAACGCGATGTCGCCGGCCGAGCGCAACGTGGCTATGGTGTTCCAGAACCTGGCGCTGTTTCCGCATATGAGCGCGCTCGAAAATGTCCGCTTTCCCCTGGTCGAACGCCGGGTCGCCGAGGCCGAGATCAAGCGGCGGGTCACGGACGTCGCGGCGAAGCTGCATATCGGCCATATCCTGCACAAGCCGCCGGGACAGCTTTCGGGCGGGGAGCGGCAGCGCGTAGCGATCGCCCGGGCTCTGGTGCGCGATCCCAATGCCTATCTGATGGACGATCCGATCTCGGCGCTCGACGCCAGGCTGCGCGAAGAAACGCGCGTCGAGCTGAAGCGCATCCAGCGCGAACTCGGAAAGACGCTGATCTACGTCACGCACGACCAGGAAGAGGCGATGTCGGTCGCCGACCGCATCGCCATCCTGGAGGACGGCAAGATCAGGCAGATCGGTACGCCGGCAGAGATTTACGACCGCCCGGCCAGCACCTATGTGGCGAGGCTGCTTGGTTCGCCGATGATGAACATCCTCAGATCGGCGCGCGGCGATGGCGGTGTCGAAGCGGCTGAAGGCACGATCCGCATCAACGACAAGACAGCGCCCGCCGACGCCGTGGAGATCGGGCTGAGGCCGGAGGACATCAAGGTCAGACCGTGGGCGGATGGGGGCCCGGGCCGCCCGGCGCGAGTGTTCGAGGTCGAGCCGCTTGGCGGCTACACCGTGGTGACGCTCGCTGCCGGGCAGGCGCGGCTGAAGGCGTTGCTGCGCGGCCAGCCCGACATCCGGCCGGATGCCATGGTGGCGATATCCTGCGAGCCGGCCAGAGTGCATTATTTCGAACAGAGCGGCGGGGCGTTGGCACGATGACGGCCGCCGCAAGGAAAGACTTTCGGGAGGAAGAGATGGCAAGCAAAGGCTTCGAGCCGGACGTGAAGGTCCGCACGAAGGAATACAAGATCGGCTGTGTCGGCGCAGGCATGATCATGGCCGAGTGCCATCTCGCCGCCTACAAGGAAGCCGGGTTCCCGGTGGTGGCAATCGCCTCGCGCACCAGGGCCAGCGCCGAGAAGGTGGCGACGCGCTGGGGCATTCCGACCGTCCACGACACACCGAAAAAACTGATCGAGGACGAAAATGTCGAGATCATCGACCTTGCTTTCCCGCCCGACCTGCAGCCGGCGCTGATCCGTCACGCGCTGAGGCAGAAGCATATCAAGGCGATCCTGGCGCAGAAGCCGCTGGCGCTGTCAGTCGAGGAAGCGGTCAAGCTGCGCGATGAGGCGGCCAAGGCCGGCAAGATCCTCTCGGTCAATCAGAACATGCGCTACGACCAATCGATGCGCGTCTTGAAGCAGATCATCGACAGCGGCGCGCTGGGCGACATCGTCTTCGCGCAGATCGACATGCACGCCATCCCGCATTGGCAGAGCTTCCTCGAGGACTATGACCGGCTGACGCTCGCCAATATGAGCGTGCATCATCTCGACGTGCTGCGCTTCCTGTTCGGCGATCCCGACGAAATCACCACGCTGACACGCAAGGATCCGCGCACGAAATTCGACCACTCCGACGGCATCACCGTGTCGACGCTGCGCTTTCCGTCCGGCGTGCTTGCCGTGTCGCTGGAGGATGTCTGGTCCGGTCCGCGCCAGGATGGCTACAAGGACGACCAGCACATCAATTGGCGCGTCGACGGCAGCAAGGGGGTCGCGAAGGGCACCATCGGCTGGCCGACGGGCGCTGCCTCGACGCTGACTTACGCTTCGACCGAGACGACCGGCGGCGAATGGGTCAGCCCGAGCTGGGACACGATGTGGTTCCCGCATGCCTTTATCGGTGTGATGGAGCAGCTCCAGCACGCGGTGAAGACCGGCACGCCGCCGGCGCTGTCGGTCGCCGACAACGTCAAGACCATGGCGCTGGTCGAGGCGGGTTATCGCTCGATCGACGAGGGCCGCACGGTCAAGCTTTCCGAAATCGCTACATGATCACCGCAGCTGAAACACCAAACAACTGAATCGCTTACAGGGAGGAATTCATACCATGATGCAGGCAGGTATTTTCACGGGCTATTTCCCGTACGGCCTCGAAGAGACGGCGAAGAAGATCCGCGGGCTCGATTTCAACACGGTGCAACTCGACCTCCACTTCAAGGACGTCGACCTGTCGGCGGGGCAGATCACCAAGGACAAGGCCAAGAAGGTACGCGACGTCTTCCGCGATCATCACCTGCCGGTGTGCTGCATTTCCGGCTACACAAATATCATCCACCCGGACAAGGCCGAGCGCGACAAGCGCGTCGGCTACCTCAAGGAGATCATCCGCAACGCCCGCCATTTCGGCAGCCCGTATGTGATCTCGGAAACCGGCACCTACAACACCGAATCCGACTGGGTGCATCACCCCAAGAACAAGACCGAGGAAGGGTTCGAGGAATGCCGCAAAGTGATCGCCGACCTTGCCCAGACGGCCTATGACCACGGCGCGGTCTTCCTGCTCGAAACCTATGTCAACAACGTCGTCGGCTCGGTCGAGGAGACAGTCAAGATGTTCGCGCAGGTCGATCACCCCGGCCTCGGTCTGCTGATGGACCCGACCAATTATTTCGAGACGCATAACATCGACAGGATGGACCAGATCCTGAACCAGGTGTTCGACACGCTGACCGACAAGATCAGAATAGCTCACGCCAAGGACGTCAAGCGTTCGGGCGGCGACAAGTCCGAGAAGCACGCCGATATCGGCGACGAGGACGCGCTGGAGAGCCATACATTCCGTGGCGTCGGTGAGATCGAGCTGCCGGCACCGGGCCTCGGTTCGCTGAACTACGACCTCTATCTCCAGCGGCTGGCGGAAAAGCATCCGAACATCCCGGTGATCATCGAGCATCTCTCGGAAGACGACGTGCCGCGCGCCAAGAAATTCCTCGACGGGAAGTTCCGCGCCAATGGTCTGTGACGATCACTGCGCGCCGTCGATTTGCGGCGGCGCGGTTCGGTTCCAAAGTAAGGGAGGAGAAAAAATGTTGAAATTCGCATTGAAACTGGCGGCTGCCGTAACGCTGCTCGCCGGCGTCTCGTTGAGCGCGCCGGCAATGGCGCAGGATGGCCAGAAGACGTTCTACTTGCTGTCGCATGGCGGTCCGTCGGATGCGTTCTGGCTGGACTGGAATGCCGGCGCGACCAAAGCCTGCGACCAGCTCAAGGTGACCTGCAAGATCTCATTCAGCGGCGGCGACATGGCGGCGCAGAAGGAGGCCTTCAATTCCGCGCTTGCGGCCAAGCCCGACGGCATCGCCACCACCTCGGCCCAGCCGGGCTTGTGGACGGAAGAGGTGAAGGCGGCCAAGGCAGCCGGCATCCCGATCGTGTTCTTCAACACAGACGACCCGGCGACCGGACGGCAGGCCTATGTCGGTGCCGATCTCAAGGAGGCGGGCGTCATCTGGGCCAAGTATCTTGTCGACCACAAGATGGTGAAGCAGGGCGACAAGGTGTTCCTGCCGGTGGAAGTGCCCGGCGCCAGCTATCAGCAGCTGGAGACCGAAGGCATCGCCAGCGTCTTCGATCCGTTGGGGATCAAATATGATGTGGTCGATTGCGGCACCGACCCGGCCGGCATCATTGCCAAGATGACCGACTACATGGTGGCCAACAATCCGCCGGCGATCATCGCGCTTGGCGATTCCGTCGCGGCCAGCGTCAAGCGGGTGTTCGACGGCGCCGGCGTGCCGGCCGGCAAGATCCCGGTCGTCGGCTGGGGCAATTCCAAGGAAACCGCGGAAGCCGTCAAATCCGGTTTCGTCAACGCGGCCGCCTGGCAGTTCCCGTCTGCGCAGGGCTTCATGCCGGTGGCGCTGCTCGGGCTCGCCGCTTCGGGTGAGCCGATCGGCTACGACATCCATACGTTCAGCCTCTACGACGCCTCGAGCGTCGAACCGATCCTGAAACTCTACGACACGAAGTGAAAACGGTGCCCGCGGCGTAAGCTGCGGGCGTCTCTTCAAAGCATGGTTGAAGCAGTCATGATGATCGCCGCAGAAGACGAAATGCCTGTCGGGAAACGCAGATCGAGCCTTATGCGCTCGCCGCAATTCTCCTCGCTCGTCATCCTCATTGTCCTGCTCGCGGTGTTCGCCATTGCCGATGCCAATTTCCTGTCGCCGCTCAACATCTCCAACATGATGGCGTTCCTGCCCGAGCTCGGCATCATCGCGCTCGGCATGACGCTGCTGTTGACGGCGGGCGAGTTCGACCTGTCGGTCGGCGCCGTGTTCGGGCTGGCGCCGGTCGTCGTCATGCTCCTGGTGCAGAACGGCGGCGTGGATATAGGTGTCGCCCTTCTGGCCGGGCTTCTGCTGTGCATCGCCATCGGCGCCATCAACGGGCTGATCGTCACCAAGATCGGCATTTCGTCCTTCCTGGTCACGCTGTCGATGCTGCTCGTGGTGCGTGGGGCAGCGCTCTACATCACACAGGGCTTTCCGCTGAAATCCTGGGACCAGCCGGGTTTTTTCGTGACGCTGCTGGCCGGCAGCTTCAATGTCGGCTCGTTCCGGTTCTACACCTCGCTGTGGTGGTTCATCGGTCTCTCGCTGCTGGCGATCTACGTGCTGCGCTATGCCAAGCTCGGCAACTGGATCAGCGCCATCGGCTCGAACCGCAACGCGGCGGTGGCGCGTGGCGTGCCGGCGGACGCCGTCAAGGTGTGGCTGTTCATCCTGACTTCGGTTCTGGCGGGGCTGGCCGGCATGATCAGCGCCTTTCGCATTTCGGCCGCTTCACCGGTGGCCGGCACCGGCTACGAGCTCGAAGTGATCGCCATGGTGGTGGTCGGCGGCACGGCGCTGACCGGCGGACGCGGCACGATCCTCGGCACCATCGTCGGTGCGCTGATGCTGCGCGCGATCCGCAACGGCATCGTGCTGATCGGCGTGCCGGGCCTCGCCTACAATATCTTCGTCGGCCTGATCATCCTCGCCATGCTCATCCTGCACGCTTTGCTGCAGAAGAACGCCGCAAGGGGCTGACGATGGAAGTTCTCCGGCTGCAAAATCTGCAAAAATCCTTCGGCAGCGTCCGCGCACTGAAGAATGCGTCCTTTGCCCTCAAGGAAGGCGAGGTGGTGGCCCTGCTCGGCGACAACGGCGCCGGCAAATCGACGCTGATCAAGGCGATTTCCGGTGTGTTTCCGATCGACCGTGGCGACATCTATGTGCGCGGTGAAAAGGTTTCGATCCGTTCGACACGCGATGCGATGGACCTCGGCATCGAGACCATCCACCAAGATACATCTCTTGCGCCGGATCTCAGCATCGCGCGCAATCTTTTCCTTGGGCGCGAGCCGGTCAAGCTGAAATGGCTGGGCGTGTTCGCGCCGCTCGATTTCGCCAAATTGCGAGACGCGGCGTCGGCGCTGTTGAAGCGCGTCGGCATCTCGAAAAAACTCGACGCCGATGCGCTGGTCTCGACGCTATCGGGCGGCGAGCGCCAGTCGATCGCGATTTCTCGCGCCATGCAGTTCGCCGCCAAGGTCATCATCCTCGACGAACCGACCAACAATCTCGGTGTCGAGGAAACCCATGGCGTGCTGCGCTTCGTCAAGGAGGTGCGTGACGCCGGGCACTCCGTGCTCTTGATCACCCACAACATCCACCACGTGTTCCAGGTCGCCGACCGCATCATCGTCATGCGCCGCGGCGAGATCGTCGCCGAGCAGACGGTTGCCGATACCGATCTTCTGACCGTGGAAAGCATCATCACCGGGGCCGACATGTCGGCGCTGCTGAAAGAGACGAGAGCGAAGTGAAGAAGTTGGCCGTCACATGGTAGAACTTTACGGCAAGACGCTTTCGCGCCGGCAGGTGTCGGAACGTTCGGGCATGCTGTCGCAATTTGCCGGCGTGCGGCTGATGACGCTTGGCGACGGGGTGGAACGCGGCATCCGCATGCTGGAGTTCCGCACCGGCTCGGGCCTGCGCTTCACGGCACTGGTCGACCGGGCGCTCGACATCGCTGACTGCGACTTCAAGGGCCAGGCGATCGGCTGGCATTCGCCGAGCGGTTTTCGCCACCCCGGCCTGCACGATTATGAGGGGGAAGGGGGGCTCGCCTGGGCGCGTTCGTTTTCAGGGCTGCTTGTCACCTGCGGCCTCGACCACATATTGGGCCGGGAAGAAGTGCCGGCCGATAGCTACAACTACCCGGGCAGGAAGACCGTGATCCATTCGCTGCATGGCCGCGTCGGCACCATTCCGGCGCGGCTGACCGGTTATGGCGAGACCTGGGACGGCGACCGCTGCGTGCTGTGGGCCGAAGGCACCGTGCAGCAATCGGCAGTGTTCGGCGAGGATCTGCATCTGATCCGGCGTATCGAGGCCGATGTCGGCGGCAACGAGATCCGGCTGTCGGATCGCGTCGTCAACCACGGTTTCAACCGCACGCCGCACATGTATTTTTACCACGTCAATGTCAGCCATCCCTTGCTCGACGAGGGTTCGCGCTATCTGGCGCCGATCCGCGACGTCGTCTGGGCTGGCCATGCCGGCGAGCGCTACCAGGCGCAGAAGGTGGGTTACCGCACGATGCCGGCGCCGCAATCGGGTTTCAGCGAGCAGGTCTGGCAGCACGAGATGGCGGCGGACGCCAATGGCGAGGTGCCGGTGGCAGTGGTCAACGATCAGCTCGGGCTCGGCTTCGAAGTGGTGACGCGCAAGGACCAGCTGCCTTGCGCATATCAATGGCAGAATTTTCAGGCGGGGCAGTATGCGCTGGGCATCGAACCCTCGACGCACCATGTGCTCGGCAATCTCGCGGCGCGCGAGCGGGGCGAGATGATCTGGCTGGAGCATAGTGAAAGCCGTTCTTACGACGCAGTGTTCCGGGTGCTCGACGGCGCCGGCGCGATCGCCGAGGCCGAAGCAAAGATCGCGTCGATCGCCAGGCAGCCGCAACAGGATTATCCTGTGCCGTCGGGACATTTTCCGGGATTGGCGGACAGGGCATGAGGCGAAACGAATGCTCCGGCTGGCGGGCCGGAAATCGGAGGTCGATGTGATGGAGAAAAAGCGCGACTACAGCCTGGTCGGGGAAAGCACGCGCATCGCGATCGAGACCGGGCTGGCCTCGGCCGAGTGGTATCACACCGATGTGCCGCGCAAGGCGATGAAAGAGCTGATGCAGCGCTCGGACGGCCCGGCGATCCGCGACACGATCATCTGGATCGTTGCCATATTGGGTTCCGCCGCCGGGATCGCCTGGTTCTGGGGCACGTGGTGGGTGGTGCCGTTCCTGCTCGTCTATGGCGTGCTCTACGGCTCGTCCAGCGACTCGCGCTGGCACGAGTGCGGCCACGGCACCGCCTTCCGCACACGCTGGATGAACGATGCCGTCTACCAGATCGCCAGCTTCATGCTGATGCGCAATCCGGTGACCTGGCGCTGGAGCCATGCCCGCCACCACACCGACACGATCATCGTCGGCCGCGACGCCGAGATCGCGGTGATGCGTCCGCCGGACCTGCTGCGCGCCGCACTCGCCTTCACCGGTGTTCTCGATTTCCGCTATTCGCTGCCGACGCTGGTGCGCAATGCGTTCGGCAGCATCTCGCCGGACGAGAAAAGCTTTATTCCCGAGATGGAGCTTCACAAGGTGGTCACAGCCGCGCGCTGGCATGTCGCCATCTATGTCGCGGCGATCGGGCTGGCGCTTTATCTGTGGTCGTTCCTGCCGCTGGTGCTGATCGGCCTGCCGCGCCTCTACGGCAGCTGGCACATGGTGCTGACCGGCCTGCTGCAGCATATCGGGCTGGCCGACAATGTCACCGACCACCGGCTGAACACGCGCACCGTCTACATGAACCCGATCAGCCGCTTCATCTATTGGAACATGAACTATCATGTCGAACATCACATGTTCCCGATGGTGCCCTATCACGCGCTGCCGAGGCTGCACGAATTGATCAAGCACGATCTGCCCGAGCCGAACCCTTCGATGTGGCATGCCTATCGCGAGGTCTGGCCGGTGCTGCTGAAGCAGCTTCAGTACGAGGATTATTTCCTCAAACGTGAATTGCCGCCGACGGCGCGGCCGTATCGGGACGAATTCCATGCACTGACCGTTCCGGCTGCGGCGGAATAGGGGAGAAGCAGATGGCCGACTGGGTTGAAGCGTGTGGCGTTGACGATGTCGAGGAAGAGGATGTCATCCGCTTCGATCATGGCGGCCGTACCTTCGCTATCTATCGCAGTCCCGATGACGAGTACTTCGCAACCGACGGGCACTGCACGCATGAGAAGGCGCATCTGGCCGATGGGCTGGTGATGGACGACATCATCGAATGCCCCAAGCACAATGGCCGCTTCAACTACAAGACGGGCGTGGCTCGAGGCGCACCGGTATGCGTCAATCTCGCCACCTATCCAGTGAAGGTCGAGGCTGGCAAAGTGATGATCCAGATCGGCTGACCTGCCGCCGAATGCAACTGAGGGAACCCTTTTGATGAGCCGAAAAAGACCGACGGTGGCGGATTTGCGCGCCATGAAGGGCAAGCGACAGCTGACCATGCTGCGTGTGCTGACGATGGACGAGGCCGAGGCCGCGGAGCGCGCAGGGGTCGACATCGTCTCGGTGCCGCCCGAATTGGTGCTCAACCCTGAGTACCGCGACGCGGCGCCCAGCCTGTTCACCATGCCGGGCGACAATTTCTACGTGATCGGCACGGCGGACGATTTCGTGCGCTGGGCCTTCCGGCTCTACAAGGCCGGCGCCGACGCGGTCTATTGCAGCGCCGGCTACGCCACGATCAAGCGGATGGCCGATGACAATATCCCGGTGATCGGCCATGTTGGCCTCATTCCTTCCCGCGCGACCTGGACTGGCGGCTTCAAGGCGGTCGGCAAGACCGCCGACACCGCCATGGAGGTCTTCGCGGCGGTGAAGCAGCTGGAGGCTGCAGGCGCCATCGGCGCCGAGATCGAGGTGGTGCCGGTCGAGGTGGCCAAGGCGATCTCGGAGCGGACGTCGCTGATCATGCTGTCGATGGGAGCGGGTACCGGTTGCGATGCGCAATATCTGTTCGCCGACGACATTCTCGGCCAGAACCGTGGCCACATGCCCCGTCATTCCAAGGTGTATCGCAATTTCGCCGCCGAATATGATCGTTTGCAGGCCGAGCGTATCGCCGCGTTTTTGGAATATGTTGCCGACGTGAACAGTCTCGCCTATCCCGAAGACAGGCATGTGGTGCATATGGATCCGGCTGAACTCAGCCTGTTCATGAAGAGGGTCGACGGGGCGTGAAATCTCAAGGCAATGATGCGACGGACGAGGCCGCGCCGGTTCATATTCTCACGCTTTCCTGCGAGGATCGGCCGGGGATCGTCGCCGCCGTCACGGCGGAGCTTGCCGCGAACGGCGCCAACATCGCCGAAAGCAGCCAGTTCTGGGACCGGCAGACCAATCGCTTTTTCATGCGGATCGCCTTCATCAGCCCGTTAGGCTCGACCGGGGACAGTCTGGAGCGGGCCCTGGAATCAAGCGTCGATCGCTTCGGCATGAAGACCGCGCTGGTCGATCAGGGACGCCGCCCGAAGATCATCGTCATGGTCTCCAAGTTCGACCACGCGCTTCTCCATCTGCTGTACCAGATCAGGGTCGGCTGGCTGAACGCGGAGGTTGCAGCCGTCGTCTCCAACCACGAGGATGCCCGCCGCTTCGCCGAGCTGGAGGGCATTCCCTACCACCATTGGCCGACCACCAAGGAGAACAAGGCCGAACAGGAACAGAAGCTGCTGGACCTGGTGCAGCGGACAGGGGCCGAACTGGTCATCCTGGCGCGCTACATGCAGGTCTTTTCAAAAGGTCTGTCGGACCGGCTGTTCGGACGGGCGATCAACATCCACCATTCGTTCCTGCCGAGCTTCAAGGGCGCCAAGCCGTACCACCAGGCTTTCGACCGCGGCGTCAAGCTGATCGGTGCGACGGCGCATTACGTCACTTCCGACCTCGACGAGGGCCCGATCATCGATCAGGAGACCGAACGCGTCACCCATGCGATGAGCGCCGAGGATTTCGTCGCCGTCGGGCGCGACATCGAAAGCCGGGTACTGGCGCGCGCGGTCAAGTTGCATCTCGAAGCCCGCGTCATGCTTAACGGCCACAAGACCGTCGTCTTCTGAGAAGCCGCGTCAGGCCGGCCAATTTCCGCCGGCGAGCGCGGCGTAGAGCGCTTCGGCGTCGATGCCGAGCGGCCGGTCCTCTTTCAGCATGGGGACGAGAGCGCGGATTGCCGTGTGAATTGCGGCGGTGCGCGGCGCCAGCGTGAAGCCGTCGCGCAGGTCGACGGCCTGCGCGGCGGCCATCAATTCGAAGGCGATCAGCCGCCGCCACAGCGCGATCATCCCTGCGCATTTCGCAACCGCCAGAGGTGTCTGCGTGGCGTGATCCTCGACGCCCTCCGACACGGCCAGAAAGTCGAGCATCACCGGATTGGCCTTGTGGCGGATGGCGGCCAGGATCGAGGTCACTGTCTTCTGCAACGGCACGAAGCCGGCCGAGGCGCCGCCGACCGGCGACAGATATTTCGGTAGGCCATTGCGGCCCGAACCGGTGAGCTGGATGAAGCGCGCGGCACTGGCCGCGGCACATTGGGCGATCGCCAGGCCGAGCGTCTCAAAGGCGAGCGCCAGTGCGGCGGTGTGGAAATTGCCGGTCGACAGTACCAGTTCATCATCGCCCAGCACCAGCGGGTTGTCGGCGGCGGCGTTGAGCTCGATCTCGACAGCCTGTCTCGCCTGGCCGATCGCCTCGATCAGTGCGCCATGGACCGACGACATGCAGCGGATCGACAGCGGGTCCTGCAAGGTGGTCGGTGCCGGCGCCTCGTCTCGGACGAGCAGATTGTGCAGCACCTTGGCTGCTTCCTGCTGGCCGGCTGCCGGGCGCGCCATATGCAGGCGCGGGTCGAGGATGGTGCGGTTGGCACCAAAACCTTCCATGGTCAGAGCCCCGGCATGCTGTTGCTGGGCCAGGGCAGTGAGGGCATCCGTCACTGCAAGTGCGCCGCTGCCGGCGGAAACCGCCGATGCGTTGATCAGCGATAGCCCGTCCTTGGGCGCCAGGCTGATCGGGGCGAGGCGCGCCATCATCAGCGCCTTGGCCGCCGGTATGCGACGGCCCTGATAGTCGGCTTCGCCTTCGCCGGTGAGCATGCGGGCGAGTGCCGTCATCAGCACCAGGTCGCCGGCTCCGATCGAACCGAGCGAGGGCATGACGGGATGGACGCCGGCATTGAGCGCGTCGAGCAAAGCAACGAAGACGGAAGACGAAAGGCCGGATCCGCCAACCGACAGCATCGCTGCACGCGCGGCCATGCTTGCCCGCACGGCATCGACCGGCAATCCTTCGCCGACGGCGCCGCTGCGTCCCTCCAGCAACTGGCGCTGGAAGGCTCCGGCATCGCCCTCTACAGCAGTGCCGAGATTGGCGCCGAGCCCGGTGTTCAAGCCATAGATCTGCTGGCTGGACGCTGCAGCCTGGTCGAGCACTTTTCGTGCCTTCTCCAGCCTGCCGATGACATCGGGTCCGATCTCCACCTTGCGCCCATCGCGGGCGACCGCAGCGACATCGCCAACGCCGACGCCGGTTCCGGTGAGGACGAGCGCGCTCATGCGAAGCGCAGTCTCTGGCCGATGCCTTGCGCCTGCGCCTTGGCCAGCATCGCCTTGCCCAACGCGATATCAGACAGCGACAGGCCACGATGCCAGAACAGGATCGTTTCGTCGTCGCTTTCGCGCCCGACTTTCAGGCCGGCGGCGATCTGGCCGAGTTCGGCATGCAGCGTCTTCTCGCTCAGCCGCCCGGTCTCGACATGGGCGCGTAGCGAGCCGAACTTGCCGCCCTTGCACTGGCCCCAATCGTCGACGACCATTTTCTGCATGATGTCGGTCAACGACAGTTCCACCGCGCTCATCGTGCCATAGGGCACGACCAGCGCGCCGGGCTTGATCCATTCGGTCTTCAGCAACGGCTGCGGCTCCGGCAGCCGCGAGGCCTCGACGACGATGTCGGCGCCCTCGATGCAGCTTTTCCAGTCGGCCACCGCTGTGACCGTCTTGCCGAGATCGGCTGAGAGTTCGGCGGCAAAACCGTCGCGGCTTTCCGGGCGGCGCGAATGGACGCGAATCTCGTCGAAGTCGAAGAGATGGTCGAGCAGGCGCACATTCCAGTAGGCGGTGCCGCGCGCGCCGATATGGGCCAGCACCTTGGAATTCCTGCGCGCCAGATGCCTGGCGCCGATGGCGGTGACGGCGCCGGTTCGCATGTCGGTGATGACGGTGGCGTCGAGGATGGCGCGCGGCGCGCCGGTGCGCGGGTCGAACAGATTGAGGATGCCGAATTCGGAAGGCAGGCCATGCAGGTAATTGTCGACATAGTCGCCGACGATCTTGACGCCGGCCGTGTCGAGCGGCGCGACGTAGCCGCGCAACACGTTGAAATGGCCGTGGAAGGACGGGTCCGGCTCGAGATGGACGCGCGGTTCGATCACCGTCTGGCCCTTGCCTTGCGCCACCAGGCCAGCCTCGACGGCGGCGATGATTTCGCCATCGGTCATGGCAAGGGCATCGATGTCGAGGGCATTGAGGTAGTCGATGTAGATGGGCTTCATGTTACGCGTATACTCTCCTTGACGGCCCCATCCATTCCATAGCAGGCCATGGCGGCACACGAAAGTTTGTTGCGACGTCTCTGGACGTCGCCGGGGAGATGCTGTTCAAACCGGTTCCGTCATGACTGCCATTCCCGAGATCGCAACCTTGTCCGAAACGGCCACCCATGCGCGGCGCGTGGCGTTGATCGTCGCCATCGCCTTTTTCATGCAGTTGCTGGATTCGACGATCATCTCGACATCGCTGCCGCAGATGGGCGCCTCCTTCGGCGTGTCGCCGGTGGCGATGAGCATCGGCATCACCGTTTACATGCTGACCATGGCGGTGTTCGTGCCGCTGTCGGGCTGGCTCGCCGACCGGTTCGGGGCGCGCAACATCTTCCTGCTGGCGATCGTCCTGTTCACCCTGGCTTCGCTCGCCTGCGGCCTCTCGCAAACCCTGACCCAGTTCGTCGCCGCACGTGTCGTGCAAGGGCTCGGCAGCGCGCTGATGACGCCGGTTGGGCGCATTCTCGTCCTGCGCAATGCGTCGAAATCCGAACTGCTCAACGCCACGGCGCTGATCACCTGGCCAGCACTGTTTGCGCCGGTGGTCGGGCCGGTGCTCGGCGGCTTCATCACCACCTATCTGTCCTGGCATTGGAATTTCTTCATCAACATCCCGCTCGGCGCGGTCGGGCTGGCGCTGGTCGCCCGTTTCATCCCAGGCGACCGCGAGGCCGACCCCAAGCCGCTCGACTGGCCCGGTTTTTTCCTGACATCGGCGGGACTTGCCTTGCTGCTCTACGGTCTCGAGCGTATCGCGCATCCCGAGGACGGCGTGCTGCCGACAGCGCTGCTGATCGTAGCCGGCATCGTCCTCGGCTGGCTGGCGGTGCGCCATCTCAGGCGCGTGCCGCATCCGCTGCTCGATCTCTCCTCGTTCAAAGTGCTGACCTTCGCCATCTCGACGCTTGCCGCCGGCACCATTTTCCGGGTGGCGATCAACGCCACGCCGTTCCTGCTGCCGCTGCTGTTCCAGGTTGGCTTCGGCCTTTCGCCTGTCGATGCCGGCTTGATGATCCTGGCCTATTTCCTTGGCAATCTCGGCATGAAGACGGTGACCACGCCGACGCTGCGCCGTTTCGGTTTCCGCTCGGTGATGGTCGTCAACGGCATCATCGCCTCGGCCTCGATCATGGCTTGCGGAGCGATCTCGCCGCAGACGCCGCAAGCGCTGGTGGTGGCGCTGATGCTGATTGCCGGCCTGTCGCGCTCGATGCAGTTCACCGCCCTTAACACGCTGGCCTTCGCCGACATCGATGCGTCGCAACGAAGCTCGGCGGCGACGCTGTCCTCGATGCTGCAGCAGGTGGCGATGCTGTTTGGCGTCGCGGTGGCGGCGGCGATCCTTAATCTGTCGCAGATCGTCAGGGATCGCCCCGCTCTCGATCTTGTGGATTTTCGAGTAGCCTTTCTGGCGATCGGCGCCATCGGGCTGGTGGCGGCGTTGCGTTTTCTCGTGCTCCCGCCAGGTGCGGGCGCGGAGGTTTCCGGGCACTCGCCGGGAAATTCAGATCGATTTTTCCGCCTGATGCGGAGATAAATTCCGTCCTGTCCCTTTGCCTTGGTGCAGCGCTTTCGCGTGCGGCCGCAATGGCGCAACCAATTGCCAAAAGCGCAGAGTTTTCCGCGCATTGCGCCAGCTTCGGCAATCGATGCGTCCACTCGATAAATATCGCAGCCGGCCTGGATTCCGGGCGCGGATTCATTTGACGAACCGGCGTTGGGCCGATTAGCGTTCTTTCCCAGGGATGGCAGCGCTGCCATCGGGGCAAACGCAGACATGAACACCATCGGCTGGCCAAATTTCAGGAGCCTGAACCAGGAAGGCATTGTCTTTGCCATCGCCGTGGTGCTGTTCGTTGCAGCGGCTATAGGCCTGCCAGGTTTCATCGACCCCAACAATCTCGTCGCCATCGTCCGCTCCGTGTCGGTGCTGGGCATCCTTGCGCTCGGCATGGCCGTGGTCATCATCGGCCGCGGCATCGACCTCTCTGCCGTCGCGATCATGGCGATGTCGGTCGCCTGGTACCTGCAACTGCTGAATTCGGGGACGCCGGACGGGCTTGCCTTCGCCTATGTGCTGGCCGGTGTGCTGGCCATCGGCCTGCTCAATGGTTTTCTCGTCGCCTATGCCGACGTGCCGGCGATCTTCGTGACGCTGGCGACAGGCTCCTTCGTCTTCGGCTATGTACGCTCGCAACTGATCACGCAGGATGCCGTGCCGGTGCCGCAGGGCCATTGGGTCGAGTTGCTCGGTGGCCTGCGCTTCCTCGACATTCCCATCGAGGTTTTCGTCTTCGCAGGGCTGGCCTTCCTGTTCTTCCTGTTCCTGCGCTACACCAAATGGGGCCGCTATATCTATTTCGCCGGCGATAATCCGGTGGCCGCCCGCAACATCGGCATGCCGGTGCGGCCGATGCTGGTGCTGCGCTATGTGCTTTCCGCCTTCGTCGCACTGGTCGCCGGCCTGCTGACGGCGGCCAGCCTGCATTCGATCAATACCCGCGTCGTCAATTCGACGCTGCTCTACGATATCGTGCTGGTGGCGGTTATCGGCGGCATCGGCCTGTCCGGCGGGCGCGGCGGGGTGCGCAACGTGCTGGTCGGTGCGGCACTGATCGGCATCCTGCTCAACGCCATGACCATCATCGACATTCCGCTGCTCTACCAGAACCTGATCAAGGCAGCGATCCTGCTCGGCGCCATCATCGTCGACGGCATCATCAATCCACGTGACGAGCAGACCGCCCAGCAGGGCGACATTTAGACCTGAACTGCGGCGGACGGTTGGGGCCGGCCGCTGATAACAACGACCAAAGCAAAAGGATCCGACATGAAACTGATCAAGACACTCATGGCCGCCGCCACGGCGCTCGCTGTCACCGCCTTCGTGGCGCCAACCTTCGCCGCCGACGATCCGGGGCCGGCTGCGTACGCGCAGGCGCTCAAGGGCAAGCGCGTCATGCTGGTGCCGCTGGCAATGGGCTTCGACCTGGCGCAGGGCTGGGCGCACTATCTGAAGACCGAAGTCGAGGCCTGGGGCGGCGTGTTCGAGACGCGCGACCCGAACTGGGTCGTCGATGCCGGCGCGCAGGCGATCACGGACGCCATCTCCTCGGACACCAGGCCGGATGTGCTGATCATCCACGCGCCGGACCTCAACTCCTATTCCAAGCTGATGAAGAAGGCACAGGCCGCCGGCACCTATGTCATCCTGGTCGACAATCCCGCCAACTTCCCGGCCGACGCCTTTATCGGCAGTGACTGGGACCGGCTTGGCCAGCTCGAGGCCGAAGCGGCGATCAAGGGCTGCGGCCCGAACTCGTCGAAGAAGATCGGCCTGGTGCAGGGTGACCAGGCGAATTCCTCCAGCCTCTATCAGTATGCCGGCATCATGAAGGTGCTGGACAAGAATCCCGACTTCAAGGTGGTGGCCAAGCCCGATTCCAACTGGGATGCGACGACCTCGCGCAACGTGACGACGACGATGCTGCAGCAGAACCCGGATATCTGCTCGATCATCGATTTCTGGGATGGCGACGCCACCGGCGCGTCCGCCGCGATCCGCGATGCCAAACTCGACGGCAAGGTGTTCCTGGTCACCACCGGCGGCGGCGAGAAGGCGGCCGATTGCGACAAGCTGGTCGACGGCACCTATGGCGCTGTGGTGATGACCGATCTTGCTCGCCAGTCGGGCGACATGAACGCCATCATCAAGTTCCTGCTGCAGAGCGGCCAGCCGGCCGGCACCTCGCACACCTACATCTACACGCTGGAGAAGGCGACGACCAAGGCCGACCTCAAGCCCGACAGCTGCTGGGACCTGAAGGCGCTGCAGGCACAAGCGGCGGCGGCAAAGTAAGCCGCACCTTTTCGACTGAAGTACAAGCGAGGTGACCGGAAGGATCCGGTCACCTCGTCCCCTCATGGAATAGCAGCAGCCGATGTCCTTTCGCGAACGCCTCCAGTCCTGGCGCTACAATCTCGTGCCCGACCATGTCGTCGGCGAGATACTGACCAAACGCTGGACCGACAACGCCATTCCGTTCCTGGCGCTGGTGGCGACATTGGCCACCTTCGGCTCGGTCATTCCCGGCTTCTTCAAGCTGACCGCTTTGCAGGAATCGACCCGCCAGCTCGGCGAGTTCTCGATGGTCGTCACCGGCATGACGGTGGTGATGCTGGGTGGCGGCATCGATCTGTCGGTCGGCTCGATCTTCGCGCTGTCGTGCTTTTCCGCCGTCTATGTCTTCTTCATCCTCGAACAGTCGATCTGGCTGGCGCTGGCCGCATCGCTCGCCACCGGCCTCATCTTCGGCGCCATCAACGGCTACCTCGTCGGTTATCTCCGCTTGCGCGCCTTCCTCACCACGCTGGTGACCTTCATCTTCGGCCGGGCGCTGTTCGACATCCTGGTCACCACCTATGCCGCCGATGTGCAGCTCTCGACCGCGACATCGGATGTGCTCGACTTCATCGGCGACAGCACCTTCTGGGGGCTGTCCGTCTCGGTGTGGCTGGCGATCATCCTGGCCATCGTCACCCATATCGCGCTGACGCGTTCGCGGCCGGGCTGGCACGTGCTGGCGGTCGGCGGCTCGAGGCGCTCGGCGCATAACGCCGGCATCCGCGTGCGCCGCACGGTGTTCATGACCTATGTCTTCTCCGGCTTCTGCGCCTCGATCGGCGGCTTCCTCATTGCTTGCCGGCTGAGCGGGGCAGGGCCGGGCACCGGCCTCAACCTCGAGATCATGGCGCTGACGGCGGCGGTGGTCGGCGGCGTCAGCCTCGGCGGTGGCCGAGGCTCGGTAATCAAGGGGCTGATGGGCGCCATCATCGTCTTGACCATGACCAATGGGCTGATCCGGCTGGGCTACGGCACCGGCACCAACCAGATGGTGCTCGGCATCATGCTGGCAGTGGCGGTGACCATCGACATCCGCTGGCTGAAGAACCGGCACAAGGTGCTGAACGAGGTCTATGTCGCGCCGGTCTATCTCAAGATGGGCGAGACACAGTCGGCCGCACCCGGCTCGGGCACCCCATACGAACTCGACAACAGGCTGTCGGCCGCAGAGCATATCGGGCTTGGCGAGCTGGAGGGGCCGGAAGACGTCATCCTCGACCGCGACGACAATCTCTATTGCGGCACGCGCCATGGCGAGATCGTCCGTTTCTTCGCGCCCGATTATGTCAGGTCGGAGGTGTTTGCCCATATCGGCGGTTTCCCGCTGGGGCTGGCCTTCGACAAATCAGGCAATCTGATCAGCTGCGTCGGCGCCATGGGACTCTATTCGGTCTCGCCGCAGCGCGAAGTCAAACGGCTGTCGGCCGAGACATCGCGGTCCTGGACCTCGATCGTCGACGATGCGCGGCTGCGTGACCCCAACGACTGCGACATCGCACCCGATGGCCGCATCTATTTCACCGACTCGACCAAGCGTTATGACGCCCATGACTGGGCGCTGGATTCGATCGAGAACCGTGCCACCGGCCGGCTGCTGGTCTACGACCCGAAGGACGGTTCGACGAAGACGCTGCTCGACGGCTACCGCTACACCAACGGTGTGTGCATGGCGCATGACGGCAAGTCGCTGTTCTTCGCCGAAAGCTGGGCCTGCCGCGTGCACCGCTACTGGCTGGAAGGGCCGAAGGCCGGCACCGCCGAATGCGTCATCCGCGACATGCCGGGCTATCCCGACAACATCAACCGCGCCTCCGACGGCAATTACTGGATGGCGTGGCTCGGCATGCGCACGCCGAGCTTCGACCTGTCGCTGCGCCATCCCGACATGCGCAAGCGCATGACGCGCCGGCTGCCGCAGGACGAATGGCTGTTCCCCAACATCAACACCGGCGGTGTGGTGAAATTCAATGACAGGGGCGGCATCGTCGAGGCGATGGGCGATCTCACCGGCGGCGCGCACCCGATGGTCACCTCGATGCGCGAGCACAAGGGGTATCTGTTCGTAGGCGGCATCCTCAACAACCGCATCGGCCGCTACAAGATTGCAGGCGCCGACCCGAACTGGACCAGCCCCGCTTCCTATTGGGGAGCAAAGCCATGATCCTCGACCCGGTGCTCGACCTGTTCCGCGGCAAGGCGGTGACCATCCCGCCGCTCGACGGCGCTTTTCGCCCCAATACGCGGCTGGATGATGCGCCGGCTTTTGCCGAGCTGACGGAACCGGATAATCTGCTGGTTACCGGTGACAGGCTGGTGGTCTCCAGCGGCAACGCCATCCATTCGATTGCTGCTGGAGCGCAACCTGTCGTGGTCGAGACCTTTCCGTCTGCCGTCACCGCGCTGGCGCTGTCGCCATTGGGCGAACTGACGGTCGGGCTGGAAAGCGGCAAGTTGCTGATGTCAGGCGTGGAGGTTTCGCTGCCGGCCGGGATCAGCTGCATCACCGCACTAGCCTATGCGGATGACGGCACGCTGTGGCTGGCCAACGGCTCGGCCGAGCATGTGCCATCGCAATGGGCCGCCGATCTGATGAAGAAGGGCGCGTCCGGTTCGCTCTGGAAGCGAGACGCGGCAGGCGGTGATTTTCGCAAGCTCGCCGGCGACATTGCCTTTCCCTACGGGCTGCATCCTGTCGGCAAGGATGTGCTTGTCAGTGAAAGCTGGCGCCATCAGTTGGTGCGTTTCGGCGGCGCGACGGGCAGCCGTTCGACGGTTCTGACGCATCTGCCGGGATATCCCGCGCGGCTGTCGCCGTCCGCCGATGGTGGGGCCTGGCTGACCTTGTTTGCGCCGCGCAACCGGCTGATCGAATTCGTGCTGCAGGAAACGCATTACCGGCAGGACATGCTGAGCCAAGTGCCGCCGGCCTACTGGATCGCGCCGGCACTGGCGTCCAGCCGCAGCTTCCTCGAGCCGCTGCAATGCGGCGGCATCCGCACCATGGGCATCCACAAGCCGTGGTCGCCGAGCCGCTCCTATGGGCTGGTGGTCAGGCTCGACCAGAAGATGCAGCCGCTGTTCAGCCTGCACAGCCGCGCCAACGGCACGCGTCATGGCATCTGCAGCGTTGCGGAAAAGGACGGCCGGCTGTTTGTCGCCTCCAGAGGCGGCGACTGCGTGCTGGCGATCGACCTCGCTTCGGGAGGTTTCTGATGGAACCGATCGTTCGGCTGGAAAACGTCACCAAGAATTATCGCGGCGTGCCCGCGGTGAAGAACGTCAGCTTCGAACTGCGCAAGGGCGAGATCCATGCGCTGCTCGGCGAGAACGGCGCAGGCAAATCGACGCTGACCAAGATCATCGCCGGTGTGGTCGACGCCACTTCAGGCAAGATGTTCCACAAGGGCCAGGAAATCGCCTACGCCTCGCCGCACGCAGCGCTTGAAGCCGGCATCGCGATGGTGTTCCAGGAGACCAGCCTGGTGCCGTCGATGACGGTGGCGCAGAACCTTTATCTCGGCACCGAAAAGTTCCTCAACCGGCTGCGCGGCACCTACATTTCAGCGCAGCAGTTCCTGCAGTCGCTGAATTTTCCGGTCGACCCCAACGCCATGGTGGCAACGCTGGGTGCGGCCAAGCGGCAGATGGTCGAGATCGCGCGCGCCGTCCACCACAATGCCGAGATCATCATCTTCGACGAGCCGACGGCGACGCTGACGCCGGAGGAGAAGCGACACTTCTTCGCGCTGATCCGCCGGTTGAAGGCGGGCGGCGTCTCGATCGTCTTCATCAGCCATGCGCTGGAAGAGGCGCTCGATATCGCCGACCGCATCACCATCCTGCGCGACGGCGAGCTGGTCATTACCGACGACACATCCGCCTTCGACCGCGACAGGATCGTTTCCGCCATGGTCGGGCGCACGCTATCGGGACAGATCTACCGCCAGCGCGACGAAGCGAAGCTGCGCAAGGCGGGCAAGAAAGTGCTGTCGGTGCAGGACATTTCGATGAGCAATGTCGTGCGCAACACCTCTTTTTCGATCTTCGAGGGCCAGATCACCGGCGTGTTTGGGCTGATCGGCTCCGGCCGCACCGAGACATTCAAGATCGTCTCAGGCATCTACAAGCGGGATTTCCTGCGCGGCGGCGCGATTGAACTCGATGACAGACCGGTGCGCTATCTCGTGCCGAGCGAAGCGGTGGCCGACGGCATCGTCTATGTCACCGAGGACCGCAAGAGCGAAGGCATCTTCGAGACGATGGGCATTGCCGAAAACCTGTTCGGCGGACTGCTGGCGGCGGGCCGCGAAAAGGCCTGGGTGATCAACACGCAGGAGATGCGCGCGCTCTCGGCCGAATGGACGAAGACGCTGAACATCAAGGCAATCAACGACAATGCGCGCGTCGTCGAGCTGTCAGGCGGCAACCAGCAGAAGGTGGTGATCGGCAAGGGGCTGGTGCAGAAGCCGCGCATCGTCATCTTCGACGAGCCGACACGTGGCGTCGATGTCGGCGCGATCGCCGAGATCCACCAGATCATCAACCGGCTGGCCGATGAGGGGCTGGCCGTCGTCGTCATCTCGTCCTACCTGCCGGAGATCATGAACCTGTCCGACCGCATCCTGGTCTGCCGCCAGGGCCGCATCGTCGAGGAGTTTTCGCCGGCGGAGGCCACGGAGGAGAAGATCATGTACGCGGCCGTGCATTAGATTCAGGTGAGGCCGGCCTGCAAATGATGGCTTCCTGCGCTTCCGGTGCTCACGTACGAAAAGTACGCTCTGCTCCGGTTCTCGGAATCCACCATTTTCGACTCGGCCTGACCTGAATCTAGACGCCGGCGCTGGAAAAGTGAATCGGACGAGTGGATTGGCCGCAATTGCTCAAGACCTGATTCAATTCACGCAACCATCCAACGAAGGAAAAACCCATGGCCACCACAAAACTCCTCAGCGATGCCGAGGTCGAAAAGATTCCCGCCGTGAAAGCCGTGTTCGACGACATCCGTACGACGCGCAAATCTGATTTCGTCAACAATTTCTGGCGCGGGCTGGCCAATGATCCTCCGGCGCTGAAGCGGATCTGGGAACAGTTGAAGGTGGTGATGGTCGCCGACAGCGCCATCGATCCGCTGACCAAGGAGATGATCTACATCGCGGTGTCGACCGCCAATGGCTGCTCCTACTGCGTCCACTCGCACACGGCGGCAGCCCGCGCCAAGGGCATGACCGATGCGCAGCATGGCGAACTGGTGTCGATCATCGGGCTCGCCGGCCAGACCAACCATCTGGTGACGGCGATGCAGATTCCAGTCGATCCGCAGTTCGAGGTGAAGTGAGGCGTCACACCGGCCGGTAAACCTTCTCCGCCGTGTTCCAGAAGATATCCGCCTCGGCCACCGCACCATGCTTGGCCACCGCGTCGCGGTGCGCCTTGATCAGCTCAGCGTGGCTGGTCCACAGCTTCTCGATCGGGAAGTTCGAGCCGAACATCAGATGGTCGGCGCCCAGGATATCGATCGCGTTGTCTACGACATAGGCGATCAGCAGGGGATCGTTGCGGTGGACGAAGGTGCCGAGGCCCGACAGCTTGGCGTAAAGATTGGGCGCCGCCGACAGCGTTTGCAGGCCTGCCTTCCAGGCCTCGGTGGTTTCCGGTTCCATGCCGGTCAGCATGCCTGCATGGGTGAGGATGAAATTCGTTTCGGGGTTCTCGCCGACCAGCGTCAGGCCGTCCTTCATTTGGGCGGGGAAGAGCTGCAGGTCGAAGGACAGGCCATAATCCTTGAGCCGCGCCACATTGGCGCGCACTTTCGGGTCGATCACCTGATCGGCGGAGGCGGCGAAGCGGAAGGCCGGGGTCTCGTGCCAGTGCAACTGCATGCGCACGCCGCGCAGCAGCTTGTATTTCATCAAGCGATCGATCTGAGGCCTGATATCGTCGACGGTCATGTCGGTGTAGCCGACGATGGCATGCGGCCAGCCGGTTTCGTCGGACGTCTTCTGCAGGAAAGCGACTTCCTTCTCGAAATCCTCCTTGGCCCAGTTGGTCTGGACGTAGACGGCCTTCTCGACGCCTGAATCCCTCTGGTCTTCGAGAAATTCCTCGATCGGATAGTCGCGCCGGATCGGTTCGTAGGGGCCGAAGATGCGCGGCACCATCGGTCCGACCAGCCATGGCTGGTCCTGTTGGCGCCAGATGTGAAAATGTGCGTCGATGGCTTTCTGCATCACGAAACCCTCTTCCAGATTGTCGCCGCCGCCGGAGCAGGGCGGGCGAGCGACAGGATGAAATCGGTGAGACCGGCAAGCGACGAGCCGTCGACGAGATCGTCGAGGTCAGGCAGGATGGCGCGAAGTGCCGCCGTTGCCGGCCGGAAGCGCGGGTCGCCGGCCAAAGGTGTGGCCAGCGACAGCCGGAAGGCGCGGGCGCTCAGCCGCCGCATGGCTGTCTCCAACTCGGCATGATCGCCGCGTTCCAGCGCGTCGGACAGGATGACGATAGCGGCACCGCGTGCAAAGGCTGAAAAGCGCGGCACCGATAGGAAAGCGAGCAGCGTCGGCCCCATCCGGGTGCCGCCGTCCCAATCGTCGACCTGGGCAGCGGCGCGGGCCAATGCCTGGTCGCGGTCGCGGATGCGCAATGCCGCGGTGATGCGGGTCAGCCGCGTGCCGAAGGTGAAGATTTCGGCGCGGTCCGCGCCTTGCACGGCGGCATGCGCCAGCTTCAGATAGTCCGCGGTGTGCAGCTTCATCGAGCCGGAAACGTCGATCAGGAGCAGCAGCTTGCGCGGCACGGTCTGGCGGCGGCGCAGCAGCGGCGAGGGTACGTCGCCATCGGCGCTGACGATTTCCCGCAGCGACCGGCGCAGATCGAGCTTGCCGCGCGAATGCGTGCGCACGGTGCGGAACGAGCGGCGGGCGGGCAGGGCTGAAGCGAGCCTGCGGCGGAAAGCGGCAAGGTTGTCGTCGTCGCGCTTGAAATCGCGGGTACTCAGTTGTTCGGCGCCGGAAGAGAGTTCGCCACCTTCCTGATGGCTGATGACCTCGATCTCTTCCTGGCTCGCACCGCCATCATCCTTGATGCGGGTTTCCTCGTCGGCGTCGCCTTCGACCACGGCGGACCTGTTGCCATAGAAATGGCTCTGGAAATGCGCTTCGAATTCGTCGCGGCGGTCGGGCGGCGGCGCCAGCGTGGCAAGGGCGGCCTCGCGGATGTCGGCCATCGAGCGCGGCCCGAGCAACGTCACCGCCTGCATGAAACAGGAGACTTGCTCGGGGGCTATGGCAAAGCCGTAGCGGCGCAAGAGCCTGGCAAAACCCAGGAATGGCGAGGCGGCGCGGGGGAAGCTTGTTTCCCGCATCATTCTGTGTCGCCCCCCTCTGTCCTGCCGGACATCTCCCCCTCAAGGGGGGAGATTGGCAGCTTCGGCGCTTCGCTCTGTTCGGCGACGTCAGCGATTAGCGAAAGCGGGGATGACATCCGATCTCCCCCCTTGAGGGGGAGATGTCCGGCAGGACAGAGGGGGGCGCTGTCCCGCCAGCCTTGCGAAATGACCTCCCGCGTCACGCCAGTGCCTCCTCGACGATCCGTCCAAGCTCCGGTGCGATGTAGGAAAGGTCTTCCTCGTCCTTGATCAGCACGCCGATGGCGCGGCGGAGGGCTTCCGGCCACGGGCTGCCGCCTTTCTCCAGGATGGTCGCGGCATTGGCCCATTCGACGGCCTCGGCGATGCCGGGCGGCTTGGCCAGCGGCCGGGCGCGGATGGTCTGCACGGCTGCCGCCACTGCGCGCGCCGTTGCTTGCGCCACATCGCCGGCGCGCAGCATGATGATGGCGGCCTCGCGCTCGGCGTCGGGATAGCCGATCCAGTGGTAGACACAGCGGCGGCGCAGCGCCTCGGCAAGCTCGCGGGTGCGGTTCGAGGTCAGGATGACGATCGGCTGCGCCGTGGCGCGGATCGTGCCGCGTTCGGGAATGCTGATCTGGAAATCGGAGAGGAATTCCAGAAGCAGCGCCTCGAATTCATGATCCGAGCGGTCGATCTCGTCGACCAGCAGCACGCGCTGTTCCGGCGCCTTCAGCACCTGCAGCAGCGGCCGGGCGATCAGGAAACGGTCTTCGTAGATGTCGATCTCGTGCTCGCCGGCGTGGCGAATGGCGAGCAGCTGGCGTTGATAATTCCATTCGTAGAGCGCGTGCGCAGCGTCGATGCCTTCATAGCATTGCAGCCGCACCAGATCGCGGCCGAGCAGCGCGGCGATCGCCTTGGCCGCTTCCGTCTTGCCGACGCCTGGTGCGCCTTCGAGCAGCAGCGGCTTCCCCAGCCGGATCGCCAGGAAGATCGCGGTCGCAAGACTGTCGTCGGCCAGATAGCGCGAGGCGGCAAGATGCTGCGCCACCGCCTCCGGTGAGATTGCGACAGTCTCGGCGCTTGTCCCGTTCATTCCAGCCTCAGTTCGCCGCTTGCGCCTTCAGCGCGCGCAGGACGCGCTCCGGCGTGATCGGCAGCGTGTCGATGCGCACGCCGACGGCGTCGAAGACGGCATTGGCGACCGCCGGGATCTGCGGGTTGGCGCACATTTCGCCCGGCCCCTTGGCGCCGTATGGCCCGTCCGCCGATGGCCGCTCCAGCACGATGATCTCGGTCTCGGCGAGGTCGCCGGGGCCGGGCATCAGATACTGGTTGAAGTCCGTGCCGCCATGGTCGCGGTTGGGATAATAGGGCTCGGTCGTCTCGTAGAGCGCATGGCTGATGCCCATCCACGAACCGCCGACCAGTTGCTGTTCGACCATTTTCGGGTTCAGCGCGCGGCCGATCTCGAAGACGTTCTTCACAGTCAGCACGGTGACCGCGCCGGTCTCGTCGTCGACCTCGACCTCGGCCACGGTGCAGGCATGCGCGTAGCAGGTCGATGGCTTCATCGCGCCGGTTTCTTTCTCCGGATAGGAGCGCGGAATCAGGAACATGCCGCGGCCCGAGATCGAGCGACCGCGCTTGAAATGCGCTGACAGCGCGACATCGAAGATCGAGATCGATTTTTGCGGCGCGCCCTTGACCAGTATGTTGCCCTGGCCATCGGTCTCGAGGTCGGAGGCGTTGACCTCCAGTTCCTCGGCCGCCACTTCCAGCATCACCTGCCGCGCTTCCCTTGCCGCCTGGATGACGGCGTTGCCGGCGCGGTGCGTGCCGCGCGAGGCGAAGGTGCCCATGCAGTGCGGGCCGGTGTCGGTGTCGGCGGTGTCGACGACGACGCGGTCTGTCGGCACGCCGATGGTCTCGGCGCAGATCTGCGCCATGATCTGCTTCATGCCCTGGCCGAGATCGACGGAGGACAATGTCACCATGAAATTGCCTGTTGGCGTCGAGTGCACCAGCGCCTGCGTCGGGTCGCCGCCGAGGTTCATGCCGGTGGGATAGTTGATCGCGGCAACGCCGCGTCCGCGCCTGATCGCCATCTCAAGCTCCCTTCACGTAGGAGGACATCGCCAGGTACTTTTCCGCCACCGGCCAGTTGGCGGCGCGCGAAGCTTCCTGCATGCATTCGATCAGTGCGGCGCCCTCTGTCGGCTGGCGGTGCGCTTTCATATCACCGTCGCGATAGGCGTTGATGAAGCGGAATTCGAGCGGATCCATGCCGATCAGGCGCGCCAGCTTGTCCATCTGCACCTCCAGCGCGAAATCGCCGATGGTGACGCCGAAGCCGCGCATGGCCGACGACGGGGTGCGGTTGGTGTAGACGCAGTAGGTGTCGATCCAGACGTTCGGAATAGTGTAGGGGCCGGGATAATGCCCCGCGCCCTTCTGCGCGCCATAGGGCGAGTGGCGCGAATAGGCGCCGGCATCGGTGTATCCGGTGACCTTGCGCGCGACGATGCGGCCATCTTTCATGACGCCGTCCTTGATGACGACCTTTTCAGCGGCGCGCGGCGACGAGATCTGCATCTCCTCCTCGCGGCTGTAGATAAAACAGACTGGTCGTCCTGTTAGTTTTGCGCCGAGGATGGCGATCGGCTCGACGATGACGTCGACCTTGCCGCCAAAACCGCCGCCGACTGTGCCGCCGACGAAATGCAATTTGCTGCCCGGCATCTGCAGGATGATCGAGGTGTTGTCGAGCGTGAAGAACATCGCCTGCGTGTTGGTGTAGCAGGTGAAGCGGTCATTGCCCTCGGGCGCCACCACGCAGCCGGTGGTCTCGGTCGGCGCGTGCTCGATCGGCGAAGACTGGTAGCTCTGCTCCAGTATGTGGTCGGCGCCGGCGAAGCCCGCCTCGACATCGCCGAAGCGCACCTTGCGGCACTCGCCGCTATCATAGAGGTAATAATTCTGGCCGTGATATTCGTTGACCAGCGGCGCGTCGGGTTTCAGCGCCTCTTCCATGTCGAAGACGGCCGGCAGCACCTCATAGTCGACCTTGACCTTGGCTGCGGCCTCTTGTGCCGCGCGCTCGGTTTCGGCCAGCACCGCCACCACGGCCTCGCCCTTCCAGCGCACCTTGCCGTCGGCAAGCACCGTCTCGTCCTCCGGCCCGATCTGGATCAGGATCAGGATGGTGTAGACATTGTGCGGCACGTCCTTGGCGGTCAGAATTTTCACCACGCCCGGATGTTTTTCCGCCTCCGAGGTGTCGATCGAACGGATGCGGGCATGGTGATGCGGGCTGCGCACCATCTTCAGGTGCAGCATGCCGGGGAAATTGCGGTCGGCGAAAAAGGCGGTCTTGCCGGTGACATGGCCAGGCGAATCCGAGCGCGGCCTTGGCTGGCCGATCTCGTGCAGATCGTCCTTGCGGACATCGGCGAAGTAGTTCTTGCGCAGTTCCATTGTTTTGGACCCCTCAGGCCGCGTTCTGCGAATTGGCGCGGGCGGCGGTCAGCACCGCCTGGATGATCGGCTCGTAACCGGTGCAGCGGCAGATGTTGCCCGACAGCGCCTCGACCACCTCGTCGCGGCTGGGATTGGGCGTGTGGTCGAGCAGCGCCTTGGCCGCCATGATCATGCCCGGCGTGCAGAAGCCGCATTGCGTGGCGAACGTGTCGAGGAAGGCCCGCTGCAACGGGTGCAGCACGCCGCCTTCCGCAAGACCGGATGTCGTGGTGATGGTTGCACCATTGCAGGTCTCGGCCAGCGTCAGGCAGGAGAGCCGGAGTTCGCCGTCGATGATGACCGAACAGGCACCACAAGTGCCCTGATGGCAGCCGCCCTTCGGCGAGGTGTCACCGATCTTGTCGCGCAAGGCGTGCAGCAGCGTCGTGCCGCTATCGATAAATTCGGCCTTTTCAGAACCGTTGAGCGTGAACTGAACCGGGATCTTTGCCATGTTTTCCTCCTTGCGCGCCTGCCCGAACCAGCGGACAGACGCGCGCCCCCGAACAAATATTATGCGAGCAGCAACCGGCCGAGATGAACCGGCAGGACTTCGGCGCGATACCAGGCGCTGGCGATCGGGTCGGTGACGGGCGAGGTGCCATCACCGGCCGCGGCCAAGGCCGGCGCGATGCCGTCAGCGGTCAGCGTTCGGCCGATCAGCGCTTTTTCCGCCGCCCTGGCGCGCATGGGCCGGTCGGCCATACAGCCGAGTGCAATCCGCGCCGAAGATACGGTGCCGTCTGGCGACTGTTCCAGAGCACCGGCTATGCTGAGCACGGAGACGCCCTTGGGCTTGACCCTCGACACTTTCAGGAAGCGGAAACTGTCGGCCTTCGGAAGCGTGAAGCTCACGGAAGTGACGACGGCGCGGCTGCCGTCCCGATTGGCCAGGAAGGTCTCGATCGGCGTTTCACCGTCATCGGTGCTGACCGTCGCATCGAGCGCCAGCAGGGCAACAGCGAAATCGCCATACGGGCTCGGGGCAAAAAGATTGCCGCCGACGGTCGCCATGTTGCGGATGGCCGGGCCACCGACGGCGCGGGCAGCCTTGGCGAGCGTGCCAAGCTCCGGATGGCCGGCGATCACCGCCATGGTCACCGAAGCGCCGATGCGGACTTTATCGCCGGCAACGGCGATGGTGGACAAAGACGGCTCGGTCGACCTGACAAGGCCGGAAACCGAAACGTCGCCTTCATTGGCCGCGCGGACAACCAGCGTGCCCCCGCCGAGATAGCGTGTGCCCTGGGCTTTCAGTGCCGCGCTAGCGTCCTTCACCGTTGCAAAAGTCTGCAGTGCCAGCGCCATGGTCTGGCTCCTGTCAGCTCTGGCCGGCGAAATGGCTTTTCAGGGCGTTGAAGCCGCCCTGAAAGACATTGGCGCCCATGCCCTCGGCCAGCTTGTCTGCCTCCTCGGGGGCGGCGTCGAAGCTGGCGGTCCATTCGGCGTAGGTGCGGTCGCCATCGGTCACGCGCCGCAGCTGCAGGGTCGCCTTGTGGTTGGTCAGCGGCTGCGGCGTCTCGAGGATGGAGTAGCTGACCAGGAAATTCTGATCGGAGAAGTCGAGCAGCTTTTCGCGCAGGCGGGCGCCGCTGGCGAGCTGGAAATTGCGCACGCAGCCGATTGTGGTGGCATCCTTGCCGTCTTCAATGTGGCTTTCCACCATGCGCGGATGCCAGTCCGGCAGCCCGTTGAAGTCGCGTATGCGCGCCCAGACCTTTTCGACCGGCGCGTCGATGACGCTGGAGATGGTGACTTTGGCCATTCAAAATGTTCCCTTGCAAAAGCGATCCGGTGCAAGGGTAGGGCGGCCATTTCAGCGACGCTTATCAATGCGTCTTGAGCGCCTATCAAGGAGTCTGAAAAAGGGCGGGGAGTCTGAAAAAGGGCGGGGAGTCTGAAAAAGGGCGGCTGGCTCAGGCGATCGCCCGCGCGGCCTCGCGGTAGAGCGTCGGCGGCACGCCGACATGGTCGCGGAAGAAGCGCGAGAAATTGCCCTGCGTGGTGAAGCCGAGATTGCAGGCGACCGAGATCAGCGGTTCCTGCGACCATTGCAGCTGCCGCACCGCTTCCTCCACGCGCAGCGTGTTCCAGTAGACATTGGGCGTCAGATTGGTCTGTTCCTTGAACAAAGCGAAGAAATGCGGTCGCGACAGGCCGACGCTGCGCGCCACGTCGTCGAAGCAGATGCGCTCGCAGACATTGGCTCTCATCAACTGGATTGCCTTGCGGACACGAAAATCCTGCATGGTGTTGATGCGGACACGGGCCTCCTGCGGCGCCGAGGCGTCGGCGGCGTCGAGCACGCTATCGATGAAACGCTCGATCTCGTAGTTGGCGATATCGTCGACGCTCTCATTGTCGCTGAGGTGGTCGAGCAGATTGGCGGCGGCCTGATGCAGCCACGGTTCCAGCGTGATCGCGGCTTGTGAAAACAGCGGCGCCGACGAAGGCAGGTCGCGGCGGCGCCGCGCCCAGTCGGGATCGACGTAGAAGGCGAGAAACAGACCGGGCGTCCCGTTTTGCGACAGAACATGGCTGTGCGGCTGGAAGGAGTTGATGCCGGCGGCCGTTCCAGGCCCAAGCCGGACGGTCTCGCGGCCGATGGTCATTTCGCCGGCCGTACCTTCCAGCCAGATGATGAGATGGGCCTCGACATGGGCATGGGTGACGAAGTCGCTTGCGACATTCAGGATAGAAACATGTCCGAACCGGCCCCAGTAGAGCCTGATCGCTTCCGTCATGGGTATATCCTCCCGCAGGCGACTGGCCTCCCTTCGCCTGCAGTGGGGATTGTGCGGCCGAGTTCGGGGCCGCGTCAAGACGCGCGCGGGCGGCGAGGGCGAATGACGGCCAGTGAGGCCGGATTTTCAGACTGAGCGATACGCACTGGGACGAATAGCGGTCGGGAGAATTGCCAACCTCAAACCGAAGCCGTCATGCCGCCATCGACATACAGCGTATGGCCGTTGACGAAGGACGAAGCATCTGACGCCAGAAACACGGCGGCGCCGATCAACTCGTCGACATTGCCCCAGCGCCCGGCCGGCGTGCGCTTTTCCAGCCAGGCGGAAAATTCGGGATTGTCGACCAGCGCCTGGTTCATCTCGGTGCGGAAATAGCCGGGCGCGATCGCATTGATCTGCAGGCCGTGTTTGGCCCAATCGGCGCACATGCCCCTTGTCAGGTTGCGGATCGCGCCCTTGGTGGCGGTGTAGGGCGCGATGTTCGGCCTTGCCAGTTCGCTCTGCACCGAACCGACGTTGATGATCTTGCCCTTGCCGCGCGGGATCATGTGGCGGGCGACCGCCTTGGCCGCATGGAAGGCGCCCGACACATTGGTCTTGAACAGGCGCTCCCATTGCTCCTCGGGAAAGTCCTCGAGCGGGGCGCGGAATTGTATGCCGGCATTGTTGATGAGGACGTCGATGGCGCCGATCTCGGCCTCGATGCGGGCAATGTCCTCGTTGACCGCCTGAAAATCGGTGACGTCGAATACCGAGGCGTGCGCCTTGAAGCCGGCGTTGCGCAGCTTTTCGACGGCGCTGTCGATCCTGGCGGCGTCGCGGCCGTTCAGCACCACGCTTGCCCCATGTTCGGCCAGGCCCCGAGCCAGCGCGAAGCCGATGCCCTGGCCGGAGCCGGTCACCAGCGCCAGCCGGCCCTCGAGGCTGAACAGGGAGTTGGCCATCAAACCGTCTTTTGTTTGACCATGATCTCCGGACAAACGGTTCCGTTTGTCCGAGAAAACCGGTTTCCACTTTTCGGGATCATGGTTCTAGTCGCTGCGGCGGAAATTGCGGATGCGGTCGAACAGCACCGCCAGCAGGATGGCGCCGCCGATGAAGACGCCTTGCCAGAAGGCATTGATGCCGAGCAGGCCGAGACTGTTGCGGATCACCTCGATCAGGGCCGCGCCGACGATGGCGCCGAAGGCGGTGCCGACGCCGCCGGCCAGATTGGCGCCGCCGATGACGGTGGCGGCGATTACCTGCAGCTCCATGCCGGTGCCGAGATTGGTGGTGACGGCACCCAGCCAGCCGGTCTGGATGATGCCCGCAATGCCCGCCGACAGCGCCGAGATCATGTAGACGGCAACCTTGATCTGGCGCACCGGAACGCCGGTCAGCGTTGCCGCGTGCTCATTGCCGCCGATGGCGAAGATATGGCGGCCGAACTTGGTCCAGCGCAGGATGAATCCGGTGATCAGCGCCAGAAGGATCATGTAAAGCACCGGGTTGGCGATGCCGAACACCCAGGCGCCGCCGCCCAATGACAGAAGCTTGGCATGGTCCGGCCCGAACTGGAAGACCACCGTGTTGTTGGAGGCGACCATGGCGAGGCTTCGGGCGATCGACAGCATGCCGAGCGTCACCACGAAGGGTGGAAAGCCGAGATAGGCGATCAGCACGCCGTTGAAGGCGCCAATGGCGAGCGCGGTGGCAATCGAGGCCAGGATGCCGACCTCGATCGAGTAGCCGGCATGCATGATGACGGCCAGCACCATCGACGACAGGCACAGCACCGAGCCGACCGACAGGTCGATGCCGCCGGTGATGATGACGAAGGTCATGCCGAGCGCGATGATGGCGACGAAGGTGATGTTGCGGGTGATGTTGTAGAGGTTCTTCGAGGTGGCGAAAGCGTCGGTGGCAAACGACAGGAACACGCAGGCAAGGATGACCGCGATCACCACCCAGAAAGTCTGGCTGGCAAACAGTCTCGCGGCCAAGGATTGCTGCTTATGCTCGATCGGCTGGTCAATTGTCAGTGCCATCGTCGACCTTCATCTGCTGTGCGTGGTGGAATTCGCTTGAAATCAAACCTGTTCGATAGCGCCGGTGATCAGCCCGGTGACTTCCTCGGGCGAGCTCGACGCAATCGTCTTGTCGGCGACCTTGCGCCCGCGCCGCATGACGATGACGCGGTCGGCGACGGTGAACACGTCGGGCATGCGGTGGCTGATCAGCACGACGGCGATGCCCTGATCGCGCAAATGGCGGATAAGGTTCAGCACTTCGGCGACCTGGCGCACCGAGATCGCCGCCGTCGGTTCGTCCATCAGCACGATCTTGGCCTGCGACAGCATGGTGCGGGCAATCGCCACCGCCTGGCGCTGGCCGCCCGACATCTGCTTGACGAGGTCGCGCGGACGGGTCTCGGACTTCAATTCGGCGAAGAGCTGGCCGGCACGCTTGTACATCGAGGCATAGTCGAGGATCCGGAACGGCCCGACGCCGCGCCGCAACTCACGGCCGAGATAGACATTGGCGGCGGCAGTCAGATTGTTGCAGAGCGCAAGGTCCTGGTGGACGATCTCGATGCCGTGCTGGCGGGCTTCCGCCGGCTTGTGCAGGATCAATTCCTTGCCGTCCATGTGCATGGTGCCATGGCTCGGGCGGAAATTGCCAGCGATCATCTTGACCAGCGTCGACTTGCCGGCGCCGTTGTCGCCCATCAGGCCGACCACCTGTCCGGGCTCGATCGACAGCGAAACGTCGTTGACGGCCTGGATAGCGCCGAAATGCCTTGAGATGTTGGTGAGTTCGAGAACCGCCACCAGCCTTTGCCTCCCCGTGTTTTGCGACCTGCAGCTGTTACCGGCGTGGATGCCGACGCTGCTTTGGCCTCGCTCTCCCCGGCTCCTCCCGAAGACGGCGTTAGCGTTCTTTTACGCAAAAGCCGGCGCACGTCAATCAATTGTCGGACGAATTAGGCCAGGACTATTTTAAAAATCCGTTTTGTAGGACAAATAGCATTGACGTTGGCGCCAAGCCGATATTAGCTAAGCGTCGGAGGAGATTATGCCGATCCCCGCTGGCGGTTCGCCGGCCGGAATTGGCGGAGGTTTGACGGTCCAGGATCCGGCGGCACCTGTGTGTGAGCTGGTCTGAAGCCGAATCTGGAAATGCTTATCGATCTGTCCTGGCGACACGAGCGCTCGCGAAACGACCCTCGGTCATCACGCATCCGGTCGATCTGTATGGCGGGCACGCCGTGTCCGTTTGTTTCAAGGGAGGACTGACATGAGGAAAACACTTTTGCTCGCCGCCGTCGCCGCCATGGCGTTGGGTGCCGGGCCGGCTTTGGCCAAGAAACAGCTCGTCATTGTCGTGAAAGGTCTCGACAATCCGTTCTTCGAGGCCATCCACCAGGGCTGCGAGAAATGGAACAAGGAAAACGCCAGCTCGGAATATGAATGCTTCTACACCGGTCCGGCGTCGACTTCGGACGAGGCCGGCGAGGCGCAGATCGTCCAGGACATGCTGAGCAAGGCCGACACGGTGGCGATGGCGATCTCGCCGTCCAACGCGCCGCTGATCGCGCAGACGATCAAGAGTGCCAATCCGTCGATCCCGATCATGACGGTCGACGCCGATCTCAGCAAGGAAGACGCAGGCCTTCGCAAGACCTATCTCGGTACCGACAATTACCTGATGGGCAAGAAGATCGGCGAGTACATCAAGAAGGGCAAGCCGAATGGTGGCACGATCTGCACCATCGAAGGCAACCCGGCAGCCGACAACATCCTGCGCCGTGCGCAAGGCATGCGTGACGCACTGTCGGGCAAGGAGGGCCTCGCCGCACTTGCCGGTGAAGGTGGCTGGACCGAAGTCGCCGGCTGCCCGGTGTTCACCAACGACGACGGCGCCAAGGGCGTGCAGGCGATGACCGACATCCTCGCCGCCAACCCCAAGCTGGACGCCTTCGGCATCATGGGCGGTTGGCCGCTGTTCGGCGCGCCGCAGCCCTATCGCGATCTGTTCGGACCGCTCAAGGACCGGATCGCCAGCAACGACTTCGTCATCGGCGCTGCCGACACGATCGGCGACGAGATTGCGATCGCTCGTGACGGCCTTGTAACGGCTCTGGTCGGCCAGCGGCCGTTCGAAATGGGCTACAAGGCACCGTCGGTGATGATCGACCTGATCGAAGGCAAGGCGGTCGCCGATCCGGTGTTCACCGGCCTCGACGAGTGCACCAAGGATACGGTCGACACCTGCATCCAGAAGTAGGTTCTCGATTTCGGGGCGCCCGGCTGCGGGCGCCCCGTCATTCCTGGACGGAAGCGATAATTCCCGAACGGACGCAATGGTTGGGGCAACCGGCTCCGGCTTTGCTGCGCCCGTGATCTGGATTTTTCGGCAACGAGATCGGCGCCCGTGCGGTTCGGACCAGTCCGGACGACAGACGGTCGACGCATTGGAACGTGGATGCCGGACGAGAAGTCAAGCAAGCGAACCGACCGGGCCAAGGCACAAGCCGGCCACGGCCCGGCTGTCATGCGCAAGGCCGGTGCCGCGCATTTTGCGGGAGCGAGCGTCCATGTCTCGCTGGCCGGCGAGATCGGCCTGCGGATCGTGCGTGGCGACTATCCGCCCGGCACCATCCTGCCCAACGAGTCCAGATGGGCCGAGATCTTCAATGTCAGCCGTTCGGCGGTGCGCGAAGCCATCAAGATGCTGATGGCGAAAAGCCTGTTGGCCTCACGCCCCAAGATCGGCAGCTGGGTCGAGCCGAAGGAGCGCTGGAACCTGCTCGACCGCGACGTGCTGGCCTGGTACGCGACGGCGCCCGACCGCGAGGCGTTCCTGCGAACCGTGCAGGAGTTTCGTCATATCATCGAGCCGGAAGCATCGGCCTTTGCCGCCATACGGCGCAGTGACGAGCAAATGGCGGAAATCAGCCAGGCCTGCCGCGAGATGGGCGAAGCCTTGAGCCTGCAGGAGCGTATCCGCGCCGATACGCGCTTTCATCTGGCCATCCTGCGCGCCTCCGGCAACGACCTTCTGGTGCCGCTCGGCGTGCTGATCGAATCGGCGCTCGACCATCTCTTCGCATTCACGACACAGCAGGTCGCCGATCAGCGCCAGGCGCAGAAGCTGCATGAGGCAATCGAAAAGAACATCCGCCTGCAGCGCCCGGCCGCGGCGCGCAACGCCGTGCACAAGCTGCTTGCGGATACCGATGAAGGGATCGGGCGCTGGAGGCGGTGATCGGCGCCTGCGTTGGGCAATCGGTTAAATGGTCTGCTTCTTGCCATCCTTCATCGGCATCAGGTCGACGCCGTTCACCTTGCCGATATGCGTTGCCAGCATCGGTACGAATTGCTCGGCCGGGCCGGTTGCATGAGCACCGGCGAAGGCGTTCTTGGTGGCGTTGCCGAGCGGGTTGGCAATGCCGGCCGCACCCGCCATCGATTCCAGATAGGTCAGGTCCTTGAAGGCATTGGCGATGGTGAATTTGTGCGCGTCGCGGTCACCTTCCAGCGTCCAGCGCATGAAGGTCTGGTAGAAGCCGCAATCCATACGGCCATTGCGGATGACGCTGTCGAAGCGCGGCGGCGGGATGCCGACCTTCTCAGCCAGTGCCAGTGCCTCGGAATAGATCGCGGCGTAGCCGAGCGAGATGAAATTGTTGAGCAGCTTCATGCGATGGCCATCGCCGGTGTCGCCGATATGGACGATGCGGCCGGCCCAGGTTTCGATTACCGGTTTCACCCTGGCAAAGAGGGCGTCCGGCGCGCCGACCATGGCGTCGAGTGTGCCTTCCCAGGCTTCCTTCGGCGTGCGGCTGAGCGGTGCGTCGACAAAATCGATGCCGAGCGCCTTGAGTTCAGCGGCAAGCGCAATGGTCGAGACGGGGTCGGAGGTCGAGCAGTCGACGACGACGGAACCTTTCTTCAAACCCTCCTTGAGGCCGCCCGGGCCGCGAATGATGGCTTCGACCTCGCGCGAACCGGTGACGCAGATGAAGACGATTGTCGATGCCGCCGCCACATCGCGCGAGGTCGATGCTTCGGTGGCGCCGCGGCCAAGCAGGTCTTCCGCCGGCTTGCGGTTCTTGCGGCCGAGAAAGGTCAGGCTGTAGCCCTTGTCGACGATGTTCTTGGCGATCCCGTGGCCCATCAGGCCAAGCCCGATGAAGCCGATCTTTTCGCTCGCGGCAGTCGTGTTCATGTCTTCAAGTCCTGTTGCAATGATTGATGTCAGGCGCTGCCGTTTTGCAGGCGTGGGTGGTTGCGGATGGCGATATTGTCTGACAATACACATAAATTCCTGAGGATGTGGAGAGCAAAATGACGAAGCGGATCATGTTCACCGGCGGCAGCGGCAAGGCCGGACGCCATGTCGTCCAGTATCTGGTCGAGCAAGGCTGCCAGGTGCTCAACATCGACACCAGGCCGCTCGACAACCCCAAGGTGCGCACGCTGATCACCGACATCACCGACAGCGGGCAGGTGTTCAACGCACTGTCGAGCTATATGGGCCTGCATGAATTCGACCCCTCGCTGCGTCCGCAGCCGGTCGATGCGGTGGTGCATTTCGCTGCCATCCCGCGCATCATGATCACCACCGACAACGAGGTGTTCCGCATCAATGCGCTCGGCACCTACAATGTCATCGAGGCGGCGGTTAAGCTCGGTATTCGAAAGGTAATCATCGCCTCCAGCGAGACCACCTATGGACTGGTCTTCGCCAACGAGCCGCGCGATCCAAAATATTTCCCGCTCGACGAGGAGTATGACGTCGATCCGATGGACAGCTATGCTTTGTCCAAGGTCGTCAACGAGAAGACCGCGCGCGCCTTCGCACAGCGCAACGGCACCGACATTTACGCCCTGCGCATCGGCAACGTCATCGAGCCGCACGAATATTCGCTGTTTCCGAAATGGTTCGCCGATCCGGGTTTCCGCAAGCGCATCGCCTGGAGCTATGTCGACGCGCGCGACCTTGGCCAGATCACGCTGCGCGCCATAGAGAAGGACGGGCTCGGCTATCAGGTGTTCAACGCGGCCAATGACGACACCTCATCCGACCTGCCGACAGCCGAACTCTTGAAGCGGTTCTACCCCGGCGTGCCGGTCAAGGCCGAACTCGGCGAATACGAGACGCTGCTCTCCAACCGCAAGGCGCGTGACGTGCTGGGCTTCCGCCCGGAGCATAGCTGGCGCAAATACGTCAAGCAGGCCTAGGCATGTCGACATTCAGGTGATGCCGGCCTGCGAATGACGGCTTTCTGCGCTTCCGGCCTTCGCCGGCCGAAGCACTTATGAGTGGTCGTGGCAGTCAAGGCTACGGCCGGCGTAGGCCGGTGCTTACGTACCCAAAAGTACGCTGCGCTCCGGTTCTCGAAATCCGTCATTCTCGGCTCGGCCTGACCTGAATATCGACATGCCAATCAAGCGGCGGATCGGGGCTGATCTGTGCACAGCGGGCAGCTTTGCGATGCAAGCCGCTTGCTGCGCTTGACAGCCTGCTTAATACGGACTTTCTGGACCCCATGCGGGACGCGAAGCCGAACAAGGAAAAATCGTTGGGGAAAGCGGCCTCCGGGGACCGTCCGGGCGGCGTTCGCCGGGCGGACGCCGCGCGTATTCCCGGCTCCAGCGTCCACGCCTCGCTGGCCAGTGAAATTGGCCTCAGGATCGTGCGCGGCGATTATCCGCCTGGCACCATCCTGCCCAATGAAGCGAAATGGTCGGAGACCTTCAGCGTCAGCCGCTCGGCGGTGCGCGAAGCGATCAAGATGCTGATGGCCAAGAGCCTTTTGGCCTCACGTCCCAAGATCGGCAGCTGGGTCGAGCCGAAGGAACGCTGGAACCTGCTCGATCGCGATGTGCTGGCCTGGTACGCGACGTCGCCGGACCGCGAAGTGTTCCTCAAGACGGTGCAGGAATTCCGCCATATCATCGAGCCGGAAGCGACCGCGTTCGCCGCGATGCGAAGAACCGACGAGCAGATGGCCGAGATCAGCCTGGCCTGCCGTGAGATGGGCGCGGCGACGAGCCTGCAGGAGCGGACCCGCGCCGACACGCGCTTCCATCTCGCCATCCTGCGGGCTTCGGGCAACGACCTGCTGGTGCCGCTCGGCGTACTGATCGAATCCGCCTTCGATCATCTCTTTGCCTATACGACACGGGAGATCGACGATCTCAACCACGCGCAGAAGCTGCACGAGGCGATCGAGAAGAACATCCGCCTGCAGCGCCCCGACGCGGCGCGCAATGCTGTGCGCAAATTGCTCGCCAACACAGACGGCGTCATCCGCGCCCGGTAGGGCTGGACGGGCCGCTAATCATCCTTGTCACGTCCGAAGGCGCTGCGCAGCTCGCCCTTGGCGTCCTCAAGCACTTTTTTGCGCGCGGCAGGCAAGTTCTTGCCGGCGCGGTTGATGTAAAAATTCAGCATCGACATGGCGGATTGAAAAGGCTCGGCCTTGCGCCTGTGGCTGTGTTCGGCGGATCGTTTCAGCGAGGCGGCGATCTTCCTGGCGTCGTCGGATTCGAAGACGTGATCCTCAAGATCCATTGCGTTGCTGTGCTCGGTCACCTCGGCCGACCATTTTTTCCTGGTGGCGGTCATCGCAGGACTCCTTTGCGGGGTGGTTGCCGGGAAACTCCGCACATCGGCATCGGTTCCGCCCTGGCTCTGGAGCCACGGATTTGCCCGCTGTGGCGCTGCTGCGGCCTGAGAATGCGCCGATAGTGGCGCAAACGGCAGCCGATCTCCGAGACCGCCGACAGGAAACGCCTTGACCCGAACCGACAGCCTCCAGCCCGGCCCCGGCATCGACAGCTCCTATGCCTGGATGCGGCTTGCCATCTCGATGCTGCTGGCGACGATCGGCGCCGTGGGCATGTGGGCTGTCGTCGTCGTGCTGCCCGCCGTGCAGGCCGAGTTCGGCGTCGACCGCGCCGCGGCGTCCATGCCTTACACGGCGACCATGGTCGGTTTCGCCGCCGGCAACGTGCTGGTCGGCCGCGCCATCGACCGGATGGGTTACTGGATCCCGGCGCTGATCTCTTCGATTGCGCTTTCCGCCGGCCTGCTGCTCGCGGCGCTATCGACCTCGATCTTGCAATTCACGCTTGCCCAGGGAGTGCTGATCGGTATCGGCACGTCGGTGATCTTCGGGCCGCTGATCGCCGATATCTCGCACTGGTTCAACCGCCGTCGCGGTGTTGCGGTCACGGCGGCGGCGGCCGGCAATTATCTTGCCGGGGCGTTGTGGCCGACCATCATGCCGACGCTGATGAAGGCGGAGGGCTGGCGCTTCACCTATGCGGCAATCGGCATCTTCTGCCTGGTGACAATGGTGCCGCTGGTGCTGATGCTGCGGCGCGGTGCCCCGGCGGCGGCCGTCGCGGGTTCGCCCGGAAGCCGGTCGGTGCAGCCGATCTCGCTGTCGCCGGCGGCCTTGCAGGTGCTGCTGGTCGTCGCCGGGCTCGGCTGCTGCGTGGCGATGTCGATGCCGCAAGTGCATATCGTCGCCTATTGCATGGACCTTGGCTACGGCGTCGCACATGGCGCCGACATGCTGTCGATCATGATGGCGGGCGGCGTCGTCAGCCGGCTGGCGTCCGGCTTCCTCGCCGACCGTATCGGCGCCGTGTGGACATTGATGATCGGCTCGGTCCTGCAGTGCCTGTCGCTGCTGTTCTACATCCCGTTCGACGGGCTTGCCTCGCTCTATGTGGTGTCACTGGTGTTCGGCTTGTCGCAGGGCGGCATCGTGCCTTGCTACGCGATCATCGTGCGCGATTATATGCCGGCCAGAGAGGCCGGCCAGCGTATCGGCATCGTCATGATGGCGACCATCTTCGGCATGGCGATCGGCGGCTGGATGTCGGGCTGGATCTACGATTTGACCGGCTCTTATGCGGCTGCGTTCCTGAACGGCATTGCCTGGAATATCTTGAATATACTGGCGATCGTTCTGTTATTGTGGCGGTCGCGGCGATCATTGACGGTTGCAGCTTAAGCCTTATTCCGGGCGCACAAAATGCATCTCGATCTTCACGGTAAGCCCATTCTTCTAACAATAGCGGTGTGGGCCTGCACCGCGGGATGCTTCGCAGGCGCCGCCGCAATTTTCTATTCGATTATCCTGGTGCTCGGCAGAACCGGGGCGCTTGTAGACACTACTGAGGAAAGATCACTTGGTTGGAGCGAGCGAGCCGGCCGCAGGAATAGCCGTTTCAACAGATTTCTTGTTGCTGACGAATTCCGATCGCTTCGCAAGCTCCTGTTTGGAGCATGGGCCGGATTTTTAGTCTCGTTTGGTCTTCTTTCTCTGCTGATTTTTCTCTTTGGGGAGCGGACATTGACCTAGCGTCGAGAAGGAAGCGCGCGGATAAATATCCCACTTTGACAACATATGACGGCTGCGGGCGCGATGGCTTCCGATCTGTATCTTGCGAGGACTCGATTTTGACCAAGCTGCGCACGCGCCGGGGCGGCGGCCGCCCGACCATCGCGGATGTCGCGCGCAAGGCCGGCGTCGGCGCCATCACCGTGTCGCGCGCCCTGCGCGAGCCGGAGCGTGTGTCCGAAGAGCTGCGCCGCCAGATCCAGGCCGCCGTCGACGAACTGGGCTACGTGCCGGACCCGAATGCCCGGGCGCTGGCCTCGGCGCGCGCCGAGGTGTTCGGCGTGCTGGTGCCGTCGCTTACCAACAACGTCTTCGCCGAGGTGGTGCGCGGCATCTATGACAGCCTGTCGGCCAGCCCGTTCCGCATCCAGCTTGGCAACACCCACTATTCCGGCCTCGAGGAAGAGCGGCTGCTGCAGCTGTTCGGTTCGCAACGGCCAGCGGCGCTGATCGTCGCCGGCATCGATCAGACGCCGGCTTCGCGAAAGCTGCTGGAAAGTGCCGGCTGCCCTGTGGTGCAGGTGATGGAAACCGGTTCCGATCCGGTCGACATGATGGTCGGCTTCTCGCATCTCGATGGCGGGAGGGCGGCGACCGAGCATCTGATCGAGGCCGGCTATCGCCGCATCGGCTTCATCGGCGCGCGCATGGATCCGCGTTCGCAGCGGCGCCTTGCCGGCTATCGCGCGGCGATGGAGGCCGCGGGCCTGTTCGACCCGCGCCTCGTCACCACCACGCCGGTGCTGTCCAGCGTGTCGCTCGGCCGCGAGATGTTCCGCGACGCGCTGGCCAAGGTGCCGACACTCGACGGGGTGTTCTGCAACAATGACGACATCGCGCTCGGCGTCTTGTTCGAATGCCATCGCGCCTCGATCGCGGTGCCGAAGACGATCGGCATCGTCGGTTTCAACGATCTCGACATGATGCAGGTGGCGTTTCCTTCGGTCACCAGCATCCGCACCCATCGTTATGAGATCGGCCGGCGTGCCGTCGCCATGGCGCTTGCTGCGATCGCCGGCAAAAGACCGGAGCAACGGATCGTAGACCTCGGTTTCGAGCTCAAGCGCCGCGAGAGCACGGCGCGTTGAAACGCACAGAAGCGACTGTGCGAATGCCGGTTTACACGCCAATTTGGTAGCGCTACCATCTCCTCCAGGCAGGTGCATGAACGACAGGTCGCACCTGTTTATTATACATAAGCGACAACTAATACTTGTTTATTATGGATAATATGATAGTTTTCGCCCGGCTTGCGGCGACAAGGGAGGTACCGGGTCGGCCATCACGGGCGGCCGAGGAAGCGCATGGCGAGGCGGGAGGTGCCGGTCCATCGCGCGAAAAATTCGCATTGCGAAACGAACAATCAGAACTGCAATCGGGAGGATTATCGATGATCAAGTCACTTGTTGGTGGCGTCGTTGCCGCCACTGCATTCGTCATGCTCAATTCGGCCGCCATGGCCGCCGGACCCGAAATCGTGTCGGGTCCCGCCGCTCAGGCGGACTGTTTCGCGCCGTGGAGCGCGGAGACCAAATTCTTCAAATATCCCAAGAAGGAAGGGCCGTTCCGCATCGCCTTCGCCAATGGCTATATCGCCAACACCTGGCGCATCCAGATGGTGCAGACGGCCAAGGCCTACGCCGCGCAACCTGAAGTCAAAGCCAAGATCAAGGAATTCAAGGTCGTCTCGACGGGCGAGGACGTGCCGGCACAGATCTCGGCGATCAACAATTTCATCGATTCCGGCTATGACGCCATCGTCACCGACGCCCAGAACCCGACGGCCTTCGGTCCGGTCATCAAGCGTGCCAAGGAAGCGGGCATCGTGCTGGTCGCCTTCGACAACATTCTCGACACCAAGGACGCCATCAACGTCAATGTCGATCAGAAGGGTCTTGGCGAATTGTGGGCCAAGTGGCTGGTCGGCAAGATACCGAACGGCGGCAAGATCCTGGAAGTGCGCGGCGTCGCCGGCACCTCCGTCGACACCGATCGTCACAACGGCATCCACGAGGTCTTCGATGCGTCCGGCAAGAAGTGGGACGTGACCGAAGTCGCCGGCAAATGGGATGACGGCGTGGCACAGAAGGTGACCGCGGATGCGATCGCCACCAACGGTCCGTTCGACGGCATCACCGGGCAGGGCGGCGACACCGGCATCGTGCAGGCGATGATCGACGCCAAGCATCCATTCGTGCCGTTTGGCGGCGAGACCGAGAACGGCTTCCGCAAGTTCTGCGCCGCGCATTCAGCCGACGGGCTGAAGTGCTCGTCCGCGGGCTCGGGCCCGGCTCAGGTCGCTGTCGCCATCAAGACAGCGATCGCCGCACTCGAAGGCGAAGTCGTGCCACAAGAGGTGAAGCTGCCGCTGGCGATCGCCGAAGACCCGAACATGAAGGAAGGCACGGATTACTTCCCCAAGGAATCCGACAATTTCTTCGTCGGCAATTCCTTCCCGACCTGCGGCATCAATTTCAGCGCCCAGGAAATCATGGGTCAGACCAAGGAAAACCAGTAAATCATCGCTGGCTGTCACCTGGCGCCGCGGCTTGAGCCGCGGCGTTTGTCTCAATTCCACAATCGCCCTGGGAGGGCCGATGGACGGTGCGGCTCCGCTCTTTCGTATGGAAGGCATATCCAAGCGCTATGGCGGTGTACGCGCGCTGGAGAAGGCCGAGCTTGTTGTCGAAGCCGGCAGCATCCACGCCATTCTCGGCGAAAACGGCGCCGGCAAGTCGACGCTGATCAAGGTCATGGCAGGTGTCGTGGCGCCCGATGAGGGCCGCATGACGCTGGACGGGCGCGAGGCGACCTTCGCTTCTCCGGGTGCCGCCAACAAGGCCGGCATCGTCTGCATCTTCCAGGAACTGTCGCTGGTCCCCGAGCTAAGCGTTGCCGACAACATCGTCATTTCCGATCCGCCCAAACGCTTCGGCATGATCGACCGCAAGGCGCAGCGCCGCATCGCCGAAGAAGCACTTGCTCGTGCCGGCGCCGCCGACATCCACCCGCTGGCGCTGGTCAAGGACCTGCCATTGTCGCGCCGGCAGATGGTCGAGATCGCCAAGGCATTGGCACGCAAGCCGCGCATCCTCATCCTCGACGAGGCGACCTCCGCGCTGACTGCCGCGGATGTCTCGAAGATCTTCGCGGTGCTCAAGCGGCTGCGCTCGGAAGGGCTGGCGCTGCTTTACATCTCGCACCGCATGAACGAGATCGCCGAACTGGCGGATCAGTGCACGGTGTTCCGCAACGGCCGCAATGTCGCCAGCTATCCAGCCGGCTCGAAGAGTGACAATGAGGTGGTCGAACTGATGATCGGCCGCGAATACAGCCATATCTTTCCGCCCAAGCCGACGGCCGTGCCTGCCGCCGCGGCCCCCAGGCTCGAGGCCCGCAAGCTCTCATGGGCCGACCGGCTGCACGACATCTCGCTGACCGTCAGGGCAGGTGAGGTGGTCGGCCTTGGCGGCCTCGACGGCCAGGGCCAGCGCGAATTGCTGCTCGCCTTCTTCGGCGTGCTGCGCGGCCTCAGCGGCCAGATCCTGATCGACGGCAAGCCTGTGTCGATCACCAGTCCATCCGTTGCGCGCGACGACGGCATCGGCATGGCGCTCATTCCCGAGGACCGCAAGACCGAAGGGCTGATGCTGCCGATGACGGTGCGCGAGAACCTGTCCTTCGCCGCCCTCGACCGGTTGTCGAAAGCCGGCATCATCGACCGTGCCGCCGAGCAGCGGCTGATCGACGACATGGTCGGTCTTTTGGCGATCAAGACGGCGGGCCTCGACATTCCGGTCGGCGCGCTTTCGGGCGGCAACCAGCAGAAGGTGGTCATCGCCAAATGGCTGATGCGCCAGCCGCGCATCATCCTGCTCAACGATCCGACGCGCGGCATCGACGTCGGCACCAAGCAGGAGCTGTACCAGCTGATGCGCAAACTGGCCGACGCGGGTGCTGCGATCCTGTTCTACTCGACCGACTATGACGAGCTGATCGGCTGCTGCGACCGTGTGCTGGTGCTCTACGACGGAGCGGTCAAGCGCGAGCTGGTCGGCGCCGAGATCACCGAGCGGGCGCTGATATCAAGCGCGCTCAACATCCATGGCGAGGACAGCCCGGTGGGCCTGGGAGTGGGCGCATGAAGGATTGGCGTTACTGGCTGGCCGAGCAGCGCGGAACGCTGCTGGCGTTCGGCATCTTCATCGTCATGTTCGTCATCTACACCTCGAACCATCCGGCCGGCTTCACCGCCAATGTGGTGCAGACGGCGGCCAACAAGGGCGTGCTGCTCGCCTTCGTCGCCATGGCGCAGACGCTGGTGGTGATCACCGCCGGCATCGACCTGTCCGTCGGCATGATTTTTCTCCTCACCAACTGCCTGGCTTCGTGGCTGGTGGTGGGAACGCCGATGCAGACGACGCTCGGCGTCATCGCCGTGCTGGCGGTGGGACTGCTGTGCGGCGCCATCAACGGCGCCATCGTCATCTATGGCCGGCTGCAGCCGATTGTCGCCACCATTGCCACAGGCGCCGTCTATTACGGCATCGGCCTGTTGCTGCGGCCATTTCCGGGCGGCTCGGTCAATGAGGACCTGGCCGATGCGCTGACCGGCCGTGTGTTCGGCGTGGTGCCGGCAAGTCTCGTCGTGCTGCTGGCCATCGTGCTGGTGATCTGGGTGCCGTTCAGCCGCTCGGTGCTTGGCCGCGCCGCCTACGCGGCAGGCTCATCGGAGACGGCGGCCTACATGTCGGGTGTGCCGATCCGGCGCGGCAAGTTCGCCGCCTACACGCTGGCCGGCCTGCTGGCGGCGATCGGCGGACTGTTCCTGACCTTCTTCACCTATACGGGTGAGGCGGCCTATGCCAGCGGCAACTCCTACACGCTGTTTTCGATCGCCGCCGTGGTGCTCGGCGGCGTCTCGCTGTTCGGCGGCAAGGGCAGCGCCATCGGCGCCATCTTCGGCGCACTGGCTTTCCGCACGATCGGCGACCTGTTGTTCGTCTTCGATTTCGATCCGCTCTGGCAGCCGCTGTTCCAGGGCGTTATCCTGCTGGTCGCCGTCAGCCTCGGCGCCTTCGCCCTGTTTCGGGTCCGCAACCGGCTGGAGTGGTTCCTGTGAGCGAAACGACGCTTGGCGGCATTGCCGGCCGCATGCCAAGATTCATCCGCCGCGCCGATCCGGCGGTGCTGACGGCCTTTGCCTGCATCGTGCTTTTGCTGTTCTTCGGCAGCCTCTATTCCAGAAGCTTCCTGTCGCCTGAATATCTCCTGCAGCAGCTCAAGGTGGCTTCATTCCTCGGCGTCATCGCGACAGGCATGATGCTGGTCATCCTGCTCGGCCAGATCGACCTGTCGGTGCCGTGGGCGGTGGCGGCGGGCGCCATGATGGCCTGCGCCGCGGCGGCGTACGGCCCGGTCGGCGTGGCGTTGGCCATCCCGTTCGGCATCATCTGCGGCATGCTGATCGGCGTCGTCAACGGCATCGGCGTCGCCTATCTGCGCATCCCCTCGATGATCATCACATTGGCCACCAACGCTGTCGCGCAGGGGCTGATGGTGGTCTACACCGGCGGCTTCTCGCCGCAGGATTCGGCGACGGGCGCGATGCGCTACCTGGCGACCGGCTTCGCCATTCCGGGCGTGCCCAACGCCGTCATCATCTGGGCGCTGATCGGGGCCGCGATGGTGTTCGTGCTGACGCGGACCGGCTTCGGCCGCACCGTCTACGGCATCGGCAACCGCGAGCGCGCGGCCTATCTCTCCGGCATCGACACAAGGCGCGTGGTGATGATCGCCTTCGCCGTCTCCGGTGGGCTCTCGGCTTTCGGCGGCGTGCTTCTGGCCGGCTATGCCTCCAAGGCGGCGCAGTCGATGGGCGACGCTTATCTGCTGCCGTCGATCGCCGCGGTGGTGCTTGGCGGCACCTCGATCCTGGGTGGGCGCGGCTCCTATCTCGGCACTGTCGCCGGTGTCATCCTCATCACGTTGCTGCAATCCATCTTGTCGGTCATGCAGATGCCGGAGGCGGGGCGGCAGATCATCTACGGTGTCGTCATCGTCGCCATGCTGCTGCTCTACGGCCGCGCGCCGGCAAGCCGCTGACAGTGGACGAAGCGGCAGCACAGGCGCCGACGAGCGCCCCCGGCTCGGTGCCGGCCATCGTGGTTATGGGCGTCGCCGGCTGCGGCAAGTCGGCGGTGGGCGTTGGGCTTGCCGCCGCTCTGGGCGTTACCTTTATCGAGGGCGACAGGCTGCATCCTCCGGAAAACGTCGCACGCATGGCAAGCGGCGAGCCGCTTACCGATCAGCTGCGCGAAGGCTGGCTCAACGCGATCGGCGAGCGCATCGCCGCGTCGGTGGGGCAGGGCAACGGCGTGGTCGCCGCCTGCTCGGCGCTGAAGCGCAGCTACCGCGACCGGCTGAGCGGCTTCTGCCCGGAAATCGTCTTCCTCTATCTGGAGATCGACCCTGGTACGGCCAGGCAGCGCGTCGGCAGCCGCAAGGGCCACTTCATGCCGGCGAGCCTGGTCGACAGCCAGTTCGCCATCCTCGAGCCGCCGGCTGCGGATGAGCGCGCCTCGAAACTCAATGCCACACGCCCGGTCGGTGAGCTCGTCGCCGCCGCGGTCCGCCTGATACGCCGGTCATGAGCCTTCATCCATTCCGATGCCGATGCTGTCCGAGACCTCGGTCAGCCGCTGCCGGCGGGACCACGTCAGCATCTGCTCGGGGTAGAGCTTCAGCGCTTCCAGCAGGCGGTCGCGCTTGAGCAGGATGTAGTGCGCCTGCACAGTCATGTTCTTGGCGCCATCCCTGGCCATGTCCGTTGCCGGGCTGACAGATGCCTCCGGCGTCAGCTCGGGGCTGAGCACGGCCCGGTATTCGATGAAGGGAACCACTTCGAAGGTCGACATGGCAAACAGGGCTGTCCTGCCCCTGGCGGCAAAATTCGCCGGCGCCGAGGCGAGATGCGTCCAGCCGCTTTCGCCCATGGCTGCCTCGGTGAAGGTCGTGCCGGCATGGACGGTGTTGGTCATCGTCACCACGCCATTCTGCTTCAGGATCTTCTGGATGCGGATGGTGACCTGATAGGTGTCGTCGCGGCCAAAGACGACCCGGCTTTTCAGGAACCGGTTTTCGACATCGATCAGCGGCGGATTGAGGAAACGCAAGCCGAACGCCGATTCGGAAATACCGTGGGTGTTGACGCTCACCTGATGCGCTTCGATACCGGCCTCGTACAGCGCGCGCTTGCCGATGATGGTCTGGGCGGTGAACTGATCGCACCAGAGGATGGCGCCGTGGCCGCGCTGCAAGGCCGACCGCAGCCCCGCCAGCCCCTCCAGCCGGATCGTCGGCGACCAGCGGCCGGCCACCAGATGAGCGGCGAGCTGCAAGCGGCGGCGGTGGCGCGCTGCCAGCAATCCCTCGAACAGCTTGCGTGCATCGATACCATCGCCCAGCACCGCGAGCGCGGCGGCAGCGTAGGCCGGGAATTCCTTGCGCATATGGCGCTTGAGGCGAAACCTCGATACGCGGCCGCAGATCGGCGCCCACCACCGCACCGGCAGTGCCGCCGCCACCACGAGATAGAAGATAGACAGCAGGCCTTCGCGAAGATCCTTGTTGGAAAAGCGGCGAAGCCGGCCAGGGCGAACCAGCTTGCGGCTGAAGAAGCGCACGTCCTCCGCCCGTTCCGGGACGAAGACGTCGGCGATGATTTCAGTGCGGAAACTGGCTGCCGATGGCAGCTTGCGGGCGGCCTTGCGGGATTTCGCGAACCACCACAGCCTCATCGGTCCAGCCCGTTCTTCGAACCCCGCTTTACTGCGTCGGCTTGGGCCGTGCAAGGTGGTGTCCGTGCTCGAGACTTCTGCAAATTTCGCTTGCCCTAGACTTAAGACAAGCGCGCCGCTTACGAAGTGTTGATTTCAAGGGCCGGACGAAGATAGTCGTATCGCTATTCCATATATGGCGTCAGCACATCTTCGATCCATTTCATGAACGCGCGGACCCGGCGCGATAGATTGCTCCGATGTGCGACGACGAGGGACACGGCGAGCGGCCGGCGACGAAAATCGGGTAGGATCTCGACAAGCGCTCCACTCTCCAAGTATCGGCCAATGCCCAAGAGTGGCGCCTGGATCAGGCCAAGGCCGGCGAGGGCCGCTGCTTCGTAGGTCTGTGCGCTGTTGACGTGTAGCGCACCTGGCAACTGAAGCGTCGCGTAGCTGTCGCCGTCCGGATATTCCCATCCATAGGGTCGCGCGCCCAGCAGCGTCGAAAAATGAATTGCCCTATGTTCCTGACGCTGGAGATCTTCCAGCGATCGAGGCACGCCATGGCGCGCCAGATAGGCGGGACTGGCTGCGTTGGCCATGCGCAACAGGCCCAACGGGCGGGCAATCAGGGTCTCGTCGCGAATGGGTCCAAGCCGCAATACACAATCGAACCCCTCTTGAACCAGATCGACTTGCCGATCCGTACTCGACACCTCCAGCTCCAACTCGGGGTGAGCCGCCATGAAATCCGGCAAAGCCGGTACGATCGTTGTGCGCGCCACTTCGGTCGGAAGGTCGACCCGCAAACGGCCGCGAAGTGCCACGCGGTCGCCTGCGAACATCGAGTGCAGATCATCGACTTCAGCAAGCAGATCGCGGGCGCGGGCATGAAATGCGCGTCCGTCCTCCGTCAACCGCACGCTGCGCGTCGTCCGGTGCAGAAGCCTGACACCCACATCTTCTTCCAGCTTGCGGACCGCCGTTGAGGCTCTCCCCTTTTGGATGCCCAGGCTATCGGCCGCGCGGGTGAAGCTCCCCATTTCCGCGACCGTTGTGAAAATGAGGATGGGTTCGAGATTCTGCATTTTCGTGCCTCGGATTGTTCCCAAAAAAGAGAACAGTTGGTTCATTTTCTCGGCATTTATCACATTTGAGAGGCACAGTAAGCTTCGAATATGGGATCTCCCCATCGGAGAATGACAAGTGTCCGAAACTGTGAACCTGCATCAGACACCGGAAATTATGACCTTGCATCGCGCCCTGTGGGCCGGCCGGATCATGAGCGCGTTTGTCGTCATCGCCCTGACGGCAGATGGCACTGTTCAGCTTTTCGCGCCGGCACAGATCGCCAGCATGTTGCAGGAAACCGGGTTTGCGATGGACCTGACCCGTGTCGTGGGTCCGATCATCCTCGCCTGCGCCATCCTCTACGCCATCCCGGTCACCGCCGTCCTCGGCGCGATCCTGGTGACGGGCTTTTTGGGAGGTGCCATCTGCGCCCATCTCCGCATCGGTGAGTTGGGGTCGCCGCCGGAAATCATCTCCCTGCTTCTGGGCGCGATGACCTGGGGCGGCCTCTATCTCCGCGATCCCCGTATCCGGGCCATTCTGCCGCTCATCCATTGAACCAACAGGGGCAGCTCTGTCCCCCGACATCAGGAGAAAACACATGTTCCTAGTAATGGGGATCACGGGAAAAGTTGGCGGCGCAACGGCAGAGCATCTGCTGGCGCACGGCAAGGAGGTACGCGCGCTCGTCCGCAATCGCGACAAGGCGGCCAATTGGGCGAACCAGGGCGTGGAACTGGTAGACGGCGACTGGAATGATTCGGCAGCCATCGAGCGAGCCCTCAAAGGCGTCGAAGGCGCGTTCGTCATGTTGCCCCCTGTCTGGGCGCCGTCGCCCGATTACAAAGAAGCGAGGAGCGTGATTGCTAGCTATGTCGAGGCTTTGACCAAGGCAGCGCCGCCGCGAGTGGTTGCGCTTTCGTCGATGGGTGCGAACAGAACAAGCGGGCACGGGGTGATCGCGGCCTTGTCGCTTCTGGAGCAAGGGTTTCGCGGCCTGACATCGCCAACCGCATTTGTGCGCGCGGGGGGATTCTTCGAAAATTTCCTCTACGGCTTGCAGGTCGCGCAGGGCGGAATGCTACCGGTCTACTACAATCCGACAAACCGGAAATCGACCATGGTTGCGACGAACGACATCGGCGCAGAGGTCGCAACCCTTTTGACCGGGTCGACGTGGTCAGGGCAGCGCATCGTCGAGATCGGTTCGATGGTCACCGCGGATGAAGTCGCCGAGCAGTTGGGTGAAGTCCTGAATCTCGCCGTGAAAGCCTTTGCAATTCCGCGTGCGGGGTGGGCGGAAGCGTTCGAGCAATTCGGCATCCCGAAGGGTCACTCCGGACCTGCCGAAGAAATGTTCGAGGCCGTGAATGCGGGATGGATGGACCTCGGTGTGGCGGGTACGGAGCACGTAGCGGGTACGACGTCCGCACGCGCTGTATTCGAGGCTGCGTCTAATGTGAACGGATAGGCCAAAACTGCATGAGGTTCTCCGTGATTTCGAGCTTCGCAACCCGAGATTCGGAGAACCTCTCCTTCAATGCAGGAATCTCTATCTGAACGCGATCGGCTTGAAGTCGGTGGTTTAGATCTGCGACGTCAGCTCGACCGGGAAATCGTCATTGTCGGCATCGCGCATGGCGGCGAGGCTGCGATTATCCAGCACTTCGGCGATTGCCTGCCGCACCTCCAGCATCATGTGGCGGACCTGGCAGGTCGCCTCGTCGCAATCCTCGCAGCGTTGATACTGCGTGCGGCTGGCGCAAGGGATTGGCGCCAGCGGCCCGTCAAGCACGCGCACGACATGGCCGATCTTGATTTCGGAGGCCGGCCGGGCAAGGCGGTAGCCGCCTTCCTTGCCTTTGCGGCTCTGGACGAAGCCGGCATTGCGCAACTCGCCCAGAATGGCATCGAGGAATTTCTTCGGGATGTTGTTGGCCACAGCGATGTCATTGACGAAGGCCAATTGGCCGGCCGGCAGGCCAGACAGATGCACGAGGGCCTTGAGGCCGTATTTGCCTTTTTTTGTCAGCATGCCCAGATCAACCCATAAAAGCCCCAACCACTCGCATCTGGCGACTGTTTGTGTGCAAATAATGACGTCTTCGCCGCGCGATGATGTTTCGCGAAACAGCCACCAAATTGCACGTTAGGCACAAACGCGTTGATTCTTTGTAACATTTTGCACTGAGAACGCGGATATTCCGCTGATAACCAGGTTATCGGCGTTCAAAAACGAAAAAAGCCGGCAGCGCGCCGGCTTTTTCGTCTGCTGTGCAGGTATCGCTGCCTCAGCGGCTGCCGTAGGTCTGGTCGAGCAGGCCGCCGGCGGCGAAATGCTCTTTCTGCACCTTGTCCCAGCCGCCGAAAACGTCTTCCACCGTCAGCAGCCGGACATCGGGGAAATCGGCCTTGTATTTCGCCGCCACAGCGGCGTCGCGGGCTCTGAGGCCGTTGCGGGCGGCGATGTCCTGGCCCTCCGGTGTGTAGAGGAAGTCGAGATAGGTCTTGGCCAGATCGCGCGTGCCGTGATCGTCGGCAACCTTGTCGACGATGGCGACCGGGAATTCGGCCAGCAGGCTGACCGAAGGCGTAACCTGCTCGAACTTGTCGTCGCCATACTCCTTGCGGATGCCGCGCGTCTCCGACTCGAAGGTGATCAGCACATCACCGATCTCGCGCTGCACGAAGGTGGTGGTCGCGGCGCGGCCGCCGGTGTCGAAAATCGGCACGTTGTTGAACAGCTTGGTGATGAATTCCTTCACCTTGGCGTCGTCGCCCTTGAAGGCTTCCTTGGCGTAGGCGGTGGCCGCCAGATAGGTGTAGCGCGCATTGCCGGATGTTTTCGGGTTTGGGAAGATCACCTGCACGTCGTCGCGCACGAGATCGTTCCAGTCCTTGATGTGCTTGGGGTTGCCCGCGCGGACAAGGAACGAAGGCAGAGAATAGAAGGGCGAGGCATTGTCAGGGAAATCCTTCTGCCAGTCGGCCGAGACGAGGCCCTTCTTGACCAGGAAGTCGATGTCGATGACCTGGTTGAAGGTAACAACGTCGGCGCCAAGGCCCTCGGCGATGGCGCGTGCCTGCGCCGAAGTGCCGGCATGCGACTGGTCGACGGTGACGCCCGGATGCTGGGCGATGAAAGCCTTGTTGACCTGCACGAACAGTTCGCGGCCGACATCATAGGACGCGTTGAGCAGTTTGTCGGCCGACCAGGCTTGGGAGGATGCAAGGAACAGGCCGGCGACGGTGGCAAGCCCGAGGAAAAATCGTTTCATGAAAACAGGCTCCGATGCAATGCGTTGATGGTCGGACCATAGCCGTGACGTATCATGCGCGACGAGGCATGCGCTGTCGGTTCGCGGCCTCGTCGTGGGAAAATATATCGCCTAAGTTGGCACCTGTTGGAATTCTGTTCCAGGAGATGGCTACCTTCGTCGGAGTTTTTCTGCGCCTTGTTTGCGGTGCTGCATGGCATATACAAAAGGCATATACAAAGAGCTGCCGCCATGCCCCAGAACCGTCATTCAATAACGCCGCCCAAGGAGGCGAAGCTGTTTCGCAACAACCGCAGCCCAACACGGGAGAGTTCACCCGGATCAGGAATCTGAAGGTCGAAAACTGGTTGGCGTAGCGCTTGAGCCGAGAATCAAGCCGCCGGAAAAAGCTTCCAGCGGCCGGGGCGGAACGCCACCCGGCTTTTTTGCGCCGCGGGATGATCGACCGGCAATTCGATTTCGACCCGCTGACGCTCACCACCGATCTCGAGCTCGACCCGGCGCGTGCCGGCGACGCGGCGGCTGGCGGCGACCGTGCCGGCGATGCAGCCGCTGCAGCCGTCCAGCAATTCGACATCGTGCGGGCGGAAGTAGAGCGTCGCATCGCCCGAGGGCTCGTTGGGCGCGGCAAGCCCGATCGGACGGTCGGCGAGCCAGATCTCGCCATTCTCGACTTTGACGGGAAGCGAGCTCGATTCACCGATGAAGCCGTAGACGAAGGGCGAGTTCGGCGTGTCGTAGATGTCGTCGGCGGTGCCGACCTGCTCGATGCGACCCTGGCTCATCACCACGACGCGGTCGGCAAGCTCCAGCGCCTCTTCCTGGTCGTGGGTGACGAAGACGGTGGTGTGGCCGGTGGCGTCATGGATTTCGCGCAGCCAGCGGCGCAATTCCCGGCGCACCTGCGCGTCAAGCGCGCCGAACGGTTCGTCGAGCAGCAGCACCTTGGGTTCGATGGCCATGGCCCGCGCCAGCGCCACGCGCTGCCGCTGGCCGCCGGAAAGCTGCGCCGGATAGCGCTTTTCCAGCCCCGACAGCTGGACAAGGTCCAGAAGCTCGGAGGCGCGGCGGCGGATCTCCTGCGCCGGGGGGCGCGACGGCCCGTGCCGGACCTTCAGGCCGAAGCCGATATTGTCGGCCACCGTCATGTGCCGGAACAGCGCATAGTGCTGGAAGACAAAGCCGACATTGCGATCCTGGATCGACTTGTGCGAGGCGTCCTCGTCGCCGAAGAAGATGTTTCCGCGCGTCGGCCGCTCCAGTCCGGCGATCAGCCTGAGCAGCGTCGTCTTGCCGGAGCCGGACGGCCCCAGCAACGCGATCAGTTCGCCCGACTTGATATCGAGCGACACGTCGTGGAGGGCCGGAAACCGGTCAAACTCCTTGCGCACGTTGGCAACGCGAACTTCCATGCAAATCCCTCTGTCAGTGTCCGCGCGTCGCGGCGATCTCGGCGCCGTAGCGCATCTCGAGAAGTGTTTTCAAGACCAGCGTGACGAGCGCCAGGCCCGCCAGCAATGAAGCGACGGCGAAGGCGCCGACGGCGTTGTACTCGTTATAGAGGATTTCGACATGCAGCGGCATGGTGTTGGTCAGGCCGCGTATATGGCCCGACACCACCGAGACTGCGCCGAACTCGCCCATGGCGCGCGCATTGCACAGGAGCACGCCGTAGAGCAGCCCCCATTTGACGTTGGGCAAGGTCACGTACCAGAAGGTCTGCCAGCCATTGGCGCCAAGCGAAAGTGCTGCCTCCTCGTCGCCATTGCCTTGCTCCTGCATCAGCGGGATCAACTCGCGGGCGACGAAGGGGAAGGTGACGAAGATTGTGGCCAGCACGATGCCCGGCACGGCAAACAGGATGACGATGCCATGCGCTTTCAGCCAGGTGCCGAGCAGCCCCTGGGCGCCGAACAGAAGCACATAGACGAGGCCCGATATGACCGGGGAGACCGAGAAGGGAAGGTCGATCAGCGTGGTCAGGAAGGCCTTGCCCTTGAACTCGAACTTGGCGATCGCCCAGGCGGCGGAGATGCCGAACACAATGTTGAGCGGTACCGAGATCGCGGCGACCAGCAGCGTCAGCCGGATCGCCGAGCGTGTGTCGGGATTGCCGAGCGCTTCGGTGTAGGCACCGATGCCCTTGGCGAAGGCTTCGTTGAAGACGATGATCAGCGGCAAGAGCAGGAAAATGCCGAGGAAGGCAAAGGCGACGGCCATCAGGGCCAGGCGCGCCGGGCGGCTTTCCGTGACCGCCGCCGATTGGCTTTCATGGTGCGGTTCGTAGGATTTGATCTCCGGATCAGCCATAGCGCTTGCGGCTCCACGACTGTGCGAGATTGACGACCAAAAGCATGATGAATGACAGAGCGAGCATGATCGCCGCAATCGCGGTTGCCGCCGGGTAATTGTATTCCTCCAGCCGGATGACGATCAGCAGCGGCGCGATCTCTGATTTGTAGGGCAAGTTGCCGGCGATGAAGATGACCGAGCCGTATTCGCCGACGCCGCGCGCGAAGGCGAGCGCGAAGCCGGTGACGATGGCCGGCGCCAGGCCCGGAAACAGGATGCGGGTGATGATCTGGAAACGATTGGCGCCAAGGGTGGCCGCGGCTTCCTCCACTTCCTTGTCGATCTCCTCCATGATCGGCTGCACGGTGCGCACGACGAAGGGCAGGCCGATGAAGATCAGCGCGATGACGATACCCAGCGGGGTATAGGCGACCTTGATGCCGAGCGGCATCAGCAATTTGCCGATCCAGCCGTTCGGCGCGTAGAGCGTGGTCAGCGCGATGCCGGCCACAGCCGTCGGCAAGGCGAAGGGCAGATCGACCATGGCATCGACGATGCGGCGGCCGGGGAAGCGGTAACGCACCAGCACCCATGCGACCAGCGTGCCGAAGACGACGTTGACAGCAGCCGCGACGAAGGCAGTGCCGAAGCTGATTCTCAGCGCATTGATGGTGCGGCGATCGGTGGCGATCGCCCAGAATTCAGGCCAGCCAAGGGCGGCCGAGCGCCAGAGCAGCCCGGATAGCGGGATGAGAATGATGAGGGTGAGGTAGGCAAGCGAGAAGCCGAGCGTCAATCCGAAACCCGGAATGACGCTCGGCTGCCTGAATCGCCACCCCGCCTGGGCGGGTGCTGTGGTCATGTCGTCCTGAATATCGACTGCTTACTGGGGCTTGTAGATCTGGTCGAATATACCACCATCGCCGAAATGATAAGGCTGTGCTTTTTTCCAGCCACCAAACTGTGGATCGTCGATGGTTACAAGTTTGATCGGCGGCAGCTTGGCGAGGTCCTCGGCCGGCACCAGATCGGGCTTGGCAGGACGATAATGGTTCTTGGCGATGATCGTCTGCGCTTCCTTGGAGTAGAGCCAGCTCAGATAGGCTTCGGCGATCTTGCGCGTGCCCTTGGCATCGACATTGGCGTCGACCACTGCCACCGGCGGTTCTGCCAGGATGGAGGTCGGCGGGTAGACGATGTCGAAATTGTCGGCACCGAACTCGTCGAGCGCCAGATAGGCCTCGTTTTCCCAGGCGATAAGCACATCGCCGAGACCCTTTTGCGCGAAGGTCACGGTCGAGCCGCGCGCGCCGGTGTCGAGCACCGGGGCATTGGCGTAGAGCTTGCCGACGAACTCCTTGGTCTTGGTCTCGTCGCCGCCGTCATTGGCGTTGGCGTAGGCCCATGCGGCGAGATAGTTCCAGCGCGCGCCGCCGGACGTCTTGGGATTGGGCGTGATCACCTGGACACCGTCCTTGACGAGGTCGCTCCAGTCGTGAATGCCCTTGGGATTGCCCTTGCGCACGAGGAAGATGATGGTCGAGGTGTAGGGCGCCGAATTGTTTTCGAATTTGGTGCGCCAGTCCGGATTGATCTTCTTCGACTTCGAGACGATGGCATTGATGTCGCCTTCGAGTGCCAGCGTCACCACATCGGCGTCGAGGCCGTCGATCACGGCGCGGGCCTGTGCGCCCGATCCGCCATGCGACTGCTGGACGGTGACCGTCTCTCCGGTCTCGGCCTTCCAATGGGCGACGAAAGCTTCGTCATAGGCCTTGTAGAGCTCGCGTGTCGGATCGTAGGAGACGTTGAGAATGGTGGTATCGGCAAACGCGAAACCGAGCGTGCCGAACTGGACAGATGTGGCGACCAGTGCGCCGAGCAGTTTCCTGAAATGAGGTTTGGTCATTTCTGCCTCCGTTGAACCCGCGCCAAATCTACCGAATTGGTAGAAATTAGATGCATTCAATGTTGCCTTTTTTGCCCCTCTTGAGAAAATGTTCGGCGCCATTTCGTCCTTTGGAGAAATATTTTCCTCTTGCGGCCAAAGGAAGAATCCATGGCCCTGCCACTCAGCCTATCTAGCAATGGGTAGTGCCGAGGCAAGGTGTGGAATTTGATCCGGTGCCTCAATCGGCGGTGATGGGAAAGTCGAAACGCTGTTTGGCGAACGGTTCGCTTTTCAGCGTGAAGTGCCACCATTCCCTTGCATAGTTCTTGAAGCCGCCGGCGCGCATGGCGTCGACAAGCATCTTGCGATTTGCCGCCGCTTCACTGGCAGGGCCGCGGTATGCGGTTTCGCTCATTGAATCAAAGCAGTCGAAACCGGTACCGAAATCGAGCGTGTCGGCATCCCCGGTGCCGCAGGCCGGGTTCGGGCTGGACCTGCGGTCCATCTGGGCGACGGCGACGTCGACGGTCGAGCCACGTGAATGAGTCGACAACTCTCCGACATAGCCCTTGGCGATCAGGTCGCTGCGCCTGACCTCCGGATACCATTGCGGATCGGGCGGCCCGCCCTGTTTTGTCCATTCGCCCATGTCGGCGACGGCGCGGGCAGGGCGGTAGCAATCGAACACCACCAGGGTCAGGCGTTTGGCCGCGATCGCTTTCTGGACAGCGGAGAGTGCCTTCGCCGCATCCTCGGTGAGGATGCAGACCGGGGCGCCATAGCCGTTCACCTTGCGGTGCAGAAAATTATCCGATCCGGCGTAGCGGATGTCCTGGCGGATCGAGGGGTCGACATCGGCGAGCCGGACAAAGCCGGCGGGGAGTGGGTCAGCGAGAGCAGGGAGGGTGATTGCCGTGACAAGGATTGTTGCTGCCAGTGCTGAGGCTGCCGACAGGAAAGGATCGCGCGAGGCACCCCCCTCTGCCTTGCCAGGCATCTCCCCCGCAAGGGGGGAGATTGGCAGCTTTGGCGTCCTGCTCCACCATTGATAACTGGCGAAAGCGGCAAGGACATCCGATCTTCCTCCTTGCGGGGGAGATCGCCGGCAGGCCAGAGGGGGGTGCCTCGGAACAGGCATGGGTGAGTATCCTGCTATCCGCTGAGCCTGTGGAAAGCCAATTCCACGAATCGCTTGCAGCCGTCTATTCGACAAACACCTTCACGCTCGCCGCACGTCCTGCGGCGTCGATGACGGTCAGCGTCGAATAGCCGGCGCCGTCGGGCTGCCAGGTCGCGGTGCGGCGACGGTCGATGCCCACCAGCGGCTTGCCGTTGGCCAGCCAGCGGAACGGCGCACGGCCGCCTTGCAGCTTCAGCACCAGCGGCGAGGCGTCGACCGAATTGGTGCCGAGATCGACGCGGGCGCCGTCGGGCGGGAAGATGATGGTCGGTGCGGGTTCGGTCACTGTCGCCTGCACCAGGCCGTCCGCTCCGGCGCCGAAGCGGGCGAGCGTCACCGGCAGGTCCTCGCGCCTGGGGCTGAACAGTCCGGGCGGCTTGCCCGGCAAGGGGACGGCGGCCAGGCCCGAGCGGACAAAACCGTCGAACAGGATGGGAGCGGCCGAGACATAACCGGACAGTCCGGGCACCGCGCCGGCGTCGGGACGGCCGACCCAGACACCGAGCACATAGCGGCCGTCGAAGCCGACCGACCACGCGTCGCGGTACCCGTAGGACGTGCCGGTCTTGTAGGCAATGCCGCGCTGCAGGGCACCCTCGGGCGGCTTGACGCCCGACAGTATGTCGATGATCTGCCAGTTGGCCTGACCGTCGAGGATGGTGGCGCTGGTGCGCTCGGCATTGGCCGGCTCGGTGCCGTCATGCAGCGTGTGCGTCTTGCCGCCATTGGCGAGCCCTGTGTAGAGCTGGACGAGGTCGCGCAGCGTGACGCCTACGCCGCCAAGGCCGATGGCCAGGCCCGGCGCCTCGTTGACCGGCAGTATGGGGCTGACGCCGGCCTGGCGGAAGCGCGCCATCAGCCGCGTTGGCCCGACCGCGTCGAGCACGCGGATCGCCGGCACGTTGAGCGACAGTTGCAGGGCTTGCCGGATGCTGACATCGCCCTGGTAGCCCATGTCGAAATTCTTCGGCCGGTAGCCGGAGAAATCGACAGGGCTGTCATCGATCAGCGTCTCCTGCGCCACCAGGCCCTGTTCGAAGGCAAGACCGTAGATGAACGGCTTCAGCGTCGAGCCGGGCGAGCGGACGATCTTTGTCATGTCGATCCAGCCGGAGCGGCTGGCGTCGAAGAAATTGGCCGAGCCGACTTCGCCGAGAATGTCGCCGGTGCGGGAATCGGCCAGCATCATGGCGACCGACAGGCGAGGGCCGAGCTTGGTGGCGGCGTCCCTCGCCACCTGTTCCAACCCTTCTTGGACGCTCTTGCGGATCGTCAGTTGCAAGGGCTGGCCGGGGACGGCCTTGGGCAGCATCGCATAGGCTGCATGCGCAGCGAGGGCCGGCAGGGTACGGCGCAGGCCCGACACATCGTCGAGGGCGGCACGCGCGGCCTCGCGCTCGCCGAGCAGTTCGGAGGAGACCATGCGGGTCAGCACCCGGTCGCGGGCGGCGTGGGCGATCTTCAAATTGCGGTCGGGCCGCCGCTTTTCCGGCAGCTGCGGCAGGGCGACGAGCAGGGCGGATTCGGAAACGGTGAGCCGTTTCGGCTCCTTGCCGAAATAGGCCAGCGAGGCGGCGCGCACGCCTTCCAGATTGCCGCCATAGGGCGCCAGCGTCAGGTAGCGTTCGAGGATTTCGCGTTTCGACAGCCGCCGTTCGATCTGGATGGCGCGCAGCATCTGCTTGATCTTGGAGCCGAGGCTGCGGCTTTCGCGCGGCTCGATCAGCCGGGCAAGCTGCATCGAAAGCGTCGAGCCGCCGGAAACGATGTGGCCGCTGGTGGCGAACTGGCCGGCGGCGCGCGCCAGCGCCAGCACGTCGACGCCCTCATGGTCCCAGAAACGTTTGTCTTCATAGGTGACCAGCATGTCGACGAATTGCTTGTCGACCTGGTCGAGCCGGGTTTCGAGCCGCCAGTAGCCGTCCGGCGTGGCGAAGGCGCGCAACAACTGGCCATCGCGGTCCTGGACTTCGGTGGAGACCGTGAGTTCGGCTGGAAGCGGGGGCGGGAAGGCGCGGTCGAGTTCCCAGAGGGACGCGGCGGAAAGGGCGAGGATGCCGGCGCACCCTGCCGCTCCAACAGCGAATTTGCGAAGCATCTTCATGGCAGTAAAGATGCCCCCTCATCCGGCCGCTTCGCGGCCGCCTTCTCTCCGGTGGGGAGAAGAGACTGGCGCCAGCGCTGGCCGTCTCCTCTCCCCTCGGGGAGAGGTCGACCGAGCGAAGCGGAGGGCGGGTGAGGGGGCACTTTGCTCATCGCGTCCATCACCATCAGCGCCTTACGGCGCCTTGATCTCCATCATGCCGGTGGCGGTGCGGGCCGAGTATTGCGGCCGATACATGTCTTCCACCGTTGCCGCGGGGTGCGCATAGGTACCCGGCGTCACGGCGCGCACGACATAGGCGAGGGTCAGATTGTGGTCGTGGTCGCCGTCGGCCGGGTTGAATGCCGCGACGAAACGGTCGTCGCGGAATTCGAGATGGGCCGCATCGGTCTGCGCAAGCCACGAGAAGTTCGTCAACTGGGCGCTGGAGACCAGGCCGGGATTGTCGATCTCGAAGCCGGCCGGCAACAGGTCGGTGACCAGCAGGCGCGACGGCCATGTGTTCTGCTCGTTGACCTTGAGCACGACGACATAGCGTTCGTTCTGAGTCGCCTCGGTGACATTGGCTTCGGTGCCGTCGAGCTTGTAGTAAGTGCGGCTGATGGTGAAGCCGTCGCCGCCGGCCGGCAGCGGCTGGACCGGCGACGCCACCGTGGTGACGACGGCCTGCAGCGGGGTCTTGCCGGTGTTGGCGATGGTCAGCGGGCTGTCGACAAGGTCAGAGCCTTCGACCTGGTTGGAGTAGCCGCCGGAATGCGCCGCGCCATTGACGGTCAGCGTGATCGTATCATTGCCTTCTTTCAGCGCGCGGGCCGCCAGCAGCATCCAGGATTCGTCCTGGGTGCTGGTCCAGCGGGCTTCGGCGCGTTCCCTGGTCACCAGCTTGATCAGCTCCGGCACGATTGTCGGTACCGGCTTGGATTCCGCCGCCAACGCCAGCATCGCCGCGCCATCACGCAGCCGCGAACCGTAGTCGGAGCGGTAGTAGTCGTAGTCGGTGGTCGACTTGGCCAACTGCAGGGCAGTCTTGAACGTCGATTCCGCACGCGGTGTATCGCCGTAGAGCGCCAGGCTTGCCGCCAGCTGGGCAACGGCCATCGGGCTGGAAAAAGCTTCGAGCTGCGTGTCCGCATAGTAGCGCAGGTCGCCGATCGAGGCCTTCTTGTTGCGGGCCAGAACGTAGAGGGCGTAGGCGATCTCGCTGCCCCGGTCCTGGACGCTCTGGTCGTAGCCGAGTGAGTTCTGCAGGTTGCTGAGCGCCTGGTTCATGGCCAGGCTCGGCACGTCGTATTTCTGCTCGCGTGCCCTGGTCAGGAAGTCGGTGACATAGGCATCGAGCCACAGATCGCCGGAGCCCGGGCCCCACAGGCCGAAGCTGCCGCCCGAGGCCTGGTAGCTCAGAACCTTGTAGATGGCGTCCTGGATGCGGCCATGGATATCGGGATCGCTGGCCATGCCGATGCCGGACGCCAATTCATTGACGTAGAGAAGCGGCATGGCGCGGCTGGTGGTCTGCTCGGCGCACCCATAGGGGTAGCGGTCGAGCGTCATCAGCAGCGAAGGCACGTCGAAGGCGGCAGCCTGCGAAACGCCGACGCTGACAGAGGCGCCGTCGAGCAGGCTTGCCGCGAGCAGCTCCTTGTCGACGCGAAGCGCGCCGCCATCGCCCTTGAGGTCGACCACCAGGCGGGTGGTGACCGGTAATTGCGCCGGGCGCACCGGCACATAGAGCGTCTGCTCGACCTTGGTGCCGTCGGCATGGGCAAGCTTGATGGTGAGCGAGGCATTGCCGGCCGTCTGAGCGATCAGCGGCACGGTCAGCGTCTGGCGCTTGCCATGGGCGAGCGTCAGCTTCTGGGGCAGGGGCTTGTCGCCCGTCGACAGGTCGCCCGTCGTTTCGATCGAGAACGCATAGTCGCCGGCCGGACCATCGGTGTCGGCGACGTCGAGGCGCATAACGGCGGCGTCACCAGGCGCCAGGAAGCGCGGCAGGCCGGCGGTGATGACCACGGGATCGCGCACGATCACGTCGGACTGGGCGTGGCCGACCGCGTCCTTGGTCCAGGCGACGGCCATGACGCGCACGGTGCCGTTGAACTGCGGGATGTCGAAGCCGACCCGCGCCTTGCCGTCGGCGTCAAGCTCGACGACGCCGGAGAAGAAGGCGACCAGCTTTTCGGTCGGCGGGCTGCCTTGCGCCTGCATGTTGGCGCCGTCGCCGCCGGTCCTGAGCTTGCCGGCGTTGCCCAGAGAACCGTCGATCAGGCGACCGTAGATGTCGCGGATTTCCATGCCCAGCATGCGCTGGCCGAAGAACCAGTTCTCCGGATCCGGCGCCTTGTAGCTGGTCAGGTTGAGGATGCCGACATCGACGGCGGCAACCATGACATAGGCATTGCTGCCCGCCTGCACGCCGGCGACCGAAACCGGGATCGACAGCTGCTGGCGCGGCATGGTCTTGTCCGGTGGCGTCAAGGTGATGGCGAGCTTCTTCGAACCCGGATCGACCTTCAGCCATTTCACGCCGATGGCGCGGGCCGGCATGCGCGTCTCCTGCGCATCGCCCGGCCGGAACAGGGTTGCGGTGACATAGGCGCCGGCGCCCCAGTCGTCGCCGACCGGAATGTCGACGGTGCTGCCGCCGGCCGGCACTGACGCCGTGATGGTCTTCAACAGCTTGTCGGAGCCGATGTTGATCAAGAGTTCGCCGGCAAAATGCGGCGAGATTTTCAGCTTGGCCACTTCGCCGGCGGCATAATTGTCCTTGTCGAGGGCGATTTCGAGGCCGTCAGGCGTTTCGGTGGTGGTCGAGGAGACATACCAGCCGGCGTCGAACTCGTAGCTGGTCGCCGGTCCTTCGGGATCGGCGGTTTCAACCTCGAGCCTGTACTGACCCCAATCGACCGGCACGGAGACCGTTGCGTCGCCGTCGGCGTTGAGGTCGACCTGGCCGTTGGCGATCGACTTGGTGAAGGTCACCGGCTCGTAATTCCACGAATTGTTGGAGCGGTACCACTGGTAATTGCGTTCGACTTTGACCAGCGTCCATTGCGCGCCTTTCAGCGCCTCACGCTTGCCGTCGGGATCGACGGCGATCAGGCTGAACTTGGCCGTGCCGCCCTGCGGCACTTCATTGTCGGCGAAATCCGGACGAATGCCGATCATATGGCCCTGCGGGCGGATGCCGATGTTGAGCGAGCGCTCGATGGCGCGGCCGCCGGTTTCACGCATCCTGACCGTCACCTTGGCGTCGACCAGCTTGGTGGTCGAGGGCAGTTGGTCGACGGAGACCGGGAAGGTCACCTTGCCGTCATCGCCAACCACCGGCAGATCGGCGAGGGGGGTGACCGTGGGTTCGGCCGACTGCTCGTCGGCGAGACCGAAGGAAAAGCCCTGGAAACGGTCCCAGTCGCGCGACGTCGACAGCGTCAGCTCGCCTTCCAGCGCCAGGCCTGCTGCCGGCGCGCCATAGAGGAAGCGGCCGTCAATGTCGATGTTGGCGGTTTCGCCCTGGGCGATTTCCTGCTTGTCGGCCTTCATGTCGAATTCGATGCGATCCGGCACGAAATCCTCGACCAGGAACATCTGGCTGGCCACCGCGGGCTGCTTGGGATCGGTGTAGATCGACACCGACCAGGTGCCGCGCATGGCGTTGGGGGCGAGCGGCAGGTCGACGGCATGGCCGCCGGCCGATGCGCCGTCGCTGACGATACGGCGGTCCTCGACGCCGTCGGGGCGCGAGAAGATGAAGGTCAACGGCAGGTTTTCGACCGCCTTGGCGGCGCCGTCGCGAGCAAGTGCGGCGACATGAACATCCTCGCCGGCGCGGTAGATACCGCGTTCGGTCCAGGCATAGACGTCGAGCGCACCTGGCGCCGCGCGCCCGGTGACGCCGCGGTCGGACAGGTCGAAGCCGGCCCGGCCCATGTCGAGGAAGACGAAGTCATTGTCGCCCTGCTTGGCCATCAGCACGGCCGGCACCATGCCGCCGTCGCCGCGCGTCAGGCCGGGGTTGAAGACGGCATGGCCGTCGGCATCCGACGTCGCCGTGCCCAGAACCTCATTGTTCCTGGCGACCAGCGTCAGTTCGGCGCCGGCGATCGGCTTGGCGCTGCCCAGCGAACGGGCAAAGACGTTCAGCCCGTCCTGACCGGTATAGGTCGACAGGCCGATGTCGGAGACGACGAACCATTGCGTGGCCATCGAGTTGTAGTCGTCGCTCTTGTCGTTGACGGCCTGGGCGGTCAGCACGTAGACGCCGGGCTTGCGCTGCGGCACCGCCTCGTCGACCGGGAAGGAGGTGGTGACCTCCTTGTTGAGGTCATTGGCGATGTCGAGCTGGCCTTGCCAGACCGGCGCGCCCATCTGCTCGGAAATGTTGGAGATGTCATAGCCGTCCAGCTGGTGCAGGAACTGGTAGCCCGACAGAAGCTGTGCCAGCGAACGATCGCCGATGCGATAGAGCTTCATCTCGGCGGCGTTCATGTTGACGGTAACGATCGGAATGCCGCGGCGCGCGCCGGCCGGCAGCACGAAGCTGTCGCCAGTGAAGCGGGCGGACGGTGCGCGGTCCTGCACATAGATCGACAGCACCACGGGAGCCGCGGTCACTTCGCCGATTGCCGCCGGCAGGCCGGCGCGGAAGGTGACGTCGTAGTGCTGGCCATGCTCCAGCCCTTCGACGCAGATCTGCTTATCCTTGGCCTCGACGCCCTTGGGCGGTGCATTGTCGACAGTGACGAATTGCGCGTAATCGACGCCGGTCTTGACCAGATCCTCGGAGAATTGCGCGCAGATGCGCGGCGCGCTGGTGTCGGCGTCGATGGTGTGGTCGATAACGCGGAAACCCTTGCGCGCCTTCAGATCGGCATAGTCGGCCTGGACCGCCGGCGACGGATTCAGGGCAAGGCTCGCCTCATAGGCCTGCAGCGCCGGCCGGTAGAGATCGCGCTTGTCGAGGCCGTTGCCGAGCAGCGCCAGCACTTCGGCGCGCGTCTTGGTGGTGCGCAGTAGTTTATAGGCATTGAATGCGGCCGAAGTGCCGTTCGTCGGCAAAGTGGAAGCTTCGGATGTGCTGGCGGCGGGCTGCACGGCCAGCGTTTCACGCGCCAGGTTGAGCCAGAGCTGGCCATCATCGGGCAGTACCGAGACAGCGGCCTCGTATTTCAGCATGGCGGAGCGGTGGTCGCCGGTCAGCACGGCCTGTTCGGCGGCACTCAGCAAGGCAGCCATGCCTTCTGTCGGCTTGTCATAGGCCGGGCCGAGCAGCTTGTTGCGGTATTGCTGGGCCTGGTCGGCCATCCAGTTGGGGAAGAAGGCGAGTTCCGGCGGCGCGCCGATATCAGGATCGCCATCGATGTTGACGACCTTGCCGGCGACCGCGCCATTGAAGGTTTTCAACTGGTTGTAGTCGGATTTGAGGAAGCACCATTTGGCTTTTTTATTGTAGGTGAAGGCACGGCAGGCCGGGTCTCCCAGGCATGTCGTCTTGCACTGGTCGATTGTCACATTCTGGTCGGACCTGAGATCAAAACCGAAATAATCGGAATTGTCCGTTGTCGCGATACGCCGGGCCTCGGCCGCCTGCGCGACGCTGCTCCAGGCCAGGACATTGGCCCAGGCAAAAAACAGGAGAATCAGAATCGAAAGACCACGAGCCGCGCGCATTGCCATAACACCCCTCCAGACACAGCTGACGTCCGGGCATGATCAAGCTTCAGTCAGGCTTGTCAACACAAGGACGCGGCAGGGGTCCGCCTGCCAACGGTTTCCTTTCCGGTCGATGACCGGTAGTACCTCCATAGGACAGGGGATCACGCTTTCTTGCGGCGACGCAAAAGGTGTGAATTCCAAGCCCGTCCTATTTCAGACAATTGGATTGTGGCCCCTTTACGAGCGCTTCAGAACTTCATTCCAATTTTAGTTTTGTAACCTAGGTTGTCTTAATGCCGGCGCATGAAGAGCAGATGTCAGGAGGTCGCGCGCCAGGGCGTGCGCTTCCGCGCGCCCTGCTGCTGGCCATGATGTGCTCGACCGTGCTCGTCGCCGAATCGCCCCCGGCGGCCGCTTTCGAGCTTTTCGGCATCAAGCTGTGGGGATCGTCCAGCGACGAGGATGCCGACATCGTCGATCCTCTGCGCTACGCCGTGACCATCAATGCCCCCGACGCCGACAAGGACCTGGTCAAGAAGCTCGAAAATGCCTCGGCGCTGAAGAGCGACGAGGAGCGTCCGGTTTCAGGCTCGCTAGGGCTGATGGCCAAGGCGCGCAGCGACCGCGAACAGCTTGTCGCCGCGCTCTATGCCGATGCCCGCTACGAAGGCGTCGTCACCGTCACCATCGACGGCAAGCCGCTCGACGATTTGCCGCCGGATGCCGAATTCAAGGGTCCGCAGCCGGTTCCCGTGGCGATCGACATTGCTACCGGGCCGAAATTCACCTTGGGCAATATCAGGCTGCAAGGCGACGCGGCAGGACTGATGAGCGCCGATTATGGCCTGATATCAGGCGGCGACGCCGGATCCGGCGCAGTGCTCAAGGCCGAGGCGCTGATCGTGCGGACGCTGAAGGAGCAAGGCAGGCCGCTGGCAGAGGTGACGGACCGCCAGATCGTCGCCGACCATGCCACCTCGACGCTCGACGTGACGCTGACGGTCGCCGCCGGACCGGTCGCCGGCTATGGCCCGACCACCGTGGAAGGCACCGAGAAGGTCGACCGCGACTTCACCGAATACATGACCGGCCTCAAGCGCGGCCGGCAATACTCGCCGCAAGAGATCGACGACGCGCGCGACCGGCTGCTGGCGCTCGAGGTCTTCAACAGCGTGACGTTCAAGGAAGCCGACAAGCTCGATGCCGAGGGCAACATCCCGATAGGCGTCCAGGTCAGCGAGCGCAAGCCACGCTATTTCGGCGTCGGCGGCACTTTTTCCAACACCGAGGGGCTGGGCCTTGAGGGCTATTGGGGCCACCGCAATTTGTTCGGCCGGGCCGAGAAGCTGCGCATCGATGGCAAGATCAGCGGCATTGGCAGCAACGATCTCGGCGAACTCAACTACAATGCCGGCATCATGTTCGAGAAACCCGGTGTGATCGGACCGGCATCGAAGTTCTTCGCCGGCGTCAAGACGGTGCTCGAACATCCTGATGCCTATGACCATTTCTCGGTCAAGGGCAGCGCCGGCCTGTCCTACGAACTGACCAAGAAGCAGACGGTTTCCGCCGAGGTGGCGCTCGACTATTCCCGCATCCACGACGCTTTCGGCAAGCACAAATACCTGATCGCCAGCATTCCGCTGCAATATGTCTACGACAACAGGGACAACCGCCTGAACCCGACCAGCGGCTTCCGGGTGCTGGCCTATGCCGAGCCGAGCTACGACATTTTGAATGGTGCGGCCTTCCTGAAGCTCAAGGGCGAGGGATCGGCCTATCAGTCGCTGGATTCGGCTTCCAAGTTCGTGCTGGCCGAACGTGTCGCCATCGGGTCGATCGTCGGCACCGGGCTTCAGAATGTGCCGGCCGACCGGCGCTTCTATTCCGGCGGCGGCGGTTCGGTGCGCGGCTACGCCTATCAGGGCATCGGTCCGAAGGATTTCACCGGCCAGCCGATCGGCGGCCTGTCCTTCTTCGAAACCTCGGTCGAGATGCGCATCGCCATCACCGACACGATCGGCATCGTGCCGTTCGTCGATGCCGGCACCGTGTCGACCAAATCGGTTCCCGATTTCTCCGATGTCAAGGTCGGCGCCGGCGTCGGCCTGCGCTATGTCACGCCGTTCGGGCCGCTGCGCATCGACGCGGCCGTGCCGCTCAACCGCGATCCGGGCGATCCGCATTTCGGCATCTATGCCGGCATCGGACAGGCATTCTGAGCGATGAAAACAGTCTGGCGCATCCTCCGCATTGTTCTCTACACCCTGCTGATCGTGATTGCGGGAGCGATCGGCGCGCTGGTGGTGCTAACCAAGACCGAGCGCGGCCGCGACAATCTCGCCGGCATCATTTCGCGGCTGGCATCGACCGACGACCGCAAGATCACGGTCAGCGGCATAGATGGCATCTGGTCCGGGGCGCTCAGCGTCGACCATGTCGTGCTGGAGGACCGCGAGGGCGCCTGGCTGGTGGCGCGCAAGGTGGCCGTCGACTGGTCGCCGCTGGCGCTGCTGTCGAAAAACTTCAGCGCCGACCGTATCGCTGCCGAGCGTATTGAACTGGCGCGATTGCCGGTGGCCAGCACGCAGCCCGCGCCGAGCGGCGGCACGACGACGCTGCCGGTTTCCATCGACATCAAGCAGATCGACCTGCCCGAGATAGCGCTTGGCCAGCAACTGGCCGGGAGCGGCATCGCCGAACTTGCCGCCAGGGGCATGCTCAAGGCCGACGCCGCGCCTCTGGCGGTCGAGACGGTGCTCAACGTCACCCGCCATGACGGCAAGCAAGGCAATGTCGACGCCAAGATCCACTTTGCGCCGGCGGACAACAGGCTCGATCTTGACCTGAAGGCCTCGGAGCCGGCAGGCGGCATCATCGCCAATCTGCTCAAGCTGCCCGATACGCCGCCGGTCGACATAATTGTCTCGGGCACCGGGCCGCTCGCCAATTGGAACGGCATCGGCACGTTCTCGGTCGACGGCAAGATCGTCACCCAACTGACAGGCCGGCACCAACTGACCGACAAAGGTAATCATGTTGAGGCCAAGGGCGACGGCGATTTCGCTCGCTTCCTGCCTGAGAATCTCAAGCCGCTGTTTGCCGGCAAGACCAGCTTCGATGTCGCCGGCACCGCCACATCGGCCGGTGGCGTCAGTGTCGACCGCGCCAACATCGACAGCGATGCGGTGCACGGCACCGCGACCGGCATTGTCGATCCTGCCGGCGCCAGCGACCTCTCGATCGAACTCGCCGCCAAGGGTCCGCCCGTTGTGATCAGCGTCGGCAGCAAGGCGCAACCGATCACGCTGGCGATCAGCAATGCCACCGCCCGCGCCTTCGGCGACGGCAAGGCGCCGATCATCGACATCGGCGCCTCCTTCGTCTCCATCGTTGCTGGCGGCACGCGGCTGGATGATCTGGCGGCGCAGATCCATTCCGACGGCTTTGACATCCAGAACCGCGCCGGGCCGGTCACTGTCAAGCTGCAGGCAGGTGGCCTCAACACCGACGTGGCGACGCTGGCGCCGCTGATCACCGGCAAGATCGATGTCGATCTGGCCGGGTCGGTCAGCAAGGATGCCATTGCCATCGACCAGGGCACGCTGCGCTCCGACGCGCTCAACGCCTCTCTGACGGCGACGGTGGCGCTTGCCGACCTGTCGATGCAGCTGAAGATGAACGCGGATGCCGTGGCGACGGCCTTTCCGCCGCAGATCGCCTCGGTGCTTGGCGCCCGGGTGAAATTCTCGGCCACCGCGGCCCGCGATCCGCAGGGATCCTTCGCCGCCAACTCGATCGAATTCACGTCCGGCACGCTCAGCGCCGCCGGCACGGCCAGCATGCAGGGCACCGACATCCAGGCCGACATCAAGGGCAAATTGGGCGACGTTTCCGTGCTGTCGCCGACAGTCGGCGTGCCGGTTGCCGGTGGCGTTGATTTCGCGCTGTCGGCAAGCGGCGCCATGACGGCGCCCGACTTCACCGTTACCGCAGACAGCGACAGCCTGACGGCATCGGGCCGCACGGTGAAGAGCATCAAGCTGACGGCAAGCGGCAAGGCCGATATCACCAGTCCCGCCGCCAACGTATCGCTGACCGGCTCCGTCAACGACCAGCCGCTCGATATCAAGGCAGCACTGGTGACAAGCGAGGGCAAGCGTTCGATCAACGGATTCCTGGTCTCGCTGGGCGACAACAAGGTCTCGGGCGATCTCGCGCTGGACGACACGTACATGCCGCTCGGTACGCTGACGCTCGACGCGCCCGCTATCGACCAGTTGGCCGCACTGGCCGGCCAGGCGGTGACGGGCGACATCGACGGCACCATCGGCTTTGCCAAGGAGGGCGACGCGCCCTCCGTCACGATCGATGCGAAGAGCACTTCGATCGCGCGTGGCGACGTGACGGCCAAGGCCATCACCGTCAATGCGCTGATCGCCAATTATCTCAAGGCGCCGGCGATCGCCGGTTCGATAAAGGCTGACAGCGTCACTTCCGGAACCACCGAAATCAGCGGCATCGGCGTCGACCTGAAGCGCGACGGCGATTGGACCAATTTCACCGGCGGCGCCACCATAGCGGGCATTCCGGCGACCGCTGCCGGCCGGGTGAAGATCGCCGACGGCAAGACGAGCGTCGAGATTGCCTCGGGCGAGGCGACGGTTCGCGGCATCAAGGCGGCAATCGCTCAGGCGTCGACACTGAGCATCGCCAACGGCACGGCCAGCATCGAGAAACTGGCGCTCGATGTCGGCGGCGGTTCGGTGACGCTGTCGGGCACTGCCGGTCAGACGCTCGACCTCGCGGCGCAATTTTCGGCACTGCCCGCGGCGCTCGCCAATGAATTTTCGCCCGGCCTCGACGCTGTCGGCACGCTCAGCGGCACGGTTGGAGTGACCGGACCGCCGGCCGCTCCCGATGTCCGCTTCAATGCGCAACTGGCCGGTGTCGAAACCAGCCAGACCCGGCAGGCGGGGCTCGGGCCGCTGGCTGTCGACGCGGCCGGCAGTTACACCATGGCCGGCGGCGTTGTGCTCGATCAAGCGACACTGACCGGTGACAAGATTTCCGGCAAGGCAGCCGGCACCCTCAATCCGAACGGCGCCAGCGATTTTGCGCTCGATCTCATCTCATCCGGCCCCAGTCTGCCCCTGACTGTCGGCAGCGCCGAGAGCCCGGTCAAGATCGAGATCCGGTCCTTGTCGGCAAAGGTGGCGGGCGAGAGCACGCGGGCCCGCCTGGATGTCTCCGCGATCCTGCCCTCGATCGTCACCAGTCCAGCGAAGGTGGACGGGCTTGCCCTGGCGTTGCACTCGGATGCGTTCGATCTCAAGAACCGTGCAGGGCCGGTTTCCGGCACAGTGTCGGTGGACAAGGTCGGTCTCGACAATCCGGTGATTGCGCCGCTGATCGCCGGCAAGGTCACGGCGGCGCTCAGCGGTCGCCTGACAGCCGATGCGGTTGCCATAGACAGCGGCTCGCTCAAGAGCGATGCGCTGAACAGCCAGGTTGCCGGCCAGGTATCGCTGCGTGACGGTGCCATCGACCTCAATCTGAAGGCGGATGCCCCGTCGTCGGCCTTGCCGGCGGCGGCACGCGGCATGCTTGGCGAACGCGCTGAGATCAGCGCCACGCTGAAGCGCGACCCCAACGGCAGTATCGCTATAGGCGGATTGAAGCTGACCTCGGGCGCGCTGACCGCAGACGGGCAAGCCAGCCTTGCCGACAACAAGGTAGCCGCCGACATCAAGGGTGCGCTGAGCGACATCTCGCTGCTGTCGAAAGACGCCAAGGGCGCCATCGCTTTTGCGTTGAACGCGCAGGGCCCGGCCGCGGCGCCGGACCTGTCGTTGACCATCGACAGCGACCGCCTTCTCGTGGCGGCGCGAGAGATCATCGGGCTGAAGCTGACCGCCACCGGCAAGGCCGATGCCGCCAATCCGGCGGCGAATGTGCAGCTGACCGGCAATGTCGCCGGCCAGGCGCTGCAAGGCAGTGCGGTGCTGGCGACGGCGGACGGCAAGAGCGCCATCAATGGCCTGCTGCTGTCGCTCGGCAAGAACAGGATTTCCGGCGATCTGGCGCTGGATGAGAAGTTCGTGCCAGTCGGCACCATCGCGCTCGACCTGCCCGATATCGGCCCGCTGGCAGCACTTGCCCTGGAGAAGGCCGAAGGCGATGTGCGCGGCACGATCGCCTTTTCGAAGAACGGCAATGCGCCACAGGTCGCAATCAAGGCGGCGACAGCATCGATTACGCGCGGCGACCTGCAGGCGAAAGCCGTCTCGATCGATGCGCTGGTCGCCAACTATCTGGCGGCGCCCGTGATCTCCGGAAAGATCCACGCCGACACCGTCACGTCGGGCGGCACCGTGATCAGCGGCATCGATGTCGACTTGAAGCGCGACGGCGACTGGACCGGCTTCTCCGGCGGCGCAACCGTCAAGGGCATTCCGGCACAGGCCGCCGGCCGGGTGAAAGCGGCCAACGGCACGACGACCATCGAGCTTGCCTCCGGCCAGGCGACCGTACAAGGCATCAAGGCGGCCATCGCCCAGGCCTCGACCGTCAGCATCGTCAACGGCACGACGACGCTGGACCGGCTGGTGCTCAACCTTGGCGGCGGCACGGCGACGGTGACCGGCAAGGTCGGCACGGCGCTCGACATCAATGCGACGCTGGCGCGGGTGCCGATGTCGCTCGCCAACAGTTTCTCGCCGGGGCTCGACGCCGCCGGTTCGATCTCAGGCACGGTCAAGGTGACGGGTGCGCCGGCGAACCCCGCCATTGCCTTCAACCTCGACGCGGCCGGCGTGCAGACCTCGCAGACGCGCGGTGCCGGTGTCGGTGCGGTGAGTGTCTCCTCGTCGGGCACCTTCGGCGGCAACAAGCTGACCTTCAATGCCAATGTCGGCGATGGCGCCGGCCTTGGCCTCAAGGGCGGCGGCACCGTGACGACGGCCGGCACGCCGTCACTGGTGCTCGACTTCAATGGCGTCGTGCCGTTCGGTCTGCTCAGCCAGAAGCTGGCCGCGCAGGGCCTGTCTTTGTCTGGAACCGCCAATGTCAACGTGCAGGTGCGCGGTCCCGCGACATCGCCCGTCATCGGCGGCAGCATCAGCACCTCGGGTGCGCGCCTTGTCGATGCGCGCTCCGGCCTCGCCGTCAACGATCTCGCCGCCGATGTCTCGATTGCCGGCGGCGTCGCCAGGATCAACCGGCTGACCGGAACGCTGTCGACGCGCGGCAGCCTGTCGGCCAGCGGCACGGTCGGCATCAACCCGGCGCAGGGTTTCCCGGCCGACCTGTCGATCAAGCTGGTCGACGGCCGCTATACGGACGGCAGGGTGGTGACCGCCAATCTCGGCGGCGACCTGACGATCAAGGGACCGCTGACCTCCGCACCGGTCATCGCCGGTACCGTCAATCTCGCCAAGACGGTGATCACCGTTCCCGACAAATTGCCGGGCTCGCTGGCGGCGCTCGACGTCAAGCACAAGAACGCGCCGGGCGCGGTCAAGGCGCAGGACAAGGCGCTGCGGCCGCCGACGACCAGCGGCAAGGGCGGCGGTAGCGGCCTTGCGCTCGATGTCACGGTCAACGCGCCGAATCAGATCTTCATCCAGGGCAGGGGCGTTGATGCCGAACTTGGCGGCTCGCTGAAGCTGACCGGCCCGGCCTCGTCGCCGCAAGCGGTCGGCACCTTCACCTTGCAGCGCGGACGACTGTCGATCCTCGGCAAGCGGCTGACCTTCACCGAAGGCACGGTCGGGTTTTCCGGCTCGCTGGTGCCCTATCTCAATTTGACGGCGACCACGACGACGACCAGCGCCACCGTCACCATCGTGGTGTCGGGCGAAGCGACCAATCCGAAGTTCACCTTCTCCTCGGTGCCGGCGCTGCCCGAGGATGAGGTGCTGGCGCAATTGATCTTCGGCCGCTCGATGTCGAACCTGTCGCCGCTGCAGATCGCCCAGCTCGCCGAAGCGGCGGGGCAGCTGGCCGGCGTCGGCGGCTCGACGTCGCTGCTGGAAAACCTGCGCAGCGCCATTGGCGTCGACGATCTCGACGTCACCACCGACGACCAGGGCGGCACGGCGGTTTCGGCCGGCAAATACCTCAACGACCGCACCTATGTCACCATCCAGAAGGGCGACAAGCCTGGCTCGGGCAAGGCGACGATCGACCTCAATGTCGGGCGCGGCGTCAAGCTGCGCGGCGAGGCCAACGATGCCGGCGAAGCCAAGGGCGGCATCTTCTACGAGAAGGAATACTGACAGTCCGGCGGGGCTTTTGGCCTCATGGTGGATCGATTCTGGTGCTGTGCGGGCCAGAGTAAATGTCTCAGTTTAATCGACTATCGCGATTCCAGAAGAATCCGTCGGACAGTAGCAAATTTGCGCCAAGACTGTCGTTATCACGCGAACCGCTCCCCTTTCAAAGTTGCACATTCCCTAACATGTTCTCAATCCACGCCGTCTTTGACATCATGGCCTGGATGCGGAATGTTAAAAGGCGGAAAGCCAACAATGGGAGTTAAGTCATGACAATTTATAAGAGTAATGGCGATCGCGTTCCGGATCACATCCTGGCCATGGCCGAAGAAGCCAAGGCAGGCAAGGTGGACCGCCGCGAATTCCTGGCCATGGCCAGCGTCTTCGGCGCATCGACGGCAATGGCTTACGGCTTGCTCGGCCTCGCCGATCCGACGCCGGCGAAGGCCGAAGAGGTAAAGGGCAAGAAGGGCGGCACGCTGAAGATCGCCCAGTGGATCAAAGATCCCAAGGACCCGCGCAAGGCCGACTGGTCGGAAATCGCCAATGCCGAGCGCCAGGCGCTGGAGCCGCTGGTCAAGTACACCTCCGAATACACGTTTCGCCCCTATCTGCTGGAAAGCTGGGACGTCAACGACGACGCCACGCAGTATACGCTGCATGTGCGCAAGGGCGTCACCTGGTCGAATGGCGATGCCTTCACCGCCGATGACGTCATCTTCAACCTGAAGCGCTGGGCTGACAAGAAAGCCGAAGGCAATTCCATGCCCGGCCGTCTCGGCTCGCTGGTCAAGGACGACAAGCTCGACGAAAGCGCCGTGACCAAGCCGGACGACCACACGGTCGTGCTTAAGCTCAGCAAGCCGGACATCGCGCTGATTCCGAACATGTGCGACTATCCCGGGCTGATCGTCCACAAGACCTTCGATGAGAAGGGCGGCGACTTCAAGGCCTGCCCGATCGGCACCGGTCCGTTCGAACTCGTCTCCTACGATGTCGGTCAGAAGGTGGTCTACAAACGCCGCACCGATGACAAGTGGTGGGACGGCGAAGTGTTCCTCGATGGCCTGGAATTCATCGACTACGGCACCGATCCGGCAGCCATGGTCAGCGCTTTCGAGGCCGGCGAAGTGCACACCAACTTCGAGACTTCGGCCGACTATGTGTCGATCCTCGACGGCATGGACCTGGTGAAGTCGGAAATCGTCACCGCGTCGACCATCGTCTGCCGCACCAACGTCAACAACAAGCCCTATGGCGACCAGAAGGTGCGCAACGCGCTGCAGCTTGCGGTCGACAACAATGTCGTCTTGCAGCTCGGCTACGGCAATGCCGGCTCGGTCGCCGAAAACCACCATGTCTGCTCGATCCATCCGGAATATTACGAGCTGCCCAAGGTTGCCCGTGATCCGGCCAAGGCGAAGGCGCTGATGGCGGAAGCCGGCCAAGCCGACTTCGAACACGAGCTGATCACCGTCGACGAAGACTGGCACAAGAACACCGGCGATGCGATCGCCGCCCAGCTGCGCGACGCCGGCATCAAGGTGAAGCGCACCGTTCTGCCGGGTTCCACGTTCTGGAACGACTGGACGAAGTATCCGCTGTCGATGACCAACTGGAACATGCGTCCGCTCGGCGTCCAGGTTCTGGCCATCGCCTATCGCACCGGCGAGGCCTGGAACGAGGCCGGCTGGTCGAATCCGGACTGGGATGCCAAGCTCAATGCGGCGCTCGCCGTTGCCGACGCCGCCAAGCGCAAGGACATGATGAAGGACATCGAGCAGATCCTGCAGGATTCCGGCATCATGATCCAGCCGTACTGGCGCAAGCTCTACAGCCACTCGGTGAAGGCGGTGCAGAACTATAAGATGCACCCGACCTTCGAGCGCGACTACGGCAAGGTCTGGCTCGACCAGGCTTGATATCGCATCGACATGGAGGGAAGGGGCTCGCTCCCTTCCCTCGCTCTTTGCATTGTCCGTCCCTGCTGGTCCGCACATTCTCAAAAAAGTTGCGGACTCGCGGGCAAGGCCATGCAACAAAAACAGGGTTGATCGCATCCGAAGGCCTGTTTGACAGCCAGCCCCGCCGGTCACGGCAGGGTTGGCTTTCATAGCCGGCTCAAACCCCAACCCATCGGCAGGGGGCCGCCATGCTTTCCTTCGTTATCAGGCGTCTTGGCACCATGGCATTGACGATGCTGTGCCTGACCATGGTCGTCTTCTTCCTGATCAACCTCGAACCCAATCTGAAGAAGCTGGCGATCAGCCAGACCGAAATGCATACGTCGGCCGAGCAGCTCGAGAGCTGGCTGGTCAACCATGGCTACCGGCAGAACTTCTTCGTCCGCTACGGCCAGTGGCTTGGTGTCTTGCCCAAGCAGCCGGTAACCGACCCGGCGACCGGTAAGCCGGCGCAGCGTTTCTCCTTCTGCAACGATCCGCTCGTGCCGACCTTTGCCGGCGTTTTCCAGGGCGATTTCGGCTGCTCGACCAAGTTCAAGGCGACCGTCGCCTCAAAACTGTTTCCGGCACTCGGCGCTACCGGCATCCTGATGTTCTGGGTGCTGGCGGTGATGGTGCCGATCTCGCTGCTGATCGGCATTCTGGCCGGCATGCGTGAGGGGTCGCGAACCGACCGGGTGCTGTCCGTGGCGTCGATCGCCTCGACGGCGACGCCTGAATATGTGTCGGGCGTCATCTTCACCGTCATCTTCGCCTCATGGCTAGGCTGGCTGAACGGCTCGGCGGCTTCGGCCAGCCAGGGCATCACCTTCTACAATTTCACACTGCCGGTGATGACGCTGGCGATCTACGGCATCGGCTATATCGCCCGCATGACGCGAGCTTCGATGGTCGAAGTGATGACGCAGCAATATATCCGTACTGCGCGGTTGAAGGGTCTCTCCTTCGGCAGCGTGGTGGTCAAACATGCCTTACGCAACGCGCTGATCGCACCGTTCACCGTCATCATGCTGCAGTTCCCTTGGCTGCTCACCGGCGTCGTCATCGTCGAGGTGATGTTCCGCTACCAGGGCTTCGGCTACACGCTGGTCGAGGCGGCCGGCAACAACGATATCGACCTTTTGCTCGGCTGCTCGCTGGTCTCGGTGTTCATCGTCTTGATCACGCAGCTCATTTCCGATGTCGGCTACGCATTTCTCAATCCGCGTATCAGAGTTCAGTAGGGAGCGAAGCCGATGCCGGTTCAATACATCAGTGGCTTCACCGTCGTTTTCGAAGTGCTGTCGCGCTTCTGGCCGGTCTGGATCGCGCTCGTCATCGTCATGGGCGCGAGCTTCGCCTACAAGAAGAAGCTGGCGCTCTACGGCCAGCTGTTCGACAGCGGTGTCGGCATCGTCGGCGTCGGCATCTGCCTGTTCTGGCTGTTCACGGCGATCTTCGCCGCGACCATATCGCCCTTCGATCCGCTGGCCCAGATTCCGATCATGAAGGACGTGCTGCCGGGCGCCGTCGAACCGCAGTCGGGGCTGACCTATCTGTTCGGCGGCGACAAGCTGGCGCGCGACGTGTTTTCGCGCATGGTCTATGGCAGCCAGATCGTGCTGATCATCGCGCCTGCCGCGACCGGCTTCGCGCTGATGGTCGGCATCACGCTCGGCCTGCCCGCCGGCTATTACGGCGGCAAGATCGACACCGTGCTGTCGTTCCTGGCCAACCTTGTGCTGGCCTTCCCGGTGATCCTGCTGTTCTACCTCTTGGTGACGCCGGGTATCATGGACACGCCGATCCCGTACGGCATGGCCGGCGTGTTCTTCCTGTTCCCGATCATCTTCTTCAGCGTGCTGTTCTGGACCCGCTACAAGAACCGGCCCGACCGGCTCTACATCCTGCTCGGCATCACCCTGATCCTCGGTGGCTGGATCTATCTCGGCCTTGTGTTCGATAAGGACCCGCTGCACATCGTCCATATCGATCCAAACCAGCTCAACATCTTCGTGGCGGTGGTGTTCGCCTCCAGCCCCGGCGTGTTCCGCATCGTGCGTGGCCTGGTGATGGACATCAAGACGCGCGATTATGTGGCGGCGGCGCAGACGCGCGGTGAATCGCCCTGGTACATCATGCTGTGGGAGATCCTGCCCAATGCGCGCGGGCCACTGATCGTCGATGCCTGCCTGCGCATCGGCTACACCACGATCCTGCTCGGCACGCTCGGTTATTTCGGCCTTGGCCTGGCGCCGGAAAGCCCGGACTGGGGCACCGCGATCAAGGACGCCAGCCGCCTGCTGCGCTCCTTCATCCATCCGGCGCTGCCGCCGACCATCGCACTGATGTCGTTCGTGCTGGGCTTGAACCTGCTCGCCGACTCGCTGCGCGAACAATCGATGAAAGACTGATGTCGCGGGTTTCGACCCGATGGGCCTGAGAGAAACAGGCCTGGAAGAACCAGGATTGGAGCGACCCATGAACGAGGCAGTTCGAAATCCCGCCAAGCCGACCCCCGGGCCAACCAAAGGGCCGATCATCGAGATCGAGAACCTGTCGATCTCCTTCTTCACCCGCAAGGGCGAGATACCGGCGGTCATGGATTTTTCCTGCACCGTCATGCCGGGCGAGGCGATGGGCATCGTCGGCGAATCCGGCTGCGGCAAGTCGACCGTGTCGCTCGGCATCATGCGCGACCTCTCCAACATCGGGAAGATCGTCGGCGGCAAGATCAAGTTCCAGGGCAAGGACATGGGCGAACTCTCCGACGAGGAGTTGCGTTCCATCCGCGGCAACAAGATCGCCATGATCTACCAGGAGCCGATGGCGAGCCTGAACCCGGCGATGAAGGTCGGCCAGCAGCTGATGGAAGTGCCGCTGATCCACGACAAGGTGTCGAAGGAAGAGGCCTATAAACGCGCCCTCGATATGGTGCGCTCGGTCAAATTGCCCGATCCCGAGCGTATGATGCGCTCCTATCCGCACCAGCTCTCCGGCGGCCAGCAGCAGCGCATCGTCATTGCCATGGCGCTGCTGTCGAAGCCGGCGCTGCTTTTGCTCGACGAGCCGACGACGGCGCTCGACGTGACGGTGGAGGCGGGCATCGTCGATCTGGTCAAGGGGCTGGGCGAGAAGTTCGGCACGTCGATGATCTTCGTGTCGCACAATCTCGGCCTGATCCTGGAAACCTGCGATCGCATCACGGTGATGTATTCGGGCGAAGCGGTGGAGACCGGCAAGATCAAGGACGTGTTCGACCGGATGCGCCACCCCTATACGCAAGGGCTGTTCCGCTCGATCCCGCTGCCGGGCGCCGACAAGAACTCACGGCCGCTGATCTCCATCCCCGGACAGCTGCCGCTGCCGCACGAGCGGCCCAAGGGCTGCAATTTCGGCCCGCGCTGCCACCATTTCGTCGAGGGTGTCTGCAACGCCGCCGAAATCCCGATGATCGAGGTCGCTGGTCACGAAGGCCATTTCTCGCGCTGCGTGCGCTTCAACGAGATCGACTGGGAGGCGCTGCCACCCGGTGCCAAGAAGGTCAATGAGCGCGTCGTGCCCGGCGCGCCGGTGCTGAAGATCGAGGACCTCAGAAAATATTACAGGGTCGGCGGCAGCGAGGTGTTCGGCTCGAGTGAGGGCCGCGTCGTCAAGGCCAACGAGACGATCTCGTTCATGGCGCGCGAATCCGAGACGGTCGCCATCGTCGGCGAATCCGGCTGCGGAAAGTCGACGCTGGCCAAGGTGCTGCTCGGGCTGGAGACGGCAAGTGCCGGCACGGTGACGCTGGGCAACACGGAAATCCAGTCGACGGGGATCGACAAACGGAGCGTCGACACGGTGTCGTCGATCCAGATGGTGTTCCAGAATCCGTTCGACACGCTCAATCCCAGCCATTCGGTCGGTTCGCAGATCATCCGCACGCTGGAGAAGTTCAATGTCGGCAAGACGGTTGCCGATCGCCGCAAGCGGATGCTGGAGCTGCTCGACCTGGTGAAGCTGCCGCGGGCATTCGAAACCCGCAAGCCGCGTCAGCTTTCGGGCGGCCAGAAGCAGCGCATCGGCGTGGCGCGAGCCTTTGCCGGTGACGCCAAGGTGGTGGTGGCCGACGAGCCGGTCTCGGCATTGGACGTGTCGGTGCAGGCGGCGGTGACCGAACTGCTGATGGACATCCAGCGCAAGAACAAGACGACGATGCTGTTTATCAGCCACGATCTGTCCGTCGTTCGCTACATCGCCGACCGCGTCGTCGTCATGTATCTCGGCTACATCGTCGAGCAAGGCACGACCGACCAGATCTTCGCACCGCCCTATCATCCCTACACCGAGGCGCTGCTGTCGGCGATCCCGATCGCCGACACGAGTGTCGTGAAGAAGCACATCGTGCTGGAAGGCGACATCCCGTCGGCGATGAACCCGCCATCCGGGTGTCCGTTCCAGACCCGTTGCGGCTACAAGAAGCTGGTGCCGGACAATCTCTGCGAGACCAAGGTGCCGCCGGTCAAGCATCTCGGCGACGGTCATATGAGCCTGTGCTGGCTCTCCGACGACGTGCTGGCCAAGATGGAGCCCGTGATCAAGTTCGACAAGGAACACGCCGCGCACGAAGGTATGCCGGACGACGCGCCGCATGGCGATGGCCCCGGTTTTGCTGGCACGCCACCAAAGCGTCCGCGAGGTAAAAGGCCGAGTTGACCGTCCGAAGATCGAGATCAACGATGCGGCAAGATCAGTTCCCGCACTCGCTCAACTGCTGGGCATAGTCCCGCGCCATCTTGTCGGTGGCCCGGGCATAGCCCTGCACACCGGCATCGCCCCTGTTGCCGCGGCCATAGGCGGTCCAGCCGAGATAGTAGGCAAGGTAGAGATTGTAGGTGTCGTTGCGGGCGACGCCGTAGGTGTCAGATGTCTTGGAATGATACCAGCCGACGAAATCGACCGCATCGGCGAATTTCGTCCGCCGCGCCGCCCAGTTGCCGGTCTCGCGCTGATATTGCGACCAGGTGCCGTCCAGCGCCTGCGAGAAGCCGGTGGCCGTGGAGACGTGCTTCCACGGAATGAAGCCGAGCAGCTTGGTACGCGGCGGCCTTGCATTGCTCTTGAAGCCCGATTCCTTGCGCACCGTCGCCATCAGTACGGGAACGGGGATGCCGTATTTCTGCTGCGTGCGCTCGGCGGCAGACTGCCAGTTGTCGAACCAGCCGTCATTCTGGTCGAAGACGGCGCAAACATTGTTGATGTGGCTGGGCGGCGTGGCGCAGGCCGAAAGCGCCAGCAGCACGCAAACCGCACCAATTTTACTAAAACTCGAACTACGCATCGGCAGAGCAATAGGCCGAAATCATAAAGGGAATCTTGCAGCGTCCATTAACGCTTCGCCCGAGCGGTCGCTCGAGGAAATCCCATATCAACAATCCGACATACTTCGTCGTATTCTATAAATGGATACTGCGGAAATGCCGCCGTGGCTAAAATCACGCCCGCAGACGGCGTATTTATGACAGCTTACCTGGTTTGCCGGGGCTTTGATGCCAGGCATGAACGAACCAAGACGCAAACGCGGCGCCGAGCGCACCAGCAATCGGGGGCCATCGGCCATTCCGCAACTGCCGCTCAGGCGGGTGACCAATCCCTATCCGCCAATGGCCATGCTCTCGCCCGATCAGATCGAGCAGATCCATCAGGCGTCGATGCACATATTGGAGAATTTCGGCATCGAGGTGATGAGCCCGCGGGCGTTGTCGCTGTTCGAGAAGGCCGGCGCCAGGGTCGATCATGCCTCAGCGAATGTCCGCATCGATCGCGGCCTGATCGAAGACGTGCTGAAGACCACGCAGCCCAGCTATGTGTTGACGCCGCGCAACCCGGCCAACGCGGTTCATCTGGGCGGCAACACCATCAATTTCACCCTCGTTGCCGGGCCGCCCAATGTCCATGACATGGAGCGCGGCCGCCGCGCCGGCAATTTGCGCGACTATTCGGATCTCACACGGCTGGCGCAGCATTTCAACTGCATCCACATGCTGGGCAACCAGGTCTGCGCGCCGGTGGAGCTGCCGGCAAACTCCCGCCATCTCGACACTTATTTCACCAATCTGACGCTGACCGACAAGAGTTTCCATGTCTCGGCGATCGGCCGGGGCAGGGCATTGGACGGCATCGAGATGATGGCGATTTCGCGTGGGCTGACGCTCGACCAGATGCGCGACGATCCCGGTATCACCACGATCATCTCGGTCAACTCCCCGCGCCGCTTCGACGAGATGATGGCCGAAGGCCTGATGACCATGGCCGAGTTCGGCCAGTCGGTGGCGGTGACGCCGTTCACGCTGATGGGGGCGATGAGCCCGGTGACGCTGGCCGGGGCGCTGGCGCAGCAGAATGCCGAGGCGCTGTTCGGCGTAGTGCTGACGCAGCTTGTCCGTCCGGGCGCGCCGGTCATGTATGGCGCCTTCACCTCCAATGTCGACATGAAGTCGGGCGCGCCGGCCTTCGGCACGCCTGAGAATACCAAGGCCAACATTGCGTCAGGGCAACTGGCGCGGCGCTACGGGCTGCCCTACCGCACGACGCCAGGCTCGGCTTCCAATGCCGCCGACGCGCAGGGCGCCTATGAGACGCTGATGGCACTGTGGGGCGCGGTGCTCGGCCACGGCAACCTCGTCTACCACGCCGCCGGCTGGCAGGAGGGCGGGCTGACGGCGTCGTTCGAAAAACTCATCATCGATGTCGAGATGATCCAGCATATGATGGAGTTCTTGCGCCCGATCGAAGTCAATGAGGCGGAACTCGCCGTCGAGGCTTTGGGTGCGGTGCCAACCGGCGGGCATTTCTTCGGCGAGCCGCACACGCTGGAGCGCTACGCCACTGCCTTCTACCAGCCGATGCTGTCCAACTGGCAGAATTACGAAGCCTGGCAGGAAGCCGGCGGCCTCGACGCCACGGCACGCGCAACGCGGCTGTGGAAGAAAGCGCTGGAGGACTATGTCGAGCCGGTGATGGATATCGCCGTGCGCGAGGCGCTAGAGGCTTACATGGCCAGGCGCAAGGAAGCGATCGGGCAGGGAGAGCCGTGATCGTTCCCAGCTTGAATCCATTCACCCATTCAACTCACTGATATCAGAGAAAAAATCCATGAAATCGCATGCAAAGGTCGTGGTCGTTGGCGGTGGCGTCGTCGGATGCTCCGTGTTGTTCCATCTCGCCCGCCACGGCTGGACCGATGTTGTCCTGCTGGAGCGCGACGAGCTGACCTCAGGCTCGACCTGGCACGCGGCCGGGGGCATGCACACCATCAATGGCGACCCCAACGTCGCCAAGCTGCAGAAATACACGATCAATCTCTACAAGGAGATCGAGGAGCTTTCCGGCCAGGCGACCGGCGTGCATCTGACCGGTGGCGTGCTTCTGGCAGCGACCGAGGCGCGGCTCGACTGGCTGCGCGGCGTCGTCGCCAAGGGCCGCTATCTCGGCATCGAGCTCGAGGAGATCTCGCCCAACGAAGCGGCCGAACTGATGCCGCTGCTCGATCCCAAGCAGTTCGTCGGCGCGGTCAGGAACAAAGAGGACGGCCATCTCGATCCCTCCGGCGTCACCCACGCCTATGCCAAGGCCGCGCGGAAACTTGGGGCGGAAGTGGAGCGTTTCACCAAGGTCGAGGACATCGTGCGGCGCCCTGACGGGCTGTGGCGGGTCATCACCAACAAGGGCGAGGTGGTGGCCGAGCATGTCGTCAACGCCGGCGGCCTGTGGGCGCGCGAGGTCGGCCGCATGGTCGGCCTCGAACTGCCGGTGCTGGCCATGGAGCACATGTACCTGATCACCGAGGACATGCCGGAGGTCGCCGCCTGGAACGCCAAGACCGGCACCGAGATCATCCACGCGGTCGACTTCGATGGCGAGCTTTACCTGCGCCAGGAGCGCGGCGGCATGCTGATGGGCACTTACGAAAAGGCCAACAAGCCATGGTCCGAATACCAGACGCCATGGAATTTCGGCCATGAATTGCTGGCGCCCGACATCGACCGCATCGCGCCGTCGCTTGAGGTCGGCTTCCGCCATTTCCCGGCCTTCCAGAACACGGGCATCAAGCAGATCATCAACGGGCCTTTCACCTTCGCGCCCGACGGCAACCCATTGGTCGGGCCGGTGCGCGGGCTGCCGGGCTTCTGGGTCGCCTGCGGTGTCATGGCCGGGTTTTCGCAAGGCGGCGGCGTCGGCCTCGCTTTGTCGAACTGGATGATCGAGGGCGATCCCGGCGCCGACATCTGGGCGATGGATGTCGCGCGCTACGGCGACTGGGCGACGATGGCCTATACCAACGCCAAGGTGCGCGAGAATTATTCCAGGCGCTTTTCGATCCGCTTCCCCAATGAGGAGCTGCCCGCCGGGCGGCCGCTGAAGACGACGCCGGTCTACGACCTGCTGTCGGCCAAGGGTGCGCAATGGGGCGTTGCCTATGGGCTGGAAGTGCCGCTGTGGTACGCGCCGGAAGGCGTCAAGGACGAATTCTCCTGGCGCCGCTCGAGCGATTTCACGCAGGTCGCCAAGGAGGTCGCCACAGTTCGCGACGGTGTCGGCCTGTCGGAGATTTCGAGCTTCGCCAAATACAAGGTGACGGGTGAGGGAGCGGCCGCCTGGCTCGACCGGATGCTTGCCTGCAAACTGCCCAAGCCCGGCCGCATGACGCTGGCGCCGATGCTGAAGGAAGACGGCAGACTGATCGGCGATTTCACCCTCGCCAATCTCGGAAGCGAGGGCTGGTTTCTCGCCGGCTCCGGCATCGCCGAGCAATACCACATGCGCTGGTTCGAAAAGCACCTGCCTGACGATGGATCGGTCCGCATCGAGGCGCTGGGCGCGAAGCTCACCGGTCTGTCGATCGCAGGCCCGAAGGCGCGGGATGTGCTGGCAAAGGCGACGCGCTCGGATGTCTCCAATGCGGCCTTTTCCTTCATGGCCATTGGCCGGATGGATATCGGCATGGCGCCGTGCCTGGTCGGCCGTGTGAGCTATACCGGCGATCTCGGCTACGAGATCTGGGTGGCGCCGGAATACCAGCGCGCCGCCTATCAAGCACTGATGGCGGCGGGCGGGGAATTCGGCATCGGCCTGTTCGGCTCGCGCGCCCTCAATGCGCTGCGGCTGGACAAGAATTACGGCTCATGGGGGCGCGAGTACCGGCCGATCTACGGGCCGCTGGAAGCGGGGCTCGACCGCTTCGTTGCTTATGGCAAGGACGCCGATTTCATAGGCAAGGCCGCGGCGCTGGCCGAGCGCAGGCAGGGCGGCAAATTGCGCCTGCGCGCTTTTATCGTCGATGCCGATGATGCCGATGTCATTGGCGATGAGCCGATCTGGTTCGATGGTGCGGTGCGCGGCTGGGTGACGTCGGGCGGCTATGCGCATCATTCGAAGAAATCCGTCGCCGTCGGCTATGTGCCGAAGGAGATCGCTGATGAGAGCGACGGCTTCGAGATCGAGCTGCTGGGCAAGCGCCATGCGGCGCGCATTCAGGCGGTGTCGCTGTTCGACGCCAATTTCGAACGGATGCGTGCTTGAAGCGCTTCGGCTTCGCCGATGCGCTTCAGATTCCTGTTTTGTGGATGTCGTTGTCCCAAAACCGCCGGGCACTTTTGGGCGACATGCACCAGGCCCGCATCCTCTTTCTGGCGTCAGGCGCTGCGGCGGCTGTCCAGCGCGAAAGCGCCGGCGCCGGCAAACACCAGATAGAGGAAGATGAAGCAGAACGAGATCGCCGAATCGCCGCCATTGTTGACCGGGAAGAAGTCGCGCGGCATGTGCGCCATGAAATAGGCGATCGCCATTTCGCCGGCCAGAAGGAATGCCACCGGTCGCGTGAACAGGCCCAGCGCGAGCAGGATGCCGCCGGCGAATTCGAGGATGGCGGCAGTCGTGGTCAGCCCGGAAAGGGCGTGCGGATCGACGCTGACGGGGAAGTTGAACAGTTTCTGGCTGCCATGCTCGATGAACTGCAGCGCGGTCATGATGCGCAACACGCCGAGCGCCTGCGGCTGGTATCTGGAGAGGCTTTCGAAAAGCTTCATAATGACTCCATTTTCAATCCGTCCGGCCATAGATTATCGCCCAGGAATGGACCATTCACTTCCCATGGCCTGGCGTCAACAATCGGTGATTGAAAATGTCCCCAGCTTGACCCTTCATATTTTTCCCGCAAGGGTTGCATTTCTATCGTTGCGGTTGTATTGGTGCGGCCACTCTAGAAATGTGGGTTCCCTTTCCATGAAAAAAGTCGCCATCAGCCTCTTCGCAATTCTTGCAGGCACCAGCTTTGCCATGGCCGAGGACGCCGGCTGTGAGGCCTTCAAGTGGCCCGTGACGCGGGAGCAGACCCTGTTTGCCGCGGCACCGGCAACGCCGTCCGGAGCGGCACTGGCGGTTGGTGCGGCTGCGGACCTGGCGCTGGTGCCGGTAGAGAAAGCCGGTTTTGCGGTAGCGCCCGAACGTGCGCCGGCATCAGACAGTTTCGGGGCCGTCGCCAGCGTGGAGGTGCCATCCGAGGGAGCCATCCAGATAAGTCTCTCGGGGGAGGCCTGGATCGATGTCATCCAGGATGGCCAGGCCATCAAGTCGGCGGGCTACAGTGGCGTGAAAACATGCCCTGGCATCCGCAAGAGCGTGCGCTTCAAGCTTGCGCCCGGCCCGGCCACCGTTCAGTTCAGCGGCGCGAAAAAAGCTGAGTTGAAGGTTGCGGTGCTGGCGCCGGAATGAGGCGGCGCCAGGCAGGGGGGAGAGGCCTTCATCGGTGGTCCGATGAAGGCCCGCACTTTGTGTCGGCGGTGTTCGATCGCCGTCAGCGGACTGGCGCCATCAAGGCGAAGTGTGCGCCTTGCGGGTCCTGGCACTGCACGATCCAACTGCCGCCGGGGACCTCCATCGGCCCCATCAGGATCTTGCCGCCATTGTCGGTGACCCGTTTGGCCGCCGCGTCGATGGCCGCAACGTTGAAGTAGAATTGCCAGACCGGGACCGGGATCTGCGCGGGCTTGTTCATGATGCCGCCGCCGGATTCGGGGCCGGCCGTAAAAGTCTGGTACGTGCCCATCGGGCCCATGTCGAAATCGCCGGCGTCGACCCAGCCGAACTGGTCGGAATAGAAATCGAACGCGGCTTTCCAGTCCGACGTGTAAAGCTCGTGCCAGCCGATGTGGCCCGGCGTGCTGGCCGGCACGACAGGCTGGTCGGGACCGTTCGGCTGCAGGAACATGAAGGTCGCGCCTTGCGGATCGGCGACGACGGCAAAGCGGCCGACGCCCGGAATGTCGTCGGGCTGGCGGTGAACGGTGCCGCCGGCTTTCTCCAGCGATGCAGTTGCGGCATCGACATCCCTGGTGTGGATATAGCCGAGCCAGGCAGGCGGCATGCCCATCTTGGCGGCATCCTCGGGCAAGGTCATCAGGCCGCCGACGCCACGTTCGCCGACATTCATGACGATGTAGCGCGGCATGCCGGGTGCCTTATCGAAGGGCTGCGCCGTCCAGCCGACCACTTGGGTGTAGAACGCCTCGGCGGCGTCGAGATCTGATGTCATCAATTCGTACCAGAAGAAGGGCATCGGGGTTTTTGGCATTTTCGGTCTCCTCACCTTTCATGAATCGATCGTCGTCCATCATAGGACGATCCTCACGACGGAAATCCGACACCGCCCGGACAACAATGGGTGTGTGTGCCAAGCGTTCCCTGATTGCGCATCCAGCGGTTTTCGATTTCTCTGCGGTGATGAGGGGTTGTCGTCCATGCGCTTGATGTCGCTCACGCCCGAGCTTGTCGCACTGTGCCATCGGGAAGAGGCCGATCCCGGTCCGGACCCGAGCTGGACAGACATGAACGACGAGGACTTTCGAACCCTCGCCTTGCGACTGTCCAATGAAGCCGATGAGGGACCGTTATGGGTGTTCGCCTATGGGTCGTTGATCTGGAAGCCGGAATTCGAGTCGGTCGAGCAACAGCTCGCCACGGCCTTCGGCTGGCACCGCTCCTTCTGCCTCGACATGGTGCGCTGGCGCGGCAGCGCCGAGCAGCCTGGGTTGATGATGGCGCTCGAGCGGGGCGGGCGCTGCAACGGCGTGATCTATCGCTTGCCGGAGGGTGAGAAGCCGGCGCAGATCGAAAGGCTGTTGCGGCGCGAGATCAGCGACCATGAAAGCATCGAGACGGTCCGCTGGCTGCCGGTGCATACGCCGCAGGGTAAGCTGCGCGCGCTCGGCTTCTGGGTCGGCGTGAAGGGCAGGGGAACGTCGCTGAACCAGCCGCTGGACAGAGTGGCGAGCGTGCTGGCCAGAGCCTGCGGGCATATCGGATCCGGCGCCGAATATCTCTACAACACGGTCAGCCATCTCGAAGCATTCGGCATCCGCGACCGCAATCTGTGGCGATTGCAGGAATTGGTGGCGCAGGAGGTCAGGGCCATCCATGGCCGCAAGCTTGAGCCTGGCCTTTCGCTCGCACTGCAAGCCCGACCGCAGTCGCAATAATATGAGTAAAAAAATCATGTTATTGCCGAGCCTTTTCAGTGACTTGCGTCGAAAATTGACCAATTGATAAAAAAATAAAACGTGCTAGCCTTCTCCAAAAGAAAACATGGGGAACTGACGATGCCAGAAGGCCAATTCAGGGAAGGCATAGCGGGCGGCAGGCTCTCGGCCGACCAGTATGCGGATAATTTTTCCGACCTGCATCCGCCGCTCGATCACCACGAGGCGCTGGTCGAATCCGATCGCTGCTATTTCTGCTACGACGCGCCGTGCATGAATGCATGCCCGACCTCGATCGACATTCCGCTGTTCATCCGCCAGATCTCGACCGGCAATCCGATCGGTTCGGCCAAGACCATCTTCGACCAGAACATATTGGGCGGCATATGCGCCCGCGTCTGCCCGACCGAGACGCTGTGCGAGGAAGTCTGCGTGCGCGAGGTGGCGGAAGGCAAGCCGGTGCAGATCGGCCGCCTGCAGCGCTACGCCACCGACGTCGCCATGGGCGAGAACAAGCAGTTTTATCCGCGCGCCGAGCCGACCGGCAAGACGGTCGCCGTGGTCGGCGCCGGGCCGGCCGGCCTTGCCGCCGCGCACCGGCTCGCCCGCCACGGCCATGACGTGACCATCCTGGAGGCGCGCGCGAAGGCCGGCGGCCTCAACGAATACGGCATCGCCGCCTACAAGAGCGTCGACGATTTCGCCCAGGCCGAAGTCGACTACGTGACCGCGATCGGCGGTATCGACATCCAGAACGGCAAGGCGCTCGGCCGCGACTATCAGCTGTCGGATCTGATCCGCAATTACGACGCGGTGTTTCTCGGCATGGGCCTTGGCGGTGTCAATGCGCTGCGTGCCGATGGCGAGGACGCTGACGGCGTCATCAACGCGGTCGAGTTCATTGCCGAGCTGCGCCAGGCCAGCGACCTTTCCGGCCTGCCGGTTGGTCGCCGCGTCGTCGTCATCGGTGGCGGCATGACGGCCATCGACGCCGCGGTACAGTCGAAGCTGCTCGGCGCCGAGGAGGTGACGATCTGCTACCGGCGCGGCCAGGAGCACATGAATGCGTCTGAGTTCGAGCAGGATCTGGCCGCTGCCAATGGCGTCAGCATCCGTCACTGGCTGCAGCCGAAGCGGGTGATCGCCGAGAGCGGCAAGGTCACTGCCGTCGAACTCGAATACACCGCCCTCAACGGCGACAGGCTTGCCGGCACCGGCGAGACGCTGACGCTCGTTGCCGACCAGGTGTTCAAGGCGATTGGCCAGAGTTTTGTCCCGGCCGCCCTCAACGGCAGCGGTGCATCGATCGACCTCGAAGCCGGCCGCATCAAGGTGGATTCGGAAGGGCGCACGTCGCTTGCCAAGGTCTGGGCCGGTGGCGACTGCATCTTCGGTGGCGACGACCTCACCGTCTCGGCGGTCGCGCAGGGACGCGACGCTGCGGAGAGCATCAATCGGGCACTGACCTCGAACGGGAGGGCATGAGCATGGCGGATATCAGAAACAATTTCGTCGGCATCAAGTCGCCCAATCCGTTCTGGCTGGCCTCGGCGCCGCCGACCGACAAGGCCTACAACGTCATCCGCGCCTTCAAGGCCGGCTGGGGCGGCGTGGTGTGGAAGACGCTGGGCGAGGAGGGCCCACCGGTGGTCAACGTCAACGGTCCGCGCTACGGCGCGATCTGGGGCGCCGACCGCCGCCTGCTCGGCCTCAACAACATCGAACTGATCACCGACCGCGACCTGCAGGTCAATTTGCGCGAGATCAAGCAGGTCAAGAAGGACTGGCCCGACCGCGCCATCGTCGTCTCGCTGATGGTGCCCTGCGTCGAGGAAGCCTGGAAGGCGATCCTGCCGGTGGTCGAGGAGACCGAAGCCGACGGCATCGAGCTCAATTTCGGCTGTCCGCACGGCATGTCGGAACGCGGCATGGGCGCCGCCGTCGGCCAGGTGCCGGAATATATCGAAATGGTAGTGCGCTGGTGCAAGCAGAACACCCGTATGCCCGTCATCACCAAGCTGACGCCCAACATCACCGATGTGCGCAAGCCCGCGCGCGCAGCACATGCCGGCGGCACCGACGCGGTGTCGCTGATCAACACCATCAATTCGATCACTGGTGTCGATCTCGACAGCTTCGCGCCGCAGCCGACCATCGACGGCAAGGGCTCGCATGGCGGCTATTGCGGGCCGGCGGTAAAGCCGATCGCCATGAACATGGTGGCCGAGATCGCGCGCGATCCGGAAACGCAGGGCCTGCCGATCTCCGGCATCGGCGGCATCACCACCTGGCGTGACGCGGCCGAATTCATGGCGCTCGGCGCCGGCAATGTGCAGGTCTGCACGGCGGCGATGACCTACGGCTTCAAGATCGTGCAGGAGATGATCGCGGGCCTGGAAAACTGGATGGACGAGAAGGGGCACGCCTCGCTCGACGACATCGTCGGCCGCGCCACGCCCAATGTCACCGATTGGCAGTATCTCAACCTGAACTACGTCGCCAAGGCGCATATCGACCAGGATGCCTGCATCAAGTGCGGCCGCTGCCACATCGCCTGCGAGGACACTTCGCACCAGGCGATCACCAGCATGGTCGACGGCGTCAGGCACTTCGAGGTCATCGATGCCGAGTGTGTCGGCTGCAATCTCTGCGTCAATGTCTGCCCGGTCGAGAACTGCATTACCATGGAGCCGCTGGCAGCCGGTGTGATGGACCAGCGCACCGGCAGGCCGGTATCGCCGGTCTACGCCAACTGGACCACGCACCCGAACAACCCGATGGCCAAGGTGGCTGCGGAGTAGGAACTACCCCCAAGAGAAAATCGGCGCTTTCGAGCGCCGTTTTTCATTTTCCTATTGCAGATAAGAATTATCCACGATAGTATGTATCCATGAATAAGGAACCTGTTCGATGAAGCTGGGCGAGGGTGTTGAAGCAGCCATCCATTGCGCCGCCACGCTGGCCAGTGTGGAAGGCAATAGCACCATGCCGGGCGCCGCTCTCGCCGAGGCCTTTGGCCTTTCGCCGAGCTATCTGCTCAAGCATCTCAACATGCTGAGCGCGGCGCGCGTCCTGGAATCGGTGCCCGGGCCTGCCGGTGGCTATCGGCTGGCGCGGCCAGCCGAGCGCATCACGCTGCTCGACATCGTGCTGGCCGTCGAGGGCCGCGAGCCGGCCTTCCGCTGCGGCGAGATCCGCCAGCGCGGTCCGGTGAAGCTCGATGCGTTGGCCTATGTGAAACCCTGCGGCATCAACGCCGCGATGCTGAAGGCCGAACGCGCCTATCGCGCCGCGCTCGCCGAGACCAAGCTGTCCGATATCGTGGCCACCTACGCGGCAGAAGGCGATCCCAGGTCGCTTGCTGCGAGCTGCGCCTTTGTCGAGCGCCACCAGCGGCCGCAGAAATCCAGTTAACCCCAAAACCTCAAAACCCAAGCAGACGTGAAAGGACAAGACGATGAAACAGAGGCTGCAATTTTTCGCCAAAGCGCCGGAGATCATGAAGGCGGTGTCGGCGCTCAACAAGGCGGTGGACGAATGCGGGCTCGAGGTGAGCCTGCTGCACCTGATCAAACTCAGGGCTTCGCAGATCAATGGCTGCTCGTTCTGCGTCGAGATGCACAGCCGCGAGGCCAGGCGCGACGGCGAGACCGAGCAGCGGCTCTATCTGGTTTCAGCCTGGAAGGAATCGCCGCTGTTCTCGGAGCGTGAACGCGCGGCTTTGGCCTGGACCGAAGCCGTCACCCTGATCGCCAGCAATGGCGTGCCGGACGAACTTTATGCACGTACGCTGGAGCATTTCTCAGAAGAGGAGCTGGTCAAGCTGTCCGTTGCGCTCGGCATGATCAACACCTGGAACCGGCTGTGCATCCCGTTCCAGGCCATACATCCGATGCCGGCGGCCAAGGCTGCCTGATTGTCCAATCATGTTGGGAGCGCCGTAGAGAGCGCGCTCCCACTGCCTTGAACCTTTAAAGGGGAGAGTTTGATGCCTGCGGATTTGCCTTCGACCTTGTTGTTTCTCGCTCGCCTGCTGCTCGGCGGCGCCTTCGTTTTCGCCGGCCTGCGCAACATCCAGAACGCGGCCTTCCTGACCCAGCTAATGGCCGCGCGCGGTGTGCCGCAGGCGCGGTTGGCACTGTGGACTGGTATCGTGCTTCAGGTCGCCGCCGGTGTGCTGGTCATCGCAGGATTGTGGACGGCACTCGCGGCCACGGTGCTGCTGCTGTTCCTCATCGTCGCCACGCCGATGTTCCACAATTTCTGGGACCATCAGGGTCCGGACCGTGCGTCCCGCATCAATGGCTTCGTCGGGAATGTTGCCCTGAGCGGTGGCTTTCTGACCCTGATCGCGCAATCCGTTTGACGCACAGTTCCATGCCGACTGCGGCCTCTGGTGCCGACGGCTCGACCATAAAATCGGAACCAATCGAGCCGTTGACGCATTTCACACCTGCATGCCCAGCATCCAGGATGAAATATGAAAATCGCCCATGTCGCGCCGCTTTATGAATCGGTGCCGCCAAGGCTCTATGGCGGCACCGAGCGCATCGTCTCGTATCTGACCGAAGCGCTGGTCGATCTGGGGCATGAGGTGACGCTGTTTGCCAGTGGCGACAGCCAGACCTCCGCGAAGCTGGTACCCAGCCGGGAACGCGCGTTGCGCCTCGATCCGCGTCCGCTCAAATCCGAGATCGCGGCGCATCTTTCGATGCTTGCGCAGGTGAGGGAACGGGCGTCGGAGTTCGACGTCATCCACTTCCACCTCAGCCACTTCCTGCACTTTTCCTTCTTTGAGGATATTGCGGAGCGGACGGTGACGACGCCGCATGGCCGCCTGGATTATGTCGACCTGGCGCCGGCCTATGAACGGTTCCCGCGCTTTCCCCTGATTTCCATTTCGCACAGCCAGAAGGCGGGCCTTGCCAACGCCAACTGGTTGGCGACGATCCATCACGGATTGCCGACTGCTCTCTACGAACCGACGTTCGAGACGGCCGCCGAAGAACCCTACCTTGCCTTCCTCGGCCGGTTCTCACGCGACAAGCGCCCGGATCGCGCCATCGAGATCGCCTTGCGTTCGGGGCTCAAGCTCAAGCTCGCGGCAAAGATCGGCGACGACGATCGCGCCTATTTCCGTGAGGTGGTCGAGCCTTTGATCGATGGCGATCGCGTTGTCTATGTCGGTGAGATCGAGGAAAACCAGAAGGCGAAATTTCTCGGCAAGGCGGCAGGCCTGCTGTTCCCGATCGACTGGCCGGAGCCGTTCGGCCTTGCCGCTATCGAGGCAATGGCCTGCGGTACACCGGTCATCGGCTGGAATTGCGGTGCGCTGCCGGAGATCATCGATCAAGGCGTCACCGGTTTTATCGCTGACACAATGGATAGCGCGGTCGCTGCGGTGCCGGACTTGCTGCAACTCGACAGGCGAAAGGTGAGGGCCGTTTTCGAAAAGCGGTTCTCCGCCAGGAGAATGGCCGGCGACTATCTGGCCGCCTATGCGGGCCTGATCGGCGTCCCGAGCACGGCGAAGGCGTCTTGAGCAGCGACGTGCACGAGCCACGGCAACGAAACAACAGGGATCTTTGACGAATGGCCCAACTCGATGAGCGCCAGCTCGATCCTGCGGTCGCGCTTGCATCGCTCGACGCCACCGCCCCTCGCGAGCCGCATCGGTTGTTTGCGCTCAAGCAGGGCGATTGCTTCGCCGTTGCCGACGCCTATGGCGACATACGTGGCGCCGGCGACGGTTTCTTTCGCGACGACACGCGGGTTCTTTCCGAGTTCCGGCTGACCGTCGGCGGCAGGCAGACATCTCTGCTCGGCGCCTCGCTCAGCCAGGACAATGTGCTGTTCACCACCAATTTGACCAATCTGCCGATACAGAGCGCCGGTGGACGCGACATCCCGCAGGGAGCCATTCACATCGAACGCGTCAGACTGCTTTGGCAGGACAGGCTGTTTGAACGCATCACCCTTTCCAATTACAGCCGGGAACACTCGACGATCAGCGTTTCCCTGCACTATTCCGCCGATTTCCGCGACATGTTCGAAGTGCGTGGCTCGACACGGCCGAAGCGCGGGCTGGCCCATGCCGCCGAAACAAACGCGACGTCGGTCCTGCTGCGCTATGATGGGCTCGATGGCCTGGCCCGCCTCTCGGCGATATCGTTCTCGCAGGCGCCGGACCAACTGAGTGCCAACCGTGCCGATTTCCTGATCGCCGTGACCAAGCGCAGCAGGAAGGTGCTTTATGTCGAGGTCGGTCCCGAGGTGGCCGACAAGCCCGACCGCGACCGGTTCCGCGCCGCTGCCGCCCGCGCCCGTTTTGGCATGCGGGCCAAACGTCGCCATGGCGCGACGGTGCGCAGCTCGGGCCGTGTCTTCAACGACTGGGTCGAGCGCGCTCGCGCCGATGTCGCGCTGCTGACCACCGAGCTGGCGACCGGCCCCTATCCCTATGCCGGCATCCCCTGGTTCTCGACGGCGTTCGGCCGCGACGGCGTCATCTCGGCGCTGCAGATGCTGTGGCTCAATCCGGGCCTGGCGCGGGGCGTGCTGGCCTTTCTGGCCCAGCATCAGGCGACCGAGACATCGCCGTTCAGCGATTCGCAGCCGGGCAAGATCATGCACGAGACCCGCAAGGGCGAAATGGTGGCGCTGCGGGAGCTTCCCTTTGGCCGCTACTACGGTGGCGTCGATACGACACCGCTCTACATCTACCTTGCCTGTGCCTACGCCGATCGTACCGGTGACATGGCGTTCATCGACGGCCTGTGGCCGTCGCTGTGCGCCGCGGCCGAATGGACGGAGGAGGCGGGCCGGGAGACCGGATTCGTGACTTACCAGCGAGCGGCCGAGTCCGGCCTCGCCAACCAGGGATGGAAGGACAGTTTCGATTCGGTCTTCCATGCCGATGGCCGCATTCCCAAGGGCCCGATCGCCCTTGTCGAAGTGCAGGGCTATGTCTTTGCCGCCTTCCGGGGGCTGGCGGCACTTGCCCGTCGCCGGGGCGAGAACGACAGGGCCGACCACTGGGATGATCGCGCCGAAGCGATGCGGGTTGCCGTGGAACGGGATTTCTGGCTTGACGATCTCGGCTTCTATGCGCTGGCAATCGACGGTGCCGGCGAGCCCTGCAAGGTGCGGACCTCGAATGCGGGGCATCTGCTCTTTGTCGGATTGCCTGAGCCTGCGCGGGCCCAGATGGTGGCTGACCAGCTGCTTTCCGCCTCCTTCCATTCGGGCTGGGGACTGCGGACGCTCGCCGACGATGCCGTGTTCTTCAATCCGATGTCGTACCACAATGGCTCGATCTGGCCGCACGATACCGCCCTTTGCGGTGCCGGGCTGGCGCGCTATGGCGAGCGCGAAAGCGTGGTTCGCCTGATGAGCGGCACGTTCGAATCCGCGGTCCATTTCAACATGCGGCTGCCCGAACTGTTCTGCGGTTTTACACGTGCGCCGGGCGAAGCACCCATCGCCTATCCCGTCGCCTGCCTGCCGCAAGCGTGGTCGGCGGGCTCGGCTTTCATGTTGATGCAGGCCTGTCTTGGCCTGGAGATCGACGGCTGGGAGGGTGAGATTCGCGTTGGCCGCCCCAGGCTGCCGATCGGCATCGACACGCTGACACTGCGGCACCTGGGCGTCGGCGACCGGGTCGTCGATCTCACCTTCCAGCGCGTCGGCGACCGGGTCGTCGCTTTCCTGGCCGACCGCCATGAAGGGCTGGTGCCGCTCATAGTAAGAACATGATCCGAACAAAATTGGCGGAACCGATCCAGGCCTTGTGCGTTGCAAAAACACTGGTCCGAACGCCGACCACGTGGCCGGCGGACCGTTTCAAACGGGAAACACGAACAAACGGTCGCCGACGGCCGGGGTGAGTTGACGTTCAATGACAAACTACGGTGCGGACCTGCTCTGGGTTCTGATTTTCGCGAGCCTCGGTTTTTCCGCTCTTGCCGTATTCCTCTCCATATCGCGGCACCGTCGCCGTCATCCTCCTGCCGTCCCACATACGGCAGGCGAAGATGTGGCGGCGGAGGCCGCGCGCAAGGTGATACGGGAGTTCGAAAAGAACGGCCAATCGGCCGATGCCGCGCTGGTGACCTGGTCGCCCGAAACATTGCGCAAGATCCTGGCCGACGATCTGCCCGATGCGCAGGTTATCGTGGTGTCCAATCGCGAGCCGTACATCCACAATGTGAAGGACGACGGCGTCGAGGTGAAGGACGACGGCGTCGAGTTGCTCGTCCCGGCCAGCGGGCTGGTGTCGGCGCTCGAGCCGATCACCCGCGCCTGTGCCGGCACCTGGATCGCCTATGGCGGCGGGACGGCGGACCGCCTCACCGTCGACGACCACGATCGTGTGCAGGTGCCGCCTGGCAACCCGTCCTACACGCTGCGCCGGGTCTGGCTGACGGAGGAAGAGCATCAGGGCTATTATCTCGGTTTCGCCAATGAGGGCCTTTGGCCGCTTTGCCATATCGCCTTCACCCGGCCGATTTTTCGCGCCTCCGACTGGGCTGCCTATGAAGCCGTCAACCGGAAGTTTGCAGATACCGTGGTTGCCGAGGCGCGCAACGAGCGGCCGATCGTGCTGGTTCAGGATTACCATTTCGCGCTGCTGCCGCGCATGATCCGCGAGCGCCTGCCGGAGGCGATCGTCATCACTTTCTGGCACATCCCCTGGCCAAATTCGGAAGTGTACAGCATCTGCCCATGGCGTGAACGCATCCTCGAAGGCCTGCTCGGCAGCTCGATCATCGGCTTCCACACCCAGTTCCATGCCAACAATTTCACCGAAAGCGTCGATCGCTTCCTGGAAAGCCGCATCGAGCGGGCCGATGCGGCCATCTCCTACGGCGGACGGACCACATTGGTGCACGCCTATCCGATCTCGATAGAATGGCCGGCGGACCTGCTGGCGAAACTTCCCGCTGTCGACGATTGCCGCGCTCGCATGCGCGAGAGGTTCGGCCTTAAAGCGGATGTGAAGCTGGCCGTCGGGGTCGAGCGCCTCGATTATACCAAGGGCATTCTCGATCGGTTTCACGCTTTGAACGAATTGTTCAAGCGACAGCCTGAGTGGATCGGAAAACTGGTCTTCCTGCAGATCGCGGCACCCAGCCGCGGCACGCTGCCTGCCTACAAGCTGCTCCATGACGAGTGCCACCGTTATGCCGAAGAGCTCAACCGGCGTTATGGCAGTGAGGGCTACAGGCCGGTGATCATGGTGGCCGAACATCACTCGCAAGAACAGGTCTACGAGATCTATCGGGCCGCCGACATATGCATGGTCACCAGCCTGCATGACGGCATGAACCTCGTCGCAAAGGAATTCGTCGCCGCGCGCGACGACGAGCAGGGCGTTTTGATGCTCAGCACATTCGCCGGCGCCTCGCGTGAATTGCTGGAGGCGCTTATCGTCAACCCTTACGATGCCGCCATGATGAGCGGAGCGCTGTTGCAGGCACTGACCATGTCGCCCGAAGAACAGCGCGAGCGCATGCGCCCCATGCGCGAGACAATCCGCAACAACAATGTCTATCGCTGGGCCGGCAGCATGCTTCTGGATGCGGCACGTTTGCGCAAGCGCGGGGACCTCGATCGGGTGACCGGTGCCGTCAGCGACCCGCCGCCCAGCGTCGACAATGTCGTCTCCATTTTTGAGCGCAGACGGGTGGCGATGTCATGAGCGATGCGCTGCAAAATATTGTTGGCGAGACCCTGCACAAGCCGCAGGCCGTCATGGAGAAACCGCACACTGTGCTGACCGGCGAATGGGCGTTGTTCCTCGACATCGACGGAACCCTGCTGGAACATGCCGAACACCCGGACGCCGTCTCGGTCAGCGACGAGCTCCGCTCCTTGCTGCAAGGCCTGGATCGCAAGCTGAACGGGGCATTGGCCTTCATAACAGGCCGTTCCGTCGCGGCTGTCGATCATCTGTTTCAGCCTTTGAAGCTGCGCGCCGCCGGGCTCTATGGCCTGGAACATCGGCTCCTACCGAACGACGACGTCGAAGTCGCGGATGAGCCGGCGGATATTTCTGCGCTTGCCGACGAGATCGAGGCCGAGCTCGGTCGTGGCGCCTATATCGAGCGCAAAGGACGGGTGCTGGCCATCCACACGCGCGCCGCCCCGCATCTGCTTCCGCGCGCGACGCAGCTGGTCGAGCAGGCGCTGGCCACGCTGCCAAAGGGCTACCGGGTGGTTCCCGGCAATGCCGGTGTGGAACTGCTGCCGCTCGAGGCCGCCAAGGGCGCCGCGATCCGGCGTTTCATGGAAATTGCGCCATTCACGGGCCGTCGCCCGGTCTTCCTGGGCGACGACACGTCGGATGAAAACGGTTTTGAGGCCGTCAATGATGCCGGCGGCATATCGATACGCGTCAAACCACCAGCGCACACCGTAGCGCGGTACGGGCTTGCCGATGTTGTCGAGACGCTGGCCTGGCTGAGAGGTCAACTTTAGATCCAGCCGACGCAACCGCGATCGCGCCTCCTGGAAAGGGCAAGGAAAGGAACGGTTTCGATGGGACGCTTTGCACAATTGGTCCGAGAGATCACCCCGAACTGGCTGCACTCTCGCTCCTCCCGCCATGACATTGCCGACGTTTCACCGTCCGACGCGGATTTCAGCTGGCAAGAGGCGATCGACAACAAGATGTATGGGGCTGATACGCCTGATTATTCCTACGTTCCGGAAAAGCCCGCTGCGGTGAGACCGGGCGGTGACAGCCCCGGCGAAAAGAGCGTGCGGGGTGATCCAAAGAGAGCCAATTGAGGGTGAAAGCCTGTCGGCGCCCGATGAACGCTACGCCGCAAATCGCAGTCCGCCGTCGCAGGTCAGCACCTGACCGGTCATGAAGCCGTTGGAGACGAGGAAGGCTATTGCCGCGGCGACGTCTTCGGCGCGACCGATGCGGCCAACCGGGGTCCTGCCGGCATAGTCGGCAAACAGCGCCTGCCTCTGCTCCTCGGCCAGAAAGTCCCACCAGGGCGTGTCGATGACGCCTGGCGCCACGACATTGACGCGCAGCGGTTTCAACTCCATCGCCAGGATCGGCACCACGGTCAACAGCATGCCGTTGATGGCGGCGATACCGGCGACGCCGGGCGTTGCGAGCTGCGCCGACACCGCCGAGATGAAGGTGACCGATCCGGCCTTGTTGAGTGTCGGCAAGGCGGCCTGCAGGCAGGACAGCTGCGGGCGGACCTTTTCCTCCACGCCACTGCCGATGTCACTCAGGTCAAGCGCCGGGAACGGGCCGAGGCCCTTGCCGCCGCTGGCCGCCAGCACCAAGTGATCAAAGGGGCCGAGGCGCTCGAAGAATTGACGGACCTCATCCGGCTTCGACGCGTCGAAAGCGGCCTTCTCGGCAGCACCGCCAAGGCTCTTCCAAGCGCTCTTCAGCTTGTCCTCGTTGCGGCCGGTGATGGTTACCTTCATGTCCGGGCCAAGCAGTTTGCGCGCCGTCGCCAGCCCGATGCCGGACGAGCCGCCGATGATGACGGTGTGTTGGATTGCCTTGGTCATCAATGCTGTTCCTTCGATGTGGGGGAGGCCGGGCCGATGAGGTCGAGGCTCAAGCTTCTCAGCTGTTGCCTTGCCTTGGCGTCGTAGGCCTGAGCATCGGCGCGGGATTCCCGCAGGCCGTCGAAATAGAGGCCGCTTTTCCCGTTGAGCGTGGGTGAGGTGGCGAGATTGAGGATGGCGTCGGCACCGGTCTCGACCGAACTCCACGGCGTCACCCCGGCCTGCCGGACCATGGTTGTGTTCATGTAGCTCGCCGGATGCAATGCGTTGACGGTGACGCCGGTGCCTTTCAACTGTTCGGCCAAATCGACGGTGAACAGAATCTGCGCCAGCTTGCTCTGGCAATAAGCGCGCACCCCGTCATAGGAGCGGGTCAGCATGACATCGCTGAAGTCGATCGCCTGCTGCCCCGCAGAGGCGACATTGACGATGCGCGCCGGCGCACTGGCCTTCAGCAATGGCAGGAGCTCCGATGTCAGCAGGAAACCGGCGAGATAGTTGACCGCGAAGCGCAGTTCATAGCCGTCGGCACTCACCTGCCTTTTGGCACCTTGGCCCGCTGTGCCGATGCCGGCATTGTTGATGAGGATGTCCAGCCGGTTCGTCCGGGCGCGCACCGCCTCGGCGAGGTGGCGCACCTCGGCCAGCGAAGAGAGGTCGGCGACCAGAAGCTCGGCCTTGCCGCCGGCGGCTTCGATCTCGGTGACAACAGCCTTGCCGCGCGTTGCATCGCGGCCGTGCACCAGCACACGGGCGCCCGCGGCGCCGAGCCGTTGCGCGACAACGCGGCCGACGCCGTCTGTCGAGCCGGTGATGAGGATCGTCTTGTCTTTGAGTTCCATGTTCAGAGCCTCCGTTCTGTTGCTCTGAACGGAAGATGGGGCAGTTGGCGCTGGCCAAACAGTTCAAACTTTATCCTGGTATCAATACTGCTATAATACGCGCATGGAGTCCCAACCTCACGCGGCCCCCACACGTTCGGCTGAAGACAGCCGCCGGCGCGAACTCGGCGCCTTCCTGCGCTCGCGCCGCGAAAGGCTGACGCCCTCGGCCGCAGGCATCGCCATCGGTCTCAGGCGACGTACGCCGGGCTTGCGCCGCGAGGAGGTGGCGATGATCGCCGGTGTCGGCACGACCTGGTACACATGGCTGGAGCAGGGGCGGGAGGTCAGGCCCTCGGTCGAGGTGCTGACGGCGCTCGCCGAAGCACTGCGCCTCGACGCCGCCGAAAAACAGCATCTGTTCATCCTCGCCGACCGCCAGCAGCCGGAGCGCCGTGCCGTAGCGCCGGAAAAGGTCGATGGCCCGTTGCTGCACATGCTGCAGAGCCTGGTGCTGCAGCCGGCCTATGTCGTCGGGCGGCGCTGGGACGTGCTGGCCTGGAACCCGGCGGCGGTGGCGGTGTTCGGCGATTATGGTCTGCTGGAGGGTGACGCCCGCAACATCGTCCACATGGTGTTCACGAGCCCGCATCACCGGCACCTGCTGGTTGACTGGGAGCAACTGGCGCGCACCGTGCTGGCCTCGTTCCGGGCCGCGAGCGCCCGCTATGTCGGCGATCCGGATTTCGAGCGGCTGATCGAGTTGATGACCCGTTCGAGCCCCGAATTTCGTGCCTGGTGGCCGCAGCGCGACGTCGCGCATCGGTTGTCGGGGGTGAAACATGTCCGGCACCCGAGCGCGGGCGCCATGACCTTCGAGCATATGAGCCTGTCGATCGGCGACGGCTCGGACATGAAGCTGATCGTCTACACGCCGTTAGCCGAGCAGAATTCGATCGCCAAGCTGCAGGCATTGCTGGACGCGCTGCCGGCCGAGCGGCGCAGCGCCTGAGGTTGGCTGGCGTCCCCCTCGGCTTCGTCATCCACGGGCGAAGCGGACGCGGAGACCCGAGGATCCATGCCGGGACGTTTGCCGAAGAGTACTACGGAGCAGAATTTGGACCTTTGCGGCGCGTTGAAGTCGCGGCATGGATTCTAGGGTCTGCGCCGCGTCGCTTCGCTCCTTGCTTCGCCCTAGAATGACGAAACCATTTAGCCCTTCGGCTTCAGCCCATCGAGGAACAACTGCTCGAGAAATCTTGCCGCATCCTCGAAGCGGCCGTCGCCGCCGCGGTTCGGTCCGAGCACGGCGCGGACCTGGACGTCGAAATCGGCATAATGCTGCGTCGTCGCCCAGATCGAGAAGATCAGGTGCCACGGGTCGGTCTTGGCGATCTTGCCGGCGCGCATCCAGCCCTTGATGACGGCGGCCTTCTCGTCGACCAGCGTTTTCAGTTCGCCCGCCAGCAGCGGCATGATGCGCGGCGCGCCTTGCAGGATCTCGTTGGCGAACAGCCGGCTCTCGCGCGGAAAATCGCGCGCCATCTCCAGCTTGCGCCTGATGTAGCTGCGCAGTTCGGTTAGGGGATCGCCAATGTCGTCAAGTTCGCGCAGTGGCGCCAGCCAGGTGTCGAGCAGGCGCTGCATCAGCGTTTCGTGGATGTCTTCCTTGCGCCGGAAATAATAGAGCAGGTTCGGCTTCGACATGCCGGCGGCTTCGGCGATCTGGTCGATGGTCGAGCCGCGAAAGCCGTTGGTGGAGAAGACCTCAAGCGCCGCCTCCAGGATGAGTTCGCGCTTTTCCTGCTGGATGCGGGTGCGGCGAGGGGCATCCGTGCCGATGGTCACCGTGGCAAGCCCTCGTGTTGAGGCTCATCTGGACCAATTCTCTGGACCAGTTTTTCCCTAGCCTGTGGAACGCACTTCAGGTGCCGCATTTCCGCTAGTAATCCTTGACCGCCTAAAGGGCGGTGCTAACGTTTGTCCAATCGGTCAAAAATTTGCGTAGCATGAAAACGCGGCAAAGACCAAGCGTTGGGCGCAGCGAAACAGTTTACAAGGGGAAGTCCTGGTCATGTCCAACCGGCTGAAAGTCACGCCGAACGATCTCAGTGCATTCTGGATGCCGTTCACGGCAAACCGGCAGTTCAAGCAGGCGCCGCGCATGATGGTGTCCGCCAAGGACATGCATTACACAACCAGCGACGGCCGCAAGGTGCTCGACGGCACCGCCGGCCTGTGGTGCGTCAATGCCGGCCACTGCCGTCCGAAGATCACCGAGGCGATCCAGCACCAGGCTGCCGAACTCGATTATGCGCCGGCCTTCCAGATGGGCCATCCGATCGTGTTCGAACTGGCCAATCGCCTGGTCGACCTGGCGCCCAAGGGCATGGACCATGTCTTCTTCACCAATTCCGGCTCGGAATCGGTCGAGACGGCGCTCAAGATGGCGATCGCCTATCACCGTGTGAAGGGCGAGGGCTCGCGCACCCGGTTGATCGGCCGCGAGCGCGGCTATCACGGCGTCAATTTCGGCGGCATTTCGGTCGGCGGCATCGTCACCAACCGCAAGATGTTCGGCACGCTGCTCGGCGGCGTCGACCATATGCCGCACACGCATCTGCCGGAAAAGAACGCCTTCACCAAGGGTGTGCCGGAGTATGGCGCGGAACTCGCCAACGAGCTGGAGCGTATCGTCGCCCTGCACGACGCTTCGACCATCGCCGCCGTCATCGTCGAGCCGGTCGCCGGCTCCACCGGCGTCATCCTGCCGCCGAAGGGTTATCTGGAGAAGCTGCGCGAGATCTGCACCAAGCACGGCATCCTGTTGATCTTCGATGAGGTCATCACCGGTTTCGGCCGTCTCGGCACACCGTTCGCCGCCGACTATTTCGGTGTCACGCCCGACATCATGACCACCGCCAAGGGCGTCTCCAACGGCGTCATCCCGATGGGCGCGGTGTTTGTGAAGAAGGAGATCCACGACGCCTTCATGACCGGCCCCGAGCACATGATCGAGTTCTTCCACGGCTACACCTATTCGGGCAACCCGATCGCCTGCGCGGCCGCACTCGGCACGCTTGACACCTACAAGGAAGAGGGCTTGCTGACCCGTGGCGAGGAGCTGGCGCCGTACTGGGAAGACGCGCTGCATTCGCTGAAGGGCGAGCCGAACGTCATCGATATCAGGAACATCGGCCTGATCGGTGCGATCGAGTTGGCGCCGATCGCCGGCCAGCCGACCAAGCGGGCCTTCTCGGCCTTCGTCAAGGCGTTCGAGCGCGGCGCGCTGATCCGCACCACCGGCGACATCATCGCGCTGTCGCCGCCGCTGATCATCACCAAGGGCCAGATCAACGAATTGATCGACCATGTTCGCGATGTGCTGAGGTCAATCGATTGACGGACTGACGCGGTCGGTTGAGGTCGGCGCGGCAGCGCGCCGACCTGACCTTTTGCTTGCAACGAACCATTACAGTCAGGCGGGCAACGCACCGATCCCGGTCAGGATCACCCGCTTGATATTTTCCTTGGCTTCCCGCCATTGCCGGTCGGACAGAGGTTTTCCGCCATTGAGTGTCTCGATCTGATGGCCGAAATCGGCGTAGTGCTGGGTCGTAGCCCAAAGCATATAGAGCAGATGGCGCGGATCCACCGGGTCCATCTTGGCTTCCTCGATCCAGCGCCTGATGATCTCGACGCGGCCGTCGGTCCATTCGCGCAGCGTCGATTCCATATAGTCCTGAAGCACCGGCGCCCCGTGCATCACTTCGGAGGCCCAGACCTTCGAGCCGTCCGGATGGCGGCGTGATATTTCCATCTTGGCGTCGATATAGGCACTGATGCCGTCTATGGGCCCGCGCGCCGCGTCGAAGCAATTGGCCGCCTGTAGCCAGATTTCAAAGATGTTTTGAACGACCGACCGGTAAAGCTCTTCCTTGGTGGCGAAATAGTAGTGGAGATTTGCCTTCGGCAATCCCGCCAGATCCGCAATCAACTGCATCGTGGCGCCGCCAAACCCTGCCTCCGCAAACACCTTCTCTGCAGCGACGAGAATGGTTTTTTCATTCTCTCGGCGGATCTCCTGTCGCCGCATGGGGCGGGTGGGTTCTGCCATGTCTACCCCAAGATTCTAGTTGACCGCTTGGTCAGGTTGTGTAGTTTAAAAGCTGACCATACGGTCAAGCTGTAAATCACTCAAGGGGCGACAAGACCCCCGGTGTAGATGGGAACTCGAGATGGCCGCACCCGGCGAGAATCTGCGAATCAATTCAGACCGTTTGTGGGATTCCATCATGGAGATGGCGAAGATTGGCCCCGGCATTGCCGGCGGCAACAATCGCCAGACCGTGACCGACGAAGACGGCGAAGGGCGGCATCTGTTCAAGCGCTGGTGCGATGCGGCCGGGCTCGAAATGGGCGTCGATGAAATGGGCACGATGTTTGCCCGCCGCGAAGGCACCGATCCCAGCCTGCCGCCGGTCTATGTCGGCAGCCATCTCGATACGCAGCCGACCGGCGGCAAGTATGACGGCGTGCTCGGCGTACTGGGCGGGCTTGAAGTGGTGCGCTCGCTCAACGATCTCGGCATCAAGACCAAACATCCGATCGTCGTCACCAACTGGACGAACGAGGAGGGCTCGCGCTTTGCGCCGGCTATGATGGCGTCCGGCGTGTTCGCCGGCGTGCTCGACCAGGCCGATGTGTACGGGCATGTCGACAAGCAGGGCAAGAAATTCGGCGAGGAACTGGAGCGCATCGGCTGGAAAGGCACCGAGAAGGTCGGCGACCGCAAGATCCATGCCTTCTTCGAACTGCATATCGAACAGGGTCCGATCCTCGAGGACGAAGATATCGACATCGGGGTCGTCACCCATGGCCAGGGCCTGAAATGGCTGCAGGTGACGCTGACCGGCAAGGAAGCCCATACCGGCTCGACGCCGATGCCCAAGCGCCGCAATGCCGGGCTCGGCATGGCGCGGGTGATCGAACTGGTGCACGAGATCGCCATGGACTACCAGCCCGATGCCGTCGGCGCGGTCGGCCACATGGAGGTCTATCCCAATTCGCGCAACATCATCGCCGGGCGCACCGTCTTCACCGTCGATATCCGTTCGCCGGAAAAGGAAGTGCTGGACGCGATGGATGGCCGCATCCGCGAAGGCATCGACACGATCTGCGATGCACTCGACATCCCCTACGAGATCGAACAGGTCGGCGCTTTCGATCCGGTGACTTTCGATGCCGGCTGCGTCAAGGCGATCCGCGATGCCGCCGACCGCCTTGGCTATTCCCATCGCAACATCGTTTCCGGTGCCGGCCACGACGCCTGCTGGATCAACCGCGTCGCGCCCACCGCCATGGTGATGTGCCCTTGCGTCGATGGCCTCAGCCACAACGAGGCCGAGGAGATCACCAAGGAATGGGCTTCGGCGGGTGCCGATGTCTTGTTCCACGCGGTGGTGGAGACGGCTGTCATCGTGGAGTGAGCTTAGAATCCACCTTCCAAACGACGCTCGTAAAGAAGCGCGAAGAGAACAAGGGAACAGTCAATGACCAAAGTCATCCGAAACGGCACCATCGTCACCGCCGACCGCACCTGGAAGGCCGATGTGCTGATGCAGCACGGCAAGATCGTCGCCATCGGTTCGGGCCTGCATGGCGACCATGAGTTCGACGCCACCGGCTGCTACATCATGCCGGGCGGCATCGACCCGCACACCCATCTCGAAATGCCGTTCATGGGCACCTATTCGGCCGATGATTTCGAATCCGGCACGCGCGCGGCGCTCTCCGGCGGCACGACGATGGTGGTCGATTTCTGCCTGCCGGCGCCGCAGCAGTCGCTGCTCGAAGCCTTGCAGATGTGGGACAACAAGACCTCGAAGGCGTCGTGCGACTACTCTTTCCACATGGCGATCACCTGGTGGGGCAAGCAGGTGTTCGACGAGATGGCCACGGTCGTCGACAAGGGCATCACCTCGTTCAAGCATTTCATGGCCTACAAGGGCGCGCTGATGGTCGACGACGACGAGATGTATGCGTCGTTCCAGCGCTGCGCCGATCTCGGCGCGCTGCCGCTCGTTCATGCCGAGAACGGCGACGTGGTGGCGGCACTGTCGCAGAAGCTGCTGGCTGCCGGCAACAACGGCCCCGAGGGCCACGCCTATTCACGGCCGCCCGAAGTGGAAGGCGAGGCGACCAACCGCGCCATCATGATCGCCGACATGGCCGGCGTGCCGCTCTATGTCGTGCATGTCTCCTGCGAGCAGAGCCACGAAGCGATCCGCCGGGCGCGCCAGAAGGGCATGCGGGTGTTCGGCGAGCCGCTGATCCAGCACCTGACGCTGGACGAGAGCGAGTATTTCGACAAGGACTGGGACCATGCGGCGCGCCGCGTGATGAGCCCGCCCTTCCGCAACAAATCGCACCAGGACTCGCTGTGGGCCGGCCTGCAGGCGGGTTCGCTGCAGGTGGTGGCGACCGATCATTGCGCTTTCACCACCAAACAGAAGCGCAACGGCGTCGGCGATTTCACCAAGATCCCGAACGGCACCGGCGGGCTTGAAGACCGCATGCCGGTGCTGTGGACCACAGGCGTCAACACCGGCCGGCTGACGATGAACGAGTTCGTCGCGGTGACCTCGACCAACATCGCCAAGATCCTCAACATGTATCCGAAGAAGGGCGCCATCGTAGAGGGCGCCGACGCCGACATCGTCGTCTGGGATCCCAAGCGCAAGAAGACAATTTCGTCCAAGAAGCAGCAATCGGTGATCGACTACAATGTCTTCGAGGGTTTCGAGGTGACCGGCCTGCCGCGGTTCGTGTTCTCGCGTGGCGAACTGTCGATCCAGGAGTCCGAGGTCAAGGCCAAGCCCGGCCATGGTGAATTCGTCGGCCGCGAGCCGAATGCGGCCGTCAACCGGGCGCTGTCGACGTGGAAGGAAATCTCCGCGCCGCGCAAGGTGGAACGCACCGGCATCCCGGCGACCGGGGTTTGAGGTGCGGCGCGGGGGACTTCTTTTCGCGGCAGTTTTGGTTCTGGTGGCCAGCCAAGTGTCGGCGGCCGGCATCGACCTAGCCAAACCTTATGGCAACAAGTCCGGCTGCATCAACAAGAACGGCCAGGAAGTCTACGCCGAGGACATGCTGCTTCTAACCAACACCGACTTCATCACGGCGACGAGCGCTTGCACCTTCACCGGCAAGAGGGTCCAGGCCGACGGCTCGCTTGTGGTGAAGGCGGAGTGCGAGGCCGAAGGCGAAGAGGGCAAGTCGCCCGCCACCTTCATCATCAAGCACAGCACCAAGAACGCCAAGAAACTGGTGATCGCGGATGCGGACGGCACCGTCTATGGGGAAGTGTCTCGGTGCCGATGATTGCCGAAGCTGGCGGGCGCAAACCTCTAGCAATTGGCCGACGGGCGCCTAGCCCGGCGAAGTCAGCTTCCGGCGACCAGCACATCCAGTTCCGGCAGCAGGACGACGCTTTACTGTTCGTTGGGATCGGTGCGCGCAATGACGGCAGAGGACGGGGCGCCGCTCAGGTTAGCCGGCAGATGAGGCACGCCGGCGGGGATGTAGAAGAGATCACCGGCCTTGACGACGATATGATGCTCGAGCCGGTCGCCATACCAGGTGTGAACTTCGCCGGAGAGCACATAGATCACCGTCTCGTGGCTCTCGTGCATATGCGCCTTGGCGCGGGCGCCGGGCGGCATGGTGAGCATGTGCATGCAGATGCCGGACGCACCGACGGTCTCGGCGGCAATGCCGGCGAAATAGGTCAGCCCCTGCTTGCCTTCATAAGTGCTTTCAGGGCGGATAAGATGACAAGTGGGTTTGGGCGACATCGGGGAAACTCCGGGCGTCGATCGCGTGGGACAAGGTCAGAGGGACAGGGCCAAATGGGACAGGGCAAGTGGAAAACAACATCGCGATAAAAGCAATCGGATTCCAGCCGCCGCAGGAACGGAAACAGGCAGGCGGCAGCCGATGACGGGGAATTCGCCAGCCGTCGTCGCGGCAAGCAAACTCGGGCTGACTTTCCAGACCAATGACGGGCCGGTGCAGGCGCTGTCCAATGTCGATCTCACCATCGGCAAGGGCGAGTTCGTCTCCTTCATCGGGCCTTCGGGCTGCGGCAAGACCACGCTGCTGCGCGTCATCGCCGATCTGGAGAAGCCGACCTCGGGGGCGATTTCCGTCAATGGCATGACAGCAGAGCAGGCGCGCGAGAAACGCGCCTATGGCTATGTCTTTCAGGCGGCGGCGCTGTTTCCGTGGCGGACCATCGAGCGCAATGTGGGGCTGCCGCTGGAGATCATGGGCCTATCCAGGGCGGAGCAAGGCGAGCGGATCAAGCGCACGCTCGGCCTCGTCAACCTCTCTGGATTCGAGAAGAAATATCCCTGGCAGCTCTCGGGCGGCATGCAGCAGCGCGCCTCGATTGCCCGTGCGCTGGCCTTCGACGCCGACCTGCTGCTGATGGACGAGCCGTTCGGCGCGCTGGACGAGATCGTGCGCGACCATCTCAACGAGCAGCTGCTGGAATTGTGGGGACGCACCAACAAGACCATCTGCTTCGTCACCCACTCCATTCCGGAGGCCGTCTATCTGTCGACGCGCATCGTCGTCATGTCGCCGCGCCCGGGCCGTGTCAGCGACATCATCGAATCGACGCTGCCGAGAGAGCGGCCGCTCGACATCCGCGAGACGCCGGAGTTTCTGGCGATCGCAGCGCGGGTGCGGGACGGGCTGCGCGCGGGGCACAGCTATGATGATTGAGGGGCAGGATGAGCTTCCTCCTCTCCCCAACGGGGAGAGGGTGGCCGGAGCGAAGCGGAGGTCGGGTGAGGGGGCGGCGCCGACGGATCCGACCAAGAGAAAGGTCGGGGCAACCGCTCGCGCCCGAAAGCTGCGGGTTGACGAGACCGAGGCTGAATACAGGCTTTGGGGGGAGCTGAGAGACCGTCATCTCAATGGCTACAAATTTGTGAGGCAAGTGCCGCTTGGACCGTTCATCGCGGATTTTGTTTGTCGCGAGGTAAGCCTGATTGTCGAACTTGATGGTAGTCAGCACGCAGATTCTCCAACCGACCCTTCCAGGACAGCTTGGCTGAACGGACAAGGTTATTCGGCTCTCCGGTTCTGGAATCATGAGGTTTTGGCCGAACGTCGAGCGGTCCTGGATACGATCTTGGCTTGCCTTGACGGAAAGATTTCTACCCCCTCACCCGACCTCCGCTTCGCTCCGGCCACCCTCTCCCCGTTGGGGAGAGGAGGGCGCCAGTCGGCTGAGGCCCGCTAGATGGACACCTTCCGCGACAAGCTCGTTCCCGTCACCTCCATCCTCGTTGGCGTGATCGCGCTCTGGTATGTCTTCGCCGTCATCCTCAACACGCCGTTCCAGCGCGATCTCGATCGTCGCGCCGGTGAAACATCCACGTTCAGCGAACTCATCGGCAAGACGCTGTCGCAGCCGAAGCCGACATTGCCGGCGCCGCACCAGGTGGCGGTGAATTTCTTCGAGAACACCTTCCTGCGGCCCATCACCTCCAACCGCAGCCTGGTCTACAATGCCTGGGTGACGCTTTCGTCGACGCTGCTCGGCTTCGCTTTCGGCACGGCGCTCGGCATCATCATCGCCGTCGGCATTGTCCATGTGGCGACGCTCGACCGCAGCCTGATGCCGTGGATCATCGCCTCGCAGACCATTCCCATCCTGGCTGTGGCGCCGATGATCATCGTCGTGCTGGGGGCGATCGGCATCAGCGGGCTCGTCCCGAAGGCGATGATTTCGACCTATCTGTCGTTCTTCCCGGTGACTGTCGGCATGGTGAAGGGGCTGCGCTCGCCCGAGATCATGCATCTCGACCTGATGCACACCTACAATGCCAGTCGCGCACAGACCTTCTGGAAGTTGCGCGTGCCTGCTTCGGTGCCGTTCCTGTTCACCTCGATGAAGGTGGCGGTGGCGGCAAGCCTGGTCGGCGCCATCGTCGGCGAACTGCCGACAGGCGCTGTCGCCGGCATCGGCGCCAAGCTGCTCGCCGGCGCCTATTACAGCCAGTCCATCGACATCTGGTCGGCGCTGGTTGCTGGCTCAGTGGTGGCAGCCCTTCTGGTCATGGTGGTCGGCATTGCCGGGCGCCTCGTCGACCGCGCCATGGGCGGGAGGCCGGCATGAACTGGCTGAAACCCTCCTGGCAGGCAGTGCTGGCGATCGTGCTGTGCCTGATCGCAGTGGCGCTCGGCCCGATCGCCGCGCCGAAAGTCGATGCACTGGCGCAGCCTGCAGGGACGTTGATATACCCCTATGTGGCGACGACCTGGCTGATTTTCGGCGTGCTGCTTGTCGCTGCTTTGATCTCGATGACCAGAATACCGTCCATCGTCGAAGCCGTTGTGCTTTTCATCGGCGCGCATCTGGCCGCCTGGCTGCTGATTGGCGGCATCACCGGCTTCGAAGGCCTGGCGCGGACGCCGTTCTTCCTGTTGCTCACCGGTGCATGGCTGCTTGGCTGGCGCTGCGTGGCGGTGCTGTCATCATTGCGTCCGTTCGCCAAATGGGCTCGCACCGCGCTGCGCCTGATCATCCCGGCCATCTTCGGCGCCTGGATCCTGATCATCTGGGAAGCGGTGACGCGTGGGGCCGGCATACCCTTCATCCTGCTGCCGCCGCCAAGTGCCATCGGCGCGCGCATCGCCGGTTCGCTGCCGGTGCTCGGCGCCGATGTCCGCCAGACCATCTTCAAGGCGGTCATCTTCGGCTATGTCGTGGGCAGCGGCGCCGGCTTCATCACCGCGGTGCTCGCAGACCGTGTGCCGTTCCTGCGACGCGGCCTGTTGCCGATCGGCAACATGGTCTCGGCGCTGCCGATCATCGGCGTCGCGCCGATCATGGTGATGTGGTTCGGCTTCGACTGGCAGTCCAAGGCGGCGGTGGTCATCATCATGACCTTCTTCCCGATGCTGGTGAACACGGTCGCCGGTCTGGCCGCCTCCGGCCATATGGAGCGCGACCTGATGCGCACCTACGCGTCGGGCTACTGGCCGACGCTCTTGAAGCTTCGGCTGCCGGCAGCAGCTCCCTTCATCTTCAACGCGCTGAAGATCAACTCGACGCTGGCGCTGATCGGCGCCATCGTTGCCGAGTTCTTCGGCACGCCTGTCGTCGGCATGGGCTTCCGCATCTCGACCGAGGTCGGGCGGATGAACATCGACATGGTCTGGGCCGAAATCGCAGTTGCAGCACTTGCGGGTTCGGTCTTTTATGGCGTGGTCGCTCTTGTCGAAAGAGCCGTCACGTTTTGGCATCCCTCTGTCCGTGGTGGATAGGGGCGGTGGGTTTAGGGCACTAACTTCAGAGGGTAACAAAATGAAAAGACTGATTATTCCCGTTCTGGCTGGCGCGATGTCGCTTGCCGCTTTCCAGGCAATGGCCGCCGACAAGGTGACGTTGCAGCTGAAATGGGTCACGCAGGCCCAGTTTGCCGGCTACTATGTCGCCAAGGCCAAGGGTTTCTATGAGGCCGAGGGTCTCGACGTCGACATCAAGCCGGGCGGTCCCGATATCGCGCCCGAGCAGGTGATCGCCGGCGGTGGTGCCGACGTTATCGTCGACTGGATGGGCGGTGCGCTGGCTGCCCGCGAAAAGGGCGTGCCGCTGGTCAACATCGCCCAGCCGTTCAAGAAGGCCGGCATGGAACTGGTCTGCCCGAAGGACGGCCCGATCAAGACCGAAGCCGACTTCAAAGGTCACACGCTCGGCGTCTGGTTCTTCGGCAACGAGTATCCGTTCTACGCCTGGATGAACAAGCTCGGCCTGAAGACCGAGGGCGGCCCGGACGGCGTCACGGTGCTCAAGCAGAGTTTTGACGTGCAGCCGCTGATCCAGAAGCAGGCGGACTGCATCTCGGTCATGACCTACAACGAGTACTGGCAACTGATCGACGCCGGCTACAAGCCGGAACAGCTGACCGTGTTCAACTACTCGGCCATGGGCAACGACCTGCTCGAGGACGGGCTCTATGCGTCCGAAGACAAGCTCAAGGATCCGGCCTTCGAAGACAAGATGGTGCGTTTCGTGCGCGCCTCGATGAAGGGCTGGAAATACGCCGTCGACAACAATGACGAAGCCGCAGGCATCGTCATGGACGGCGGCGGCCAGGACGAAAACCACCAGAAGCGCATGATGAGCGAAGTCGCCAAGCTGATCGACAATGCCGACGGCAAGCTTGACCCGGCGACCTACGAGCGCACCGCCAAGGCGCTGCTCGACCAGAAGATCATCACCAAGGAGCCGACCGGCGCCTACACCACCGCCATCACCGACAAAGCGGTCAAGTAAGCCTAGCCGGCAACACATCTATCCAGAAAGCGGCGCCTCCGGCAGAAATGTCAGAGGCGCCGTTCCTTTATGGTGTTCATGACGAAGCTGGTCTCGATCGAGGCGACGCATTTCAGCCGCGCGATCTTTTCCTTGATGAAGCGCTCGTATTGTTCGAGGCTTCCCGTCACCACTTTCAGCACATAGTCGCGCGAACCGGTGACGAGGTGGCATTCCAGCACCTCTTCCCAGCCGCGGATCGCGTCCTCGAACATCACGATCTCGTCTTCGTTCTGGCGGCTGAGCCGGATGGTGGCGATGGCGACCATGCTCCAGCCGAAGGCTGAGGGATCGACCAGCGTGGTGTAGCCTCTGATGACCCCGGTCTCCTCCAGCCGCCGCACACGCCTCAGGCAGGGCGACGGCGACAGGCCGATGCGCTCGGCAAGCTCGTTGTTGGTGATGCGGGCGTCGGCCCGCAGCTCACGCAGGATTTTCAGGTCGAAATCGTCGGCTATCTTCTGCTGCACTTTCGGTCTCTCCAGGCAATTTGTTGCGGGGATGCAGCCATGTGAGCCCAAGAATAGCAAGGACTGGCGGAACGAGATCGCATAAATTGCCGTTCACTATTTCACTCGAACAGGCAGGAAAAGCCATGACCGCGCCACGCCCGTCGAAAACCCATATCGGCAACCACAAGCTCCATCCGGAGACGCTGATGCTGAGCTATGGCTTCGATCCGCAGCTGTCGGAGGGCGCCGTCAAGCCGCCGGTGTTCCTGACCTCGACCTTCGTGTTCAAGTCGGCGGAGGAGGGACGCGACTTCTTCGACTACACATCCGGCAGGAAGGAGCCGCCGAGCGGCACCGCCTCCGGCCTGGTCTATTCGCGCTTCAATCATCCCAACAGCGAGATCGTCGAGGACCGGCTGGCGATTTATGAGGGGACGGATGCCTGTATCCTGTTTTCATCGGGCATGTCGGCGATCGCCACGACACTGCTCGCATATGCCCGTCCAGGCGACGTCATCCTGCATTCGCAGCCACTCTACGGCGGCACGGAGACGCTTTTGACGCGCACGCTCTCCGGTTTTGGCATCGGTGCTGTCGGTTTCGCGGATGGCGTGGATGAGCCGGCGGTGCGCACGGCCGCCGACGCGGCTGTCGCGAAAGGCCGCGTGTCGGTCATCCTGATCGAGACGCCGTCAAACCCGACCAACAGCCTGGTCGACCTCGCGCTGATGCGCAAAATCGCCGACGAGATCGGCGCGAGCCAAGGGTCAACGCCGATCATCGTGTGCGACAACACATTGCTGGGTCCGGTGTTCCAGCGGCCGATCGAACATGGTGCCGACGTGTCGGTTTATTCGCTGACCAAATATGTCGGCGGCCATTCCGACCTGATCGCGGGTGCCGCCATGGGCAGCAAGGCTATCACCAAGCCGATCAAGGCGCTGCGCGGCGCGATCGGCACGCAGCTCGACCCGCATTCCTGCTGGATGCTCGGCCGCTCCCTGGAGACGCTGTCGATCCGCATGGAGCGGGCCAACGACAATGCTCGCCTGATCGCCGAATTCCTGCGCGACCACGCCAAGGTCGACAAGGTGCACTACCTGCCGTTTCTGGGCGAGAATACGCCGGCCGGCCGCGCCTACAGGGCGCAATGCAGCGGCGCCGGATCAACCTTCTCCTTCGACATCAAGGGCGGGGAGAAGGCGGCTTTCGCCTTCCTCAACGAATTGCAGATCTTCAAGCTGGCGGTGAGCCTCGGCGGAACGGAATCGCTGGCCAGTCACCCCGCGGCCATGACCCATTCGGGCATTCCCTTCGAGGTGCGCCAGCGCATCGGCGTGCTGGAGACCACGGTCAGGCTGTCGATCGGCGTCGAGCATCCGGACGATCTGATCGCCGACCTGACGCAGGCGCTGGCGGCGGTCTGACCGCTATCGCTGAAGCCGGACAGGACGGCCCCTAGGATCTCTATACGTCATCACAAAAACGTGTGGTTGGATACATTGTGCCGCCAGGCCGTTCCGTTGGCGCATGCGCGCGCCGGGGAGCCGCGACGCATGCACAGTCAATCGGAGGTTCTTCATGCGCATCCAATCCTTCTTACCGGCGCTGTCGGCGCTGGCCATTTCGACCGCTTTCCTGTTCGCATCGCCGGCCTTGGCAGCCATGGAAAAGTTCAAGGCGACACTAGACGGCAGCCAGCAGAGCCCGCCCGTCACCACGAAGGGTAAGGGCACGGCCACTTTCACCTTCGACACGACCAAGAAGAAGCTCAACTGGAACGTCAAATATTCCGGCCTCAGCGGACCGGCGACGGCCGCGCATATCCATGGCCCTGCGGCGATGGGTGAAAACGCCGACCCTGTCATCCCGTTCAAAAAACTCAAGAGCCCGATCAAAGGGTCGGAGACGCTCACTGATGCCCAGGCGGCTGACCTTGAGGCCGGCAAGTATTACGTCAACGTCCACACCAAAGCGAACCCGAATGGGGAGGTCCGCGGCCAGATCGAGAAGGCGAAGTAGCTGACCGTTGAAGGTTGGCGGGACAGCGCCCCCCCTCTGTCCTGCCGGACATCTCCCCCTCAAGGGGGGAGATGGAATGTACTTCGGGTTTCGCCAATCGCCAGTATTGGAAGAAGGGCGAGACGACGAAACTGCCAATCTCCCCCCCTTGAGGGGGAGATGCCCGGCAGGGCAGAGGGGCGTGAAGGAACTCGACTTGCCCCGGTCGGCTCTCAAACCTTGTCGCGGATCTGGGTCATCGTCCGGGTCGGGGTGATCGCTTCGGGGTCGAGCCTGATCTCGACGATCGCCGGCTTGCCGCTGGCGCGGGCGCGTTCGAAGGCCGGGGCGAAGTCCGCCGTCTTCTCAACCGTTTCGCCATGGCCGCCATAGGCGCGGGCGAGAGCCGCGAAATCGGGGTTCTTGAGGTCGGTGGCCACCACGCGGCCGGGATATTCGCGCTCCTGATGCATGCGGATGGTGCCGTAGATACCGTTGTTGACGACGACGACGACGATCGGCAGGTCGTATTGCACGGCAGTGGCGAATTCCTGCCCGTTCATCAGGAAGCAGCCGTCGCCGGCGAAAGCGACCACGGTGCGCTCTGGAAACAGCTCTTTGGCGGCGACTGCCGCAGGCGTGCCATAGCCCATCGAGCCTGACGTCGGCGCACCTTGAGTGGCGAAGCGGCGGAAGCGATGGAAGCGATGCACCCAGGTGGCGTAATTGCCTGCGCCGTTGGTGAGAATGGCGTCGTCGGGCAGCATCTTTTCGAGATAGTTCATGATCGGGCCCATCTGGACCGGGCCGGGGCCGCTTTCGGGTGGTGTCGACCAGTCGAGATAGGTGGCATGCAGCTTTGGCGTCTCGGCTGCCCAGACGGGTGCGGAGGCCGGCTTGCGTTTGGCGAAAGCGTCGACGAAGGCGGACGGCGAGGCGTTGATCGCCAATGCCGGCCTGTAAACGCGGCCGAGCTCGCCGGAATCGGCATGGACATGGACCATTGTCTGGGCGGGGTAGGGGCTTTTCAGCAGCGTGTAGTCCGAGGAGGGCATTTCGCCCATGCGGCCGCCGATCAGCAGCACGAGGTCGGCCTGCTTGATCGCTGTGGCCAGCTTCGGGTTGATGCCTATGCCGACATCGCCGGCATAGTTCGGATGCAGATGATCGAACAGCATCTGGCGGCGGAAGGAACAGCCGACCGGCAGCGACCAAGCCTCGGCGATCGCGCGCATTTGTGCAACCGCCTCGGCGTCCCAGCGCGTGCCGCCAAGGATGACGAAAGGCCGCTTGGACTTGGCCAGCAATTTCTCAAGCGCATCGAGTTCGGCTTCCCCGGGCCGCGTTTCGACCGGTGTGTGCGGCAAGGCGACGGGCGCTTCAACGACACTGGTCAGCATGTCTTCGGGCAGCGAGATCACCACTGGGCCGGGACGGCCCGATGTCGCCACGGCGAAGGCGCGGGTGACGAATTCTGGGATGCGCGAGGCGTCGTCGATCTCGACTACCCATTTGGCGATGTCGCCGAAGAACCTCTTGTAATCCACCTCCTGGAAAGCCTCGCGCTCTTTGGCGTGGCCGGCGACCTGGCCGATGAACAGGATGACGGGTATCGAATCCTGCATGGCGATGTGGATGCCGGCCGAGGCATTGGTGGCGCCGGGGCCGCGGGTGACGAAGCAGATGCCGGGCTTGCCGGTCAGGCGGCCGTGGCAATCGGCCATCATGGCGGCACCGCCTTCCTGGCGGCAGACGATGGTGCGGATCGCTGAATCGTGCAGCGCGTCGAGCACCGCCAGATAGGATTCACCGGGCACGCAGTAGATGCGGTCGGTGCCGTTGGCTTCGAGAGCGTCGACGATGAGTTGTCCGCCGGTCTTCATTGTCCAGACTTCTCCAGTTCGGCAAGGATTTCTTGCGTGTGCTCGCCCAGGCGCGGCGAGGGGCGCTCATAGACCAGCGGCGTGCCCGACATCACCATCGGCGCGCGCACCGAAGGCAGAAGATTGCCATGGCCGTCGTCCAGGTCGAGCCGCATGCCGCGCGCGATCGTCTGCGGGTCGGCGAACATCTGGCCGATCGTGTTGATCGGGCTCGCCGGCACGCTGGCCGCTTCGAGCTTTGCCAGCAGCGGATCGCGATCAAAAACCTTCAGCGCCTCGACCATGCGTTCGCGCAACTTGGCCCGGTTGGCGACCCGGGCGGGATTGGTGGCGAAGTCGGGATTGGCAGGCAGGTCGTCCAGCCCGACGGCAGCGCAGAATTTGGCGAACTGGCCGTCATTGCCCACCGCCAGGATGATGTGCCCATCCCGGACCGGCACCACCTCGTAGGGGGCGATGTTCATATGCGCATTGCCCATCTGCACCGGCGATCTGCCGGAGACGAGATAGTTCAAATTCTGGTTGCCGAGCGCCGAGATCTGGGTGTCGAAAAGCGCCATGTCGACATGCTGGCCTTCCCCGGTCTGCTCGGCATGGCGCAGTGCTGCCTGGATGGCGATGACCGAATAAAGGCCGGTGAAGATGTCGGAGATGGCGACGCCGGCTTTTTGCGGCTCGCGGCCGACCTCGCCGGTGATCGACATCATGCCGGCCATGGCCTGGATGATAAAGTCGTAGCCGGCGCGCGGCGCATAGGGTCCGTCCTGGCCGAAACCGGTGATCGAGCAGTAGACGAGGCGCGGGTTGATCTTGCGCAGGCTGTCATAGTCGAGGCCGTATTTCTTCAGGCCGCCGAGCTTGAAGTTCTCGATCAGCACGTCCGAAGTGGCGACCAGCCGGCGCACCGTCTCGGCGCCTTCCGGGGTCGAGAAATCGATGGCGATGGAGCGCTTGCCGCGATTGCAGGAATGGTAATAGGCGGCCGACAGGTTCTCGCCGTCCTTGCCCATGACGAAGGGCGGGCCCCATTTGCGGGTGTCGTCGCCGCCATCGGGGCTCTCGACCTTGATGACATCGGCGCCGAGATCGGCAAGCAACTGCCCGGCCCATGGCCCGGCAAGGATGCGGGCGAGTTCGACGACGCGGACGCCTTTCAGCGGGGGCTCAGCCATGGATCACCGTGGTTGCCGCAATCACTGCGATTGCTGCGAAAGCAGAGCCTCTATCAAGCCCTGCAACGGCTGTCACGGCTCTTGCAATGGGCCAATCCGTCACGCTTTGAGGACTTCGTCGGCCCAGGCGGCGAAATCATCCATGATAATGTCGCGATTCACCTCGTTCAGGCTTTCGTGGCGGGTGTCGGCGTAAACCTTTGAAACCAGATTCGAAAAGCCCATCTTGCGCATGCGATTGGCAAGATGGGTGATCCCTTTGCCATAGTCGGAAGCCGGATCCTTCTCGCCTCCGACGATGCTGACGGGCAGGTCGCGCCGGATACCGGCAAAGCCGGCATCCTTGCCGCCGTTCAGCGCCATACCGACGACGTCGCGCCACATCGACACCGAAGCGTCCCAGCCGCACAAGGGATCGGCAATGTATTTCGCCACTTCCGCTTCGTCGCGCGACAGCCAGTCGAACACTGTGCGGTGATTGGGCACCGCCTTGCCCCAGGCCTGGAAGGTGAGTTTCGGCAGCAGGCGCGATGGCACGTCGGAGCCGAGCCGCATCCGTTCCCAGGCAAGGATGCCGAGCGCAAGCTGCCCAAGCGGGCCTTGGGAGAAATTGCCATTCCAGATTGCTGCCGCGTGAACGCGTGGCGAGTGGCGCGACAGGTAGTTCAGCGCCACCGACGCACCCATCGAATGGCCAAACAGGATGACCGGTCTGTTTGGCCGTTCGCGGGCGATGAGATCATGGATGACGTCGACGTCGGCGATCACCTTGGCGGCACCGTCCCTGTCGGCGAACCTGCCGAGCGGAGCGTCGGACGCCTTGGTCGCGCCGTGGCCGCGATGATCGTGGACATAGACGTCGAAACCGCGCGAGCCAAGAAAATCGGCAAAGCGGGCATAGCGCGCTGCGTGCTCGGCTAGCCCGTGATTGATCTGGACGACGGCGCGTGCCCGCCCATCGGCCTGCCTGACGAAAAGATTGAGCTCGGCACCGGTCGGCGAGGCAACCACGCGCTGCTGGCTGAATGACATGCCGCCTGATCCCGCCCCTGCTTTTGTCGTCGTTGGCTTTGTTTGCGCCGGCCCACATTATGCGTCAATCCGGCAAACCCGCTTTTCGCGACGATGTTTCTTGCGTTCGGTCAGCAAAATATCGCAATTCTGACATGGAGACAGCTTCAGTCTGTCGCCCACTTCTTCAGCCGGGGATTCTCCATGCGCATCGGTGTCGTTTTCGGATTGGCCATGTTGGCGGCGTCGCTGGCCGGGGCGGCGCATGCCGACGTGAAGATGAGCGGCAGCTTCGTCGCCGACGCCGCCTGTCCGGCGACGCAAGCGATCAAGAACGGCAAGAACCCCGGCAATGTCTCGACCGATGCCGGGCAGAGCTATCAGTTGCTTGCCGGCAACAAGGAGACGCCGACGCATTATCTCATCCTGGTGCCGGGCGCCGATCCGGAGCGCCGCTGGGTGAAGGTCAGCTGCGGCCATGTTTCCGGCAGCAGCGCGGCGACCGTGCCGGCCGCGCCGGACGAGCAAGGCAAGCCGGCGGCATCGGGGAAGCCCGAATACGTCTTCGCGCTGAGCTGGCAGCCGGCGTTTTGCGAGACAAAGTCGAACAAGACCGAATGCAGGGCACAAAGTACCGGCGATTTCGACGCCACGCATTTCACCTTGCACGGCCTGTGGCCGCAGCCGAATGGCAATTTCTATTGCCAGGCGACGGCGAGTGACAAGGCCAACGACAATCCGGCCCACTGGAAAGACCTGCCGCCGGTCAATCTTGACGCCAACACCCGCACGGAACTCGACCAGGTGATGCCTGGAACGGCCTCCCACCTCGAACGGCATGAATGGATCAAGCACGGCACCTGCTACGGCAAGAGCCAGCAGGACTATTTCTCCGACGCGCTGAATTTGATGCGCGCGGTGAACAGTTCGCCGGTGCGCGATCTCTTTGCCAAAAACATCGGCGGCAAGCTGACGGCCGACCAGATCCGCGGCGCTTTCGACACTGCCTTCGGGGCGGGAGCAGGGGACCGCGTGCGCGTTTCCTGCGTCATCGATCCGTCGAGCGGCAGGCGGCTGATCGGCGAACTGACGCTCGGCCTCGCCGGCCCGATCGGCCCAAACAGCGCGCTCAAGGACCTGCTGCTGGCTTCGGTGCCGACCAACAAGGCAGGCTGCCCGACCGGCACCGTCGACGCTATCGGGTTCCAGTAAAATACGGGGCAGATAAACGCTGGCGGGACGCAGACACCGGACTGTCGTGCCGGCAGGCGTGCGTCGGCACAAGAAATCCTGGAGCAGACCCTAAATCTGTGCGGATCTGGTCCACGCAGCGGCCGTGTCGGCTTCGTGGCCGCCCGGCTCGCCGACGACGCGATCACGGCCGGTCGACTTCGCCTTATAAAGACGCTGGTCGGCAAGCGCGAACAGGTCGGCAAGGCAGCGCGTGGTTTCGCTGACGCTGGAAACGCCGGCGCTGACGGTGAGTTCGAAGCGGCTGGTGGCGGCCGAGCCCTTGACCGCGTAGCGAATGCTTTCGCCGAACAGCCTGGCGACCGGGTGCGGACGAGAACTGAGGATGGCGAATTCCTCGCCGCCGATGCGGAACACCTGGTCTTCGGCGCTTGCCGTCTCGCCAAGCAGGCTTGCGACCGCTTTCAGCACCTTGTCGCCTTCGGCATGGCCGAAACGGTCGTTGATCGATTTGAAATGGTCGACATCGATGATCAGCAGGCTGAGCGGCCTTGCGGTGCGCAGGCTGACCTGGACGGCGGCTTCACCGTCGGCGTCGAAGCGCCCGCGATGCAGCAGGCCTGTCAGCCCGTCGCGGCCGACATGTTCGACCAGCGCTTCATAGCGTTCGCGATAGGTCAGCGTATCAAAGATATCGGTCAGTCCGCGCGGTGCCGTGATCTGTCGTTCCTCGAACCATTTGAGATAGGCGACAAGCATGGTGCTGAAGATCAGCGCGGCGGCCATCTTGGCAAACCAGCCGCCGAAAAAGACGGCTATCGGCGCGCCGGCGACGAAATGCAGAGCGGTGAAGAACCCGGCCTGGTCGAAGGTGAGCACGCACGCGACGGAAGTCAGGATGCGCGCGAACGGTGCCTTGCGCAGGGTGCGCCCGAGCTTTTCGTACAGCAGGATGATAAGGATGGCATCGACGAACAACAGCGTTGTGCCCCAAACCATCAGCCAGCCCATCTCGTCGATGAAACTCATGTCGGGTTGCCTACCGTCGGGAAGTGGGGCGACGGCGTGGAGGCGCAACAGCAGCACCAGTCCGATCATCAGCGCATTGCCGAGCAGCAGGCCGTAGATCGGCTGACGGACGGTGGCGGCATCCTCCTTCATATAGAGCAGCAAAAGCATCACCAGCTTGCCGGAAAACAGCACCGCCGAGCCCGGAGAGACCATGCCGAACGGCAGAGCGACGTAAAAAACGCTGGCGAGATAGGTCTCGAGGAAGTGCATGACGCCGAGCGCGCAGACGAAGACGCCGAGGCCGATACGCTGTCTGAAGCGGAAAAGCGTCACCATGACGCTGAAGTAGACGACCGCTTCGGCAAGGAGCAGGAAACTGTTCAGCAATGCCGTCGACCCGATCTCTTTCTCGAAATCGCGAATAGCGAGCGATTCCACGCCGATCCTGTTTTGACGCCGAAGAGTTAACCGGAGATTTCAGCACGCTTCGCGCTGGTGGAAAACTTCGGAGTAGCGGACACTTCCGCGTGTGACCGGGCAGATATGGCAAAAGCGATTGCCGTTCGCCGCCGCATCGCCTACATAGCGGCCAACCTCCATTCAATTCGACAAATCCAGTCGGTTTTTCAGGGAAAGCGCGCGTGGCACGCCAGTTCATCTATCACATGGCCGGCCTCAACAAGGCCTATGGCACCAAGAAGGTGCTCGAGAATGTCCATCTCTCCTTCTATCCGGACGCCAAGATCGGCATCCTCGGCCCCAACGGTTCGGGCAAGTCGACGATCCTCAAGATCATGGCTGGGCTCGACAAGGAGTGGAACGGCGAAGCGTGGCTCGCCGAAGGCGCCACTGTCGGCTACCTGGCGCAGGAGCCGGCGCTCGATCCGGACAAGACCGTGTTCGAAAACATCATGGAAGGCGTCGCCGCCAAGACCGCCATCATCGAGCGCTACAACGAATTGATGATGAACTATTCCGACGAGACGGCCGACGAGTCGGCCAAGCTCCAGGACGAGATGGATCGGCTGAACCTGTGGGACCTCGAACAGCAGGTCGAGATGGCGATGGAAGCGCTGGGCTGCCCGCCCAAGGATTCGGAAGTCACCAAGCTGTCGGGCGGCGAACGCCGCCGCGTCGCACTTTGCCAGCTTCTGCTGCGCCAGCCCGACCTTCTGCTGCTCGACGAACCGACCAACCATCTCGACGCCGAAACCACGGCATGGCTGGAAAAGCATCTGCGTGCCTATCCGGGCGCCGTGATGATCATCACCCACGATCGCTACTTCCTCGACAACGTCACCGGCTGGATCCTCGAACTCGATCGCGGCCGCGGCATTCCCTATGAGGGCAACTACACCAAGTACCTCGAAGCCAAGGCCAAGCGGCTCAAGCAGGAAGGCCGCGAGGACGATGCCCGCCAGCGCGCCATCGGCCGCGAGCGCGAATGGATTCAGTCGAGCCCGAAGGCCCGCCAGACCAAATCCAAGGCGCGTATCCAGGCGTTCCAGGACCTTTTGGATGCAGCCGACAAGCGGCGTCCGAGCGATACGCAGATCGTCATCCCGCACGGCGAGCGGCTCGGCAATGTCGTGATCGAGGCGGAAGGCCTGTCGAAGGGCTTTGGTGACACGCTGCTCATCGACGGCCTGGAATTCAAGCTGCCGCCCGGCGGCATCGTCGGCGTCATCGGCCCGAACGGCGCCGGCAAGACGACACTGTTTCGCATGATCACCGGCCAGGAAAAGCCGGATGCGGGTTCTGTGCGCGTCGGCGAAACGGTGAAGCTCGGCTATGTCGACCAGAGCCGCGATGCTCTCGATCCGTCGAAGACGGTGTGGGAAGAGATTTCCGGCGGCGCAGAAGTGGTCAAGCTCGGCAAGTTCGAGGCCAACACGCGCGCCTACTGCGCGTCGTTCAACTTCCGTGGCGGCGACCAGCAGCAGAAGGTCGGCAACCTCTCCGGCGGCCAGCGCAACCGCGTGCATCTGGCCAAGATGTTGAAGACCGGCGGCAATGTGCTGCTGCTCGACGAACCGACCAACGATCTCGACACCGAAACGCTGGCCGCGCTCGAAGACGCGCTGGAAAATTTCGGTGGCTGCGCGGTCATCATCTCGCACGATCGCATGTTCCTCGACCGCCTGGCGACGCACATCCTCGCCTTCGAGGGCGACAGCCATGTCGAATGGTTCGAGGGCAATTTCGAGGATTACGAGCAGGACAAGATCCGCCGCCTCGGGCCGGATGCCGTCAACCCGCACCGCATGACCTACAAGAGGCTGACGCGGTAGGGGGTTTTCCGGGCGGCGATCTCAACCGGCATGAGGAGCTCAAATGGCTGATTGGTCCGCCGCCCAATATCTGAAATTCGAGGACGAACGCACGCGGCCCGCGCGGGATCTTGTGGCGCAGGTGCCCGTCGACTTTCCACGCCGGGTCGTCGACATCGGCTGCGGGCCGGGCAATTCGACCGAGTTGCTCGTCGGGCGCTGGCCGGATGCCGGGGTGAGCGGCTTCGACACTTCGCCCGACATGATCGAGAAGGCGCGGGCGCGCTTGCCCGAGGTCACCTTTGATCTCGCCGATGCCTCCACATGGCAGCCGGCGGAGCCGGTCGACGTGATTTTTGCCAATGCGGTGTTCCAGTGGCTGCCCGAGCATCCCGCAGTCTTCCAGCGGCTGATGGGTTTCCTCGCGCCAGGCGGCGCGCTGGCCGTCCAGATGCCCGACAATATGGGCGAAGACTCGCACCGCCTGATGCGCGAGACCGCCGCCGAAATGCCGTTTGCCGAAAAGTTCAAGGGCGCGGCACGCGGGCCGTTGCCGCCGGTGTCGTCCTACTATGACCTCCTGTCGCCGCTCAGTGATCGGCTGGATATCTGGCATACCATCTACAACCACCCGCTTGCCGATGCGCAGGCGATCGTCGAATGGGTGAAGTCGACGGGCCTGAAGCCGTTCCTCGATCCGCTGGATTCCGACGAACGGGCGATGTTCCTTGAAAGCTACACGGCCAAGATCGCCAAGGCCTATCCGAAGACGGCTAGCGGCAAGGTGCTTTTGCGCTTTCCACGCATCTTCATCGTTGCCAAGCGGGCCTGATTATCCATGTTGCACGAGGACCAGTCCGGCCTAAACCTTTGGTTTAAGCCGGCGTAAACCGCCGCGGTGAGAAAACTGTTGCGCCGGAGCGTTCCGGCGCCCACATGAAGCCCGCAACGCCTGCGGATGGGACGGACTGGACATGCATCGCGTCATCATCAGCGGCATCGGCGTTGAAATCCCTGAAGCCACAATCACCAATGAAGAGCTGGTGGCCAGCTTCAATGCCTGGGTCGACGCGGAGAATGCGCGCCGCCTGGGCACCGACGAGCCGCCGCTGGCGAAATCGGATAGCGACTTCATCGTCCACGCTTCGGGCGTGCGCACCCGTCATGTCATCGAGCGCGAAGGCATTCTCGACCCGACCCGCATGTCGCCGCGCATTCCGGCTCGGCCCGACGATGCGCTGTCGCTCGAAGCCGAGTTCGGCATCGCCTCGGCAAAGAAGGCTCTCGAGCATGCGGGACTACAGCCGTCGGATATAGACCTGGTGATCTGCTCGGCCTCGCATCACCAGCGGCCCTATCCGGCGATCGCCATCGAAATGCAGGAGGCGCTGGGCACGAAGGGCGCAGGCTTCGACATGGGGCTCGGCTGTTCTTCGGCGGCGGCGGCCTTGCACATCGCCGTCAATTTGGTGCGGTCGGGCGCGCACAAGCGCATTCTGGTGACGACGCCCGAGATCATCACCGGCCATCTCAATTTCCGCGACCGGCAGACGCATTTCATTTTCGGCGACGCTTCGGTGTCGATGGTGGTCGAAGGCCTGGCCAAGGGCGACAAGCGGCCGGGGCGCTTCGAGGTGCTCGACACGCGCATCTGGACGCAGATGTCGAACAACATCCGCACCAATCTGGGCTACCATACCCGCACCGCCCAGGATGATCCCTACATGATCAATCTGGAAGGCAACCTGATCAAGCAGGTCGGCAACAAGGTGTTCAAGGAAGTCACCGTCGCCGGGCAGAAATTCATCGTCGAATTCCTCGCCGAGCACGGGCTGACGCCACAGGCGATCAGGCGCTTCTGGCTGCATCAGGCCAATGCGCGGATGAATGCGATGATCCTGAAGCTGTCGTTCGGCCACGAGGTCGATCACGACCGCGCGCCAATGGTGCTGGAGCGGCTGGGCAACACGGCGGGCGCCGGGGCCATCGTCGCGCTGTCGGAGAACCACGCCGATATGAAGCCGGGCGATTTCGGTCTGATCTGCGCTTTCGGCGCGGGGTACTCGATCGGCGGCGCGCTGCTGAGAATGCTTTGAGGCTGCCGCGTCAGGCTGGTGCGAACGGCACCAGCATCGGAACGCGCGCGGCATAGTCGTCATAGGCGCTGCCCAGTTCGCCGCGCAGGAAATTTTCTTCCAGCCTGGCTTTCGTCACGATGCCGATGATGAGCAGCGCGGTTCCGGCTATGCCCCAGATGGTGCCCTTGGCCGCCATGGTGGCGAGGATCGCCAGCAGCAATCCGGTGTAGATCGGATGCCGGACAAGGCCATACGGGCCGGTGTTGACGACATGGTGCCCGGCCTTGGCGGTGATGGTGCCCGACCACAGCCTGCCGAGATGCAGGCGCGCCCACCAGGCAAAGGCGATGCCGATGGCGATCAGGGCGACACAGATCCAGGCTTCGGGGAGATCAGGCATCCACAGCCTGAGCCGGCCTTCATAGCCGTGCGCCGGAATGAACAGCAGCACCGCGCCGGCTATCCAGAGACCCCGATAGCGGGCCTCCGCCTTGAACCCGGCGCGCTTCTGGGCAGGGTCGGACCACAAAGCGGCGACGGCCCAGCTTCCTGCCCAGATCAACCAAAGCAACGTGATTGCCGTCACAGGTCGCATGATCAGCCTCCGCAAACCGTCTGGACGTCACTATGAAACCGGCACCGCGCGCCGGCAATGCGGTGCGAGATCGATGACAGGTAAGAAAAGCGTGATCGCGATCCTATCGGTGCTGTTGATCGGACGATCAGCACTTTCGACTGGACGCCGCGAAGCGCGCCCGGCTAATTCGCTGGATGACGAATAGAAAGAACGCCATGCCGGATCTCTTCCCCGAGGCTGAAAAGCCGGTTGAAATCATCGCCGCGCGAAAGCTTGCCGCCAGGGCGGCAGCGCTTTACGTGGCGCCGGCGGATCATTTTCAGACGCGCCCGGTGGACGAATTGCGGCTGGGTTTCGACGGCATTTCAGGCGATTTCCATGCCGGACCGACGCGGCGCTCGGGCGGGCGCGAGCCCTGGTATCCGCGCGGCACTGAAATGCGCAACGAGCGGCAATTGTCCATCGTGGCAGCGGACGAGCTGGCGGTTGTCGCCGAGCGCATGGGCCTGGCCGAGATCAAGCCGGAATGGATCGGCGCCAATCTGGTGATCGAAGGGGTGCCGAACCTCTCCATGCTGCCGGCCGGCACGCTGCTGTTCTTCAAGGGCGGCGCCACCATCAAGGTCGACGCACAGAACGGCCCGTGCCGCATCGCCGGCCGGTCGATCGCCGAAAACGCCGGAATGGCCGACGTCGAAGCCGGCGCGCTGCTGTTCCCGAAAGCGGCGAAGCGGCTGCGCGGCATTGTCGCCTGGGTAGAGAAGCCAGGCACGGTTAGGGCAGGCGAAGAGATATCGCTGCGCGTGCCGGAGCAGTGGATTTATCAAGCCTGACGGCCGGCTACGCCGCCCATGGAGCGGCGCAGCAAAAGCGCTGGACTTCAGCCCTTGCGGTTCTTCTTCGCGCCTTGCGCCATGATGGAAACGTCGTCCCACTTCTCCCAGGTGGCAATGCGGTTGGCGTATTCCTGCTTGATCATCGGCAGGCCGCCATCGCCGAAGAATACCCGCAGCGGCGGCTCGGCGGCGTCGACAATGGCCAGCATGGCCGGCCCGGTGGCGTCTGGATCGCCGGCGACCGAATTGGCGCGGCGCTCGGCCATCTTGGCACGGGCGGGCGCATAGGCCTCGATCGGTTGGGACACCTTGGCCGACGGCCCGGCCCAGTCGGTGGAGAAACCGCCCGGCTCGACCAGCGTCACATGGATGCCGAATTCCGCGACCTCGATGCTGAGCGACTGGCTGAAGGCCTCCAGCGCCCATTTCGAGGCGTGGTAGAGGCCGAGCGAGGCAAAGGCATTGACGCCGCCGATCGACGAGATCTGGATGATGTGGCCGGAACGCTGTGCCCGCATAATCGGCAGTGCGGCCTGAGTGACCCACAGAGCGCCGAAGACATTGGTTTCGATCTGGTCGCGAGCTTCCTGTTCGCTGACCTCCTCGATGGCGCCGAAATGGCCGTAGCCGGCATTGTTGATGACGACGTCGAGCCGGCCAAAACGCTTGTGCGCCTCGGCGACAGCGGCATCGACGGCTTTCTTGTCGGTGACGTCGAGCTTTATCGCGGCAATCCTGTCGCCGTATTTCTCGACGAGATCGGCGAGCGTGCCGGCATCGCGGGCGGTGGCCGCGACGCTGTCGCCACGCGCGAGTGCAGCCTCGGCCCAGACGCGGCCAAAGCCCTTCGACGATCCGGTGATGAACCAAACCTTGTTTGTCATGATCTTGGAGTCCTTGCCCCTGCGGGCGTGATTTTGGATGAAAGCGGAGGCTTCTCCGCTTTCGGGCATATACGGTCGATCCTCTGATTTTCCAGAGGCGACGGGAATCTTTTGACAAAGACGCCTGAATTATCGGGGATAATTCACCTGAGACGACCAGGCCGGGTCATCGTGCTTTTGCCAGTAGCGCGCCATCAGCCGGCTGGTGATCGGTCCGACCTTGCCATTGGCGATCGCCGCGCCGTCGATCTCCGTCACCGGCATGATGCCGCCCGCAGTGGAGGTGATGAACACCTCGTCGGCCTCGCGCAATGCGGTGACGCTGACATCGGTCGCCGTGGCGGCAAGGCCTTCTTCTGCACAGAGATCGAAGACGGTGCGGCGGGTGACGCCGGGCAGCACGCCGGTGGCCGGCGTCGACAGTTTGCCGTCCTTGACGCAGAAGACGTTGAAGCCCGGGCCTTCGGCGACATTGCCGTTGAAGTCGAGGAGCAACGCGGTCTCTGCACCGCGGTCATAGGCATCGTAGAGGCCGCGCACCAGATCGAGCCAGTGGTAATTCTTGATCGCCGGGTCGATCGAGGCCGGCGGAATACGCATCTTGTCGCTGATGGCGACCCGCAGGCCGCGCTGCAGCTGCTCGGCGTTGGCGACCGAGCCGAACGGCACGGCGAAGGCCATGAAGCGGTTGACCGCCTGGCGCGGGTCGCGGCTGAAGGTCGGAGAGGCGCCGCGCGTGCACAGCATTTCGACATAGGCGGCGCGATGACCGGACAGCGCCACGCAATTGTGCAAGATTTCGGTCACGCCGTCGCGGTCGAAGGGAATGGTCATGCGCAGCTTTTCCAGCCCGCCGAGGAAGCGGTCGAGATGCAGATCGAGGCGGAAGAAGCGGCCGTTCCAGACATGCACGGTGTCGTAGGTGGCGTCGGAATGCAGAAAACCCCAGTCCAGCACCGAGATCTTGGCCTGCGACATCGGCAGGTATTGGCCGTCGAGAAAGGCGATGCCGTCGGGGTAGGAATGCGGGTCGACATGGCGGTCGCCAACCACGGGCAGTTGCTTCTCGTCCTGTGTCGTCGCCGTGTGGCTCATCGGGGCCTCCTGTCACGCAAGGCGAGTCAGCAGGCTATCGGCGCAGGGCAGAACGCATAGAGCCACCCGCCCGGTGCTGTTCGGCCTCGATGACGATCTCGCCGATACATTGGATCGGAATTGCCTTAGATTGCGCGCTCTGAACGGGAGGGGGAAGATGGGCAGGCTTGGGGCCGTCATAGCAGCCATGACGATGTTCGCCGCTGCGGGCGAAGCCAGCGCCCAGTGCGCGCGCGAAGGCGAGGAATTGTGCCGGGGCGGGCAGACCTATCGCTGCGAGAAAACCGGCAGCGAATTGACACCGATCTTCCAGAACGTGCCTTGCGCGGTGCCGTCGCTGAGCGGCACCTGGGTCGGCAGCGGCCATCAAAGCCCGGCGGGTGACGCCGGGGCCGACTGGCCGATCGCCATGACCATCAACGATGGCAGCGCGTCGATCGACTATCCGTCACTCGGCTGCGGCGGATTGCTGTCACAGACGTCCAGGGACGGCATTTCGGCGGAATACCACGAGAGCATCACCTACGGTCAGGACAAATGCATCGACGGCGGCAACATCACCGTCAGGTTTTTCAAGGAAAATCTGTCCTGGACCTGGATCGGCCAGGCCGATGGTCAGCCCTATAATGCGGTCGCAGTGCTTAAGCGGAAGTAGCCGTGGTCATTCCTCCTCGTCATCCGCGTCGAGCAGGCGCGTCGCGCGCCAGCGAGTGAGCACGACGTTGGTCTGCTCGATGACGAAGAAACGCGCCGAGTCGCGGTCGTAACCTTCGCTCAGCAGTTTCTCGTAATCTGTGTGCATGTGGCGGATATGGGCAATCGTCGCCAGCCATACGGCGATGCCTGGTGGTAAGGTCTTCATGTGGACCGCGCCGGCGTCGCCGCGGATCTTCTCCATGTCGGCATAAGGCGCCAGCGGCAGAAGTGCTGTCAGCGCCTTGGCGATGGCGCGGCGGCGACCGGTGGGCGCCGTCATCGCCGAACCCCGGGCTCGTCGCGCCCTTCGATGGTCGCCTCCGATATAGCGTCGGTCGAGGCGAAATAGGGTTTTATGTCGATGACCGGAGTGCCGTCGAGCACGTCGATGGCGTCGAGATCGATGCGGCCGGTGTTCTGGTCGAGCCCGACGAGCCTGGCCACATGCAGCCCGATTGGGTTGGGGCGGGCAGGGGAGCGCAGCGAAAATACGCCTTTTGCTTCGACCGCATGGCGTGGTTTCTGCACAATCAGGTCCCGCGGCGCGTGATGCAGCCAGGACAGGATGATGACGTGGCTGGCGCGCTCCAGCCCCCGTAAGCCATTTCGATAGGGCGCGTCGATGGTCAGCACTGCCTTCTGCCCGGTCTCGCGCGCGGCGCGCATGTTCTTCGGGCAGGTTTCGCGCGTCGTCCACGGCGAGGCAATGCGGCCGATGAAGACGATGCCGTCATCCGGCGGCATCAGTGCCGGATCGTTTTCCAGCCTCTGCTCGCCTTCGCGCGCCTCGAACATCTCACGCGGTCCAGTCATGGCCCATGTCTCTTAAAACGCCACACAAGCGGCATTTTCTTGTCCGGAAGCGACATAGCGCTTGCAAGGTTTCGAAAACTGACATAAACATATGTTTATATCTTTTCAAAGAGAATACGCTGATGCATGTCTCGCTCGACACTATGGTGGATACGTTAAAGGCGGCGGCCGAATCCAGCCGATTGCGCATACTGGCACTTCTGTCGCGCGGTGACCTCACCGTTTCCGATCTTACCGAAATTCTCGGCCAGTCGCAGCCGCGCGTTTCGCGGCACCTGAAGCTGCTTCTGGAGGCAGGGCTGATCGGCCGCTACCAGGAAGGGTCCTGGGCCTTCTTCCGCCTGTCGGATGCGGATTCCGCGCGTGACTTCGTCATGGGCCTGGTTTCCGGCATTCGCGGCGCCGATCCGCAGGTCGAGCGCGATCTTGAGCGCCTGGCCTCGGTCAAGCGCAAGCGGCAGGACCGGGCGGTCGAGTATTTTTCCGTGAATGCGGCAAGCTGGGACCATATCCGCTCGCTTCATGTGCCGGACCGCGCCGTCGAAGCCGCAATGCTGAAACTGGTCGGCAAGCGGCCGTTCCAGTCGATGCTCGATCTCGGCACCGGCACCGGGCGGCTGCTCGAAATCTTCTCGCCGCTCTATCGGCGCGGTGTCGGCATCGACATGTCGCGCGAGATGCTGACCGTGGCGCGCGCCAATCTCGACAAGGCCGGCGTTTCGAACGCGCAGGTTCGGCAGGGCGACATCTTCGCGCCGCCGGTCGAGCGCGATGCCTTCGATCTCGTCACCATCCATCAGGTGTTGCACTATCTCGACGATCCCGCCCGCGCCATCCGCGAGGCGGCGCGGCTTTTGCGTCCGGCAGGACGCCTGGTCATCGTCGATTTCGCGCCGCATGCGCTGGAATTCCTGCGCGAGGAGCATGCGCATATGCGGCTCGGCTTTTCCGACCGGCAGATCGCCGACTGGTTTTCGGAAGCCGGCCTCGATCTCGAAGATGCCCAGGAGTTCGAGCCGCGCGGTGGCAATGAGGCGAGGCTCACTGTGAAACTCTGGCTCGGCCGCGATCGGCGCCTGCTGATTGCCGATCCTTCCAACGACACAAGGCAGGCCAAAGCGAACTCGATGGGGGAAATCGCATGAACCAGTTCCGCTTTTCCCGCCGCCCCGACATCGGCGACAAGGTCAGGGTTTCCTTCGAATTCTTCCCGCCGAAGACGGACGAGATGGAAGCGAGGCTGTGGGAGACGGTCACGAGGCTGGAGCCGCTGAAGCCGAAATTCGTCTCGGTGACTTACGGCGCCGGCGGCTCGACACGGGAGCGCACCGCGCGCACTGTAAAGCGCATCTTGACGGAAACCGGTATTCCTGCAGCGGCGCATCTGACCTGCGTCGGGGCAACGCGCGACGAGGTCGATGCGGTCATCCGGGATTACAAATCGATCGGCATCAACCGGTTCGTGGCGCTGCGCGGCGACCCGGCCTCCGGCGTCGGCGGGCCCTACCGGCCGCATCCCGGTGGCTACGAGAATGGCGCGGAACTGGTCGCCGGGCTCAAGACGATCGCGGATTTCGACATCTCCGTCGCGGCTTATCCGGAAAAGCATCCGCAAAGCCCCGATTTTGCCACCGACATCGAGATGCTGAAGCGCAAGGTCGACAATGGCGCGACGCGGGCGATCACCCAGTTCTTCTTCGACAACGATCTCTACGAGCGCTATGTCGAGCGCGTTCGCCGCGCCGGCATCTACATCCCGATCGTGCCGGGCATCCAGCCGGTTCACAGTTTCAAGCAGGTCGCGAACTTTTCCGCGAGGGCGGGCGCGCATGTGCCCGGCTGGCTGGCGGAGCGTTTCGAAGGCCTCGACAAGGACCCGCAGACGCATGCGCTGGTGGCATCGGCGGTGGCAGCCGAACAGGTCATGGACCTGGTCGAGCGCGGTGTCGGCGATTTCCACTTCTACACCATGAACCGCGCCGATCTGGTCTTTGCCATCTGCCATATGATCGGTATTCGCTCGCACGAGGCGGCGGCCGCCGGATCAGCCGCGGCATGAGGTCGGGCTCAACAACAAAAGGCCGGGAAAACCCGGCCTTTTGAATTGGTTGGACTATTTGGGTGCTGGTCTTCCCCGCTTTGGCGGTCAGGGAAGGAAGCCCATAATGAGGGCTCCGATAAAGGCGAACGCAGCACAGATCATCAATGCGTTGATAGGCCTCGTAAGTCCCATGACATAGCCTCCTCTTAAAGAGCTATGTCATGGAGTCTAGGTTCATTTGTGCCACAGGCAAGCGGAAAATGTGCTGCATTGCGACGTGATTGTGAAATCCGCGACATGTCTTTTGCCGTTAGGCTTTGAAACTCCTAGGCAAATACCGACTTCAGACCTGTGAATAAAATGTGGCCGGCTCGTGTCGCTGCCGTGTCATGGCAGCGCTACCGCCGCGAAAGTCGAATCCGACTTTCGCGGCGATGTGGGGGTTCAAAGGACGCGCTAACGTCTTCCAAGGACGCGCCCGTCGATGGTGATGAGGCCGAGCGCGATCAGCACCACCCCGCCGATTTCGAACAGCTCCAGCCGCTCGCCTAGGAACAGGAAGCCGAGCAGCATGGCGCTGGCCGGCACGACCAGCGTGACCAGCGAGGCGTTGGTAGCGCCCGCCGAGGCGACGAGGTTGAAATAGAGGATGTAGGCGACGGCTGTGGACAGAAGTGCCAGCGCCAGCACCGCCGCCCAGACCGGCGGCGAGGCCGAGAACAGGCCGGATGGGCCGTAGGTGAAGAGCACGATCGGGATCATGATGATGGTCGAAGCGGTCAACTGCCCGGTGGCGACGACCGGCGAGGGCACGCCCTTGAAGCGGCGGGCGACCATCAGCGCAATGCCATAGGACAGTGAAGCGCCGATCAGCGCGAATTTGGCCCAGACCGGGCCGCCGAGCCCGGCAAGCAGGCCGGGGCCGATCATGACGGCCGTACCGGCGATGCCGAGCGCAATGCCCGCGAGCTTGTTCCAGGAGAGCTTTTCGTCCGATGTCAGCGCATTGGCGAGGATCAGCGTCCAGAACGGCGTCGTGGCGTTGAGCACCGAGGCGACGCCGGCGCCAAGCTCCGTCTGGCCGGCGAAGATCAGCGAAAAGGGCACGACGTTGTTGGTGAGCGCCAGCAGGAAGAACAGGCCGGCATGGGGAAGGGCGAGGCGGAAGGACGGGCCACGCAGACCGAGATAGATCTGCAGCGCGATCGCCGCGATGGCGACGCGAAACAGCACCAGCACCAGCGGATGAAGTTCCGCCACCGCGATGCGGGCAAAGAAGAACGAGCCGCCCCAGATCGCGCCGAGCAGCAGGAGCTGCCCCCAGTCCTTGAGCACCATCGGCCCGCGCGGTGCTGATGTCGCGGCTATTGTCATGTGAGTCGCCCTCCCAGACGGCCTGAATGCCAGTCAGTCAGGCAGAAGCCATATCGGACTCAGTGACAAGAGCCACCCGAAACCTGATCGGTGGCAAACGTTCCTGCCAAGACCCAGCGCCCCAGCGTCAGCCGCACGAGACACAGAATTGTTTTCATTAGCCGCTAGCTTGGATTAATTGTGCGCAGCCGAAGTGAGGATTCGTCCATGCAGCGATTCGAGAATGCCCGCGAGGCGGCACTGGCGCTTCGTCCGGACGATCCGGTCTATTGCTTCCGCCCGCAAGTGCTGATGGCGGATGCCAGGCAGTTCATGGGCATGTTCCCCGGCAAGACCGCCTATGCGGTCAAGACCAATGGCGAGCAGATCGTGCTGAAGACGCTGGTCGAAGCCGGCGTCAAGGCTTTCGACGTCGCTTCGCCGGGCGAGTTCGCCGCCGTGCGTGCCGTTTCCCCCGATGCCGAGATGCTCTACATGCACCCGGTCAAGGCGCAGTCGGACATCAAGCTGGCGCTGGAGAAATACGCCATCCGCGTCATTTCGCTCGATCATGAGGACGAGATCACCAAGCTGACGCGCGTGGTGCGGGCTCTCGACATCGATCCGGGCTCGATCAGCGTGTTCGTGCGGGTGCAGACCAAGGGGCATGCCGCCTACGAACTGTCGAAGAAGTTCGGCGCCGGGCCGGCGTATGCCGTCGAGCTCGCGGAGCGGCTGAACCGTACCGGCTACAAGGTCGGCCTGTGCTTCCATGTCGGCAGCCAGATCGAGGATCCCGACACCTATGAGCGGGCGCTGGCTTCCGCCGACTGGGTGCGCAACCGGCTGACCTTCGATATTGCCGGGCTCGATGTCGGCGGCGGTTTCCCCGCCGAATACGGCCACGATCCTAACCGCAAGCAGATCGAGATGCCGTCGCTTGGCCAGATCATGTCGCGGCTGTCGGGCGATCTGAAGGAGTATCAGTTCGACCAGATGCCGCTGGTGGCTGAGCCCGGCCGGGTGATCGTGGCGCGCTGCCTGTCGTTGATCGTGCGGGTGTTGCTGCGCAAGGGCAAGCGGCTCTACATCAATGACGGCATCTGGGCATCGCTGTCGGATTCATGGACCGGCAAGATCACGCTGCCGGCGCGCTTCATTCCCGACCCGGCGATCCGCTCGCGCAATGGCGAGGAGAAGAACATCGTGCCGTTCAAGGTCTGCGGCGCGACCTGCGATTCCGTCGACATCCTGTCGCGGCCGTTCTGGCTGCCGGAAACGGTCGATACCGGCGACTGGATCGAGATCGGCCATATCGGCGCCTACTCGCTGTCGCTTAGGACCCGCTTCAACGGCTTCTATCCCGACACATTCGTCGAGGTGACGACGCCGTTCGACGAGGGCGACGCGCCACAGGGGTTTGCCAGTTTGGAGACGATGGCGGATTGAGGGGAATAAGGCAGTAGGGGAATAGGGGAATAGGGGAATAGGGGAATAGGGGAATAGGGGAATAGGGGTGGCGGCAGTCACTGCTTCGGGCTAATTTGCCCTACTGCCCTATAATTTTCCCAAAAGCTCCGGCGTCGGCCAGCCATCCACCGGCAAACCTAGCCGCGTCTGCTCCTTGCGGATCGCCTCGCGGGTGTTGGTACCCAAAATGCCGTCGACGGTGCCGACATCGTAGCCCTTGGCTTCCAGCTTGGTCTGCAATGCCTTCATCTGCTCATTGTTGAGACCGGTCTCGGGATTGCGCGGGTCCAACGGCGGCGCGCCTGCCAGCCGTGCGGCAAGGTTGGCTGCCGTCAGCGCATAGGTGAAGGACTGGTTCCATTCGAGATAGACGTCGAAATTGTCGTAGGTGAGAAAGGCTGGCCCCTTGCGGCCCATCGGCAGCGCGAGGCCTGCTTTCAGGCCGTTGTCGACCAGCGGCGCGCCGCTGGGGTAGGTGACGCCCCATTGCGCCCACTGCGACAGCGGCAGCTTGTTGGTGCGACCGGTCTGATCCCACGGCATGTCTTCGGGCACGCGGACTTCCTGGATCCAGGGCTGGTCGCGTTTCCAGCCGCGCGACAGCACCTTGTTGGCAGTGGTCATGATCACATCAGGCACGCTGCCGCGCAGGTCGATCTTGCCGTCGCCGTCGCCGTCGACGCCGCGTGCCAGATAGTCGGAGGGCAGGATCTGCGTCTGGCCGATCTCGCCGGCCCAGGCGCCCCTGACATCGGCCGGCAGCACGCCGCGATCGATCAGTTCCAGAAGCGGCACTAGCTGTTGCCGGAAGAGCTGCGGCCGGCGGCAATCATGGGAAAGCGTCACCAGGGCGCTCAGCGTGTGGAAGTCGCCCTGCACGGCGCCGAAATCGGTCTCCAGTGCCCAGAAGGCGGCGATGATCGGCGCCTGGACGCCGAACTGCTGGTCGGCGCGGGCGAAGACATCCGCGTATTTCTTCATGTTCGCCGCACCTTGCTTCAGGCGATAGGCCGAGATCATCCGGTTGGAAAACTCGACAAAGGTTTGGGTGAAGACGCCCTGGGCGCGGTCGCGCGCCAACACCTTGTCATCTAAGGTTGCCGCTTCAAGGGCGTCGAGACCCACTGCACCTACGCCGGCCGCCTTGGCTTCCGCGGCGACGCCCTGCTTCCAGGATTCGAAGTCGCCGCCGCATTCCTGCGCCATCGCCGGCAAGGCCGTGGCGCACAGGGTCAGCGCAGCCGCGAGGACTTTGGAACGCAGTCGCATCAGCTTCCTTTCGAAACGAACAGGGGGTCATTTGTTGTGCTCCCCCCGGGAAGCCCAACGCCCTGAATTACCGGCGGTTGCACTCTTTACCGCTGGCTGTGTCGAAAAGCAGGCGGCAGGCCCGGTGTCAACGGTGTTCTGCGGCAGCTTCTCTGCTGGAGTGATTTGATGCAGGGCAGTGCTGCCGTTGCACCGGTTCAACGGAAGCTCTGCTGGAGTGATTTGATCCAGGGCGGTGCTGCCGTTGAACCGGTTCAACGGAAGCTCTGCTGGAGTGCTTTTGATCCAGGGCGGTGCTGCCGTTGAACCTGACGTCAACGGGTGTTCTGCCGCAGCCATTTGTTCCAGGCGGCTTCGCTGCCGTTGAAGACGTTGATGTCGGACTTGCCGGTCATGCCGGGAACGATGCCGGTTCCGGTGTACTGCCAGAAGGTGAAGGGGTGGCTGCCGTATTTCTCACGCGGATGGCCGGCGACGGAACGCAGCCAGTAGGGATAGCCGCGGAACCCCGACAGCCCGTTGTCGTCGAAGAAGTCGACGGAAGTGTAGATGATCGGCTTCTTGCCGTAATGGCGTTCGACGATTTCGAGGAAGGTGGTCATCTCCGCGCGCACCGTGGCGGCGTCGGGACGCAGCCTGCAGGTCGGCGATTGCGGGTTCCATTCCATATCGAGGACCGGCGGCATCGCCGAGCGATCGACGGGGACGTTGCGGATGAACCAGCGCGCCTGAACGGCAGCCGGGGTGCAGAAATAATAGAAATGATAGGCCGCTCGCGGAATCCCGTTGGCCTTCGTGCGCGCCCAATGCTCGCTGAAATACTCGTCGAAACGGTCGCCGCCCTCGGTCGCCTTGATGAAGGCGAAGGAGATGCCGCTGGCCCTGGCAGCCGGCCAGTCGACCGAGGTCTGGTATTTGGAAACATCGGTGCCGTGGACGGCATAGTTCCACGGCGCGCCGCTCTCCCATTCATGCGGCTTGGAGTCGGCAAAGCGCGGCGCGCGCACGGCAACCGTCGGGCTGCTCGAAGCGGATGGCGACAGCGGCGAGAGATCGTCGACGGTCGAGCAAGCACCAAGCAGCGCTAGCATGATCAGGCCCGCAAGACGGCGCATCGCAATTCCCGAGCCGGATTCAGCCGGTCGCTGATGGGTCTCTACACTGATGGCCTGCTTTGTGATCGGGCCCCCTCCGAACGATCGCCCCACAGCATCGCCCGGCATATCCTGTGATCGCCGATCATGGTTGATAATCCGTTGATGGCGCTCGACAAGCTTTGTGATTTGCGGAAGCAATGGCGGCAAATCGATGACATAAGGGTCGCGCAGAGCCCGGAGGTAAATAAATGCGGATCGTGGTCAAGATCGTCAAATGGCTGCTTGGCCTGATCGTTCTGGCGGTCGCCGCGCTTTTTGCCTGGCTTTATATCGCGCCGCCGGAGTTGATCAGGGTCGGCTCGGGCTACTCGGCCAAGATCGTCTGTTCGAACGTCTTCATTGCCGGCCGCGATCCCAATGAGGTGCTGGCCGTCGACGTGCAGGCGCCCGGGCATCCCCTGCTGCGGTTGATGCGGGTTTCGGTGGACAAGAACAGGGGAACGGTGTCTGCTGGCCTGTTCGGTTTCCTCGGCAAGAGCGTCGCCGTAGCCCGCGACGGGCTTGGCTGCGCTTCGGTTCCGGACGGCGACGTAGGAAAGGTGCGGCGGACCGCGATCCAAGCGGAGCCGTCCGCAGTCACCATGGGCGACCTGTGGCCAGAAGGCGAACGGGTCGAGGCATCACAGGATCCGGTTGTTGCCAAGCTGCTGGACGATGCGGCGCTGATCGGCACCGGCATGCGCGCGGTGGTGGTGGTCAAGAATGGCCGTGTCGTCGCCGAGCGCTACGGCGATGGCTTTTCCGCCAGGACGCCGCTGCTCGGCTGGTCGATGACCAAAACGGTGAATGCCGCCATCGTCGGTACGTTGGTCAAGGACGGCAAGATGGCTTTCGACAACAAAAACCTGTTTGCGCCGTGGAAGGCGGACGGCCGCGCCGCGATCAGCCTTGCCGACATGATGGCGATGTCGAGCGGGCTGGAGTTCAACGAGGATTATGGCGACGTCGCCGACGTCACGCGCATGCTCTATCTCGAACCTGACATGGCGGGCTTTGCCGAATCCAAGCCGCTGGCTGCAGAGGTCGGCAAACAGTTTTCCTATTCGAGCGGCACGGCGGTGATGCTGTCGCGCCTCTGGCAGGACGCGGTCGGCGACAAGGCCAGGGCGCTGACGTGGCCGCGCACGGCGCTATTCGAGCCGCTCGGCATGCACAGCGCGGTGCTCGAGACCGACGAGCTGGGCACCTTCGTCGGCTCGTCCTATCTCTACGCAACCGCGCATGACTGGGCGCGCTTCGGCCAGTTCCTGCTACAAGGCGGGGTGTGGAACGGCAACCAGATCCTGCCGGCCGGTTTCGTCGACTGGATGCGAGAGCCGGCATCCGCCTCGAAGGTCTACGGCAAGGGCCAATTGTGGATCGAGGCCCCGGGCGATGAGGAAAACCCCGGCGCCGGCGTCGCGGCAGGCCTGCCCAAGGACACGTACTGGATGGAAGGCCATGACGGGCAGACGGTTGCCATCATTCCCTCGGAGCAGTTGGTGGTGGTGCGGCTGGGGCTGACGCCTGCCAAGCTTGGCTATCGGCCGCAGACGATGGTGGGGGCGTTGGTGAAGGCACTCCATTAAGGTGCATTGACATTCAGGTGAGGTCGGCCTGCAAATGGCAGTTTCACCTTGGCTAGCCGCGCGGCCCGATAACCGCCAGCCAGGCGTAGCCGCGATAAAGCGTGCGGAAACGGAAGCTTGCGCCGGTTCGCCGAGATTCCGATTCCAGCACTTCGCGCAGCGATTCACGAGGCGCGACGTGGAATTTTTTCAGCCAGCCGCGCAGCAGTGTGCGAAACCAGCGCGGCAGGCCTTCCTGCTGGCCGAAATCGACGATGTGCAGCGAACCGTTCGGCGACAGGGCGGCAAGTGCCGCCGATACTGTTTTTTCCCAGCCGGGGATCATCGACAGCGAATAGGACACGAAGACACGGTCGAAGCGTTCGACATCGAAGAGTGCACGGGCATCGAAATCGGTGGCATCGCCCCTAGCCAATATGACGCGACCGGACAGGCCCTCGCGGTCGATCGCCTTTCCGGCCGTCTCCAGCATTTCGGCCGAAATATCGAGGCCGAAAAAGCGCGCGTCGGGATAGTGACGGGCGGCGAGGATGACATTGCGGCCGGTGCCGCAGCCGAGTTCCAGCACGGTGCCACCGACAGGCACGTCGAGTCCCGAGATCATTGGGTCGCGGCCGAGCAGGTAGTATTTGCGGGTCAGGTCGTAGATGTGGCGCTGCCAGCGGTAGACGCCGTCCATCAGTTCGGCATGGCTGGCCTTGAATTCGGGGCTGGCCGGCAGCTCGCTGGTGCTCATGCCGCGCGCTTCACGTAGAGGTGGAAGCCGCCATAGATGGCCGAGCGGTCGCGGGCCGAAAATTCGCGCGAAGCCTGGTCCTGATAGTCCCATTGGTCGAGCAGCGAGCTGGAGACGCGACCCGGCAGCAGGCTGGGCTCGGCGGCGGTGCGGAAGATGACGCGGGCGCCGGCCGAAGCCGTGCGGGTGATTTCCGCCCACAGCGCGTTGAGCTGATCGTCGGTCATCCAGTCCTGTGCGTCGAGCAGGACGAAGCGGTCGACCGCGCCTGCATCCTTGCCGGCGAGAAACTCGATCAGATTGGCATGGTGGATGGCGACGCGGCCGACATTGCCGCGGATGGTCTCGTAATTCTGCTTTTCGAGATAGGCGGGCAGGGCGGCCTCGCCGGGGTCCGGATAGCGGCGGGCAAAGGCCTGCCAGGCGAAGTAGTTATTCTCCAGCGGAAAATCGCAAGCGAGTTTTTCCAGCCGGGCTTTCAGCACGCTGGCCATGGTGCCGTCGCCAGAAGTGATCAGCGAATCGTACTGCGCCGGTGGAATGCCGAGGCCGAACAGCGAAGCCTTGCGCGACGTCGCCCATCTCAAAAGCTTGTTGTCGAAGACCGGCGCCAACTCCTCGTTGAAGAAGCGGCGCTGCTCGCCGATGTTCCTGGCCTGCATGATGCCGGCTGGGTCGACGCCGAAGAATTTTCCCGTGCGATGGCCCATGGCGATGAACAGGCCGAGCAGGCCGGTCTGGTAGAAATTGCGGTCGAACACAGTGATCCTACGGCGGCCGCGCCAGTTGCGGCGCTCCCAGTAGTGACGGCTGACAGGATCGAGATGCGGCGCGATGAAACGGTCATACGCTCTCGAATTGTGGCTGGTGTCGGCGGCGCCGAAGAAGCGGAACAGGTCGCCCTGCGATGGCAAATGGCGCACCGCCTCCAGCTTCATGCGGTTCAGCGCGATATGCGCGGTGTTGAGGTCGACGGCGTCGACCCGGGCCGGCGAGCGCGTGAGGTAGGCCAGGATGTTGCAGCCGCCCGAGGCGATGGTGACGACGCGGTGGCCCTGGCCAAGCTGCATCGCCTCCATGTCGACATCGGGGTCTTCCCAGATCTGCGGATAGACGAGGCCGGAGAACAGGAAGGCAAACAGCCGCTCCGAAATGCCGGCCTTCGACAGCGGGCGGTTCTGGTAGACGGCCTTTCCAACTTCCTTGCCGCGGCGAAAAACCAGATCTGCGGAAACGTCCGTCATGGCAAGATGATTCCCCATTTGCTTTGCCGCAAGCGGGTAGCGCAGGGCCATGACAGGCCGGTGACAGCCTGTTGACGCCTCTTCTTACGGTTTACCAAATCCCCCCGGCGTCGGCGTCGTCAGGATGACGGCGTCTCCTGCCTGCAGCACGGTCTGGTCGCAGGCTTTCAGCAGGTCGATCGTGCCGTCCTTGCGGCGGATCTTGGTCGAGCCGACCTCGCCGTCGCCGCCTCCGTCCAGCCCTTGCGGCGGCCGGTTGCGGTGCGAGGACAGGATCGCGCATTCCATCTTTTCGAGGAAGCGGATGGTGCGTTTGGTGCCGTCGCCGGCGCTCCATCTGCCCTTGCCGCCGGAATCTTTCCGGATGTGGAAATCCTCGAGCAGAACGGGAAAGCGCAGCTCCAGCACTTCGGGATCGGTGAGGCGCGAATTGGTCATGTGGGTGTGGACGCCGGAGGTGCCGGCAAAGCCGCGGCCGGAGTTCATCCGGCCGGCCGGCGAGCCGGAGCAGATCGTCTCGTAATATTGATACGTCTTGTTGCCGAAGGTCAGGTTGTTCATCGTGCCTTGGGCGTTGGCCATGGCGCCCATGGCGCCGAACAGCGCGTTGGTGACATGCTGCGAGGTCTCGACATTGCCGGCGACGACGGCGGCGGGGTAGGCGGGTTTCAGCATGCAGCCATCGGGAATGATGATGTTGATGGGCCGCAGGCACCCGGCATTCATCGGGATCATATCCTCGACCATGACGCGGAAGGCGTAGAGCACGGCGGCGCGGGCCACCGGCTCGGGCGCGTTGAAATTGTTCTTCATCACCGGCGAGGTGCCGGTGAAGTCTACCGTCGCCTCGCGCTTTTGCCGGTCGACCGTGATCTTCACCTTGATGATCTGGCCGGTGTCGGTCGGGTATTCGTACTCAGAACTATCCGGCAGCCGCTCCAGCACGCGGCGCACGCTTTCGGCGGCATTGTCCTGGACATGGCCCATATAGGCCTCGACGACATCGAGGCCGAAATGGGTGACCATCTTGCGCAGTTCGGCTACGCCCTTCTCGTTGGCGGCGATCTGCGCCTTGAGGTCGGCGATGTTCTGGTGCGGATTGCGGGCCGGGTAGCGGTGATCGGTGAGCAGCGTTTCCAGCTCCTTCTCGCGGAAGCGGCCACGGTCGACGATGCGGAAATTGTCGAACAGCACGCCTTCCTCGTCGACCGTGGTGGCGAGCGGCGTCATCGAGCCGGGTGCCGTGCCACCGATATCGGCATGATGGCCGCGCGAGGCGGCCCAGAACAGGATTCTTTCCTTGGCATCATCGAAGACCGGCGTCACGACAGTGATGTCCGGCAGATGCGTGCCGCCATTATAGGGTGCGTTGAGGGCAAAGACGTCGCCGGGGTGGATGTCGCCGGAATTCAGCCGGATGATGGTTTCGACCGAGCGGTCCATCGAGCCGAGATGTACCGGCATGTGCGGCGCATTGGCGACCAGCGCGCCGGTCCGGTCGAAGACGGCGCAGGAAAAATCCAGCCGTTCCTTGATGTTGACGGAATAGGCGGTGTTCTGCAGCGTGACGCCCATCTGCTCGGCGATCGACATGAAGAGGTTGTTGAAGACCTCCAGCATGACCGGATCGGCCTCGGTGCCGAGCGCTGCCTGCCGGCGCTTTTTCTCGACGCGGCGCAGGAGCACGTGGTTCCTGGCGGTGATTTCGGCCAGCCAGCCCGGCTCGATGACGATTGTCTGGTTCGGCTCGATAATCAAGGCAGGTCCCGCAACCCTGTTTCCCGGCTTCAGCGCCTCGCGGCGGAAGATGGGTGAAGTGCGCCACTCTCCCTCGGTGAAGATTTCGCGGGTCTGTGAAGGGCTTACGGCAAGGTCTTCGGTTCGCGATTCAGTTTCGTCGCGCCCAGTGCCGCCAGTGTCGGTGCCTTCGACGCCGACGGTCTCGACGATCATCGGCTTGTCGTCATAGACGAAACCGAACTGCGCCTTGTGGGCGATTTCAAAATCGCGCCTGGCCTGGAAAATCGAATCCGCCTCGAAATTCACCGGCAGTGTCGTGTCGGTGCCGTCATAGCGAATGTGCAGCACCGGTTTCGTGGCGACCGTATCCTCGCCGATGCCTTGCGCGGCGAGTTCGGCGATGACGGCTTCTCTCAAGATGGCAATGAGGTTGCCGATCTCCGTTCTGGACTCTTCGGCAAGGGGCTTCAGCAGCGCCTGCTGGCGCGAGGCAAAGACCGAGGACAGGCCGATGCCATAGGCCGACAGAAGACCTGAGAAGGGATGGATCAGCACCGCTTCCATGCCGAGCGCATCGGCGACCAGGCAAGCGTGCTGGCCGCCGGCGCCGCCAAAACAGTTCAAGAGATATTCGGTGACGTCGTAGCCGCGCTGCACGGAGATCTTCTTGATGGCATTGGCCATGTTTTCGACGGCGATGGTGACGAAGCCCTCGGCGACAATCTCGGGCGACCGGCCGTCGCCGATTTCGGCGGCGAGTGCGGCGAATTTTGCCCGTACCGTCTCGACGTCGAGCATCTGGTCCTGGCCGGGTCCGAAAATGGCCGGGAAGAAATCGGGCTGCAGCTTGCCCAGCATCACATTGGCGTCGGTAACGGCGAGCGGGCCGCCGCGCCGGTAGGCTGCCGGGCCGGGATTGGCGCCTGCGGAATCCGGCCCGGCCCGGAAGCGGCTGGCCTCGTAGTGCAGGATCGAGCCGCCGCCGGCGGCGACGGTATGGATGCGCATCATCGGCGCGCGAATGCGCACGCCGGCGACCTCGGTGTCGAAGGCGCGCTCATATTCGCCGTCATAGTGAGCGAGGTCGGTCGAGGTGCCGCCCATGTCGAAACCGATGACCTTGTCGAAGCCGGCGAGCCTGGCCGTCTCGACCATGCCGACGACGCCGCCGGCTGGTCCTGACAGCAGTGCGTCCTTGCCCTGGAACATGTCGGCGGCGGTGAGACCGCCCGACGACATCATGAACATCAGGCGGGGAAATTGATCGCTCTCCCCCACAAGGGGGGAGCTTGGCGCCGCACCCAACTCTCCCGCCACCCTTTGCACATAGCGCGACAGGATCGGCGACAAATAGGCGTCGACCACCGCGGTGTCGCCGCGGCCGACCAGCTTGATCAGCGGCGAGACCTCATGGCTGACCGAGACCTGGCTGAAACCGAGTTTGCGGCAGACTTTCGCCACGGCCTTCTCGTGGTCGGGGTATTTCCAGGCGTGCATGAAGACGATGGCGACCGCATCGATGCCATCGGCCCTGGCCTGTTCGATCGCCGGCCGGCAGGCGGCGATATCGAGTAATTGTTCGACGCAGCCATCGGCGCGCACACGCTCGTTGATTTCGATGACGCGCTCGTAGAGCTGTTCGGGAAGGATGATCTCCTTGGCGAAGATGTCCGGGCGCGCCTGGTAGGCGATCTTCAGCGCATCGCGGAAGCCCTTGGTGATGAGCAAAAGCACGCGGTCGCCCTTGCGCTCCAGCAGCGCATTTGTGGCGACCGTGGTGCCCATCTTGATGTCGCCGATCAGGCCGCTCGGGATCGTGTCGCCGGCCGACAAGCCAAGAAGGTCGCGAATGCCCTGGATGGCGGCATCGTTATAGGCTTCGGGATTTTCGGAGAGAAGCTTGCGCGGGTGCAGCCCGCCTTCCGGATCTCGGCCGATGATATCGGTGAATGTGCCGCCGCGGTCGATCCAGAAATCCCATTTTTCGGTCATGACAGCCCCTGGCGCTCTTCTGTTCGATCGGTGTTTCGGCACATGCTGTTAGTTCGCTACGGCCTGAGCGGCAATCGCAAATGAACCAGACGATGTTACATGCGGAAACGCAACGTTACGAAACTCATGGCCGGCTGACGCATTTGTCCTTCGACCGCTCACGGCAACGTGAGCGTGTGTTGAAGGAGAGACAAATGAAAAAGCTCATTCTCGCGTCCGTTTCCGGTTTGGCTTTGCTTGGCGTCGCCGCCTGCAGTGACAGCGGTACGGACAACACCACCACCCAGAGCACCAACCCGCCGGCCGCCGAGGAACCGATGAAACCGGCCACCCCGGAAGCCACGCCGCCGGCCGCGACGCCTCCGGCAACCGATAATTCGACCACGAAGAGCATCACACCCGAGAAGCCCGCCGAGCCGGCTCCGGCAACACCAGCTCCTGCGCCCGCGCAGTAGTGAGCAAGCAGTACTTCTTGTGATGAATGAGGAAGGCCGGCTCCCGCCGGCCTTTCTCATGTCGTCCGAACGCCGTGGGCCAATCCCTCTCGCGCGCCGGATCGATTTGTCGCGCAAAGCCTGCGGCACTGTCCCGGCTTGATAGGAGGGAGCGGTGGCTCTAAAAAGCAGGCCATGTCGATTTGGGATCGCCTCGGCGAATTCATCACCCGCGTTTCATCCTCAACCTCGTCGGGTGTCGCCGACGTCGTCGAGGCTGTGCGCACGGTTTTCTCCGGCGATGCGGATTTGCGCCGGCGTGTCGCCTTTTCGGTGGCGATGATCGCGCTGTCGGCCAAGATGGCCAAGGCCGATGGCATCGTCACCCAGGACGAGGTGCGCGCCTTCCAGGAGATATTCGAAGTGCCGCCGAAGGAGACGCGCAATGTGGCGCGGCTGTTCGATCTCGCCCAGCGCGACGTGGCCGGTTTCGAAACCTATGCCGAGCGGATGGCCCAGATGTGCGGTTCGGGGCATTCCAACTGCGTGATGCTTGAAGACATACTCGACGGTCTGTTCCACATCGCCAAGGCCGACGGGCTGGTGCACGAGCGCGAAGGCCATTTCCTGCACCGCATCGCCGAGATTTTCCGCATCGACGAAGTGCATTACGAAGCCATCATGGCCCGGCACGTCAATCTCGGCGCCGGGGATCCCTATGTCGTGCTGGGCATCGAGCGCGGCAAGCCGTTCGAAGAGGTCAGGAAACGCTATCGCAAGCTGGTTTCCGACAATCATCCGGATCGGCTGATCGCGCGCGGCCTGCCTCAGGAATTCATCAAGATCGCGACCACCAGGGTGGCGGCGATCAATGCCGCCTACGAGATGATCGAGCGGGGCCTGCGCCACGCATGAGCGGCTTTCTGCCCGACCAGCCACGTGCCGAAGTCAGGGTATCGCCGAATTTCGGCCCACGGCGCGAGACACCCAGGCCCGACATGATCGTGCTGCACTACACAGGCATGGCGACCGGCGCCGGGGCCGAGGCCTGGCTTTGCGATCCGGCCAGCGAGGTCTCGTCGCATTATCTGGTCCACGAGAATGGCCATATCGTGCAGATGGTCAGGGAAAGCGACCGCGCCTGGCATGCCGGCAAGAGTTCGTGGTTCGGACGCGCCGACATCAATTCCTGTTCCGTCGGCATCGAGATCGTCAATCCGGGGCATTCGCTGGGCTATCCCGGTTTTCCCCGGCGGCAGATCGATGCCGTGATCGGGCTGTGCCGGGGGATCGCCGGTCGGCATTCGATCGCCGCCGAGCGGGTACTCGCGCATTCCGATGTTGCGCCGGGGCGCAAAATCGATCCCGGCGAGAAGTTTCCGTGGCGGACGCTATTCGAGGCCGGTGTCGGCCATCTCGTTACGGCCGCCCCCGTCAGGCGAGGCGCCACTCTGACAACCGGCGACACCGGCGGCGATGTCGAAGCGTTGCAGTCGATGCTGGCGCTCTACGGCTATGGCGTTGAAATATCCGGCGTTTTCGACCGGCAGACGGAGGCGGTGGTCGAAGCCTTCCAACGGCATTTCCGGCCGCGCAAGGTGGACGGCGTTGCCGACGGTTCGACGCTGCGGACGCTGCAAAGGCTGCTTGCTTCCGTGAAGCGCTAATCCCCGGGAGACCTCTCCCAAGCAATTCTTTCCAATCCTTAAGTTACAGGCTGTCACTCAAAGTGACTTGCCTGGCCTTGTTTGACACCAATTCGGGCGTCAAACGGCTGACGTGTAGATGTCGGACCCCAAGCCCCCCGGGTTGTTCCGACGTTGGTTAGGCGTTGCTGCGTGAACATCTTCGCGCGGTTCAGACAGAACAGGATCACATGCAGAAATTTACCGTTTTAACGGCAGCTCTTGCTGCCGGCGTAATGACTTTTGCCTTCAGTGCGGCGCATGCAGCGTCATTCAGCCCGCGGGCCGATCAAGGGTTTCCGGTGGTATCCGCAAAAAGCGGCAAGGCAGGCCACGACGCCAAGGCGACAAAGCAGGCATCCGCCAAAGCGGAGACGAAGCGGGCTTCCGCCAAAGCGGAAAAGGCAAGCTGGTCCAAACCGAAGAAGTCCATTGCCAAAAGGCAGACGAAGCGCGGCCGCAAGACCGTCGACATGACGAGAACGGCATCGATCGGCCTCAGGAACGCGGCGGAGTCGACGGCCGCGGTGGCGAGCAGCGGCCAGTATTCCGCAATCGTTGCCCGCTATGCGGCGATCGAAGGCGTGCCCGTGTCGCTCGCCTCGGCGGTCATCAAGATCGAGAGCAACTACCGGCCCAACATCGTCGGCAGCGCCGGCGAGATCGGCCTGATGCAGATCAAGCCGGCCACGGCTCGGATGATGGGCTATAGCGGCTCCGCCAAGGGCCTGTTCGATCCCGACACCAACATCAAATACGGCATGAAATACCTTGCCATGGCACGGAGCCTCGGTGGCGGCACGACCTGCGGCACCATTCTGAAATACAATGCCGGGCACGCCGCAACGCGGATGAACCCCGTGTCGGCAGCCTATTGCGGCAAGGTCAAGGTGCAGATGGCTGCGCTTGGATCGCCCGCATAAGTCAGCTTTTTCGTTTGCGTTTTCGGGCGTGAACCCCTTTATACGCTCTGCCAGCTGGCTGGGCGGCCGCACCCGCAAACGCCGAAAGGTCGTGGGTGAGGAAAGTCCGGGCTCCATGGAAACACGGTGCCGGTTAATGGCCGGCGGGGGCGACCCCAGGGAAAGTGCCACAGAAAGCAAACCGCCACGATCCGGCTTGCCGGATTCGGGGCAAGGGTGAAAGGGTGGGGTAAGAGCCCACCGCGCGACTGGCAACAGGAGCGGCACGGTAAACCCCACCGGGAGCAAGACCGAATAGGGACGGTGCGAGGGGAAACCCTCGAGGGCTGTTTCCGGCTCACCGTCCGGGTAGGTTGCGTGAGGCGCATGGCAACATGCGCCCAAGATGAATGGCCGCCACGTTCTCGCCTCGCAAGGGACGAGGGCCATACAGAACCCGGCTTACAGGCCAGCTGGCAATTTCTCTCCCCCGATATCAAGAGAAATCTCTTGATATCAGCAGGTTGCGCCCTCGGGCGCGCCTGTTGATTCAAGCCTGTCCGGCCGTTCATCCGAGCCGGGAGCCGCTGATCCCGTCCAGCGACGTCTCGATCGCTTTCCAGAGCTCTTCCACCGGCTCGCAGCCGACCGACAGGCGGACGAAACCGGCGGAGACCGCATCGCCTCGCTTCAGGCGCCGCTCGGCGGAGGTGTGGACGCCGCCGAAGGATGTCGCGGCCTGCATCAGGTCGCAATTGTTGATGAAGTCCTCGGCTTTGTCTTCCGAGGCGAGTTCGAACGAGATGAGAAAGCCGAAGCGCTCCATCTGGGCGCGGGCTAGGTTGTGCGACGGGTCGCCTTCAAGCCCGGGATAACGCAGGCCGCTGATTGCCTTGTGGCCCTGCAGTCGCCGCGCGATGACTTCCGCCGAGGAACACATGCGATCGAAGCGCACATCCAGTGTCTCTAGGCCGCGGTGCACCAGCCAGGCTTCGAACGGACCGGGAATGCTGCCGGAAACTTCGCGCCAGCCGGTCACGGCGGCGATAATATCGGCATGGCGACTGGCGACATGGCCGAACAGCACGTCGGAATGGCCATTGGGTGCCTTGGTGTCGGCGGCAACGACGATATCGGCGCCGTGGTCGAGCGGTCGTTGGCCGAAAGGGGTCATGGTCGTGTTGTCGACCACAAGAATCGCGCCGGTTTTGTGGACAGCATCGGCAACGGCGGCGATATCGCAGATATCCAGCCCCGGATTGGCAGGGGTTTCGACAAATGCCAGCCGATAGCCATCGAAGCCGCCATCGAGGAAGGTCGAAGTCGGCCTGACATCATAGGTGATGCCGAGCGGCTTGAGGAAGCGCTCGGCCAGCGCTCGTGTCGTGTGATAGCCGTCCGATGGCAGCAGGATACGGTCGCCGGCCTTGAGCACGGCAAAAAACGCCGCCGAGATTGCCGCCATTCCGGAAGGGAACGCGACGCAGGGCGCGTCCTCCAGATGGGCCAGCATATGCTCGACCGCGTCCCAGGTCGGGTTGCTGAATCGCCCGTACTGGTTGAAGCCGGTGGCGTCGCCGGGCGCATGAAAGATGGCGGCCATGGTCAGCGGCAGGGGAATGGAATCGCCCATGGCAAGCCCGCTGCGACGCAGGTGAGGAAGCGCTGCAGCGCGTGACTTTGCTGTTTCAGACATCAAATTTCAGACCCTGTTGGTGACCGGCTGGATGTGGCGAGACGCTATGCCCGGCAGCGGCTCGCGGCAAGGCGCGTCCGGTTGGGCCAGGCGGCTCTAAACGCTTCGTTAGGCTTAATAGACCATAAAGACGAGACGTGTCGTCACGGCTGCTCTCTTTGGTCGGGGCGCGCGTGTTTGTGAAGCCTATTCCCGTTGACGCCCATAGTGCCCCATGATATCCCATCCAGACATCAAAGCCTTCGTTCCGTGTCAGGGTAAAGCGTACGCCAATCGGGCAGCCGCGGCGGCTGCGCGTTTGCTGGTTTTTGCCTGTGCGGACGAGGCTGATACGGGGCAGGGAACGCGCTGCGGCGGCGCGTGCGACAAGATGCAGAGGGGTGCGGCGGCGCAAGCGGCTGTAGCGTTTAATGGACCGGTTTCTGTCAAACACGGTGAGCAGGATCGATGCGAAGGGGCGGGTGTCCGTTCCCGCGCATTTCCGTGCCGTCGTGCAGAAGCGCGGCTATTCGGAACTCTATGCGCTGCGCTGCCTGGACCTGCCGGCGATGGATGTCGGCGGGCTCGACCTGCTCGACCGCTACGAGCAGCGCATAGCGCTCGAGGATCCCTTCCTGCAGACGGCGGACGATATGTCGTTCTTCTGCCATGGCGACGGAACCTTCTTGAAACTCGACCAGGACGGCCGCATCACGATGAGCGATTTCCTTCGCGAACACACCGGCATCTCGGCGGAAGTGGCCTTTGTCGGGCGCGGCAATTTCTTTCAGATCTGGGAGCCGGGACGGCTTGCCGCCTATGGGGCGCAGGCGCGGGCACGGCTTTTGCAGCTTCGGCAGGGGACGAAGCCTGGGGAGCGACCGGAATGACGGCAGGCCACGGCGATGACCTTCCTCGCGCCGTAGATGGGCACGCCGTTGGCGGATCGGCCCGCCACATTCCGGTCCTCCTTGCCGAAGTGCTCGAAGCACTGGCGCCGGCGCAGGGCGACCTCATCATCGACGGCACGTTCGGCGCCGGCGGCTACACCAGGGCCATTCTGGCGACAGGCGCCTCCGTGGTGGCGATCGACCGCGATCCGGATGCCATTGCGGCCGGGCGCGATCTTGAAGTGCAGTCGGGTGGTCGGCTGCGGCTGGTGCAGGCGCCGTTCTCGACGCTGGACGAACATGTCGAGAGCGCCGACGGGATCGTGCTCGACATCGGCGTGTCCTCGATGCAGCTCGACCAGGCGGAGCGCGGGTTTTCGTTCCGCGCCGACGGGCCGCTCGACATGCGCATGGCGCAATCGGGCCTCAGCGCCGCCGACGTCGTCAATTCCTTCAAGCCGGGCGATCTTGCCCGCATCTTCGGCTTCCTCGGCGAGGAGCGCCATGCCGGACGCATTGCCCGCATGATCGAGGCGCGCCGCGAAAAGCGCCCGTTCGAGCGCACGTTGGAACTCGCCGACGCCATCGAGACGCATATCGGCCGGGCGCCGAAGGACAAGATCCATCCGGCGACGCGCGTCTTCCAGGCGCTGCGCATTTTTGTCAATGACGAGCTTGGCGAACTGGCCAAGGCCCTGTTTGCGGCCGAACGCGCTCTGAAGCCGGGCGGACGGCTCGCCGTGGTCACCTTCCATTCTCTGGAAGACCGCATCGTCAAGCGTTTCATCGCCGACCGGGCCGATGTCGCGACCGGCTCGCGTCACCTGCCCGAGGCGCATGCGCGCACCGCGACGTTCCGCAAGGCGGGCGGCGGCGTGACGGCCGGCGACGCCGAGGTGGCGGCCAATCCGCGCGCCCGTTCGGCCAGGCTGCGCGCGGCGGTCCGCACCCAGGCGCCGGCGCGCGGCAGCGACTTTTCGATTTTCGGCCTTCCAAAGCTTCCCGGTATCGACCGGCCGGGGGAGAGGTAGCTAAGTGTTTCGTACCAGCGACATTGTCCTGATCGCCGTCATGGTTGCGGTCGCGGCCCTTACCTACAAGGCCAAGCGCGAGGCCGAGGAACAATTGGCCGCCGTGCAGAAGATCCATGCGCAGATACGCTATGAGGAGGACACGATCGACCTGCTCAAGGCCGACTGGAGCCTGCTTACCCAGCCGTCGCGGCTGCAGAAGCTCGCCGAACTCTACAAGTCGCAGCTCGAACTCGAGCCGGTCAGCGCCCGCCAGATCGGCGGTGTCGGCGACCTGCCGGCCAAATCCCTTGACATCCAGGACATCTTGTCGGGACGCCAGGGCGGCATGGCTGATAGTTCGGGCGGCAAGGCGCCGTCGGACGGCAGGGATCCCGTGGTGACCGGAGGCATCGCCCAATGATCGGTAAACTGCTGAAACGTCGCGCCAGGACGAGTGAAGATGGATCGATCGTGGTCGAGGGCGCCCGCAAGGCGACCGGCGGCAAGGGCAGGACGCGCATCGTCATGACGATGGCGGTGTTCTTCGGCATCTTCTCGACCATATCAGGGCGGCTGGTCTATCTCGGCTTCCAGACCCCCGATATGTCGGGCGGTCCGCAGAGCCGGGTGACGGCATCGCGGCCCGACATCGTCGACCGCAACGGCGAAGTGTTGGCCACGGACATCAAGACGGCGTCGCTGTTTGCAGAACCACGCCGGATTGTCGACGCCGACGAGGCGATCGAGAAGCTGTCGACGGTGCTTCCGGACATCGACTATGAGCAGACCTACCATAAGCTGAAGAGCGGCGCCGGTTTCGTCTGGCTGCAGCGGCAGCTGACGCCCAAGCAACAGTCCGACATCATGCAGCTCGGCATTCCCGGTTTCGGCTTCCGCACCGAAAAGCGCCGCTTCTATCCGAGCGGCGAAACCTCGTCCTACATTGTCGGGCTCACCAACATCGACAACCAGGGCATCTCCGGCATGGAGAAATATGTCGACGAGCAGGGGCTGAGCGACCTGCAGGCGTCGGGCCTTGCCATTGCCAAGGATCTCAAGCCGGTAAAGCTTTCGATCGATCTGCGCGTGCAGCATGTGGTGCGCGACGAGATCGCCGCCGGCCTGGAGCGCTATCGTGCCATGGGCACCGGCGCCGTTGTGCTCAACGTCAAGACCGGCGAAGTGGTGGCCATGGCCTCGGTGCCGGATTTTGATCCGAACAATCCCTACAACGCACAAGACAAGGACCGGCTGAATCGCATGTCGGCGGGCCTCTACGAGATGGGTTCGACCTTCAAGAGCTTCACCTCAGCCATGGCGCTCGATTCCGGCAAAGCGACGATGGCGAGCCGCTTCGATGCTTCGCATCCAATCCGGGTCGGCCATCAGGCCATTCACGATTTCCACGGCAAGAACCGTGTGCTGTCGTTGCCGGAGGTGTTCCTCTACTCGTCCAACATCGGGTCGGCCAGGGAAGCCGAGATGGTCGGCATCGAGGGGCATCGCGAATTCCTGCATCGCCTTGGCATTCTGGACAGGATGCAGACCGAATTGCCGGAGACTGCCCGTCCGACTGAACCGAAGGTCTGGAAACAGGTCAATTCATTCACCATCGCCTTCGGCCATGGGGTGTCGACGACGCCGCTGCAAGCGGCTGTGGGCTGCGCGGCGTTGATGAATGGCGGTTTCCTGATGAACCCCACCTTTCTGGTGCGGACGCAGGCGGAAGCGATGGCCACCGCCAAGAGAGTGGTGAGCGAAAAGACCGTCGAAGGCATGCGCTACCTCTATTCGCTCAATGCCGAAAAGGGCTCTGCCAGAAACGCCAGAGTCCCCGGCTACCGCGTTGGCGGCAAGACCGGAACCGCCGAGAAGGTCATCAATGGCCGCTACTCGAAGGACTTGAATTTCAACACCTTCGTCGCCGCCTTCCCGATGGACGATCCGCAGTATCTGGTGTTTACCATTGCCGATGCCCCGCACCCGGAAAAGCCCGGCATGACGGATGTCGCGGCCGCGAATGCTGGGGTTATGGCCGGCAATATCATCAGGCGTTCAGCTGCCATGCTTGGCGTGAAGCCAGATTTCAGCCATGAAAATGGTGCAACGCTGGTTTCCTATCAGTGATTCTTAGGGCGCGCCGGCAACAGCGCGCTATTTTGTTGCGGTGAACGGGACTCGATGAAGCTCAGAGATCTAGCCGGTATCCTGCCCGTCGAGGGAATAGCTTCCGTCGATCTGGAGGTTACAGGGATTTCTTCGGATTCCCGCCAGGTAAAAGCGGGCGTTGTCTTTTTTGCGCTCGCCGGAACCAAGGCCGACGGTGCCGTTTATGCCGCAGATGCCGCCGCGCGCGGTGCGGCCGCGATCGTGGCGGGCAAGGGCAGCACCATTGCCGGGCTCCCGGTTCCGGTGCTGGCGGTCGACGATCCGCGCCTGGCGCTGGCGCAGAGTGCGGCACGCTATTTCGGCAAGCAGCCTGAGATCATGGTCGCGGTGACCGGCACCAGCGGCAAGACCTCGGTCGCAGCCTTCACCAGGCAGATCTGGGAGCAAGCCGGTTATGCCGCCGCTTCGATCGGCACCACCGGCGTGGTGGCGCCTGGGCGCAACGACTATGGTTCGCTGACGACACCCGATCCGGTCGCCCTGCATCAATTGCTGCGGGAATTGGCCGATGCCGGCGTCACCCACGCCTCGATGGAAGCCTCCAGCCATGGGCTCGACCAGCGCCGCCTCGACGGCGTGAAGCTGGCCGCCGGCGGCTTCACCAATCTCGGCCGCGACCATATGGATTATCATCCGACCATCGAAGATTATCACCGCGCCAAATTGCGCCTGTTCGACACGTTGCTGCCGAAGGGCGCGCCGGCCGTGATCTTCGCCGACGATCCATGGTCGGCGCCGACGACCGTGGCCGCAAAGGCTGCCGGGCTCAATGTGCTGACGGTCGGCCGCCATGGCGACTTCCTCAGGCTGAAACGGGTCGAGCACGAACGCCACCGCCAGCGGGCCGAAGTCGAGGCCGACGGCGTGCTCTACGAGATCGACCTGCCGCTGGCCGGTGATTTCCAGATTTCGAACGCGCTGGTTTCGGCGGGTCTTGCCATTTCCACGGGAACACCTGTCGCCAAGGCCTTAATGGCGTTGGAGAAACTGAAGGGCGCGCCGGGCCGGCTCGACCTCGTCGGCACCACCGGCAATGGCGCGCCGGTCTATGTCGACTATGCCCACAAGCCGGACGCGCTGGAAAACGTGCTGGCTTCGGTGCGGCCGTTCACCACCGGCCGCGTCATCGTCGTGTTCGGCTGCGGCGGCGACCGCGACCGGGGAAAAAGGCCGATCATGGGCGAAATCGCGACGCGGCTTGCCGATGTCGTCATCGTCACCGACGACAATCCGCGCTCCGAAGTGCCGGAAACGATCCGTGCCGCTATTTTGGCCGCTGCTCCAGGTGCCATCGAGATCGGCGACCGGCGCCAGGCGATCCACGAAGCGGTCGCCATGCTGCATGCCGGCGACACGCTGATCGTGGCCGGTAAGGGCCACGAGGAAGGCCAGACGATCGGCTCCGAGACCTTGCATTTCTCCGATCATGAGGAAGTCCGGGCGGCACTCACGGAGCGCGCAGCATGAGCTTGCTGTGGACCTCCGAAGCGCTGGTTGCCGCCATGGACGGGCGGCCGCTCGGGCCGATGCCGGATGGCATTTCAGGCATTTCGATCGACAGCCGCAGCCTGCAGCCGGGCGACGCCTTCTTCGCCATCAAGGGCGAGGCGATGGACGGCCATGACTTCGCAACCGCCGCCATCAAGGCTGGCGCTGGCGTGCTGGTGGTGGCCGAAGGCAAGCTGCCGTCGCTCGGCCGGCTGACAGCGCCGATCATCGTCGTCGAGGACGTGCTGGTCGCGCTGGAAAAGCTTGGAGTTGCATCGCGCGCCCGCTCGAGCGCGAAAATCATCGCTGTGACCGGTTCGGCCGGCAAGACCACCACCAAGGAAGCGCTGCGCCATGTGCTGCAAGCCGTAGGCAAGGTGCATGCCTCGGCGCAGTCCTTCAACAATCACTGGGGCGTGCCGCTGACCTTGGCGCGGATGCCTGATGATTGCGACTATGCCGTGTTCGAGATCGGCATGAACCATCCCGACGAGATCCGTCCGCTGGTCAAGATGGTGAGGCCGCATGTCGCCATCGTCACCATGATCGCGGCGGCGCATCTCGGCTTTTTCCGCAATCTGGACGAGATCGCCAAGGCCAAGGCCGAGATTTTCGAGGGGCTGGAGCCCGAGGGGGCCGCCGTCCTCAACCGCGACGATGCCCGCTTCAAGCTGCTCGACAAGATGGCCCATGCCGCCGGTGTCGAGCACGTCTACGGCTTCGGCGAGAATGCGCGCTCGACCTTCAAGCTCACCAAATGCGAACTGCATGCCGATCATTCCGACATCACCGCCAGGATCGGCGGCCACGAAGTGACGGCGCGGATCGGCGCGCCCGGCCGCCATATGGTGCAGAACGTGCTGGCGGTGCTGGGTGCGGCGCATCTGGTCGGCGCCGATCTCGACAAGGTTGCTTCAGCACTGGCCGATCTCTCCGCGGAGCGCGGGCGCGGCAAGCGCCATGTGCTGCGCCATCCCGGTGGCTCGACTTCGAGCCACCCCGGCGGGTCGATCACGCTGATCGACGAGAGCTACAACGCCAATCCGGCATCGATGGCTGCAGCCATGGCATTGCTCAACGCGACGCCGGTGACGGGCGAGGGCCGCCGCATCGCCGTGCTCGGCGACATGCTCGAACTCGGCGACCATTCGACCAAGCTGCATGCGGCCCTTGCCGATCTCATCGTCGGCACGGGCACGCAGACCGTCTTCCTCGGCGGTCCGGAAATGCGGGCGCTGGCCGAAGCGCTGCCGGCTGAGATCAAGACGGAATACCGCGCCGGTGTCGAGGAGCTGAAGCCGGTGCTGCTTGCCGCGCTCAAGCCGGGTGACGTGGTGATGATCAAATCGTCGAAGGGCATCGGTTTTGCAAAACTGGTCGATGCGCTGCTGGGCAAATTCCCGGCTGAATCGACAACCAGAAAACAGACCTAGGTCGGGGGACGAAAGCGCATGTTCACACTGCTCGTCGATTTTGCGGACAAGGTCTCGGTCTTCAATGTCTTCCGCTACATCACCTTCCGCACCGGTGGCGCGCTGATCACGTCGGCGCTGATCGTCTTCATCTTTGGACCGACCATCATCAATTCGCTGCGGCTGCGGCAAGGCAAGGGCCAGCCGATCCGCGCCGACGGGCCGCAGACACATTTCAAGAAGGCCGGCACGCCGACCATGGGCGGGCTGATGATCCTGTCGGGCATCATCGGCTCGTCGCTTTTGTGGGCGAACCTGTCCAGCATCTATGTCTGGGTGGTGCTGCTGGTGACGCTGGGCTTCGGCTCGATCGGCTTTTACGACGACTATCTGAAGGTCACCAAGCAGTCGCATCTCGGCTTTTCCGGCAAGGCACGGCTGGCGCTGGAATTCGTCATCGCCGGCATCGCCGCTTGGGTGATCATGCACAATGGCCAGGCGCCGTTCTCGTCGTCGCTGACTTTTCCCTTCGCCAAGGAATTCATCGTCAATCTCGGCTGGTTTTTCATTCCGTTCTCCTGCTTCGTCATCGTCGGCGCCGGCAATGCGGTGAACCTGACCGACGGCCTTGACGGCCTGGCGATCGTGCCGATCATGATCGCGGCTGCCTCCTTCGGCGTCATCGCCTATCTCTCCGGCAACGCCGTGTTCGCCGAATATCTGCAGATCCATTTCGTGCCCGGCACCGGTGAACTCGCGGTCGTGCTCGGCGCGGTCATCGGCGCTGGCCTCGGCTTCCTCTGGTTCAACGCGCCGCCGGCGGCTATCTTCATGGGCGACACCGGCTCGCTGGCCATGGGCGGCCTGATCGGCACGGTCGCGGTCGCCACCAAGCACGAGATCGTGCTGGTCATCGTGGGCGGATTGTTCGTCGTCGAAATCCTGTCGGTCATCATTCAGGTCGGCTATTTCAAGATGACCGGCAAGCGGGTGTTCCTGATGGCGCCGATCCACCATCATTTCGAAAAGCTCGGCTGGACCGAAAGCCAGGTGGTGATCCGCTTCTGGATCATCGCCGTCATCCTGGCGCTGGTCGGCCTGTCGACCCTCAAGCTGAGATAGGAAGCCCTTTGATCCCCGCCGCATCCTTTTCAGGCAAGCGCGTTTCGCTCTTCGGGCTCGGTGGCTCGGGGATCGCGACGGCGCGCGCGCTGATCGAGGGCGGCGCGGACGTGCTGGCCTGGGACGACAATCCCGACAGTGTGGCCAAGGCCGCCATTGCCGGTATCGCGACCGCTGATTTGCGCGGCGCCGACTGGGCGAAATTCTCGGCCTTCGTGCTGTCGCCTGGTGTGCCGCTGACGCATCCCAAGCCGCATTGGACGGTGGAACTGGCGCGCGGCTCAGGCGTCGAGATCATCGGCGACATCGAGCTTTTCTGCCGCGAGCGAATGCTGAGCGCGCCAAATTCGCCTTTCATCGCCATCACCGGCACCAACGGCAAGTCGACGACGACCGCGCTGACCGCGCACATCCTGAAAGCCGCGGGACGCGATGCCCAGATGGGCGGCAATATCGGCCGCGCGGTGATGACGCTCGATCCGCCCGAGCCCGATCGGCATTATGTGGTCGAATGCTCGTCCTACCAGATCGATCTCGCGCCCTCGATAAACCCGACGGCCGGCATCCTGCTCAATCTGACGCCCGATCATCTCGACCGCCACGGCACCATGCAGCACTACGCCGCGATCAAGGAGCGGCTGGTGGCCGGCAGCGAGACGGCGATCGTCGGCATCGACGATTCCTGGTGCGCGCAGATTGCCGAGCGGCTGGAGCGGGCGGGGCGGCATGTCATCCGCATTTCCAAGCGCCTGCCGCTGACCGACGGCTATTTCGCCGATGGCAGCAATTTGATGGAAGCTGTGCACGGCCGTTACAGCCGTGTCGCCTTCCTCGAAGGCATCGGCTCCTTGCGTGGCCAGCACAATGCCCAGAACGCTCTGGCTGCGGTCGCCGCTTGTCTCAAGATCGGGCTGGAGCTTGGCGAGATCCAGTCGGGACTGGAAAGCTTTCCCGGCCTCGCGCACCGCATGGAGCAGGTCGGCCGCAAGGACCATGTGCTGTTCATCAACGATTCCAAGGCGACCAATGCCGATGCTGCGGCGCCGGCGCTGTCCAGCTTCGCGCGCATCTACTGGATCGCCGGCGGCCTGCCCAAGGAAGGCGGCATCGAACCCTTGCGCGGTTTCTTCCCGCGCATCGCCAAGGCCTATCTTATCGGCGAGGCGGCGCCGGCGTTTTCGGCGACGCTGGGCGAGGCCGTGCCCTACGAGATTTCAGGCACGCTGGCCGCGGCGGTCGAGCACGCCGCGCATGATGCGGCTAAGGACGACAGCGGCGAGGCGGTGGTGCTGCTGTCGCCGGCCTGCGCCAGCTTCGACCAGTTCAAGAATTTCGAAGTTCGCGGCGAAGCCTTCAGGCAAGCTGCGAATGCTATCGAGGGTGTGAAACCCATCGGAGGGGCACGATAATGCAGAGCCGTCTCGACAAAAGTCCGGTTGCGACCTGGTGGTGGACGATCGATCGCTGGTTCCTGGCGGCGTTCCTGTCGCTGATGGGCCTCGGTATCGTGCTGTCCTTCGCGGCGAGCCCGGCGGTCGCCGAACGCATCGGCCTCGACAGTTTCCACTTCGCCACCAGGCAGATCATCTTCACCGTACCGGCGCTCGGCGTGATGCTGGCCGTCTCCTTCCTCGATTCCCGGCAGATCCGGCGCATGGCGCTGATCATGCTGTGCCTGATGCTGGTGCTGATGGTGGCGGTGCTCTACATCGGCGTCGAGGTGAAGGGCGCACGCCGCTGGGTGTCGCTTGCCGGCCTGTCGATCCAGCCGTCGGAATTTTTGAAACCAGCCTTCGTCATCATGTGCGCCTGGCTTTTCGCTGAGCACAAGCGCCAGCCCGACATTCCCGGCAATCTGTTCGCCATGTTGCTGCTGGTACTGGTCGTGTCGCTGCTGGTGGCGCAACCGGATCTCGGCCAGACCATGCTGACGACCGGCACCTGGGGCATCATGTTTTTCATGGCCGGGCTGCCCTGGCTGTGGATCGTTGCGCTGGGTGCCGCCGGCGTCGGCGGCGTTTTCGCCGCCTATACGGTGTTCCCGCACGTTGCCTTGCGCATCGACAAGTTTCTTACCGGCGAAGGCGACACATTCCAGGTCGATATGGGACGCGACGCGCTGATCAATGGCGGCTGGTTTGGCGTCGGACCAGGTGAGGGCACAGTCAAGCGCGTTATTCCCGACAGCCATGCCGACTTCGTCTTCTCGGTCGCAGGCGAAGAGTTCGGACTGATCATGTGCTTCTTCATCATGTCGATATTCGCCTTCATCGTGCTGCGCGGCCTCAACACGGCGCTGAAGGAGCATGACGATTTCACCCGCTATGCGGTCGGCGGCCTCGTCACCGTCTTCGGCTTGCAGGCGGTCATCAACATGTGCGTCAACCTCCAGCTTGTGCCGGCCAAGGGCATGACGCTGCCGTTCATCTCCTATGGCGGCTCCTCGCAGATCGCCATCGCCATCTCGATGGGGATGGTGCTGGCGCTGACACGCAAGCGGCCGGAAAAGCGCAAGCAGATGGGCTTTGGCCTGTCGCAACGCGCCGTGCCGGCGGAGTGATATGGCCAGAGGCGTCATCCTTCTCGCGGCAGGCGGCACCGGCGGGCATCTTTTCCCGGCCGAGGCGCTGGCGCATGAGCTGAACGAGCGCGGCTGGTCGGTGCACCTGGCAACCGACGACCGTGCCGAGCGTTTCGCCGGCCATTTTCCGGCCGCTGCCGTCCACCCGATCCAGTCGGCGACGATGGGCTCGAAAAACCCTTTTGCCCTGCTTGGTGCCTTCTGGAAAATCTGGCGCGGCGTGCGCCAGGCTTCTGCCGTCATCGCCAGGATCAAGCCGGATGCCGTCGTCGGCTTCGGCGGCTATCCGACCTTGCCGCCGCTCTACGCGGCGACACGGCGCAAGGTACCGACCCTGATCCATGAGCAGAACGCGGTGATGGGGCGCGCCAACCGGGCGCTGGCCGGCCGTGTCGACGCGATCGCCGGCGGCTTCCTGCCGCAGGACAGCAGTGCAGCCGGGGTCAAGACGGTGACGACAGGCAATCCGGTCCGGCCTGCGGTGCTGGAAGCGGCCAAGACTGCCTATGCGGCATCTGCCGGGGATCAACCGTTCGGCCTGCTGGTTTTTGGCGGCAGCCAGGGCGCCCAATTCTTTTCCGATGCCGTGCCGGGAGCCATTGCGCTGCTTTCCGACGCCCAGCGCAAACGGCTGGTCATTACCCAACAAGCGCGCGCCGATGACGTGGCGCGGGTCAAGGCGGCCTATGCCACCCTTGGCGTCGCCGTCGAGGTCTCGCCCTTCTTCACCGATATGGCGGCACGCATGGCGGCCGCTCATCTGGTGATCTCGCGTTCCGGCGCCTCGACCGTCTCGGAGATCGCCGTCATCGGCCGGCCGGCGCTGCTGGTGCCTTACCCCCATGCGCTCGATCACGATCAGGCGGCGAACGCGGCGGCCCTTGCCGCTGCCGGCGGCGGCGAAGTGCATCCGCAATCCTCGCTCTCGTCCGAACGCATCGCGGCGCTTGTCGGCGGGCTGATGGACGACCCCGATCGGCTGACGGCGATGGCGGCGGGTGCGAAATCGGCCGGCAGGCCGGACGCGGCACGGTTGCTCGCCGATCTTACAGAGGCTATTGCGTCCAAAAAAACCGTTTCGGATTTCAGGAAGGGGACGCAAGCATGAAGATGCCGCAGACCATCGGCCTTGTGCATTTCATCGGCATTGGCGGCATCGGCATGAGCGGCATTGCCGAAGTGCTGCACAATCTCGGCTACAAGGTGCAAGGGTCCGACCAGGCCGAAAGCGCCAATGTGCAGCGGCTGCGCGACAAGGGCATCGAATGCTTCGTCGGCCATAGGGCCGAGAATCTCGGCGATGCCGAGGTGGTGGTCGTCTCGACGGCGATCAAGAAATCCAACCCTGAGCTGAAGGCCGCGCGCGAAAAGCTGCTGCCGATCGTGCGCCGGGCCGAGATGCTGGCCGAACTGATGCGCTTTCGCCAGGCGGTGGCGATCGGCGGCACGCATGGCAAGACGACGACGACCTCGATGGTGGCGACCTTGCTCGATGCGGGCGGGCTCGATCCGACCGTGATCAATGGCGGCATCATCAATGCCTACGGCACCAACGCCCGCATGGGCGACGGCGAATGGATGGTGGTCGAGGCCGACGAGAGCGACGGCACCTTCCTGAAACTGCCGGCCGAGATCGCGGTCGTCACCAACATCGACCCCGAGCATCTTGACCACTATGGCAGCTTCGACAAGGTGCGCGAGGCGTTCCGCCAGTTTGTCGAGAACGTACCGTTCTACGGTTTTGGCGTGATGTGCACCGATCACCCCGAAGTGCAGGCGCTGGTCAGCCGCATCGAGGACCGCCGGGTCATCACCTATGGCGAGAATGCGCAGGCCGACGTGCGCTTTACCAATCACCGCATGTCAGGTGCCATTTCGGAATTCGACGTGGTGATCCGCGACCGCAAGACCGGCGGCCAGACTGTCATAGCAGGCCTGCGCCTGCCGATGCCCGGCCGTCACAACGTCTCCAACGCGACGGCAGCAATCGCGGTCGCGCACGAACTCGGCCTGTCGGCCGAGGCGATCAAGAAGGGCCTGTCGTCCTTCGCCGGCGTCAAGCGCCGCTTCACCCATACCGGTTCGTGGGACGGCGTCGAAATATTCGACGATTACGGCCACCATCCGGTCGAGATCTCGGCGGTGCTGAAGGCGGCGCGCAGCGCCACCCAGGGTCGTGTCATCGCCATTGCCCAGCCGCATCGCTTCACCCGGCTGCATGATCTGTTCAACGAGTTTTCCACCTGCTTCAACGACGCCGACACAGTAATGGTGGCGCCGGTCTACGCGGCCGGCGAAGAGCCGATCGACGGCGTCAGCTCGGACGCGCTGGTGTCGCGCATCCGCGCCGGCGGTCATCGCGACGCGCGCTACATCGAGGGCCCGGCGGCGATTGCGCCCATCGTCCGTGACCTGGCCAAGCCGGGCGATTTCGTCGTCTTCCTTGGAGCCGGCAACATCACCCAATGGGCCTATGCGTTGCCCAAGGAGCTTGGCGGGACCGTCTCATGATGCACGGCCAGGCCCTGATCGACAGACTTGGCGACCGGCTTGCCGGCCTGCGTGGCCGCCTGACGCCGAACGCCGAGATGAACAAGATCACCTGGTTCCGTGCCGGGGGGCTGGCTGAAGCGTTGTTCCAGCCGGCCGATGAGGAGGACCTTGCCGCGTTCCTGAAAGCCGTTCCCGAAGAGATACCGCTGACGGTCGTCGGCGTCGGCTCCAACCTTCTGGTCCGCGATGGCGGCATCGAGGGCTTTGTCATTCGGCTTTCGGCCAAGGGCTTCGGCGATGCCGAGGTGATTTCGCCAATCAGGATCAAGGCGGGAGCTGCTACCCCCGACAAGCGCGTCGCAGCGGTGGCGCTCGAGGCCGGCATTGGCGGCTTTCATTTCTACCACGGCATTCCGGGTGCAATCGGCGGTGCGCTGCGAATGAATGCCGGCGCCAATGGCGTCGAGACGCGCGAGCGCGTCATCGAAGTGCGAGCACTCGATCGCAAGGGCAATGTGCAGACGCTGAGCAATGCCGATATGGGATACGCCTATCGCCATTCGGCGGCTCCCTCCGGGCTGATCTTCACCTCCGCCGTGTTCGAAGGCTTTGCCGAGGACAGGGCGACCATCAAGGCTGCGATGGAGGCCGTGCAGAACCATCGTGAGACCGTGCAGCCGATCCGCGAGAAGACCGGCGGCTCGACCTTCAAGAATCCCGACGGCACATCGGCCTGGAAGGAGATCGACAAAGCGGGCTGCCGCGGCCTGATGATCGGCGGCGCGCAGATGTCGCCGATGCATTGCAACTTCATGATCAACACCGGAACCGCGACCGGCTACGACCTTGAATATCTCGGCGAGACGGTGCGCACGCGGGTGCTGGAGAATTCCGGTATCCGGCTGCAATGGGAAATCAAGCGCATCGGCAATTTCCGGCCAGGGCATGCCGTTCAGGAGTTTCTCGGGCAGCTCCTTTAAGGTGCGCTGATATTCAGGTGATGCTCCGCTCCGGTTCTCGAAAGCCATCGTTTTCGACTCGGCCTGACCTGAATCTCGACACACCTAGCGCCTCGTTGAAGTTCATGTGATGCATGAACTTCAACGAGGCGAAAAACGGTCCGCGACCGTTGCCGCAAAGACTCAACGACACGCTTTTCGCATCCATTTTCTTAGAAAGTGAATCTCTCGGAATCGTAAGCACTTGCCAGTGAATCAACTCTCTGATTCTCTGCTCGAAAGCGTTTCCTGATTTGAGTCGTTCGACGCGTTTTCAGCGTTTTCCGTCTGGGGGGCAACCTGCCGGGAGACTCTGACTCAATGTTGCGGAAAATCTGGTTTTGGTCCGCCGTGAGAGAGGGGATGCCGGGGAATGAAAAACAAGCATGTGGCCGTCCTGCTGGGTGGTTTTTCGTCCGAGCGGCCCGTGTCCCTGTCCTCCGGAAAGGCTTGCGCCGATGAGCTTGAGAAGGAAGGTTACCAGGTCACCCGCGTCGATGTCGGGCGCGATGTCGGCTCCGTGCTTGCCGAGCTCAAGCCCGATGTCGCCTTCAATGCGCTGCACGGCCCTTTCGGCGAGGACGGCACCATCCAGGGCATCCTCGAATATCTCGGCATTCCCTACACCCATTCCGGCGTGCTCGCCTCGGCTCTGGCCATGAACAAGGAGCAGGCCAAACGGGTTGCCAAGGCGGTCGGCATCGTGGTCGCCGAATCGAAGGTCGCCAGCCGCTTCGCCATCCAGAACAAGCATCCGATGAAGCCGCCCTATGTGGTCAAGCCAGTCAATGAGGGCTCAAGCTTCGGCGTCGTCATCGTGCATGAAGGTCAGTCGCATCCGCCGCAGGTTCTTGGCTCGTCGGAATGGAAATATGGCGATACCGTCATGGTCGAGCGCTACATTCACGGCAGGGAGCTGACCTGCGCGGTGATGGGCGATGTGGCGCTGGGGGTCTGCGAGATCATCCCGACCGGCCATTCCTTCTACGACTATGATTCAAAATATGTCGCCGGGGGATCAAAGCACGAATGCCCCGCAAAAGTTTCACCGAATATTTACCAAAAAATACAAACACTGGCGCTCAAGGCTCACCAAGCGATCGGCTGTCGGGGCGTTTCCCGGTCGGACTTCCGTTATGACGATCGGCATTCCGAAAACGGCGAGATTGTCTGGCTCGAGGTCAACACCCAGCCGGGTATGACGCCGACGTCCTTGGTGCCTGAAATCGCCGCCCAGGCCGGGCACTCGTTTGGCGATTTGTTGAGTTGGATGGTGGAGGACGCTTCGTGTCTGCGTTGAAATGGGGACAGGGTAGGGAGAGGGGCGCGGCCGGTCCGGCGCTGTTCGGCCTGTCGTTGTCGTTGGACCATTTCGTGCTGCCGCGGATGCTGCGCCGCCCGGTGCGCATTATGGCGCGCCTCGGTGTCGGGGAATTCCAGGCGCCACGCTTTTCCGCGGCCATGATGTCGGCCGTGCTGATTTTCTCGAGCAGTGCCTATGGCGCCTATCTCGGCGGTCATGTCGACGGTATCGTGCAGAGCATCACCGCCCGTACCGGATTTGCCGTCGATCAGGTCAAGGTGGTGGGCAATCGCCAGACCTCGGAAATCGATATACTCGACAGGCTTGAACTCGACGGCTGGACGTCGCTGATCGGCTTTAATGCCGAGGCCGCGCGGGAACGAATTGCGACCTTGCCGTGGATCGAGGTCGCGGCGGTGCGCAAGGTCTATCCGCATACGCTGGAAGTGCGTGTCGAGGAGCGTGAGGCTTTCGCGCTCTGGCAGCAGGGTGACGAGCTTTCGGTCATCGAGAGGAATGGCGCCATGATCGCGCCGTTCTCGGGCGGCAAGCAGGTGCTTCTGCCGCTGCTGATCGGCACCGGCGCGCCGGCGAGCGCGCCCGATTTCCTGGCCAAGGTCGAAAAATATCCCGAGCTCGCGAACCGGATCAAAGGTTATATCCGTGTCGGCGAACGGCGCTGGGACCTGAAGCTGGACAATGGCATCACCATCAAGCTTCCCGAGGACGACGAGGATCAGGCGCTCGCCGAACTCGTGAAGATGGATCATGACAACGGTTTGCTGTCGCGCGACATCGCCGCCGTCGACATGCGCCTGACGGACCGGCTGGTCGTCCAGTTGACGGCGGAAGCGGCGACGCAGCGCGAAGCCGCCCTCAACGAGAAACCCAAGAGCCTGAAGCGCAAGCCGGAGACGAAGATATGAGCTGGCTTGGCAGTCCTGGCGATGCCGCGTCGCGCCGGTCTGGCACCCTGACGGTGCTGGATGTCGGTTCGAGCAAGGTCTGCTGCATGGTGGCCAAGCTCAAGCCGTGCGATGACGGCAAGCTGCTGCGCGGGCGTTCGCACCGGATCCAGGTGATCGGCATCGGCCATCAGAAGTCGCAAGGCGTGAAGTCGGGTGTCGTGGTCGATCTCGACAGGGCGGAGCATGCCATCCGCCTTTCCGTCGACGCAGCCGAGCGCATGGCCGGGCTGACGGTCGATTCGCTGATCGTCAACATGACGGCCGGCCGGCTGAAGAGCGAAGCCTTCTCCGCCACCATCAATCTTGGCGGCCACGAGGCCGACGAGGCCGACATCAAGCGCGTTCTCGGTGCTGGCGCCAAGCAGGCGCTGAAGGCCGAGCGCGAAGTGATCCATTCGCTTCCCGTCGGCTTCTCGCTGGATGCCGAACGCGGCGTGCGCGATCCGCGCGGCATGGTCGGCGACGCACTCGGCGTCGACATGCATGTGCTGACCGGCGACGCCGCGCCGATGCGCAATCTGGAGCTGTCCATCAACCGTTCGCATCTGTCGGTCGAGCGCATGGTGGCGACGCCCTATGCCAGCGGGCTGGCGGCGCTGGTCGACGACGAGCTGGAAATGGGTGCGGCCTGCATCGACATGGGCGGCGGCACGACGACGATCTCGGTGTTTTCGGAAGGCAAGTTCGTCCATGGCGACGCCATCGCCATCGGCGGCAATCATGTCACGCTGGACATGGCCAAGGGGTTGTCGACCTCGCTTGATGCCGCCGAACGGCTGAAGGTGATGCATGGTTCGGCGCTGCCCGGCAGCGCCGACGATCGCGACCTGGTCTCGATCCAGCCGATCGGCGACGATGGCGACGTGCCCTTGCAGATCCCGCGCTCGGTGATGACGCGTATCGTGCGCGCCCGCATCGACGAGACGCTCGAACTGCTGCGCGACCGGCTGAACAAGTCCGGCTATGGCAATGCAGTGGGCAAGCGTGTGGTTCTTACCGGCGGCGCCAGCCAGCTTGCCGGCCTGCCGGAGGCGGCGCGCCGCATCCTGGGACGAAATGTGCGCATCGGCCGCCCGCTCGGCGTGGCCGGCCTGCCGGAAGCGGCGAAGGGGCCGGCCTTCTCGGCCGCGGTGGGGCTTCTGATCTACCCGCAGATGGCGAGCTTCGAGAGCCATCCGGCGAAAGGAATTTCCGGTCTCAAAATGACCGGAACGGGCGGAAAACTGCATCGCATGAGTCAGTGGTTGAGAGACAGTTTCTAAAATTGACGGGGACAGCCCCATAGGCGGCCGCGGCGGCGAAGCGGCGTGAAAGGCAAAGGACGGAGACAATGACCATCAATCTGCAAAAGCCGGACATCACCGAGCTTAAGCCGCGCATCACCGTGTTCGGTGTCGGCGGCGGCGGCGGCAATGCCGTCAACAACATGATCACCGCCGGTTTGCGCGGCGTCGAGTTCGTGGTGGCCAACACCGACGCGCAGGCGCTGACCATGTCGAAGGCAGGCCGCCTGATCCAGCTCGGCGCTCACGTCACCGAGGGGCTCGGTGCGGGATCGCAGCCGGAAGTCGGCCGTGCGGCGGCGGAAGAGTGCATCGATGAAATCCTCGATCACCTGACCAACACCCATATGTGCTTCGTGACAGCCGGCATGGGCGGCGGCACCGGCACCGGTGCTGCTCCCGTCGTTGCCCGCGCAGCGCGCGAAAAGGGCATCCTCACCGTCGGCGTCGTCACCAAGCCGTTCCACTTTGAAGGCCAGCGCCGCATGAAGACCGCGGACTTCGGCATCGAGGAATTGCAGAAATGCGTCGATACGCTGATCGTCATCCCCAACCAGAACCTGTTCCGGCTGGCCAATGACAAGACCACCTTCGCCGATGCCTTCGCCATGGCCGACCAGGTGCTCTATTCCGGTGTCGCCTGCATCACCGACCTGATGGTCAAGGAAGGCCTGATCAATCTCGACTTCGCCGACGTCCGTTCCGTCATGCGCGAGATGGGCAAGGCGATGATGGGCACCGGCGAAGCTTCGGGCGAGGGCCGCGCGATGGCCGCCGCCGAAGCGGCGATCGCCAACCCGCTGCTCGACGAGACCTCGATGAAGGGCGCCAAGGGCCTGCTGATCTCGATCACCGGCGGCCGCGACCTGACGCTGTTCGAAGTCGACGAAGCGGCGACCCGTATCCGCGAGGAAGTCGACCAGGACGCCAACATCATCCTGGGCGCCACTTTCGACGAGGAACTCGAAGGCGTCATCCGCGTCTCGGTGGTTGCCACCGGCATCGACAAATCGGCGGCTGAAATCGCCGCTGCGCCGATCTCGATCCGCACAGCGCCTCCGAAGCCGGTCAGCCGCCCGGTGGCTCAGATCGCGGAGGCTCGCCCGGCGCCTGTCCAGCAGGCGGCCTACGAGCCACGCGCTGTCGACCCTGTCGCCGAAGCCATCCAACTGGCCGAAGCCAATGCCGCGGCGATGGCGCAGGCGCGCCCGGCTCCTGTCGCTCACGCAGAAGATTTCCGCCCGCAGAGCAAAATCTTCCAGGCGCCGCCAGCACAGCCGATGCCGCAGCCGGTGGTCCAGCAGATGCAGCCGGCCCCGCAGCCGCGCGAGATGCTGCGCGAAGCCCCGCAGCCTGTTGCCATGGCGCCTCAGCGTATGCCGCGCGTCGAGGACTTCCCGCCGGTCGTCAAGGCCGAGGTGGATGCCAAGAGCCGCCCGGTTGACCACGAGAACAACAGCGGACCGATGGGCCTGCTGAAGCGCCTGACCAACGGACTGACCCGCCGCGAGGAAGAACCCGCAAGGCTGCAGCCGGCGCAGCCGCGCGAGCCCAAGCTGCGCCAGGCCGCGCCCGAAGTGCGCCGCCTCGCCAGCCAGGATGCGCAGCTCTATGCGCCGCGCCGTGGCCAACTCGACGATCAGGGCCGCCTGACGCCGCAGGTGAGGACGACTCAGGAAGACGATCAGCTGGAGATTCCGGCGTTCCTGCGCCGCCAGGCCAACTGATTGGTAAACGGACTGTAACATTTGTTAACAGGCAAGCGAGGAATCGCTTGCCTGTTAACGTTTTAAATGATGTGATTTCAACAACTTACAAAGTCGCACCCATTCCAGTTCGCGGTTACACAGAGTAAGAAACCGTGATTTGGAGTCTCCCTGACGGGACATTATCTTCGCTGCCTACCATCATCGGTTTGCCGGGATTTCGGGGGAAGTCGCCCTGCCAGCCGATTCACACAAGAGCCGCGCCCTCGGGCTGGAGAAGCGGACCTAGGCATTACGGGCTTATGGGGATTGTCTTGCACGACTATCAGACGACATTGAAGACGCGCGCGTCGCTTACCGGCACCGGCGTCCACAGCGGCAAGGAAGTGTCCATCAGCTTCATGCCGGCGGATGCCGACACCGGCATCGTTTTCCAGCTTTTCAACGGTGCCGAGCAGGGCCGCGAGTTTCGTGCCCTGGTCTCGGAAGTCGGCGCCACCGACCTGTGCACCATGCTTGGTGATCCCGCCGGCGAGCATATCGCCACGGTCGAGCACATCATGGCGGCGCTGTTTGGGCTCGGCATCGACAATGTCGCTGTCGAGATCGACGGTTCCGAGGTTCCGATCTTCGATGGCAGCGCCATGGCGTTCGTCGAAGCCATCGACCAGGCGGGCATCGAGACGCTTTCGGTCAAGCGCCGCTATATCAGGGTCATCAAGCCGGTCCGCATCGAGAACGGCGCCTCGTGGGCGGAGTTTCGGCCCTATGACGGAACCCGTTTCGAGATCGAGATCGACTTCGAAAGCCCGGCGATCGGCCGTCAGCTGTTTGCCTCCGACCTCAATGCCGATATTTTCCGTCGCGACATCGCGCGCGCCCGCACCTTCGGCTTCATGAAGGATGTCGAGCGGCTGTGGGCTGCAGGCTATGCGCTCGGCTCCTCGCTGGAGAATTCGCTGGTGATCGGCGACGACAACCGCGTCATCAATATGGGCGGCCTGCGCTATCCCAACGAATTCGTGCGCCATAAAACGCTGGACGCCATGGGCGACCTGGCGCTGGCCGGCGCCCGTTTCATCGGCTGCTTCCGCTCCTATCGCGGCGGCCACAGGATGAATGCCGCGGCCCTGCGCCGCCTGCTGTCGGATCGCACGGCGTTCGAGATCGTCGAGACGACGCGCCGGGAGCGTGGCCGCAGCGCCGAGATGAACGCCGTCAACGCGCCGCTCTACGCGCCCTGGATGATCTGATTTTCCCAGGTTTTTCGGGTTCCATGGGGGATTGCCCGTGTTGCAGGAATGCACCACCCGCCAGTGAAATTGCATTGATGTCCAAGCTGCGTCCGGCCGCCACAAAAATGTGCGATTGGCCGGAGATAGCGTTGCCGGGCAAGGCGGTTATGGTTTATGGCTGCTGCCGTCGATTAGTGCATGTCGTTCAAAAGTGGGGACCAGTTTTGAAACAATGGCATGCAACTGGCATTGAAATAGCGCCGAAAGGGCGAGATCCAATCATGTTCTTCAAGCGAGTTGGTCAATTGAAAGCACCGCAGAGGGCCGTTTTCCTGGCGCTTTCAGTAGTTGTTCCATCGCTCTTCCTGTCGGCCTGCATGTCGTCGGAGAAAGATATCGACCTGTCGACCTATGTCGACCAGACCGAGCCGGCCGATGTTCTCTACAACCAGGGCCTTGCCAATCTCAATGCCGGGCGCCTGCAGGAGGCGAGCCGCAAGTTCGACGCCGTCGACCGCCAGCATCCCTATTCGGAATGGGCCCGCAAATCGATGGTGATGGGCGCTTTCGCCGACTATCGCCAGGGCAATTACGATGAGGCTATCGGCTCGGCCAAGCGCTATCTCACGCTTTACCCGTCGACCGATGACGCCGCCTATGCGCAGTACATCATCGGCTTGAGCTACTACCGCCAGATCAAGGACGTGACGCAGGACCAGAAGGAAGCGCGCCAGACCGTGCAGACGATGCAGGATCTGGTCACCCGCTGGCCGACATCGGAATATGTCGACGACGCCAAGGAAAAGATCCGCTTCGCCAATGATCAGTTGGCAGGCAAGGAGATGCAGATCGGCCGCTACTATCTCGAGCGGCGTGAATACATCGCCGCCGTCAAGCGCTTCCGCACCGTGGTCGAGAACTATTCCAACACGCGCCATGTCGAGGAGGCGCTCGCTCGTCTGACCGAAAGCTATTACGCGATGGGTCTGACTTCGGAGGCGCAGACCGCCGCCGCCGTGCTCGGCACCAACTACCCTGACAGCTCGTGGTACAAGGATTCCTACAAGCTCTTGCAGAGCAATGGGCTTGCACCGCGCGAAAATGCAGGGTCGTGGATATCCAAGGCCGGAAAGATGATCACCGGCGCCTGACGTATGAGCATCGACTGAAGCGTTCACAGCGCTTTTCGGATTGATCCGGTGCTCAAACAAAAAGATAGTGCGGCGCTGCGACTGCAAATGGTCGCGTGCCGTTCTAGATTCGGGTTCTGATGCTTTCCAGACTGTCGATCCGCGATATCGTCCTGATCGAGAAGCTGGATATCGACTTCCAGCCGGGTCTTTCGGTGCTGACCGGCGAAACCGGTGCCGGCAAATCCATCCTGCTCGATGCCCTGTCGCTGGCGCTCGGTGCGCGCGGCGACGCGTCGCTGGTGCGCCATGGCGCGGCGCAAGGCCAGGTCATCGCCGTCTTCGACGTGCCGCGCAATCATCCGGCGCGTGCGCTGCTTGCCGACAATGCGATCGAGGATGACGGCGACATCATCCTGCGCCGCCTGCAAACGGCGGATGGCCGCACCCGTGTCTTCGTCAACGATCAGCCTTCGAGCGTCACGCTGATGCGCGATGTCGGGCGCGCGCTGGTCGAGATCCACGGCCAGCACGATGAACGCGCGCTGGTCGATCCCGGCGCGCATCGCGAGGTGCTCGATGCTTTCGGTGGCCATCTCGGCGCCGTCCGCTCGACCGGCGAGGCATGGCGGCACTGGCGCGCCTGCGAGCAGGAGTTGTCGCGCCACCGCGCCAAGGTGGCGGCGGCCGCGCGCGAGGCCGACTATCTGCGCGCGGCGGTGGCGGAGTTGACGAAGCTCGATCCGCAGCCGGGTGAGGAGACGGATCTCGCCGAACTGCGGGCGTCGATGATGCGGGCCGAGAAGATCGCTTCCGAAATCCATGATGCGCAGGATGTGCTGTCCGGCCCGTCCTCGCCCTTGCCGCAACTGGCCAGCCTGCTGCGACGACTGCAGCGCAAGGTGACGGAGGCGCCCGGCCTGCTCGACGACGTCGTCAAGTCGCTCGACGAGGCGATGCTGTCGCTCGACGCGGCGCAATCGGGCGTCGAGGCAGCACTTCGCGCCACCGAATATGATCCGCAGCGGTTGGAGAAGGCGGAGGAGCGGCTGTTTTCGCTGCGCGCGGCCTCGCGCAAGCACAGCGTCGCCGTCGACGATCTGGCGCAGCTTCGCGACACGATGTCGGCCGATCTTGCCGATCTCGATGCCGGCGAGGAGCGCCTGCACGGGCTGGAAAAACAGGCCGCCGCGGCACGCGAGGCCTACGACATTGCCGCCGCGCAGCTGTCTTCGCTTCGCCACGCGGCGGCGGTCGGCCTGACCAAGGCGGTGATGGCGGAATTGCCGGCGCTCAAGCTCGAACGCGCCGCCTTCATTGTGGAAATGAAGAGCGAGGCCGAGAGCCGCATGGAAGAGGGCATCGACCAGATCGAATTCTGGGTGCGCACCAATCCAGGCACGCGGCCCGGGCCGATGATGAAAGTGGCGTCCGGCGGCGAACTTTCGCGCTTCCTTCTGGCGTTGAAGGTCGCGCTGGCCGACCGCGGCTCGGCGCCGACGCTGGTTTTCGATGAAATCGATACTGGGGTGGGCGGCGCCGTCGCCGACGCCATCGGCCAGCGGCTGGCGCGGCTGTCGAAGCGCGTCCAGGTGCTCTCGGTGACGCATGCGCCACAGGTCGCGGCACGCGCGGCGACGCATTTCCTGATCTCCAAATCCGGCACCACCGACCGTGTCGCCACCGGCATTGCCGAGATGGACCGGCCGGCGCGGCAGGAAGAGATCGCGCGCATGCTGGCCGGCGCCACCATCACCGACGAGGCCCGCGCCGCCGCCGAGCGATTGCTGCGCGAGAACACCACGGCTGCATAAGAACAACGCGTGTCAGGGATCGAGTCAGGATATGGCTCCATCCTGCTGTTCAGGAATGATTTTCCCAAAATCCTGATCTATTGTGGCAGGCCACCGTCCGGGGAAGGAAAGCATGGCTGAAAAACCTGTCGATTCGCTCAGTGAGAGCGAGGCCGAAGCCGAGCTGAAGCGGCTGGCGGAAGAGATCGCCGAGCACGACCGGCGCTACCATACCGAAGATGCGCCTGTTATCACCGATGCCGAGTATGATGCGCTGGCGCGGCGCAACCTTGCCATCGAGGAGCGCTTTCCGGCGCTGGTGCGCGAGGATTCGCCATCGCTCAGGGTCGGAGCAGCGCCCGCGGAAGGCTTTACCAAGGTGCGCCATGCCGTGCCGATGCTCAGCCTTGCCAAGGCCTATACAGACGATGATGTCACGGATTTCATCGAACGCGGGCGGCGGTTCTTCGATCGCGACAAGGAACTCGACATTGCGTTCACGGCCGAACCGAAGATCGACGGGCTATCGGCTTCGCTGCGTTACGAAAACGGTGTGTTCGTGCAGGGCGCAACGCGTGGCAACGGCGCCGTCGGCGAAGACATCACCGCCAATTTGAAGACCATCGCCGACATTCCTGCAAAGCTGAAAGGCTCGGGCTGGCCCGAAACCATCGAGATCCGCGGCGAGGTCTACATGACCTATGCGGAATTCGAGGCGCTGAAGCAGCGCTCGGCCGCCGTCGGCGGCCAGGACTACGTCAATCCGCGCAACACGGCGGCCGGGTCGCTGCGCCAGAAGGATCCGTCCGTCACCGCCAGCCGAAATCTCAAATTCTTCGCCTATGCCTGGGGTTACACGACAGCGGATCCGGCTCCGACCCAGTATGATTCGGTGCAGAAATTCGCCGAGTGGGGGTTCAAGATCAGTCCGCTGATGGTGCGGGCGAAATCGGCCGAGGAGTTGATCGCGCACTATCATCGGATCGAGGAGCAGCGCTCCGCGCTCGGCTACGATATCGACGGCGTCGTCTACAAGGTCGACCAGCTGGAGTTGCAACGCCGCTGGGGCTTCGTCACCGGCGAACCGCGCTGGGCGATCGCGCATAAATTTCCGGCCGAACAGGCGATGACGACCGTTCAGAAGATCGACATCCAGGTCGGCCGTACCGGTACGCTGGCGCCGGTCGCGCGGCTGGCGCCGGTCACGGTCGGCGGCGTCGTGGTCGAGAACGTCACGCTGCACAATGAGGATTACATCAAGGGCCTGGACTCGACCGGCCAGCCGATCCGCGACGGCATCGACGTGCGCATCGGCGATACGGTCGTGATCCAGCGGGCAGGCGATGTCATTCCGCAGATCGTCAGCGTCGTCATCGACAAGCGGCCGGCCGATGCCGTGCCGTACGAATTCCCGCACACCTGTCCGATATGCGGCTCGCCGGCGACGCGCGAGATCAACGAGAAGACCGGCAAGGAGGATTCCCGCCGCCGCTGCACCGGCGAGCTGATCTGCCCGGCGCAGGCGGTGGAAGGATTGCGCCACTTCGTGTCGCGCGGTGCCCTGGACATCGAAGGCCTCGGCGCGGAGAACATAGACACGTTCTTCAACGCGGGATTGATCAGGACCGCCGCCGATATCTTCACGCTCAGGGATCGCCGTCCGGCTGTCACCAGGGCGCTGGCGGAACGGCGCGAGGAACAGGCGAGGCAGCGCGAGGCCGCATCGGGCAAGACGCGCAAGAACGTGCGCAGCGTCGAGGACCGCAATTATGAGGGCCTCGACAAGCTGTTCGCGGCCATCGACTCACGCCGCGAGCCGGAACTCGACCGTTTCATCTTCGCGCTCGGCATCCGCCATATCGGCGAAACGACGGCGGCTGTGCTTGCCCGCACCTTCTCGACCATCGAGGAACTGATCCGCGTGGGCAAGGAAACAGCGGCAGCGGAAGATCCGCACAGTGTCTTCCCCTCAGTCAACGGTATCGGCGATACCGTGATCGACGCGTTGCGCGACTTCTTCGGCAATGAGCGCAATGACGACGTGCTTGATGCGTTGCTCCGCCAAGTCAAGCCGAAGCCGTATATCGTCAACGTCTCGGCCGACAGCGAGGTCGCCGGCAAGACGGTCGTGTTCACCGGCTCGCTGGAAAAGATGACACGCTCCGAGGCCAAGGCGATGGCGGAGCGCCTCGGCGCCAAGGTCGCGGGCTCGGTTTCGGCGAAGACGGATCTGGTGGTCGCCGGGCCGGGTGCCGGCTCCAAGCTCAAGCTCGCCAGCGAACTCGGCATCGAGGTCATCGACGAAGATGCCTGGCTGGCGCGGATCGGCAAGGCCTGATGGACGGCGCATTCAAAGGGTTCGGCCCAAAAGCCATTCCGTTCCTCAAGGCGCTGGATTTCCACCAGAGCCGAGAGTGGTTTTTGGAGAACCGTGACTTGTTCGAACAGGAATTGCGCGATCCGCTCAGTGATCTCGTCGACACGCTGACCGAGCGCTTCGCAAAGGCGGGTCTCGGCCTGCGCGGCGACCGCAAGAAGTCGCTGTTCCGAATCAAGCGCGACGTGCGCTTCGCCAAAGACAAGCGGCCTTACAACAGGCATTTGTCGGCCATCCTGTCGCCCGACGGCACCAAGATGGAGCAGGGCGTGTTCTACGTCCATATCGGGCTTGAGCGCTGCTTTGCCGACATTGCCTGGTGGCAGCCGGAGCCGGCGCTGCTGCTGGCGATGCGCAAAGCCATCGCGACGAAGCCGGACAGGTTTCGCGCCCTGGTGGCGGCGTTGAAGAAGAACCGGCTTGAACTCGAGACCGAAGGCCGTATGAAGCGTACGCCACGCGGCTTCGAGGAAATCAGCGATCCCAACCTTGTCGCCGCCATCCGCAACCGGCATTTTGTCGTCCAGCATGTTATCGATCCCGCGGGAATCCATACGGCTGATCTGGTCGACGAGCTCGTCGATTTCACCTTGCGCGCCAAGCCGCTGCTCGACTGGGGCAGGGCGATCGAGGGCAAGATCCTGAAGGAATAAGCGTCTAACTCAGCCGATCCCGCGATCATTTCCGCTGATCGTTTGGCTCAAGCGAATTCGTGTGACACGGCAAGCCGCGCCACCTACATACCGCGCTTCCCTTGTTGTTGTGCATGTCGTTATCCCCTTTTGGGCGACATGCATCAGGAGTGGTTGATGGCGACGGACGTAATTTCCGAGAGCGGCGACAGAAGCGATTTCTGGCAAGGCGTGCGGCTGTCGATGCCTGTGGTGGTGGCCTCGGCGCCGTTTGCGGTGCTGTTCGGCGCGCTCGCCGTGGACAATGGCTTCTCGGTCCTGGAAGCCTTTCTGATGAGTGCGCTGGTCTATGGCGGCGCCAGCCAGATGGTCGGCATCCAGCTGTTCGGCCAGCATGTGGCGCCGTGGCTGATCGTGCTGTCGATCTTCGCCGTCAATTTCCGCCACGTGCTCTATTCCGCCGGCATCGGCCGGCGCATCGCGCACTGGCCTCTCATCCAGCAGGCGCTTGGTTATTTCATCCTGACCGATCCGCAATTCGCGGTGGCCGAAGCGCGGGCGCAATCGGGCCGGACGGTCGGCTTTGCCTGGTATCTGGGACTTGGCTTGCCTGTCTATCTGTTCTGGATCGTCGAAAGCGCGCTTGGCGCGCTGTTCGGCAAGCTGATCCCCGACACGCACGCGCTGGGCATCGATTTCCTGCTGCCGATCTATTTCCTCGGTCTCGTGCTGGGCTTCCGCAAGCGGCCTCTGTGGCTGCCGGTGGTCATTGCCAGCGCTGCCGCCTCCATCATCGCCTACAAGACCGTGGGCTCGCCCTGGCATGTCTCGATTGGCGCTGTTGCCGGTGTGCTGCTGGCGGTCATCCTGCCTCCCCACCATAGCGGCGTAAAGGCACGGCCATGAGCACGACCTTCTGGATCATTATCGCCGGCGCAATCGCGACCTATCTGACGCGCATCGGCGGGCACCTGGTGATATCGCGCTTCGATACCATCCATCCCCGCGTCGAGGCCGGCCTCAATGCCGTGCCGGCGGCGGTGCTGACGACGCTGGTGGCGCCCGAGCTGTTGAACGCCGGCCCGGCGGAATGGGCCGCACTGGTGGTCACCGCCGTGGTTTCGCTGCGCGGTGGGTTGATGGCGATGTTTTTGGCGGGCGCGGCGGTATTGATCGTGGCGCGGCAGTTCGTCGGGTAGGGCGTATCGATATTCAGGTGATGACGGCCTGCAAACGGCGGCTTCCTGCGCTTCCCAGTTCTACCGCATTGCGGTAGAACTGAGCTCCGTACCCAAAAGTACGCTCCGCTCCGGTTCACGGAACCCATCGTTTTCGGCTCGTCCTGACCTGAATCCCGACACGCCCTCGGCGCCTCAGAAAATCAAATCTTCGCGTCGTGCGGCAGCGGCGCGGTGGCCTTCTCCAGCCAGGCCAGCGTTTCGCCGTCGAGCATCGGGCCGATCTCAGCCAGCACGCGCGCGTGGTACGAGTCCAGCCAATGCAGCTCGTCACGCGTCAGAAGGTCCGACTGCACCAGCCTGGTATTGATCGGCGCCAGCGTCAGCGTCTCGAAGCCGTGCATGGCGATGTCGCCGCCCTCGATCTCTTGCGCCGGCGTCACCAGGATCAGGTTCTCGATGCGGATGCCGTAGGAGCCTTCCTTGTAGTAGCCGGGCTCGTTGGACAGCATCATGCCTTCGAGCAGCTTTTCGGTGCCGGTGCGGGCGATACGCTGCGGCCCTTCATGCACGGCCAGATACGAGCCGACGCCATGGCCGGTGCCGTGGGCGAAGTCGCAGCCGTGCTTCCACAGCGCCATGCGCGCGACGGCATCGATCTCGGAGCCGCGCGTGCCGGCGGGAAAGCGCAAGGTGGAAATGCCGATCATGCCTTTCAGCACCAGGGTGAAGCGTTCGCGCATCTCCTGCGTCGGCTGGCCGATCGGCACGGTGCGCGTGATGTCGGTGGTGCCGTCCTGATACTGCGCGCCGGAATCGAGCAGGAACAGCTCGCCGGCCTGCAGCTTGCGGCTGGTGGCGCGCGACACGCGGTAATGCATGATGGCGCCGTTCGGGCCGGCGCCCGAAATGGTGTCGAAGGAGACGTCGCGCAGCGGCATCTGGGTTTCCTCGCCGGTCTGCCGGCGCTGTTCCTCCAGCCTGGTGACGACAGCGATCTCGTCGAGCGAGCCGGGTTTTTGCCGCTCCAGCCAGCACAGCAATTTCGCCACGGCCGCACCGTCACGCCGATGCGCGGCGCGCGAGCCGTTGATCTCGGCCTGGTTCTTGGTGGCGCGCGGGATGCGGGCAGGGTCGGCTGCCGCAATCACCGTGCCGCCATTGTCCTCGACCAGCATGCGCAGCCGGTCAGCCGCCAGCACCGGGTCGAGCGCGATTTTCGCGCCACTCTTGGCAAGCGCTGTGATCGCGGCTTCGAATTCGCCGGGCTCATGCGGCTCGGCGAGCTGGGTGAGGTAGGCGGCGACCTGGCGCGAGAATTTGCGCTTATCCATGAAAAGCTGGTGCGATCCATCGGCGGCGAGGATGGCGAAGCCGAGCGCCAGCGGCGTGTGCGGCACGTCGCCGCCACGGATGTTGAAGGCCCAGGCGATGGAGGAGGGGTCGGTCAGCACCGCATGGGTGGCGCCGTCCTTGGCGATCGCCGCCGCCAGCCGCGCCAGCTTGTCCTTGGCGAGCTCGCCGGCAAAGCCGATCGGGTGGAGCTCGACGGGAGCCACCGGCGCGTCGGGCTGATCCTTCCAGATGATGTCGATCGGGTTTTTGTCGAGCGGCACCAGTACGGCGCCGTTCTTGTCGACTGAGGCCTGCAGCGCCTTGACCTCGCTGATCGTGTGCAGCCATGGATCGAAGCCGAGCCGTGCGCCCTTGCCAAGATTGTCTTTCAGCCAGACAGCCGGCGGATTGTCGACCAGGCTTTCGATTGAAAAGACGTCGAGATCGACCTCGCTGCGCACCTGCAGCGTGTAGCGCCCGTCGACAAAGACGAAGGCGCGGTCGCGCAGGATGATGGCGACGCCGGCCGAGCCGCTGAAGCCGGTCAGCCATTTCAGCCGCGCCGAACGATCGGCGACATATTCGCCCTGATGCTCGTCGGCACGCGGGACGATGAAGCCGTCCAGCCCGTTGGCTTCAAGCCATTGGCGCAGCAGCGCCACGCGCGGTTTGCCGACGGCCGGGTCGCCCGCGGAATCGAAGGTCTGGAACATGGTGGGCCTCCTGCATGTCCGCGCAACCGTAGCGTACGGTCGCGGAAATCGGAATCGATTTCCGGCTGCGCGCAACCTGCTACAGCATCGCCGGACTGACAACTGGGGGAATTTGGTCCAGGCTCGGTCGGTGCCGGTCTAATGCTTCAGGTGGATCGTCACCCAGCCCTCGCGGTGCAAGGTTCTGACATGGCGGAAATTCTGGCCGACATACGCCGAGATGACCGCGTCGCGCTGGCGCTCGAGGATGCCCGACAGCACGATCGAACCGCCAAGTGCGATATGATGGGCCATTTGCGGCGCCAGCCGCATCAGCGGCCGCGCCAATATGTTGGCGACGATCAGATCGAAGGGCGCGCGCTTGCCGAAGATCGGATGGTGAAAGCCGGGCGCGGTTGCTGTTTCCACCAGTGCCTTGACGTGGTTGAGCCGCGCATTGGCGGCAGCCACCCGCACCGCCACCGGATCGATGTCGGTGGCCAGCACCGGAATGTGCGCCAGCTTGGCGACGGCGATCGCCAGTACCGCGCTGCCGGTGCCGAGATCGAGCGCATTGCGCGGGTGTTCGCGCCGGACCACTCTTTCCAGCATTTCCAGGCAGCCGGCGGTGGTGCCGTGATGGCCGGTGCCGAAGGCGAGGCCGGCTTCGATTTCGATGGCGAGTTCGCCGCTGTGGCGTTTCCTGCGGTCATGTGCGCCGTGGACGAAGAAACGTCCGGCACGCACCGGCTTCAACTCTTCCAGCGAATGCGCCACCCAGTCGATGTCGGGCAGGGGCTCGCGCTCGATCGGCTTCGACAGGAAAAGGCCGGCAAGGATGTCCTTCAAGCGGGTCTCGACCGCATCGATGTCGCCATCGGCATAGAGCGACACTTCGTGGATGTCCTTGTCCTCGTCGACCTCCAAGACGGCGATCGGCAGCCCCTCTTCCTCGAAGGCCGCCTCAAGCGCCGCGAAAATGCTGACGGACTCGATCTTTCCGGTGGTGAAGTAAAGGCGCGTCTGGGTCATGAAATGGTAATCAGCCTTTCGCCGCCAGCCGCTTCAGCTTGGCGATGGCCGTATCGGCGCTTTCGCCGTAGGCGATTGTGCCGGCAAAATCGCCCTTGGCGTTGAGCAGCAGCACCGAGGCGGTATGATCCATCGTGTAGTCGCCGTCGCCGGTGTCGACCTTCTTCCAATAGATGCCGAACGACTTGGCCATGGCATGGACCTTGTCCGGAGCGCCCGTGATGCCGACGATACGGTCGGAGAAATTGCTGACATAGGCGTTCATCACCTCAGGCGTGTCGCGCTCCGGATCGACCGATACGAAATAGGCGTGCAGGTTCTTGCCGTCGTCGCCGAGCGTCTTCAGCCAGCCGGCCAGTTCGAACAGTGTGGTCGGGCAGACCTCGGGGCAATGGGTGAAGCCGAAGAAGACGACGCTGGGCTGGCCCCGGAAGGCGGCTTCGGTGATCGGCGCGCCTTTCTGGTCGACCAGAGTAAAGGCGGCCCCGAATGGCTCGCCGCCATAGTGGCCGCGATACCAGTCGAAGGTCAGCCAGCCGATGCCGGCCGCCATCAGGACGAGAATACCGACCAGGATAGAACGCATCATCAGAAAAGTCCGTCTGCAGAAATCGTCGCGCCGGCTCAATGCCGCGCCTGTGTGACAGTCTTAGCGGTTCGGCCCCGCACAGGCAAAGTGCCGCGTTGCCGCAACCGCTGCGGTGTCGACCTATCTGCTTGCAAAGCCGGGCTGCTCGCCCCACCTGTGACCGGCAACTCGAACCGCAGGAGGGTCCCTTGCAACGACTGATTGGGCACGGACTGATTGGGCGAAGACTGATCGGCGGTGCCTTGGCCGCGTGCGTTGTCCTAGGTGCCGGGGCCGCCGTGGCCGATGAAGTCGGCAAGGTCGGCGTCGACTGGCTCGGCAACGACATCATCGTCGAGGCGATCAAGGACCCCAAGGTGGAGGGCGTGACCTGCCATGTCTCCTATTTCGATCGCGGCATCATCGATCGCCTGCACAAGGGCAACTGGTTCGAGGATCCGTCCGATTCCTCGATCTCCTGCCGCCAGACCGGCCCGATCACCATCGGCGACATCGACATGAGCGAGGGCGGCGAGGAAGTGTTCAAGCAAGGCATCAGCCTGATCTGGAAGAAGCAGGTGGTGAACCGCATCTACGACAAGGCCAACGAGACGCTGATCTATCTCTCGCATTCGCGCCAGGTGCAGAACGGCTCGGCCAAAATGTCGGTCACCACCGTGCCGCTCTACGGCCAGAACGTGGTGTGGAGCAAAGGCAAGCCGCAATAGGCGATTCAGTTCCTTCCCGGGCGCACGATTGGCCCCGCTTGCAGGACCAATCGCCTAGGCGAATCCTTGCCGGGAAACGATCTGACGGACGATTGGCCCCGCTTGCGGGACCAATCGCCTAGGGGTAAAGCCGCCGGCATGGAACGTTCCGAAGATCTCGTCCCGAAAGACCCCGAGCCACGCATCCATCCGACCGCGGAGTTGAAGGCGTGCAAGCTTGGGCGTTATGCCTCGATCGGCGAGCGGGTGGTGCTTCGCGAGGTCACCGTCGGCGACTTCTCCTATTTCGAACGCCATTCGGAAGCGATCTACACGACGATCGGCAAATTCTGCTCGATCGCCGCCAACAGCCGCATCAATGCGCTGGAGCATCCCATAGAGCGGCTGACCCAGCACAAGCTCAGCTACCGGCCGAACGAGTATTTTCGCTGGCTGGGCGTTGATGCCGCCTTCCGCGAACGGCGGCAGGCGAAAGCCGTGACCATCGGCCATGATGTCTGGATCGGCCACGGCGCGGTGATCATGCCCGGGGTCACCATCGGCAATGGCGCGGTGGTCGGCGCCAACGCAGTGGTGACGCGTGATGTGCCGCCTTACGCGATCGTCGCGGGCGTGCCGGCGAAGGCTCTCCGGCCACGCTTCGCTCCGGATATCGCGGCGCGGATCGAAGCTCTCGCCTGGTGGAACTGGCCGGTCGAAAAGCTCGCCAGAGCGGTTCCCGACATGCAGGCAATGCCGATCGAAGCATTCCTCGATCGTTGGGAAAACGACGCCGTCTGACCAGCTCAAGACGTCGACGGTAACCAATTTTCTTAACGTAAAATATTAAAGTTAAGAAATGGAAAACGGATTGTATCCGTGAAATTAAACACTCCAAGGTTGCAAGACTTTCGGCAAAATGCACTACTCGTTTCGGAGGTAAGTCGTAAGAAGTCGAAGAAAACACTACTAGCAACAATGGAGAGAAGTCATGAAGAAGTTCGCTTTTGTACTCACCGCTGCTATGGTTTCGTTCTCGACTGTCGGCGCCTATGCCGGCGGCTGGGGAGGTAGCTCGGGTAGCCTGATCAATGTGTCGCCGTCCATCGGTGTCGGCCAGGTGACCGCGCTCAATGGCATCCTGAGTGGCAACAACATCCTGAGCGGCAATGTCGTCCAGGGCATTCTGAACGGCAACAAGACCAACGTCCTTACCGGCGTTCTCAGCGGTATCGGCGTCAATGTCCTTGGCGGCAACAGCTACAAGCTGGGCGGCCGTCACTGAGCAGGAAAGTCACGGGCATCCTTATGTCACGTGTCGTGGGCAGGAGGGTCTTCAACACCCTCCTGCCTCCGCTTGTGGGCCTACCCAGTCAAGCGCGGGAATGAGCTAGATCTTCGCCCGCAGGCCCACAAATGCATCGACCGTGTGTTCGCGCTCGTCGATCACGGTCTTGAAGGTCTCGGAAACGTCGACGCGAACGACAATGGCCATCGATTTGGTCGCGTTGTACGTCGCTTCGGCATAGACGCCCTTGCGGCGCTCCTGGTTCTCGTAGAGCAAATTGTCCTTGAGCTCATAGAAGATGCCGGAAGCGATGCCGAGGTTTTCGCGCACCTTCATGCCCAGTTCCAATTCCGCGCGCTGCAGCCACGAAGCCAGGGGGTCGTCGGTTTCGGACGTTTCGTAGCGACCGAAATAGGTGCCGCGCAGCTCGAAGCCGTGCGGCAGAGGCTTGCCGAACGTGACTTGCCAGGTCGGACGCCAGCGCTGGTAGATGTTATCGGCGCCACGCAGGAACTGCGCACCCAGCGCCACGCCGAGCGTCGAACCGTCGGTGGCCTTGTAGGCCGCCTCGGCGCGCAGCGTATAGGCGTTGAACGATAGGAACAGCGGCGGGTAACCGATTTCCTCGACGCTGGCGAAGAGCGCAGACGCGGACGCGCCGAAGGCAAGCTGGCCAACTGTCCGGGTGACCCGAGCCGCCAACTGGAAGAGATTGCGGTCGGCATGCAGCTTCGCCGGCAAGATGAGATCTTCCTGGAAATGCGTCGCGCCGAGCTTTTCGTAGCTGTCGGCGGCCTCGAGGATCAGCGATGTGGCGTTGCCGAGGTCGATGCCGAGTTGTGTCTGGGCGCCGAAGACCTGCTTGAACTCGCGCGTACCCAGCGTCAGCGGGCCGATATCCAGATTGTCGCCGGTGCTGGAGATGCGATAGCTCAGCGATCCCCTCAGTTCGAGACCCGGGCCGAGCCGGCGGAAGGCCTCGGCCGACAGCGACAATCCGCGGTCGTCCTCGATCGACGTCTTGTCGTAATGCGTTACCTGGAAGTCCGCGCTGAATTTCGCGTTGGCGTCGTTGTCGCCCCATTGCTGCTGCAGCGAACCGCGCAACAGTGTGTACCAGTCCTTGACCGCATGGTCGCTGTCCAGCGCGTTGTTGGTCCAATGCCTTTCGAGACTGCCGGTGATTGTCGGATCGGTCGCTATTTCGGCAGCCGGTGCTGTTGATGGTTCTGCCCTGGCGGTCACGGCCGCGCAGGCCATCAGCAGGCCTAGGCCGGCGCTGCCAAGCAATCTGCGGGAAAGTGGAGCGACCGTCTGTCCTTCTGCCGGTCGGCGCTTTCGGGAAACCATGCTCCGCGCTCTCCGGACTGAACCCCTTCCGCCATGCGGGGGTGGCGCAGCGGAAGGGGCTGGAGGTAAACCGCTGTGAAGCGGAAGGAACAGGCACTCTTGCCTGCAGGAGTACTGTGGCATTGAACCCATAAGGTGTGTTTTCCAGACTATTCTCCCTATGCGTGTAGGCAATTGTACCTGAGGTATTTGTTCGCATCGGGAACCTGAAGCGGTCGCTGATTGTTTCTCATCGCGCCGCAGCGTCGAGGATTTCGATAGATGGAAAAGCATTTCACCAAGGTTGCCAACTGGGTCGCCCGCATAGCCGGCCTGCCGCCGACATTCGCCGTCTGTTGCCTCATCATCATCGCCTGGGGGGTGAGCGGTCCGTTCTTCGGCTTTTCGGACACTTGGCAACTTGTCATCAACACGGGCACGACCATCATCACCTTCCTGATGGTCTTCCTGATCCAGAACACTCAGAACCGCGACGGCGCGGCGATCCAGGCCAAGCTCGACGAACTGATCCGGGTCGGCAAGGGCCACAACCACTTCATCGGCATCGAGCATCTGACCGAATCCGAAGTCGAGGAAATCCGCGCCAAATGCGAGCGTGCGGCAAAGCGGCATGACGAACAGATCGCCGACATCGCGGCGAAGAAGGCCGTGGCACAGAAGCGCGGGTCGAAAAAGCAAGCGGCCTGAAAATCAGCCTTTCATGAAGGCTGCGAAACTGCCTTTGTGGTCCGGATGCCAGCGCGACAAAGCGGGGCGGTTCTCGATGATGTCGCCGATCGCCCAGGCCATGCGCTTTTCATCCAGCGGCCGGGCCGCCTCATTGTCCGGGCACAGGATGTAGAAATCTCCCCTGGTCAGGGATTCCAGCATGAAATCCACAACCTGTTCGCCGGTCCAGGCGCCGGCCGGTTTTTCCGTCGCACCCTCGGTCAGACCGGTAAAGGTGAAGCCGGGGATCAGCAGATGGGCAGCGACATGGGCGCCGGGTTCGTTGCGCAACGCGTGCGCCAGGCCTTCCGTGAAGGTTTTCACTCCTGCCTTGGAGACATTGTAGGCAAGATTGCCGGGCGGCGTGGTGATGCCTTGCTTGGAGCCGGTGTTGACGATCAGACCCGGCCTGGCCGAGGCCAGCATGCGCGGCGCGAAGGCCTCCACGCCATGCACAACGCCCCAGAAATTGATGTCCAGCAGCCGTTTCCAGGCATCGCGGTTTTCCCACGGCTTTCCGGGGTTGTCGCCCACGCCGGCATTGTTCATCAGCAGCGACACGCCGCCGAAGGCGCCGAACGCCCTCTCGGCGAGACGGTCCATCTCATCCGCCTTCGAAACGTCGGCGGCGACGGCAAGCACGGCACCGTCGCCGGCAATCGCGGAAACGGCGCGCGAGGCGTCGTCAAGCCGCGCGCCGCCAATGTCGGCCAGCACGATCTTCATGCCTAGCAATGCAAGCCGCTTGGCGGCCGCCAGACCGATGCCGCTGGCAGCGCCGGTGATCACGGCGGCATTGCCTGGAGCAAGCGCGGGCAGGGCGGTCTGGATCTCGGCGTCGGTGATCATGGGCGATGGATTCCTTGTTCGATGGCGCCGAACTTAGCGCCGGAACGGGCCGGTGCAAGCCTCTGCTCGTCTTGTCGGGTTGACCAGTCCGGCCGAGGCTGCGCATGTTGCCCCTTGTCCCCGCAAAAGAGATTTGGGCCTGGGGACAAACGGAGGTTCCTGATTGACGGACTGGGTTGCAATTCTGAAGGAGCAGACCGCCATTGGCGACCAGATGGGCCGCGAGGTGCCGCAGATGCTGGCCAATCCCGACATCAGCGAAGCGCAGGTGAAGACACTCTTTTCCGCGCTGGAGAAACAAGCCGAGTTCGTCGAGAAACTGCGCATGGCGCTGGAAAAATTCGGCCATGATTTCTCGATCATCAAGGCCGCGGAACGGCTGGAGGAGCTCTATGCCGACCTCGCCGCATCGGTGGCGGAAAAACTGAAAGCGATGCGCAAGTAGGGCAACTCTGGGAAAGCCGTGCAGCGCTTTGCCTTGAAAATGTGTGAAGACAGCTACTTTTCAATCACCCGCGCAAAGCGCCTGTCCGGTACGAGCCATATCATCGCGACCAGCACATAGAGCGCGACGCCGATCCACTGGCTGACGAAGGTCAGCACGACGGCCACGATATAGACAGCCAGCGAGAGCTTCCCCTTGCGGTCATTACCCAGCGCCTTGGCAAAAGCGGTATCATTGCCGTGCAGGCGATGCAGCGCGGCGGCGAGTATGGTGTAGGCGATGGCGCATAGCGCGAGGTCGGTGCCATAGACTGCTACCGGCACCGGCGCAAAGTGGTTCTCGCCCATGAAGGCTGTGGTCACCGGCATCAGCGACAGCCAGAACAGCAGATTGAGGTTCGCCCACAGCACGCGCCCGTCGACCCGCTGAACGGTGTGGAACATGTTGTGCAGATTGTTCCAGTAGATGCCGACATTGATGAAGGACAGCACGTAGCAGAAGAAGATCGGCCACAACGGCACCAAGGCGGAGAAATCCTCGCCATGCGGCACTTTCAACTCAAGCACCATGATGGTGATGATGATAGCCACGACGCCATCGGTGAATGCCTCGACCCTGCCTTTGCCCATGGATCCCACCTTTGCCCGCGATGAATTGTCGAAAGAGAGTAAACGCTAGCGGATGTTGAGGAGCCAATAAATGGCAACCGTGAAATTCCTCAACCATGTCCAAGGAAAATCCGGCATCAGTCCCGTTGGCCAGGACGGTTACGGCCGCCCACCTGTTGACTTTTCTTGGCTTGGCCGCTCCTCTTGCAGGGCAATCTTGGCCGGAGCAGGTGAACGGCCGGGATTCGAATGGAGGGGACTGATGAGATTTCGTTTTCTGCTTGTGGCCGCGACCATCCTGGCCGCGGTGTTCGGGACGTCCGCCGCGGCCTTCGCCTACAGCGCTCACACCTCGACCAACCTCAACGTCCGCAGCGGGCCGGGAGCGGGATACGCCAGGGTGGGAACGCTGCCCGCCGGCTTCAGAGTCAATGTCACCGGCTGCCAGCCGGGCTGGTGTAGAATCCATGGCGGCGGCGTGAGCGGCTGGGCCAGCGCCGGTTATCTTGAACGCACCCAGATCGTTCGCCCGCCAATCATCATCGTGCGTCCGCCGCATCGGCCGCCACACTGGCACAAGCCGCACCGTCCTCCGCACCATCGGCCGCCGCACAGGCCGCGTCCTGGCAAGTGCAAGATCGCGCCCGGCTTTGCTTGCAGGTAACGCCGACCGGTTGAACGATAGATGACGGATCGGAGCCGCTGGCCCCGATCCGAGCCTGTTCAGCCGGCGGACTTCCCGCTCAAGCAATGTCCACCGTGCTGTCAGGAGCCTGCCTGCCGGCTGGAACGTCGTGGATGAAACCGCGTTAGACCCTCGATCCCCGAAATTGACGAGGTTGGCCATGGCCATTCGCGATTTTGCGCATACGCACGAAGGGGCAGGTGGCGATGCTCTCGCAATCCCCACCGTCGCCGCGATGATTGCGGTGCTGTTTGCCGGCAGCACGGTGCTGACGCCGCTTTACATCGTCTACAAGCAGCAATTCGGCTTTTCACAAATCACCCTGACGCTGATCTACGCCGTGTATGTCGTCGGCAATCTGGCGGCACTTCTGATGTTGGGCAGCGTCTCCGATATTGTCGGACGCCGGCCCGCGAGCCTGGCGGCCATGCTCGTCGCCATCGTCAGTGCGCTTGTCTTCCTGTTTGCCGTAAACGTCGTCTCGCTCGACGTCGCCCGCATCCTGAGCGGGCTTGGCATCGGCGTCGGCGCGGGGACCGGAACCGCGTGGATTGCCGAGCTTCTTCCCGGCGCGGACAAGTCGCGCGCCAGTGTGATTGCCACCAGCACCAACTTCCTCGGCCTCGGCCTCGGCGCACTGATTTCGGGATTTCTGGCTGAATACGAGCCATGGCCGTTGCGGCTGATCTTCATCGTCTATCTGGCAGCACTTGTGGTGGTGACGATCCTGGTCTGGCGCATTCGCGAAACGGTGGCGAAGCCGGGCGGCCTCGGGGGGATCTCCTTGCGGCCGCGACTTTCCGTCCCGGAGGAAATCCGTGCGCGCTTCGTCGCGCCGGCGGTGACCGGCTTCGGCGCGATGGCGCTGGTCGGGTTCTACGCCGCGTTGGCGCCGAGCATCCTGGCGCAGCAGCTGCATGAGACCAACCATGCCGTCGCCGGCGCGCTGTTCTTCGAGCTGGCGATCGTCACCGCGATCAGCATTGTCGTTCTGATGCACATGAAGAGCAGCAAGGCGATGCTGGCTGCGCTGGCATTGATGATCCCAAGCGTCTCGTTGGTGATGGCGGCGCAGATATTGGCCTCGATGGCACTGATGGTTGCTGCGACGGCCTGTTGCGGCGTTGCGGCGGCGCTTGGTTACCGTGGCGGCCTGCAAGTGGTGAACGAGATCGCGCCCAAGGATCGTCGCGCCGAAGTGGTGTCCAGCTTCTTCATCTGCTGCTTTGTCGGCAACGCCTTGCCCGTCATCGGCATCGGCATCGTTTCGACCTATGCCAGTCCCGTCGCTGCCAGCCTGGCGTTCGCCGGCATGATCGTGGCGTTTTCGTTGGTGGCGCTGGCTTTTGGGCTGAAACGGCGTTGAGGCCTGGAGCGGTCCAGCGGAACCGGGCTTCAGCCGTTCGGTGTTTCAGGCGAAAGATGCGCGCGTCCGCGCGGCACGCCAAGACCGGTGTCCGGCGGCTCGCCGGCGGCCGGCCTGTCCTCGATCATGTGCGTGGTGCGCCAGCGGCCGAAACGATAGTAGGCCGCCGCCAGTACAAGCGAGCTGATCGAACCCGCCGGGAAGCTCCACCACAGCGCTTCCTCGCCGATCACGCCACGCATGAAATAGGCAAAGCCGGTGCGCACGACCAGCACCGAGATGACCAGGATGATCAGCGGCGGCATCACGGCACCCGTGGCTCGTACGGTGGCAAACAGCACGATGGTTATGCCGAACAGGATGAACGACCACGAGGCGACATTGTTGATGTGGACGGCGATGTCGATCGCCGCGCTGTCGCGGCTCAGGAACAGGCTCAGCACCGAACGGTCGAAAACCGACAGCACGGCAACCAGCGCGCCGGTCAGGACCAGGTTGAAGCCGACGCCGGAGGCGGCGATGCGGCCGATCCGGTCCCAGCGCCCGGCGCCGACATTCTGCGCCGCCATCGAGGAAACGGCGGCGCCGATGGCGAGCGCCGGCATCTGGATGTAGGTCCACAGCTGGGCGGCGATGCCGTAGGCGGCGGCGACCTGTGAGCCGTAGGAATTGACGATGCCCATCACCGTCAGTGCCGCCGCCGAAATGACGATCATCTGCAGGCCCATCGGCACGCCCTTGAAGACGACGATGCGCAGCAAGGTGGGATCGGGCCGCAACAGAGCGAGATTGGCGCCGGCCAGCCGCAGCGGATGCTTGCGCACATAGAGAACGATCAGGATGGCGATCACGCTTACCGTCTGGCCGATCAGCGTGGACGTGGCGGAGCCCGCGATGCCGAGTTCGGGAAACGGTCCGATGCCGGCGATGAGCAATGGGTTGAGCACGATGTCGAGGACGACGGCCAGCGCCATGAAGAAGAAGGGGGTGCGTGAATCGCCGGCACCGCGCAGCACGGTCATGACGAAGGACAGAAGGTTCATCATCGGCACGGCGACGAAGATGATGCGCAGATAGGAGCGCGCCAGCGGCAAGGCGTCGGCCGGTGTGCCGAGCGTGTTGAGAATGGCGTCAACCCAGATCCAGCCGCAGACCGCGAAGATAACCGAGACGAGGAAGAAGAACGTCGCGCTGGTGCCGACAATGCGGCGCGCCTCGGGCAGGTCGCGGGCACCGACCGACTGGGCCACCAGGATGGTGGCCGCCATGCCGATGCCGAACACGGTGCCGAGGATCAGGAACAGGACGAGGTTGGCGTTAGAGGTGGCGGTCAGCGCCGATTCGCCGAGAAAACGGCCGACCCAGACGGCGTTGATCGAGCCGTTGAGCGACTGCAGCACGTTGGAGCCGAGCACCGGCAGGGCGAACAGCAGAAGCGTGCGCGGGATCGGGCCGCTGGTCAGGTCGCCGGTGCGCCGGCGCGCGGGCATTTTTTCGTCCATGGCGGGCAACTCGGCGGATGGTGATTTGGATCCAGTCCACGATGATATCGCAGGCGGGACCGAGATGCACCCTTGCGAACGCGCCGCACTGAAAGCCGCTGCTTCGTTCATGCCCAGCCGCGAGCCCCAGCGGACGCGCCAAGCGCGCCCGCCTGGGCAGTGGTGGTTACTTCCTGGCGAGACCCGGCAGCGTGACCTGATAGACCAGGAACATGGTGTCGACATCGGCGCCGTCTTCCGCCTTGTAGGGTGCGCCGACCTGAAAACCGTCCTGGGCGAGGAAGTCGTTGTCGTTGGCGACGAACAGGAAGTAGTCGTCGGGCAGCTTCGGATCGAGAACGCTGACCACCGACATCGCCTCCCACTTCTCCGACAGGTTGTTCTTGTCGTTCGGCGCGCCATTGTGCAGGCCGAAGCGGCCGAGTTCGCCCTTGTCGTTGATGTCGATGAACGGCGTCAGCTTGGCCGGCATCACCGACGGGTCGAGCACGCCCTTGGGCGCCAGCGGCTTGTCGGCGGCATCGAAGGCGCCGCCGGCGATGTCGGTCGCGGCCGAGACGTCGACGACGAAGATCTGGCGCACCAGCGAGGTGTCGCCCTTCAGCCCCTGGCCGTTGCCGCTGTCGCGCGCCAGCATCAGGAAGGTCTTGTCGGAGAGCGCCACGATCTCGCTCTGCGCGGCGATCTTGGTCTTGCCCTTGGCATCCTTGAACACCGGCAACGGCACGACATACTCATGCGCCAGTTTGAGGTGGGCGAGGTCGGACGCGTCATAGACCAGCGCACGCGTGTTCTGGCGCGTCGCGGGCGAATCGCCGCCATCCTGCCGGGGCGCCGATTGCAGCACCGCGATCAGGAACTTGCCGTCCGGCGTCATCGCCATTCCCTCCAGGCCCTGGTTGTTCTGGCGGCCGGTCTCGGGGTCCTTCGGATCGGGCTCGGCGGCACCGGGTCCCGGATTGTCCGAGGCGAAGTTCGGCGTGCCGTGGCGCATCGGCACGAAGGCGGCCGGTGGCTGGGTTGCCGACAGCAGATGCCCGTCGGCGGAAAACCGATAGATGTTCGGGCCGTATTCGTCGGAGATGAACATCGAACCATCGGGCAGCCGCACGATCGCCTCGTTGTCGAGCGCCAGCTTGCCATTGTCGGCTTGCGGCAGGATCGGCATGTCGCCGCTTGCCGCGCGCACGCCGTTGAGTGGGTCGAGGCCTGTGGCATCAGCCCCCTTGTCGTCGGTGAGAAGCATGGTGTCGGCGAGCGTTGCCTTGATGCCCGTCTGCTCCTGGCCGGCAGCAGGTGCCGCGCCCGGTGCGACCGGAGCAAATTCGATGGCGATCGTGTTGAGGCGCGGCCGGTAGTCGGTGGTGCCGACGACATTGTAGCCACGGTCCGGCAACAGCCAGAGCGAACCCCTGTAGCCGGCGGTGTCATGCGTCCAGCCTGATGCGTCGATCGCCATGCCGGAACCCGAGCCGAAGGTCTCGCCGAACTTGTCGCGCTGAGCGGCCGGGATGCGGCCGACGCCGACCAGCCCCTTGTTGACGAGGCCGCCGACGGTCGCGGTGCTGTCGGCGAGCGCCGGCGCCAAGGCGGTGAACAAGGCCAGCGCGACGCCAAGCGACGCGGGTCGATACAGGTGCTTCATGGATAATCCTCTTTGTGACGGATGTGCCGGAGCGGCCGCGGGACGAAAAACTGAAAGAGGTGCGACATCGATGATGCTGCGCAAGCCTCCCCGAAATGCGGTCTACGGCGCGAACATGATGCTTGCGTGACAGCGCGCAGTGCATGCCGGCGGTCGACGAAAAACGATGCGCGCGCCGGCACTGGACACTTATGTCTAGTAGATATATGCTCCAGTCTTCGGACCAACCGTGGAGGGGAAGCCTTGAAGTCGCACTACCGCGCAGTCGTCATCGGAGGTGGCGTGGTCGGAGCCTCGGTGCTCTATCACCTGACGCGGTTCGGCTGGAGCGATGTGGCGCTGATCGAGCGCGCAGAACTGACGGCCGGTTCGACCTGGCACGCGGCGGCAGGCTTCCATGCGCTCAACGCCGATCCCAACGTGGCGGCGCTGCAGGACTACACCATCAATCTCTACCGGGAGATCGAGGCCGAATCCGGCTGGGATATCGGCCTGCACATGACGGGCGGCGTCAACATCGCCAGCGATCCCGCACGCTGGGAGTGGCTGAAATCAGCCTGGGCCGTGTTCCAGTCGGTCGGCATCGAGACCGCGCGCCTGGTCACGCCCGACGAGATCAAGGCGATCTGCCCGATCGTCGACGTCACCGGCGTGCTAGGCGGCCTGCATGATTCCAACGAGGGTCACCTCGACCCGTACGGTACCACGCATGCCTATGCGGGTGCTGCGAAGAAGCGCGGCGCCGACATCATCTTGCGCAACCGGGTCGTCGAGCTGAAAGCACGTGCCGACGGGCGCTGGGACGTCATCACCGAGCAGGGCACCCTCATCGCCGAGCATGTCGTCAATGCCGGCGGGCTGTGGGCGAAGCAGCTCGGCCGCATGGCCGGCGTCGACCTGCCGGTGACGCCGATGGAGCACCACTATTTCATCACCGATGACATTCCGGAGATCGCAGCACTTGACAGGGAAATCGGCATCGCCGTCGATCTCGACGGCTTTTCATACCTGCGGCAGGAGCGCAAGGGTGTGCTGCTTGGCGTCTATGAGCAGAACCCAAAGCACTGGAACATGGACGGAGCGCCGTGGGATTACGGCATAGAGCTGATCCCGGAAGACATCGACCGCATCAGCCCGGAACTCGCCAAGGCGCATGAGCGCTTCCCTTGCCTGGCGACGGCCGGTATCCGCAAATGGGTCAACGGCGCCTTCACCTTCACGCCGGACGGCAATCCGATTGTCGGGCCGGTGCGCGGCCTGAAGAACTACTGGGTTGCCTGCGGCGTCATGGCCGGTTTCAGCCAGGGCGGCGGCGTCGGCAAGTCGCTGGCCGAATGGATGATTTTCGGCGAACCGCAGGCCGACATCTTCGGCATGGATATCGCTCGCTACGGTGCCTTCGCCGCCAACCGCGAATATCTCAGGCAGACGACGCGCCAGTTCTATTCGCGCCGCTTCGTCATGACCTTTCCCAATGAACGGCTGCCCGCCGGCCGGCCGCTGAAACGCCCCGGCGCCTATGACGGCATGAGCGCGGCGGGATGCGAATGGACGGCTTCCTGGGGGTTGGAAATCCCGGCCTATTTCGCGCCGATGGGATTTGCCGAGAACACGACGCTGCGGCGCTCTAACGCCTTCGACATCGTCGGCGAGGAGGCGCTGCAGGTGCGGCGCGCCGCCGGCCTGGTCGATATCTCGGCCTATGCGCGCTATGCGGTGTCGGGGCTGGGTGCGGAGGCGTGGCTGGACCGGCTGCTCGCCTGCCGATTGCCGAAGCCGGGGCGGGCCGGCCTGGCGCCGATGCTCGGCCATGACGGACGGCTGAAGGGCGACCTCACCGTCTTCAACTGGGGCGGCGGCTCTTATTGGCTGATGGGCTCCTACTATCTCCGGGAATTCCACATGCGCTGGTTCGAGAGCCATGCGGCGGAGGGCGTCACCATCGCCGACCTCTCCGACACGATGAGCGGCTTCCTGCTCACGGGGCCGAATGCGCGGGAGATTCTGGAGCGCACGACGCATCAGGATGTTTCCGGCGCAGCATTGCCGTTCATGGCCTGTGGCGCATTCGACATCGGTATGGTGCAGGCACGTGTGGCGCGGCTGTCGATCGCGGGCGAACTCGGCTTCGAAATCAGTTGCCCCGTGACCATGCACGCCACTCTGCGCGACACGCTGCTGGCTGCGGGCGAGGATCTGGGCCTTGCTGAAATCGGCTACTATGCGCTCAATGCGCTGCGGCTGGAGAAGAGCTTTGGCATCTGGTCGCGTGAATTCACGCGAGGCTATACGCCGGGCCAGACCGGCCTCGACCGCTTCATCGCTTTCGGCAAGAGCGACTTCATCGGCCGCGAAGCAGCGTTGAAACAGCGGGAGGCCGGCAGCGGCCAATGCCTGGTGACGCTGGAAATCGATGCGCTCGACGCCGATGCCAGCGGTTTTGAGCCTGTCTGGCATCAGGGCCGACGCGTCGGCTTCGTCACCTCGGGCGGCTATGGCTATACGGTCGGCAAGAGCCTGGCGCTGGCTCTGGTCGACCGCGATTTCGCGGGCGAGGGCACCGCGCTCTCCGTGCATGTCGTGGGTGAGGAACGGCCGGCGCGTGTCGTCGCGGCCTCGCCCTACGATCCCCTGGGCAAGGCAATGCGGCAATGAGGAGGATTTCCGATGGTCGATGACGCGGCACGGGACGGCAGGCGCGAGCGCCGGCGTGGACGCACGGGCGAGGCCGGCAGCGAAAGCAGCCGCCGTCCCAATTACCATTCGCTGAAGAACCCGTTCCTGCCGCAGCCGATCTTTTCGGACGACCAGGTGGCTTCGATCCACGACACGGCGCTGCGGGTGCTGGAAGAGCTCGGCATCAAGGTGCTGCTGCCGCAAGCGCGTGAGCATTTTGCCAATGCCGGCGCCCTGGTCGATCCAGACACCGACATGGTGCGCATCGGCCGTGACATGGTGACGGCGGCACTCGCCTCGGCGCCGAAGTCGATCCACGCTTACGCCGGTTCGCGCGCCCGCGATCTGACGCTGGAGCTCGGTTCGATGACCTTCCTGGCCGGGTGCGGGGCGCCGAACGTCACCGATCTCGAGCGCGGCCGGCGGCCGGGAACACTGGCGGATTTCGAGGATCTGATGCGGCTGGTGCAGCATTTCGATGTGCTGCATATGCTGGGGCCCTGCATCGAACCGCAGGATGTCGACAACCGCTTTCGGCACTATGCCGTCAACCGCGCGCAGTTGACGCTGTCGGACAAGCTCCCGTTCGTCTTCGCGCGCGGAACGCCGCAAGTCGAGGACGGGTTCGAGATGCTGCGGCTGGCGCGCGGCTTGTCGGAAGAGGAGTTTCTGGCAAGCGCGCATTGCTACACCGTCATCAACACCAACTCGCCGCGTCAGCTCGACATTCCGATGGCGCAAGGCATCATCGATTTCGCTCGCGCGGGGCAGGTCTCCGTCATCACGCCGTTCTGCCTGGCGGGCGCCATGGCGCCGATAACGGTCGCCGGCGCGCTGACGCTGCAGCATGCCGAAGCGCTGGCCGGGCTGACGCTGGCGCAGATCGTGAGGCCGGGTGCGCCGGTCGTCTACGGCTCGTTCTCCTCCAATGTCGACATGAAATCCGGCGCGCCCGCCTTCGGCACGCCCGAGCACGTCAAGGCGACGCTGGGCGCCGGCCAACTGGCGCGCTTCACCGGGCTGCCTTGGCGGTCCGGCGGCGGCAGTGCGGCCAACATCTCCGACGCGCAGGCCGCGCACGAGACGCAGTTCGCGCTGTGGGGCTCGGTGCTGGCCGGGGCGACGATGTGCATCCATGCTGCCGGCTGGCTGGAGGGCGGCCTCAGTGTCTCCTTCGAGAAACTGATCACCGACATCGAGGCGCTGCAGACGGTGGCTGAACTTTGTGCTGCGACGCCCGGCGACACCGACACGATTGGTTTCGAAGCTATCGCCGAGGTGCAGCCGGGCGGGCATTTCTTCTCGGCCAGCCACACCATGGCCCGCTACCGCACCGCTTTCTACGAGCCGCTGGTGGCGGACTGGTCGAATTTCGGCAACTGGACGCAAAGCGGCTCGAAGACGGCGAGCGAGCGCGCCACCGGTGTCTGGAGGCGGGTGCTTGCCGATTTCGCGCCGCCGACCTCGGCCGTCGCCACATCAGGCGTGCTGGACGAGTTCATCGCGCGGCGCACGGCAGAGGGCGGAGCGGCGCCGGTGTCTTGAGGCTGGCTCCCGCTGATCGCCCTGGTTGTGGCGTGATCCGGAACCTATAGCGCCTCCCGCGCATTCAAGGCTGCGGCCGGTGCACTGCGCACCGGTGTGCTGTTTGAGGGGAGGACGACATGGGTTTCGACCAGTATCACGAACCGCCTGAAGAACTGTCGCAGGAGGTGCGGACCTTTGCCCGCATGATCACCTCGCTGATCGAGGAGGCGGAAGCGATCAGCTGGTACGAACAGCGCATGTCGGTGGAGAAGGACCCGCAGGCGCGCGCCATCATGAAGAACGCGCAGGGCGAGGAGTTCAAGCATTTCGGCATGGATCTCGAATTCCTGCTGCGCCAGAAGAAGGACTGGCGCGCGGAACTGAAGGAAATCCTGTTCACCACGGGCGACATCGTCAAGGCCGGGGAGCGAGGCGAGAAGAAGGTGGACTAGGGTATGTCGATATTCAGGTGAGGCCGGCCTGCAAACGACGGCTTTCTGCGCTTCCGGTGCTCACGGACCCGAATGTCCGCTCCGCTCCGGTTCTCAAAAGCCATCATTTTCGGCTCGGCCTGACCTGAATCTCAACACACCCTGGCTCAGCGTTTGACAAATTCGCCAGGTCCTGCTGCTGCGATTAATCGCTGTCGCGCGCGACCAGCTCCAGCGGCCAGACCTCGCGGATGATCCGCGGACCCTCCGGGCCGGCGAAGGCGGGAAGCGACGCCAGCAGCATTTCCGCGAGCCGTTGTCCCATCGGCTCCAGCGCCGGGCGGAAGGCGGTCAGGGCTGGCGAGAAATAGCGGCAAAGCGGCGTGTCGACAATGACAGTCACTGCCATGTCGTGGCCCGGCCTGATGCCCATCTCTGCCAGCGCCTTGCAGCCGCCCAGCGCCATCGCGTCATTGTTGAAGATGATGGCGGTCGGCGGAGCCTTGGAGCGCATCACCTGCGGCGTCACCCCGTAGCCGCCGGCCTCGTTGATGAAGCCGGACGCGATCAGCTCGGGGTCGACCTCGATGCCGTGCCGCTTCAGGGCCTTGCGGTAGCCGGCCAGGAACAGATAGCCGAAGTTGAGGTCGAGCGACGGGCGGACGGCGGCGATGCGGCGGTGGCCGCGCGCCACAAGGCGGTCGACGGCGTCGGCCCCGGCCTTCTCGAAATCGAGGTCGAGGGAAGGGTAGGACTTGGTTCCGGAGCGGCTGCGGCCGAGCGTGGCGAAGGGAAAGCCGGCCTGGGTGAGATAGTCGATGCGTTCATCCTCGCGCCGCGTCCAGGCCAGCAGCACCGCATCGGCGCGGCGCGTCTCGACGACGCGGCGCAGGCGCTCCTGCTGGTAGTCGCCCGGCGCGCCCATGACCACGGTCAGGTCGAGCCCGCTTTCCGCAAGCCTGGCCTGCAGCCCGATCAGGAACGGAATGAAGAACGGCTCGCCATATTGCTGGTCGCCCGGATGCGGCTGCAGCATGAAGGCGATCGAATGGGTGGCGCCTTGCCGCAGACTGCGGCCGGACTGGTTCGGCGAATAGTTGAGCGTCCTGGCCGCCTCGAGCACGCGCTGGCGCGTGTCGGCATTGACGTCGGCGCGGCCGTTCAGCGCCCGCGACACCGTGCCGATCGAAATGTTCAGGTGACGGGCAAGGTCATGAATGCTGGATGCCAAGTGACTGTACTCCCCTTGCTTGGCTAGCACCGGTAGCCGCTCAGGCCAAGGCGACAGGACGATTTTCACGAGCGGCCAATTGACATTCTACGCCTTCGGGTGTGTTCTCGTAAACGTTTACGGAAAACGTTTACGGTCATGCCGTGGATGCCGTGATGATCGGTCTGGAGGGACCGAGCGGAGGAGGAGCGCCGGATGATCAATGCCGTCCTGGTCGGCTGCGGAGCGATGAGCAAGGCCTGGCTCGATGCCGCGCAGCAAGTCGACGGGCTCGCCATTGTCGGCCTCGTGGATCTCGATGCCGACAGGGCACGGGCGCGGGCGCACGAATACGGCCTCACCAATGCCGTCATCGGCAGCAGCCTCGATACCGTCCTCGATCAGATCAAACCGCAAGCGGTGTTCGATGTCGTGGTTCCCGCCGCCCGGCGCGCGGTCGCGCTGTCCGCCTTTGCGCACAATTGCCATCTGCTGACGGAAAAGCCGCTCGCCGACAGTCCGGAAAATGCGCGCGCCATCGTCGAGGCCGCGCGCCGCGCCGGGCGCATCCATGCGGTCGTGCAGAACCGCCGCTATGTCGCCAATGTCAGGCGCATCCGGAGGTTCCTGGACTCCGGCGCCATCGGTGCGCCGACCAGCATCCACGCCGACTTCTTCGTCGCGCCGCATTTCGGCGGTTTTCGCGAGGAGATGGCCCATGTGCTGCTGCTCGACATGGCGATCCACACCTTCGACGCCGCCCGCTACATGGTGAATGGCGAGCCGGCCGGCGTCTATTGCCAGGAATGGGAGCCGGCCAGTTCCTGGTACAGGCAGGGATCTTCGGCCAGCGCCGTCTTCGATCTCGGCGACGGCAAGGTCTTCACCTACGCCGGCAGCTGGTGCGCGGCCGGCTTCCGCACCAGTTGGGAAAGTGCATGGCGCATCGTTGCCGAGCGCGGCAGCCTCATCTGGGACGGTCATGACGATTTGAGGGCAGAAGCAGTGATGCCGGGCCGCGAGGGAATGTTCGACAAAACCCAGCCGATCGAGGTGCCGCCGCTCGATGCGTCCGATCGCGTCGGCGGCCATCTCGGCATTCTCCAGGATTTCATGCACGCCATCGAGACCGGCACCGAGCCGGAAACGCGCGGCGGCGACAACATCAAGAGCCTGGCCATGGTTTTTGGCGCCATCGAAAGCGCCGAGACCGGCCGCCGCGTGACAATCGCAGAGGAAGCACAATGACGCCGAACCCGCTTCTCGACATCCGGATCGGCACCATGGTGCGGGCCAATCTCGACGACCCGGCGGCTTACATCAAGCAGATCCTGCCGCTCGGCTTCGAGAGCATCCAGCCCTTCTTCTGGCAGACGCTGGGCGGCAAGGATTTGCCGCGGCTGGCCGGCCAGATCCGCGAGGCGATCGGCGATGCCGACGTCACCGTGTCCTCGCTCGGCGTGTTCGGCAATCCGCTGGAAGACGGCGAGGTCGATCGCGGCGTGCTCAAGGCCTGGGAGACGGTCATCGACAATGTGCATCTGTTCGGAACCTCGATGGTCAGCGGCTTCACCGGCCGCCTGCGCGGCAAGAAGCTGACCGACAGCCTGCCGCGCTTCAAGGAGGTCTGGGGACCGCTGGCCAGACGCGCCGCCGACAAGGGCGTGCGCATCGCCTTCGAGAACTGCGCGATGGACGGCAACTGGGCCGCCGGCGACTGGAACATCGCCCACAATCCGGACGCCTGGGAGCTGATGTTCAACGAAGTGCCGGACGACAATCTCGGACTGGAATGGGAGCCCTGCCACCAGCTCGTCTATCTGATCGATCCGATGCCGCAGATCCGCAAATGGGCGCCGCGCATCTTCCACGTCCACGGCAAGGACGCGACGGTGCGCTGGGATGTCATCCGCGAGCATGGCGTGTTCGGCCGGCTGCCCTTCGTGCAGATGCGAACGCCGGGCTTCGGCGACAGCGACTGGACGCGGGTGATCAGCGAATTGCGGCTGGCCGGATACAAGGGCGCCATCGACATCGAAGGCTGGCACGACCCTGTCTATCGCGGCGACCTCGAGATCACCGGCCAGGTGCGGGCGCTGGAATATCTCAAGCAATGCCGGGGAGGGGCCAGCTACCTGCCGAACCCGATGTGAGGATCGGCCGGCGGGAGGAGCCGGCCGGGATGTCTGCAACGCACATTGCCGAAGCGAATGTCGAAACCCCTCGCTTGCGAGGACAAAAAGGGAGGATAAGTGCATGAGCATGACGATGAGAAGGACAGTTCTGCGCTCGACCGTCGTGGCCGCCGCCACGGTGCTTGCCGCTGCGATCTCCACCTTGCCCGCGCAGGCGCTCGACGCCAAATGGTGCAAGGACGTCCACATCCGTTTCTTCGTCGGCGGCGCCGAGGGCGATGCTTTCGGCACCATCGTCTACAATGGCGCCAAGCAGGCAGAGGCCGATCTGGGGCCGAAGGTCGACTACATCTTCTCCCAGTGGGACATCGAAAAGATGGTGCAGCAACTGCGCGAGGCCGTCGCGGTCAAGCCCAACGGCATCGCCATGATGGGCCATCCGGGCGACGCATCAATCATGCCGCTCGCCGAACAGGCGCACAAGGATGGCATCAAGATGATGTACCAGAACGTGCCTGTGCCGAAGGTGGTGGAAGCGTTCGGCGGCGGCTATGTCGGCGCCCAGCAGGAACAGCAGGGCCGCGCGCTCGGCGCCGAGGCGTTCAAACTGGGCAAGCTGAAGGCCGGCGACAAGGCGATCATGATCGGTCCGTTCGAAAACGAAAGTCGCGGCGCGCGCGAACGTGGCACGGTGGCGGCGCTCAAGGAAGCCGGCGTCGAGGTCATCCAGTTGTCCTCACCGCCGAGCGGCGAATGGGCGTCCGATCCCAATCTGGCCATTCCGGTGATCACCGCGGCGCTGCTCAACAATCCCGACGTCAAGGCGGTCGGCTATCCCGGCGGGCAGATGCTCGGCAATGTCTCGACCTATATGCAGGCGGCCGGACGCAAGGCGGGCGAGATCTTCAATTTCGGCTTCGACACCAGCCCGCAGATCGTCGAGGGTTTCAAGGGTGGCTGGGTGCAATTGACCGCCGACCAGCAGCCGTTCCTGCAGGGCTATCTGCCGATCCTCAGCCTCTGCCAGCAGGTTGTGCTGGGGCTGGCGCCGATGAATGTCGACACCGGCGCCGGCTTCGTCACGCCCGAAAATTACGAGATCGTCGCCGAGCTCGCCAAGCAGGCGCTGCGCTGACCTCCCAAGCCGCCGGCCGGGATCTCAGGCCCCGGCCGGCGGGACCGCTGGCGACGACGCCGGCACGAGACAATGAAAGCGAGCATCCGATGGCCGAACGCCTCATCGAACTGCGCGACATCAGCAAGTCCTATGGCCAGGTCTATGCACTGGGCGGGGTTAATCTCAGCGTCGACCGCGGCGAGGTGGTCGGCCTGCTCGGCGACAATGGCGCCGGCAAGTCGACGCTGATCAAGATCCTCTCGGGCGTGGTCAAGCCGACCAGCGGCGAAATCCTCGTGCGTGGCAAGCCGGTGACCGGGTGGAGCGCGGCGCGTTCGCGCGAGGCCGGCATCGAGACGGTGTTCCAGGACCGGGCGCTGGCCGTGCAGCAGACCATCGTTCGCAACATCTTCATGGGCCGCGAGCTGACCGGCTTCATGGGCTTTCTCAGGGTCAACAAGGAGATCGAGGAGGCAAGCCGGCTGATGCGCGAGATCGGCTTCACCTCGAAAGTGTTCACGCCGCAGTCGATCGTCGGCCAGCTTTCGGGCGGCGAACGCCAGGGCGTGGCGATCGCCCGCGCCATCTACAAGCAGGCCGAGCTGATCGTCCTCGACGAACCGACGACGGCGCTGTCGCTGACCGAGACCGCCAAGGTATTCCATTTCGTGCGCCAGGTGCGGGCGAGCGGCCGCTCGATCCTGTTCATCGGCCACAACATCCATCATGTCTTCGACATCGCCGACCGCTTCGTGGTGCTGGACCGCGGCAAGGTTGCACTGACGACCGACCGCAGCGAGGTCAAGTCGGCCGAAGATCTCATCAACTTCATGGAAGAGGTCGCGCATCCCGGCGGATTGGCCGGGCTGCACGATGCCGGCGACGCGGAGCAGAGAGCACGATGAGCAAGACCATGGAGCCCGACCTGCACGAGCCGTCCTCCGGCATTCCCCGTCCCAGTTCTCAGAAAGAATGGAGGCACCCATCCGATCACTGGATGCGCGGCTTCATCCTTGACAACCGTGCCGCGCTCGGCACGCTCGCCGTGTTCATCGTCATGATGACGGTGTTCCTGATCGCCAACCCGACCGTTTTCACCACCTGGTATCTCTACCGTTCGGTGCTGACGACGCTCCCCGTTGCGCTGTTCGTGGTGGTGCCGCTGGTCTTCGTCGTCACCTGCGGCGAGATCGACCTGTCGTTTCCGGCAACGATGGGCTTCGCCTCATGGGTCTTCGCGCTGGTCGTGCAGGCCGGCTACGATCCGTTTCTCGGCATCGCCGCGGCACTCGTCACCGGCATGCTGCTCGGCTTCCTGGTAGGCTCGCTGGTCGTCTATGGCGGGCTGTCGTCGTTGATCGCCACGCTGGGCATGAATTTCCTGCTGCGCGGCCTGATCCAGATCATCAACGAGGGCAAGTCGATGGCTCTGACCAGCCTCAGCGACAGCTGGGCCTACACGATCTTCTCCAGCCAGCTCCTGGGCATTCCGGTGCAGATCTTCTGGGCCATCGGCTTCGTCGTGCTGTCGGCGATGCTCTATAACCGCCATCGTTTCGGCGCGCAGGTGAGGGTGGTGGGTGACAATCCCGACAGCGCCCAGCAGATGGGCATCGACGTCAAGCGCGTGCGGGTGAAAGTGTTCGTCTTCGTCGGCATCGGTGCGGCGATCGCCGGCACCTTCTCGGTGATGATCAACTTCACCTGGTGGCCGACCGCCGGTGACGGCTATCTCCTGCCGGTGCTGGCCTCGGTATTCGTCGGCGGCACGCCGACCTGGGGCGGCATCGGCACCGTCGTCGGCGGCGCCATCGGCGCGGTCACCGTGTCCTTCATCCAGACCGGCGTCGTGGCGGCGGGATTGAGCGGTTTCTATGTGCAGTTCTTCAACGGGCTGATCATCATCCTGTCGCTGCTGGGGCACAAGTGGAATCAGGCGCGGTATCGGTGAGGGGCTGTTTCGTTGGCGGACCGCATGCCTTGACGATTGGCGTAGACATCAATCACTTCGTCATCCTCGGGTCTGCGCCGCGTCGCTACGCTCCTTGCTTCGCCCGTGGATGACGAAGGTGAGGCTTCCGCGGGGAAAACGCCATCTTCACACCGCAGCCACAAACCCATCCAGCACGCGTTTCTGGCCGGCTTTGTCGAAGTCGATGGTCAGCTTGTTGCCTTCGATGGCCGAGATGTTGCCGTTGCCGAATTTCTGGTGGAAGACACGGTCGCCGACGTTGAAGGCGGACGGCTTGTCGGAGACGGATTTGGCGACCAGTTCGCCGTCGATGGTGCGGCCCTTGACCGAGGTGCGGCCGGCGCCGTAGCCGCTGTCCGTCTCGCCGTAGCCGATGCGCTCGACCTGGTGGCCGGAGCGCGAGCCCCAGTTGCGGTCGGTCGCCTCGGTGCGGTTGGCCTGCGCGCGCTGCCAGCCCGGCGTCGCATAGGTGTTGGAGAAGGCGCCGGATTTTTCGCTGTCGGCGCCGACATTGTCGAAGCGCGAGGCGCCATAGGGGTTCTGCCGTCCTGCGCCCTGGCCGCCGCGGCCGGAGGCAAAGGAACCGCCGCCATAGGAATTGCCGTAGCCGCCGTAGGAGTTGCCGCTTTCAGCGACCTCGACATGGGCGTTCGGCAATTCCTCGAGGAAACGCGACGGGATCGTCGACTGCCACAGGCCATGGATCTGGCGATTGGAGACAAACCAGATATGCAGGTTCTTCTTGGCCCGCGTCAGGCCGACATAGGCGAGGCGGCGCTCTTCCTCCAGCCCGGAGCGGCCGCCTTCATCGAGCGCGCGCTGATGCGGGAACAGGCCTTCCTCCCAGCCGGGCAGGAACACGGTCTCGAATTCGAGGCCCTTGGCCGAATGCAGCGTCATGATCGAGACGGCATCGAGCCCGGCATTCTGTTCGGCGTCCATGACCAGCGCGACGTGCTCGAGGAAGGAGCGCAGCGATTCGTACTCCTCCATCGAGCGGATCAGCTCTTTCAGGTTCTCCAGCCGGCCGGGGGCTTCGACCGAGCGGTCGTTCTTCCACATGTCCGTGTAGCCGCTCTCTTCGAGAATGCTCTCGGCGAGTTCGGTGTGCGGCGTGGTTTCCAGCGCCTTCTGCCAGCGCTCGAAATTGGCCGCCACTTCGCGCAAGGCGGCGCGCGGCTTCGGCTTCAACTCGTCGCTTTCGGCGAGCTTGGCGGCGGCCTCCAGCATAGGGATGCGCAGCGCACGGGCGGTGTCGTGGATCTGGCGGATGGTGGCTTCGCCCAAGCCGCGCTTGGGCACATTGACGATGCGTTCGAAAGCGAGGTCGTCGGCGCCTTGCGCGACGACACGGAAGAAAGCCATGGCGTCGCGGATTTCCAGGCGCTCGTAGAAGCGCGGGCCACCGATGACGCGGTAGTTGAGGCCGAGTGTGATGAAGCGATCCTCGAAGGCCCGCATCTGGAAGGATGCACGGACAAGAATAGCCATGTCGTTGAGATTGTGCTTCTGGCGCTGATAGGCCTCGATGGTCTCGCCGATGGCGCGGGCTTCTTCTTCGGAATCCCAGGCGGCGTGGACATTGACCTTGCCATCCTCGGGATCGTTGCGATCCGTGAACAGCGTCTTGCCGAAGCGGCCCTCATTGTGGGCGATGAGGTGGGAGGCGGCACCAAGGATGTGCGCGGTCGAGCGGTAGTTGCGCTCCAGCCGGATGATGGTGGCGCCGGGAAAATCCTTGTCGAAACGCAGGATGTTGTCGACCTCGGCGCCGCGCCAGCCATAGATGGATTGGTCGTCATCGCCGACGCAGCAGATGTTTACGGTGGCGCGGGTTTCGGCCGAAGAGCGCCCAATCTCCCCCTCAAGGGGGGAGATCGGCTTGCCTTGAGGCCTTTGCGCCAACAGCCGCAGCCACATGTACTGGGCGGTGTTGGTGTCCTGGTACTCGTCGACGAGGATGTACTTGAAGCGCTTATGGTATTCCTTCAGCACGTCCGGATTGGCGCGCAAGATGCGGATCGGGTGGCAGAGCAGGTCGCCGAAATCGCAGGCGTTCAGCGTCTTCAGCCGCTCCTGATAGGCCTTGTAGAGTTCGCGGCCCTTGCCGTTGGCGAAGGCGCGCGCGTCGCCCTCGGCAATGTCGGCCGGGCCTTGCCCCTTGTTCTTCCAGCCGTCGATCATCTGGGCGAACTGCTTGGCCGGCCAGCGCTTGTCGTCCAGCCCCTCGGCCTGGATCAACTGCTTGATCAGCCGCACGACGTCGTCGGTGTCGAGGATGGTGAAGTCGGAGCGCAAACCGGCGAGTTCGGCATGTCTGCGAAGCAGCTTCACTCCAATCGAGTGGAAGGTGCCGAGCCACGGCATGCCCTCTACATTGCCTTCGCCGATCAGCACGCCGATGCGGATCTTCATCTCGCGCGCGGCCTTGTTGGTGAAGGTCACCGCGAGGATCTGCGACGGGAACGCCTTGCCGGTGGCGAGGATGTGGGCGATGCGGGTGGTGAGCACGCGGGTCTTGCCGGTGCCGGCGCCGGCCAGCACCAGAACCGGACCCTCCGTTGTTTCAACAGCTAGCCGCTGCTCCGGGTTGAGTCCCTTCAGATAGTCGGGTGCGTTGTTGTGTCCGCTGCGGGCAGCCATGGCGCGCGCGGCGATACCCGACGGGGCCGAGGGCCGCGCATTGGGTTCGTCGAAAAAGGGCATGTCTTCGGAAAAGCCGGACATCGCCCCCGAATGTAGTGATTCGGTGGGGAAAGACCAGAACTGTCTACGTTTTGTTCCGCTAAAGTGCTGGCGGCAAGGATGTACGGGCTGTTCAGGCCTTGCGGTAGCCGAGAGCGACGAAAAATCGCTGCCCTAACGAACGCGCCTCATCGGTCATCACGGCGCCGAGTGCCGTCTGCATCCGGTCGTAGTAATGGCTGCCCGCAGGGGACGCGAGAAATGCCGCGTAAAGCCTGAGATCGTCGAGCGACAAGTCACGATAGGCGAAAGCATTTCCTTCCATGATCCCCTTTTCGGCTTTTTCACGAAGGTTGCCGGCCTGCTTATGCACCAGCACCATTATCTGCTGATCCGATAAAGGCTGCCCGGCTGCCGCGAGCATTCCCGAAACCATCGCATAGCCCATGTTCAATGCGATCGCTTCAGCCATGTCCACGGCGCTGGTATCGTCGACGATTTTCCGGTACAACGCGAGCCGTGCCGGATCTCCCGCCTGAAGTCCTCCAAGGATTTTCGGACCTTCGATCTTCTTGCGCCCCACGGCTTGCGGATCGGACGCTTGGATCTCCAGGGCTGTGACCCGCCTGCCCAATGGTGAATCGAAGAAAGCAGCCAGATCGGTGAGATCGACGGGCTGCAACCGGCCCCTCATCCGCGCCTCTACGGCTTTCTCCATCCTGTCAGCGTCAAAAGCGCCTTCAGCGGCGGCGGACAAGGCTTCCTTGACTTTTTCCGGCCCCGGCACGGATTTGATGCCGGCGACTATGCTTGGGCCGAGGCCGGCCAGCATCTCGTGGAAGCCGCTTGCCTTGTTGATCTCCTCGAGCGTTTGTGCCGACGCCGGTTGACTGCCAGCCATAAGCACGACGAAGCCGAACAGCGCGCCGGCAATGCGCATCCATGGCGGAAAGACGAAGGGCATGACTCGGTCTACTCCACGGTGATGCTGCGACGGAGACTGCTCGATAACCCGACCGCAGGCAAGATGAATTGCCACCTTGGCGTGTGGGCCAGCTTGACAGGCGGGGCGGGCAGGAGAAAGCTGTGCGCAGGGCAGGAACGGGACATCGGGCTGTCCTTGGCGTGGCAAAGCGCAACAGTCGAAGGAGTATCATCTTGGCTGTCACCATCACCTCCCTCATTCTTTTCCTCATCGGCCTGGCACTCGGCGGCGGCGGCGTCCGCCTGGCGATGCTGGGCGGCAGCTGGTACTATGTCGTTGCTGGCCTTGCCTTCCTGATCGCCGCCTGGCTGCTCTACCGGCGCCGGTCCACCGCACTGTGGCTCTACGCGGCGATCGTGCTCGGCACGCTGGCCTGGGCGGTCTGGGAAACCGGCTTCGACTGGTGGGAACTCGGGCCTCGCGGCGGCGTCATCGTGCTTCTCGCTTTGTGGCTGCTGACGCCGTGGGCGAGGCGGGGTCTTGTCGGCCCTGACGCACGCGCGCCGCTGATCCTTGCCGTGCTGGCATCACTGGCCGTCGCCGGTTATTCGATGACTTCGGATCCGAAGGACATTGCCGGCGAACTCGGCACCGACAAGGTGGTCGCCAACGCCAATCTCGGCAATGACGTGCCGGCCGGCGAGTGGCACTATTACGGCCGCACGCAGTTCGGCCAGCGCTATTCGCCGCTCGACCAGATCACACCGGACAATGTCGCCAAGCTGCAGCCTGCCTGGACCTACCAGACCGGCGACGTGAAGGGACCGGACGATGTCGGCGAGACCACCTATCAGGTGACGCCGCTGAAGATCGGCGACACGCTCTACATCTGCACGCCGCATAATTTCGCCATCGCCATCGATGCCGCGAGCGGCAAGGAGAAATGGCGCTTCGATCCCGAGGTCAAGCTTGACAAGGACCGCCAGCACCAGACCTGCCGCGGTGTGGCCTATTACGCCGATGCCGCCGGCGCCGCCGGGCAGCCCTGTGCGACCCGCGTCTACCTACCGACCTCGGACGCGCGGCTGATCGCGCTCGACGCCGCCAACGGGCAGATCTGTCCGGCTTTCGCCGAGGGCGGCACGCTGAACCTTCTGACCAACATGCCCTATCCGAAGTCGGGCTATTATTACTCGACCTCGGCACCGCTGATCTCAGGCGGCAAGATCATTGTCGGCGGCGCGGTCAACGACAATTATTCGACACAGGAGCCGTCCGGCGTCATCCGCGCCTACGACGCTGCCACCGGCGCGCTGGTGTGGAACTGGGATTCCGGCAATCCGGACCAGACGACGCCGCTGCCGGCCGGCCAGACCTATACCGCCAACTCGCCCAATATGTGGTCGACGCCGAGCGCCGACGAGAAGCTCGGCCTGCTCTACGTGCCGCTCGGCAACCAGACGCCGGATCAGCTCGGCGCCGGGCGCAGTGCCAATGTCGAGAAGTTCTCGTCGTCGATCACCGCGCTCGACCTCAACACCGGACAGGTCCGATGGGTGCGGCAGACCGTGCACCACGATCTCTGGGACATGGACGTACCGGCGCAGCCGAGCCTGATCGACATCACCAAACCCGACGGCACGGTGGTGCCGGCGCTGGTCGGACCGACCAAGCAGGGCGATCTGTATGTGCTCGACCGCCGCACCGGTGAGCCGGTCATCGCGGTCAACGAAGTGCCGGCGCCCGGCGGCGCGATCGAAGGCGACCACACATCGCCGACGCAGCCGGTCTCCGACCTCACCTTCATGCCGAAGCCGCTGACCGGCGCCGACATGTGGGGCCTCACCATGTTCGACCAGTTGGCCTGCCGGATCGAATTCCAGGGCCTGCGCTATGAGGGTCGCTATACGCCGCCTTCCGTCCAGGGCTCGCTGATTTACCCCGGCAATTTCGGCACCTTCAACTGGGGTGGCGTCGCCGTCGACCCGGTCCGGCAGGTGCTGTTCGGCATGCCGACCTATCTGGCGTTCAAGTCGCAGTTGATCCCGCGCGATCAGGTGCCGCCGCCGGACGAAGGGCGGGGCAGCGAACAGGGGCTGAACCGCAACGAGGGCGCGCCCTATGCGGTGGTGATGGGACCGTTCCTGTCGCCGCTCGGCATTCCTTGCCAGGCGCCGCCCTGGGGCTATGTCGCCGGTGCCGATCTCAGGACCGGCAAGATCGTCTACAAGCACCGCAACGGCACCGTCTACGACATGACGCCGCTGCCGCTGCCGCTGAAGGTCGGCGTGCCCGGCATCGGCGGGCCGATGATCACCGCCGGTGGCGTCGCCTTCCTGGGGGCCGCAGTCGACGACTACCTGCGCGCCTACGACCTGACATCGGGCAAGCAGCTGTGGCAGGCGCGGCTGCCGGCCGGCGGGCAATCGACGCCGATGACCTATACGGTCGCCGACGGCCGCCAGTTCGTGGTCATCGTCGCCGGCGGCCACGGTTCGGTCGGCACCAAGCCTGGTGACTATGTGATGGCCTACGCGCTGCCGAAGTAGGGGCGACAGGGTGACGCGATCTTTCAGAGGTCGCGCCGCCCCTCATCTGTGCCGGTGTCCTTTCCCCGCATAGTGACGGGGAAAAGTGCCCGACTGGGCGATGAGGGGCGGGAATCTTCCGATCGGCCCGTTGTCGATCAGCCAATCCCCAAATGACCCTTCAGGCTGGGCACCGAGCCGAGCACCTTGTTGGTCAGGTCGGGGCCGGCGGCGGCTTCGGCCTGCTGGATCAGCGTCGCGCCGGCCTTCTGGATCTGCGCCATGTCGAGCCCGGATGCCTTGAGCGCGGCGATGCCGTTGATCAGCGCGCCGGCCTTCTCGCCGAGAACGCCGCCAAGCGCGCCCTGCAACGACGACAGAAAACCGCCACCGCCGGCCGGAGCGGCGGCCATGACGTCATATTGATGGGCGAGGTCGTCGGCGCCGGGGATCTTGGCGAAGAACGCCGAGGCGCTGGTGCCTTCCGCCTCGTGTTCGAGCACCGAGAAAATGGTGCCGACGACTTTCTCCGTCGTCGCCTGGTCGAGGCCCGCCTTCTGCGAAACGGTGTTGACGATGTCCTGGACGTTCATGGCGTCACCTCAACCCTGGGTTTTCGTGTTGCGGTTCCGCTCAGTGCGGACCCTGATCAACGATAGTCTGCCTGCATTCACAACCATCGAGCGCAGGGCCAAAGCGGCGGCCACCGCAAGGACGACCGCGCTGGCGAGGATCGGGGAAGGCATGGTCATGGTCTCGCTTCCTTCTGGGTCTGAGGCACGCGGTCAAGATACCGTCGATAGCCACCTTCCTTCACGATTGTGGCAGCGCCAGCAGGATTTATCGCCAATGACTAAAAAGTGATGACACGGCCGCGCATGGGCACCGGCTTTGCTGCCCGGACGCGGCCGGCGGCATACGCCTGAGGCGATCGACGGCAGCGATGAGTGCTCGACTGGATGATGCCGGCTTGGTCCCTATGTAGCTGGGAATTGAAGCCCGAAGCAGAGGAGCCCATCCATGACGAGACCCAAAGCCAAGCCCACCATCACCCAGGCGATGATCGACGCCTATGACGAGTACACGCATCTGACGCTCGATCGCCGCCGGTTCATGGAGCAGTTGACCCGGCTTGCCGGATCAGGTGCGGCGGCGGCAGCGATCGCGCCGCTTCTGGCGGCCAATTCGGCGCAAGCAGCAATCGTCGCCGACAACGATCCGCGCGTGAAGGGCGAGGACATCAGCTACCCCGGCGACAGCGGCGAGATGAAGGGCTATCTGGTCAAGCCGGCGAACCAGGCGGGCAAGCTCGGTACCGTCATCGTCGTGCATGAGAACAGGGGGCTCAACCCGCATATCCGCGATGTGGCGCGGCGCGTGGCGCTGGAAGGCTTCGTGGCGCTGGCGCCGGATTTTCTGTCGCCGCTCGGCGGCACGCCAACCGACGAAGACAAGGCGCGCGACATGTTCGGCAAGCTCGATCCGGCGCAGACCATCGCTGACGGTGTTGCGACCGTCGCTTTCCTCAAGAGCGACAAGGACGGCAACGGCAAGGTCGGCGCTATCGGCTTCTGCTGGGGCGGTGGCACGGTCAACATGCTGGCCGTCAACGCGCCCGATCTCAGTGCCGGCGTTGCCTACTACGGCATGCAGCCGAAGGCCGCCGATATATCCAAGATCAAGGCGGCCTTGCTGCTGCACTATGGCGGACTGGACAAGCGCATCAATGCCGGCATCGACGCCTTCAAGAAGGAACTCGACGCGGCGCATGTCGACTACACGGTCTATGTTTATGAAGGCGCCAACCACGCCTTCAACAACGACACGTCGGCGGCGCGCTACGACAAGAAGGCGGCTGACCTCGCCTGGGGCAGAACGATCGCCTTCCTTCGGGAAAAACTGAAATGACTTCAGCTGTCATGCCGCCGGCGCCCAGGCGGTTTCGAAGGCCGGCGACAGGGTGAAGCCGGCCGGCCGCGCCGAAACGGGGGGCGGGCGGCGCACGCCTTCCTGCAGGTACCGCAACGCCGACGTCAGCCCGTTCATCGTGTAAGGCTTGGCTATGACGCCGATCGCGCCGGCGAAATGATCGGGGATGCGCTTCGGATTGGCGGTCATGAACACCACCGTCGAACTCTTCCTTTCGCCTATGTACTTGGCCACGTCGATGCCGGACGGCCCGTCACTCAGATGGATGTCGACGAAGGCGATATCGGCTTCGGTCGCATCCGCCATGGCCATGGCTTCCGCCGAAGAGGTCGCCCAGCCGACGACGCTGTGGCCGGCGTCCTCGACAAGGCTCTCCAGCTCCATTGCCAGCAGCGCTTCGTCCTCGATGATCAGGACCTTGAGCGGCTCAATCATGACACATTCCCTTTTTCCTGAGGTTCGTTCGGGATCGAGATAACGACCTTCGTGCCGGGGCCGGTGTCGCGCCATTCGATCTCGGCATGCAACTGGCGGGCGAGCGATTTGATCAGCCGCATGCCGAACGAGGCATCGCCGTTGGCGTCGGCCATGCCGACGCCGTCGTCCGACACCTCGATATTCAAGTGGCCGTCGGGCTGGCTCATTTTGATGCCCAGGCGGCCGGCCGACATTCCGTCGGGCTTGGACTTGAAGGCATGCTTCAGAGCATTGGTGACGAGTTCGTTGACCATCAGAGCGACGGGCGTTGCCTTTTCCGCGGAAATGACGATCGGTTCCAGGTCGAGAGCCGGACTGATCTCAGAGCGCCCCGACGCCGTCAGCAGGTCTGTCACCAGATCCTTGGCGAAATCCGCCACATCGAACTTGCTGACGTCCTTCGACTGATAAAGCCGCCGATGCACGGTGCTCAGGGCTTCGATGCGCTCCAGCATGGTGGTCAACGAACGCCTGATCGCTTCGTCCCGTATGGTCCGCCGCTGCATAATGATGAGGGAAGAGATCATCTGCAGGTTGTTTTTCACCCGGTGGTCCACCTCATGCAGCAAGGTGGTCTGCGCCTCGAGGGCGGCTTCCAGTTCCGCGGTGCGTTCCTTCACCGCCTTTTCGAAGCGGTCCTTGTCCGCGTTGATGCGACTCTCCGATTGTTTGCGATCCGAGACGTCGAGCTGCGATGCGAAAAAGAACTGCAAATCGCCTTTGTCGTTCGAAACGGGGCTGATGTAGAGCGCGTTCCAGAAGGTCGAGCCGTCCCTGCGGTAGTTCAGGATATCGACGCTGACATCGGTTTCATCCTCGATCGCCGCGCGTATCTGTTCGACAGCGGCCTTGTCGGTCTTCGGTCCCTGCAGGAAGCGGCAGTTCCTGCCCAGAACTTCATGACGCTCATATCCGGTCAGTCGCAGGAAAGCGTCATTGGCGAACACGATAGGATTGTCCTGCTGTCGGGGATCGGTAATGATCATCGACATGCGGGTGGCGCGGATAGCCGCCGCGAACGGATCGCCTTTGCCGTGCTCGACATGCAGATCGTCCGTCATGTGCCATGCGTCGGCAGGCTCCCTGGTCCGTTTCCATTCCATTCTGTCACTCCAAGCCATTTTCGCGGGTGACAACGGATCAGACGCCGATTTGGTTCAATCTTGAGCCTTCCTGTCGCAGTTCGTACCTAGAATCAGGTCTCCGGAGTTAGCCGGCCGATGCCGGCTTGTGGAAGGCGACGCCGGCGACCACCAGCGCAATGCCGAGGCAATCGATAAAACTCGGAATCTGGCGCAGCACGACGACGCCGATCAGCGTCGCGGTGACCGGCAGCAGCGACAGCATCAGCGCGAAGCTCGCGCGTGGCAGCCGCGACATGGCGAGCTGGTCGCAGATGTAAGGAATGACCGACGAGCAGATGCCGACGCCGATGGCGGCGAGCAGCAGCGGCAGTGAGAAAAAGGCCGGCAGCGCATCGGTGAAGCCGATCGGAAGCACGACGATGAAGGCGATCGCCATGGCAGCACCCAGGCCGGCGATGCCGCTGCCGGCGCCTGAAGCGGCGACGCGATGGCCGAGTACGATGTAACCGACAAACAGCGCCCCGTTGAGGATGGCCCAGAACAGCCCGATGGGATCGTCGGACCATCTGACATCGATGAGCAGCAAGGTGCCGGCGACGGCGATGGCAAGGGCGGCGAGATTGCGCGTGCTCCTGAGGCCGATCGCCGCGACGCCGATGATGCCGACGAATTCGATCGCCGCCACCAGCGAGATCGGCAGTCGGTCGAGCGCCAGGTAGAACGAACAGTTCATCACCGCCAGACAGGCGCCGAAGGCCAGCAACAGCAGCCGCGTCGTGCGATCGGCGCGTGCGAAGCTTCGCCATGGACGGGTCAGGGGTGCGAAGATGAGTGCTGCCGTGGCGATGCGCAGCCACGCCATGCCGAGCACGCCGACATGCGGGAAAAGCAGCACGGCGAAGGCCGGCCCGAGATAGTGGAAGACGGCGCTGACGCCGAACCAGACATGCGGCGGCAGTTTTTCCGTTAGCTTGCCCAGGGTGAAGTTGCCCGGGGCAGGGGTCGCCGCGAGAGCTTGCGTTTGATCATCCATCGGATCAGTATCGCAGGCAGATTTGCCTATTTATATAGATGATGATTAGCTCTTTCGGCTATCTTTCTCCCGGAATAAAGGAGTTTTCCATGAAGCGCCTTCGAACTGAAAGCGCCGATCTCGATGCCGCCGACATGAAGATCCTGCGCCTGCTGGAAAAGGACGCGCGCACCAGCACGGCGGAGCTGGCACGCTCGGTGGGCCTGTCGGCACCGAGTGTGGCTGAGCGCATCAAGCGGCTGCAGGAAAGCGGCGTCATCGAGGCCTATTCGGTCAGGATCAACCCGACGGCACTCGGCCTGCCGCTGTCGGCATGGCTGCGCATCCGGCCAGTGCCGGGGCAGTTGGCCGTCGTGGCCGAGATCATCCGCGAACTGCCGGAGATCGTGCAATGCGACCGCGTAACCGGAGAGGATTGTTTCATCGCGCTGGCGCATGTCGGGTCGGTGGTCGACCTCGAGCGGGTGATCGACCGCATCATTCCCTACGCGATGACCAACACGGCGATCATCCAGTCCTCGCCGGTGGTGGCGCGTTCGGCCCTGGCGGCGTTGAGGCGCCAGGCTTGACCTGCGGGGATTGTTCCGTTCGAGGACCTTATGCGTGGCCGCGCTTCATGCGCGCCTGTTTCAGGATGGCGCGCCAGCGGATCATGTCGAACGGGATCGGCTCGTTGTTGTTGGCGATGTGGAAGATCTCATTGTTGACGTTCTTGAGCGAGCGCCAGAAATCGTAGTCGGTGATGCGCGGATCGGCAGCCAACCTGTCCACCTCGACCTTGATGTCGGTTTTCATGCACTTTCCTCGAACCGGCGCCGCGCCGCCCGTGTCGCTACCTCGATGCAGATCGTTTTCGACCGGCCCGCTGAGTCGCGCAACGGCTCAAATGGCTTGTTCCCGTTAAAACCTTGGTAAGGTTAACGAGGGCGCCGCGCCGCTTCAAGCGCCGCCGCCGGTCGATGGCAAGGTTCTGCGATTTTAGATCGCCGGTGTGGCTTTGAAGCCGGAAACGAGAGGTGTCGGCATCGCCCTATTTGCGTTTGATGCCGATCGAGCGGCCGGCCCGTTCCGGCATCGGCAGGGCCGAATGGGCGGCGCGCATGTCTTCGACCCTGGCCAGCACATCGGCGGGGAAGGGCGCCACCTTCGGCCCGGACATGTCGACATGCAGCGACAGCGATTCGGAAGTCGCGGCCAGCCAGCCGTCGACATGGCGGATTTCCTGATAGGCCCGCAGCCGCTTATCGTCATGGTCGATGAGCTGGAAAGAGACCGTGACCTTGTGCTCGAGATGCAGCTCCTGCACGTAGCAGACATGGACTTCGGCGGTGTAGATGGTGAGGCGGCGATCCCTGGCATAGTTCGGTCCCATGCCCATTGCCTCGAAGGCGTCGTCCGAGCAGCGGTCGAACAGCACGTTGTAATAGGCCATGTTGAGATGGCCGTTGTAGTCGATCCAGTCCTTCTCGATGTCCATGGGTTTCGAGACGAAGGGAGTGGGTATGGGCATCGAAACTTCCTTCTGGTGCTGGACAGAGCGTGGCTCCGGAGACTCTATTTGTTCTGACGCAATTTCGGACGGAAAACCGCTTCACACTTTTCCTGGAATTGCTTTACGCATCCATAGACGCATAACAAGCATGGACGCTGGTCCATTCGCGGAGGAATTCATGGCTCTGAGCGACCTCAACCCGGTCGAACGCAACGAGGAAGGCATCGCTGCGGTGCTCGGCATCCTCAAGCAGCAGCTCGGCGAGCGATTCCAGACCGGCCAGGCGATCCGCTCGCAGCATGCACATACCACCACCTACATACCGACGCAGGCACCGGATGGCGTTGCGTTCCCCGAGACGACGGCCGAGGTGCAGGAGATCGTGCGCGCCTGTGCGGCGCACCGCGTGCCGGTGATCGCCTTCGGCGTCGGTTCCTCGCTGGAGGGTCACACCAACGCACCCGGCGGCGGCATATCGGTCGACACCTCGCGCATGAACCGTATCCTGGCCGTCAATCCACAGGATCTCGACTGCACGGTCGAACCCGGCGTCACCCGCGAGGATTTGAACCGGCATCTGCGCGACACCGGCCTGTTCTTTCCGATCGATCCCGGCGCCAATGCCTCGCTGGGCGGCATGGCCGCAACGCGGGCCTCCGGCACCAACGCGGTGCGCTACGGCACGATGCGCGAGAACGTGCTGTCGCTGACCGCCGTCATGGCCGACGGCGAAATGGTGACGACCGGCAAGCGGGCGAAAAAGAGCTCGGCCGGCTATGATCTGACGCGGCTGCTGGTCGGCTCGGAAGGCACGCTCGGCATCATCACGTCGCTGACCTTGAAGCTGCAAGGCATCCCGCAGGCGATTTCGGGTGGCGTCTGCCCGTTTCCGAGCGTCGAGGCGGCCTGCAACGCGGTTATCGCGACGATCCAGATGGGCATCCCGGTGGCGCGCATCGAACTGGTCAACGCGTTGCAGATGCGGGCGATGAAGAATTATTCCAAGCTCGACTATCCCGAGAGCCCGTGCCTGTTCGTCGAATTTCATGGCAGCGATGCCGGCGTTGCCGAGCAGGCCGAGACCTTCGGCATGATCGCGGAAGAGAATGGCGGTGGACCGTTCCTGTGGACCAGCGTCGCCGAGGAGCGCACCAAACTGTGGAAGGCCAGGCACGACGCCTACTGGTCGTCGCTGACGTTGCGGCCAGGCGCCAAGGGGCTGTCGACCGATGTCTGCGTGCCGATCTCGCGCTTTGCCGAATGTGTCATGGAAACCGAGGCCGACATCGCCGAAATGGGCCTTATCGCGCCGATCGTCGGCCATGCCGGCGACGGCAATTTCCACGTGCTTGTGCTGATGGACGTAGACGATCCCAAGGAAATTGCGCTGTCGGAAAAGTTCGTCGCGCGGCTCAACATGCGGGCGATCGCCATGGACGGCACCTGCACCGGCGAGCACGGCATCGGCCAGGGCAAGATCGGCTTCCTGCGTCACGAACTCGGTCACGGCGTCGACATCATGCGCACGATCAAGCAGGCGCTCGATCCGCTCGATATCATGAACCCGGGCAAGATATTGCCGCGAGGCTAGCCGGTTCTTCGACGCAAGGTTCGCATGCGGCTTTGTCTTTGACGGCGCCACGTTTCAGGCCGAGATCGGCCGCACGGTGGGGTCTGGAACTGCCCGCATCCTCGGAACCGATTCCCGGCTTTCACGTTGCGGCAACCAACGGATATCGTCAAAGCGGAGCGGCCGCCCATGAACTGGAAAGGCGTCTGGAAGAATCAATACGGGTCCATTGTCGAGATCACCGATGATGCGGACAATCGTATATCGGGATCGTTTCGAACCGCGCTGCCGGATAGCGGGTTCCATGGCCAGGAAATTCCGATTTTGGGCGTCCACCGCGGCGACTGCATCAGTTTTGCCGGCGGCGGGAAAACGGCGGTTGGGGATGCGATCGTTTCCTACACCGGCCTCCTTCGGGAGGGAAAAATGGAGACGTTGTGGTTTGTCGTCTCGGATGCGGCGATAAAGGCCAGCGGCGAGGGCCAACCCGCGAAAATCGAAAAACTGAATTGGTGGCGTTCGATGTCGACCAGCGCGGACACGTTCCAAAGAAGCTAGTCCTGATGGCAGAGAAGCTAATCCCGATTTGGCCGCTTCGCGATCGCCATGGACGGCACTGGCGAACACGGCATCGGCCAGGGCAGGATCGGCTTCCTGCGCCGCGAACTCGGCCATGGCGTCGACGTCATGTGCACGATCAAGCAGGCACTCGGTCCGCTTGATATCATGAACCCGGGCAAGATCCTGCCGGCAGCGGGTTAAGGACGTCAAACAGCTCGTCTTGACCGCAACGCCATTCGGGCCGAGACTTCGCCGAGCGGCGAGGCCTGAAACAGACAGGCGTGCCAGCGGAGGAGGAATGTCATGGCGATTTCACGCAAGGAAGCGGCGCGTGCGCTGAGCGCGGACGAACAGGAGCTGGTGGGGAAATCGCACCATCCGGCGGTGCAGGAGCTTTCCGACGCCGATCTTGCCAGCCTGGTCAAGCTGTTGCGGGAACGGCGCGACAAGGCGCAGACCCAAGCACACCGCCGCCGGCGTGAGATACGCGGCAAGGGCGCGCCGAAAGGTGCTGCATCCTCAAAGTCCGATGGCGGTTCGCAGACAAAGCTTGCGGTGCTGGCCATGGCCATGCGGCGGCTGAATGGCGAGGCCGAACGGCGGCGCCAGCTGGCGGCTCGCGTTTCCCTGGTTGGGAATGCGCACAAGGCGCTGGCCATGAAGCAAAATGCGCCGGCGGACGGTCCCGCGCTCAATTCGCGGACGGCTCACAAGGGCATGCGTGCCGTGGCCAACAAGCGGGCGCCGGCGCTGGTCCGGCCGGCGGAACTCGGCCGGCAGCGCAAGGCGGGCAAGGTGGCACAAGCGAAGCGCGACGCACGCTGATCCTCGGGGATAGAGGCCCTCAGCCGTCCTCTACCGGGCGGCGGGAAGCTTCTCCTGCGCGCCCTCGACAAGGGCCTGCAGCATGGGGCGGGTTGGCGCGAAGAAGGTCGTGCCGGTCTGCGGCGTCGAGAAATCGAGCAGGCGGTCGTGGGCGCCGGGCGGCTCGCCGATATACATGCGCTGCAGCATTTTTTCGGTGACCCAAAGATATCTGGAATAGCCGATGAAGTAGGTGCCGAACTCGTTCTGTCCGGGCCTGCCGAACGGCATGTTGTCGCGCAAAATGTCGTACTCGTTGCCATCGGCATCCTCGATGGTGGCCAGCGACTTGTGCGATTTGCGCGGCGCGTCATCATCGTCGATTTCGATATTGTCTATCTTGGTGCGGCCGATGATCTCCTCCTGGAGAGGCGTCGGCGTCCGCCCCCATGCCTGAAGATCGTGCAGGTATTTCTGGACGACGACATAGCTGCCGCCAGCGAAGTCGGCGTCTTCATCACCGACGAGTGCCGAGGCGGGCAAATCGAGGCCTGTCGGGTTGGCGGTGCCGTCGACGAAGCCGAGCAGGTCGCGCGCATCGAAATAGCGAAAGCCGGAAACCTCATCGATGACGCTTACGCCGTCACCGAGATTGTCGAGCAGGATGCGCTCGAACTCGAAGCACATGTCGGGTCGCTCGGAGCGGATGTGGAAGAGAAGATCGCCGGCGGTCGAAGGCGCCGAATGAACGGCACCCTTGATCGGCGCGAACGGTTTCAGTTCCAGCGGCCGCCGGTCTGGAGAGAGACGATCCCAGAGATCGCGGCCGATGCCGGCGATGCACGACAGCCGCCCGGAAAGGTCGCGGAACCCGACATTTTTGACCAGGTCGTCGAGTTTGCCGAGCACCGACGCAACCTTGGCGAGCGTGCTCTGCCCACTGGCGACGGCGACGACAAGAAAGACCGCCGAAAGCGACAGCGGAGCGTCGACACTTTGCGCATCGATCGGCACGCGATCCCAGTTCTTGCCCGACATCCGATTTCTCCGCTTCGCCGGGATTTGTTTCAGATCACCGGAGATCGCGCAACTGGATGAATTGCCTCTTTATCGACACGCGGATGCGGGTAGAGTGCGGCAGAATTTCATTCAACCCATTCGGAGCTGATGCTCGCACGCCTGTTCGTGATCTTCGGTGGCCTGTTCGTGCTGGTGCTGTGTGCGGCGCTGGTGGTGCCGTATTTTATCGATTGGACCGGCTACCGCGCCGATTTCGAACGCGAAGCGAGCGCAATCCTCGGCCGCAAGGTGACCGTGCAGGGCGAAGCCACGGCAAGGCTGTTGCCGTTCCCCTCGGTGACCTTCTCGAATGTCGCCGTCGCCGGCGGCCCCAACGGCCAGCCGGCCATGACGGTCGAGACGTTTTCGATGGATGCGGAACTGGCGCCGTTCCTGCGCGGCGAAGTGCTGATCTTCGACATGCGGCTGGTGCGGCCGAAGGCGACCATCGATATCGCCAATGACGGCACGGTCGACTGGGCGATGCGGCCGTCCTCGCCCTTCGACCCAAGCCAGATCTCGATCGAGAAGCTGACGGTGACGGAGGGTCAGATCGAAGTTCGCCATGCCGCTGGCGGGCGCAGCCATCTGTTTTCCGAGATCAACTCGACCATATCGGCCAAGTCACTGGCCGGCCCATGGCGCATGGACGGCACGCTGCGGCTGGACGGGTTGCGCACCGCGGTCACCGCGTCCACCGGCAAGGCCGAAGGCTCAGGACAGATGCGGTTTCGGCTGAAGGCCGATCCGGACGCGTATCCGCTGGTCATCGAGACCGACGGCAATGCCGGCATCGTCAATGGAGCCGCCGTCTACTCCGGCCAGTTCAAGATTTCCGGTGCCGACAAGAACAGCGCCGAGCTGCGCGGCACCGATGGCGAGACGGTGAAAGTCTCGGCCGGTAAGCCCGATCCGGGCTTTCGGCTGAACGGCAAATTTTCGCTCGACCACCAGAAACTCGGGGTCGACGAATTCCGCTTCGAGACCGGGCCGCTCGACAACCCCTACACCGCCGATGGCAAGGCTTCTGTCGATCTCGGGCTGAAACCGAGTTTCGCCATCGAGGCCAATGGCGCGCAGGTGCAGTTCGACGAGGCGGTGGGCGCCGAAGCCGGCGCCGGCCTGACGCTGGACCAGCGCATCGCGGCGTTCGAGCAAGCGCTGCTCGATATGCCGAAGCCGACCATCCCCGGCACGGTCGAGGTCAAGCTGCCGGCGGTGGTGGTCGGCGACACCACGGTGCGCGACGTGCATCTTTCCGCCGAGCCGGTCGATGGCGGCTGGTCGGTGAAATCGCTTGCCGCGACCTTGCCCGGCCGCACCACGCTGGAAGCGGATGGCATGCTGGTGCTCAATTTGGAGGGTCATTTCGGCTTCAACGGCTCGCTGCTGCTGGCCGTGGCCCAACCTTCCGGCTTTGCCGCCTGGCTGTCGAAGGATGTCGACGAGGCGATCCGCCGCCTGCCGGCCGCCGGCTTCAAGGCCAAGGTCGACCTCTCGCAGAAGCGCCAGGCCTTCAGCGATCTCGAACTGATCCTGGGCAAGGCGAAGTTTTCCGGCCGCATCGATTCCAGCCAGCCCGACGATGCCAAGCCCTCGGTGCTGATGCGGCTTGAAGGCGGTGATCTCGATGTCGACGGGCTGGCGGCCTTCGCCTCGATCTTCGTCAGCGACAAGGGCGCCAATCGCTTTGCCGACCGCGACCTCGATTTCCAGATCAAGGCCGGGCCGGTCAACGCCGGTGGGTTGACCGCCGACACGGTCGACACGGCGCTCAGGCTGCGCGACGGGCTGCTCGAAATCGACCGGCTTTCGGTGGGCGGGCTGGCCGGCGCCTCGATCAGCGCCACCGGCCGGATCAAGGATTTCCCCGCGAGCCCGACCGGCAAGCTCGATGCGTCGGTGGTTGCCGTCGATCTGAAGCCGCTGATCGATGTCGCCGCCCAGCACTATCCCGACAGCGCCGTGCTCAGGGGACTGTCGGGCCGTGCTGCTGCCTATCCCGAGCTGTTCCAGGATGCGCGCATCGACCTGGTGGCGAGTGCAGCCGACAATGGCGACGGCACCACGGGCCTGGCGGTAAGCGGGCAAGGCAAGGCGGGCGGCTCGGCCTTTTCGGCGTCGCTGTCGGGGAAGGGGGCGGTGGACAAGCTTCTCGAAGCGCCGGTGGCGCTGACCTTCAACGCCAAGAATCCTGATGCCACCGCACTGCTGGCGCTCTATGGCCTGCCGGCGCTGCCGCTCGGCATGCTGGGCGAGGCAAACACCGATATTCAGGCCAAGGGCACGTTTGGCGGCGGCCTGGCGACGAATTTCAGCCTTGCCGGCAATGACTTCAAGGCCGGTTTCGAGGGAACGATCGCCGACACGCCGCAAGGCCTCGCCGCCAAGGGCAAGCTCAGCCTCGATGCCGCCGACATCGAGCCATGGCTGATGACGTCGGGCATCGGCCTGCCAGGCATGGGGGCGGGCATGTCGACGTCGCTCGCCGCGCAGGGCGACTACGGCAACGGCCTGCTGGTGCTGGACGAACTCAGCGGCGCCATCAACGAAGCGGCGGTGTCCGGCGACGTCAATATCGATGTAAAGGACGGCGTGCCACATCTGGCCGGGGCGCTGGCGCTCGACGAACTCGACCTCGATCCCCTGGCGGTGGCGCTGTTCGGCGACTCCGCCTTTCTAGCCGACAAGGAGGGCGCAGCCAAAGACCGGGCAGGCAAGGGTGGCGTGTGGCCGGCGACACCGTTCAGCCAGAAATCCAGCCTGCCATTCACCGCCGACCTCGACCTGACGACGGCAGCACTGGCCGCCGGCCGGTTCGCCACCGCCTATGACGCCGCCTTTTCGCTCAAGCTCGACCAGGAAGGCATCCGCGTTTCGGATCTCAAGGCGAAGTTGCTGGGCGGAGCGCTGACCGGCCTATTCGAGTTGAAGAACAACAACGGCACCGGGCTGTTCTCTGGCCAGATGAAACTGGCGGGCGCCGATCTGGCGACCGTGCTGCCGGATGCCGGCATCAGCGGCATCGGCGATTTCTCGACGGCGCTGTCAAGCAGCGGCAAATCGGTCGAAGGGATGGTGGCTGCCTTGTCAGGCTCCGGAACTGCGGCGTTGAAGGGCGTGAAAGTTGCTGGCCTCAATCCAGATGCGTTCAGTGCGTTCCTCGCCAAGGCGGATGCGATCGGGCGCGACATCGATGCGGCCAAGACCGCCGGCTTCGCGCCCGAGATCGCCGCTGATGGCAGCTTTGCCGCTGGCGATGCCGACATAGCCTTCACGGTTGCCGGCGGCACGCTGCGGGCGCCGCCGGTCAGCCTGGAAAATCCAGCGGCGACCTTGTCCGCCGACATCACGGCGGATCTCAACGCGGCCACGGTGTCGGCCAAGGGTGCGATCACCTATCGGCCTGGCGACGAGGCGCTGGTCGGCTCCGAGCCGGTCGTGAATTTCACGGCCGAGGGGCCGTTCGGCGCTGTGAAACGAGAGTTCGACAGCGAGCCGCTGGCGCAGTTCCTGACACAGCGCGCGCTGGAGAAAGAGCAGCAGCGCGTCGAGGCGATGCAGGCGGCTCTACTCGAGAAGCAGCGGCTGCGGCGAGAGGTGCGCTACTACGCGGCGCTGCAGACCGAACGGGACAAGGCCGCCGAGGAATTGCGCAGGCAGGAGGAAGCGGCGCGGCTGAAAGCCGAGGCTGATGCCAAGGCCAAGGCCGAAGCGGACGCCCAGGCGAAAGCCGAAGCCGACGCCAAAGCTCAGGCGGAAGCGGACGCGAAAGCCAAGGCAGACGCCGATGCCAAAGCCAAGGCGGACGCGGACGCCAAGGCCGCTGCCGAACGGCAAGCGGCCGACGAGGCGGCCAAAGCGCAGGCCGAGCAGGAGCGGCAGAAGGCGGAAGAGGCGATGCGCATCGCCTCGCAGGAAAAGGCAAAGCTCGAGGCTGAACGCAGGGCCGCGCAGCAGGCTCCGAAGGTAGAGCGGGCACCGCTGCCGCAGGCCAATGACAATCCGCCGCAGGCCAAGCCGAAGTCCAATCCGTTCACGATCGACAATCTGCTGAAGTCGCTGCAGTAGTCGACGGCAGTTACCCACCGTCTCGATCGAGCAGCCGCCGCAGCATCGGTTCGATACGCGACAGTTCGTCGAGATGCGCCGCCGACAACTCGGCCAGGCAATCGTCGGCGCGCTCGGTCAGCTGCAGCAGCACGCGGCGGTGGTCGTCCTTGTCCTGATCCCTTGTAACCAGCCCCGCCTCGCCGAGGCGGTTGACCAGCTCGACGGCGCTGTGGTGGCGGATGCGCAGGCGCTCGGCGAGGTCGCCAACCGTCACCGGTCCACCACCAGGGAAACCCTTGATCGCCAGCAGCGCCTGATGCTGGCGCGGGGTCAGGCCGGCGTCTTCCGCCTGGACCTGGCTGAATTCGAGGAACCGGCGGATCAGGTAGCGAAACTCCGACAGCCGCTGGTAATCGGCCTGGCTGATGGCGGGGCGTGGTTTTTGTGGCTGCGACATATCAGACATGTGTTCGTTTTCCGGTGAAAGCTCAAACGGATTTCGGGCGAAACCGGCTTGAATATTTATATCGTGTTACGATACATATCCACCGACAAACCCGGCTGGCCGCTTCGACCGTGCCGCATATCCACATTCGGCCCGTCGCCAGGAAGCAAAGCCCGCCATGAAGACCCCTCACTCGAACCCGGAGCATCTGCGCGATTTCACCACGGATGCCAGGGTGCTGCTCGTCGCCGCCATTGCCGTGGTGGTGGCGACAGCCGGGCTGTTTGCCGGCATCGCGCTTTTGAAGCTGATCCGGCTTGCCACCAACATCGCCTATTTCGGTCAGTTCTCGCTTGCCGACCTGAAGCTTGAGGACACACCGCTTGGGCTCGCCGCCGTCATCGTTCCGGTGATCGGCGCGCTGATCATCGGCCTGATGGCGCGCTTCGGCAGCGAGAAGATCCGCGGCCATGGCATTCCCGAAGCCATCGAGGCGATCCTGCTCGGGCGCTCAAAACTCGACGCCAAGGTGGCGATCCTGAAGCCGCTGTCGTCGGCGATCTCGATCGGCTCCGGCGGGCCGTTCGGCGCCGAAGGCCCGATCATCATGACCGGCGGCGCCATCGGCTCGCTGATCGCGCAGATGCTGCCGGTCAGCGACAACGAGCGCAAGACGCTGCTGGTGGCGGGTGCGGCAGCGGGCATGACTACGGTTTTCGGAACACCGATTGCAGCCATCATGCTGGCGGTCGAACTGCTGCTTTTCGAATGGACCCCGCGCAGCTTCATCCCGGTGGCGGTGGCGGCGATCATTGCCGAGGTTGAGCGCACCATGCTGCATCTGCCCGGGCCGATCTTTCCGTTTCAGGGCGGCATGGAGGTGTCCTTCGTCGGCCTTGCCGGCTGGGTGGCGATCGGCGTTTGTGCAGGACTTTTGTCGGGGCTGCTGACGCAGATGGTCTATGCCTGCGAGGACGCCTTCCAGAAACTGCCGATCCACTGGATGTGGTGGCCGATGCTTGGCGGCCTGGTGGTCGGCATAGGCGGGCTGATCGAACCGCACGCGCTCGGTGTCGGCTATGACAACATCACCGACATGCTGGATGGCCGCACCGTCGCGACGGCGGCCCTCCTGCTGCTGGTGGTCAAGGCGATCATCTGGTCGGTAGCGCTCGGCTCGGGAACGTCGGGAGGTGTGCTGGCGCCGCTGTTGATCATGGGCGGGGCCATGGGCGCTGTGCTCGCCGGCGTTCTGCCTGCCGCGGATCCGGGTTTCTGGGCGCTGCTGGCGATGGCCGCCACGATGGGCGGCACGATGCGTGCGCCGCTGACCGCCACGTTCTTCGCCGTCGAACTGACCGGCAACACACATATGCTGGTGCCGCTGATTGCTGCCTGCGCCGCGGCGCACGCCGTCACCGTGCTTCTGATGAAGCGGTCGATCCTGACCGAGAAGATTGCCAGAAGGGGGCACCACCTCGTGCGCGAATACCGCGTCGACCCTTTCGCCCTGACCAGGGTGCGCGAGGTGATGACGTCACAGGTCGAAAGCGTGCCGGCGACGATGACGCTGCATGGCGCGGCAGCGTTCCTGACTGCGCCGGAAACACGGCATCCGAGTTTCCCGGTGGTCGATGAGCACGGCCATGTGCTGGGCCTCATCGATCCGCCGGCGATATTGCGCTGGAGACGCGCCGGCACGCACCGCACCACGACGCTTGGCTCGTTGCTGGCCGGCAGCAAGGTGACGCTGGCCTATCCGGACGAATATCTCGAAGGCCTCTCCGACAAGCTGCTGACAGCCAACGTCTCCCATCTGCCCGTCGTCACTCGCGAAGGCTCGTTGCTGGTCGGTTACGTCGGCTGGAAGGATCTGATGCGCGTGCGGTCCAGGAAACAGGCCGAGGAGCGCGAGCGTTCGACCTTGCTTGGCTTCGGCGGCAGGCGCGGGAAAAAGGACGACGTGGTGGAGGGCCTTTAGAGACTCGTTCCCCGCTTCGCCCGTTCAAGGACATAGAGCCTCAACGCCGAGGACAGGTTGGTGTCGCGGGGCCGCGTCTCGTCGACTTCGGCGACAAGAGCGGCGAGCGTCAGCTCCCTGGCCGCTGCGATCGCGACGAGATCGTCATAGAAAGGTTTTTCGAGCGAGTAGCTGGTGCGGTGGCCGCGAATGGTCACAGAACGCTTTTCGACCGCGCTCATTGGCGGTCGGGGTCGCCGGGCTTTTCACGACGATGCCCGGCAACGAATTTTTCGCTCTTGTCGGCAACGATACGGTCGCGCTCTTTTTCGGCCTTGGAGCGGCCGTGCAGCGCGCGATTCTGTTCGGCGGCGCGCAGCTTTTCGTCCCGCGCCTTTTGCTTGCGGGCTTGGCGGAGATTGACGATTTCGGCCACGGCGTAAGTCGCCGGCCTATTTCTTGCGGAAGGCGTCGAGCGAAACCACTTCGGCGCCCTTGGTGGCGGCGTCCGCGGCCGCGGGCTTCTTCTCCGCCTCGGCGGCCGCCTTCTTCTCGGCCTTCGGCTTTTTCTCGGAGACGATGGTCAACGGCTCCGGAGTTGGCGCAGCCGGTTCCTCGGCTGCCGCGCCATCCGTCTTGACGTCGAATTCGAGCTCGAAATTGACCGACGGATCATAGAAGCCGCGCACGGCCGAGAACGGGATTTCGAGTTTTTCCGGCACATCGGAAAAGGACAGGCCGACCTCGAAGCCGGTGTCGGTCACCTTCAGGTCCCAATACTGGAACTGAATGACGATGGTCATCTGCTCGGGATAGCGCTCGCGCAGCCGCGAAGACACGCGTACGCCCGGCGCGCCGGTCAGGAAGGTGATGAAGAAGTGGTGGTTGCCGGGGAGGCCGGTGCGCGCGACCTCGGCCAGAACCTTGCGCATGACGCCGCGCAACGCCTCCTGGGCCAGAATGTCGTAGCGGATGTGGTCGTCGGCCATGTGGCGGTCGGGTTCCGTTGAATCGTCCGCATAGCTGTAATCAAGCTTGAGGGCGGCGTAAACCGCATATAGATCACCCTCGCGCGGAAGCGAAGACTATTGCCGGCGATTTGATCGCTCAGGCGCTGGCGAGCGTGCTTTGCTTTTCGGACGATGCGGAGCGGCGCTTGCCGAAGGCGCGCAGGAAGGTGCGCACGCCATTGGTCGCGGATTGCAGCACCTCGTCCTCGCGCGGCGAGCCGCCGAGCATGAAGGTGGTCTGCAGTTCGGCATTGACGAGGCCAAGGAATTGACGTGCCGCCACGTCGGGATCCTCGATCGTGAGGTAGCCCCCATAGGCGAGGCGGGCGAAGCGGGCGGCGATTGCCGGCCATGTCCTGCCCGGTCCCTGTTCGCGCCATTCGGCAAACAGTTCGGGATAGCGCTCGCCTTCGGTCTGGATCAGCTTGCGCAGGAATTTTCCGTCGCGGTTGCAGATGCAGTTCTGGTTCAGGCGCACGGCAAAGCCGATCAGATCGGCTTCGAGATCCCCCGGCTGGTCGGGGAAGGTGGCAATGGTGGCGAAGATGCCGGCATTGCAGCGTTCGGTGAGGTCACGGACCACAGCGACGAACAGTTTCTCCTTGTCGCCGTGATGGTTGTAGATGGTCTGGCGCGAGACGCCGGCTTCGGCGGCGATCAGGTCGATGTTGGCGCCGGCGAAACCTTCGCGGCAAAACACGGTGGCGGCGGAGTCGACGATCGACAGGCGCTTGGCCTCATGACCGCGTGGCGGGAAAATGTCAGGAGAAACGTGCAGCTTCATAAAAAACTATATAGAGGTGATTGACGATTTAGACAAGAGTGTCTAAATTTGTGGACACAAGATAAAGAGATTTCGCGAGAGAGAGACGAATGGAATTCGCTCTCGAGGTGTCGGAATCTCACGGGATGGAACGTCCTAGGTTAGACGTCGCCTGGCGGCGGCAACCAGATTTGAAAGAAGCCTTTATCATGAGTCCCAAATTCCTCCGCATCGCGGTCGTGCTCGGCTTGTTGTCCGCCATCGGCCCGTTCGCCATCGACATGTATCTGCCCGCGCTGCCGTCGATCGGCGCGGACCTGCATGCCAGCACCGCTGCCGTGCAGATGAGCCTGTTGATCTTCTTCCTGTCGATGGGGTTTGGCCAGATCGTCGTCGGGCCGATCTCCGATATGGTCGGCCGCAAGCTGCCGCTTTATGGCGGTCTTGCGCTGTTCATGGTCGGCGGCATCGGTTCGGCAATGGCGCCGACCATCGAATGGCTGATCGCTTTCCGTTTCCTGCAAGGGCTTGGCGCCAGCGCCGGCATGGCCGTTCCGCGCGCCATCGTGCGCGACCTGCATACCGGCAATGAGGCCGCCAAGCTGATGTCTTTGCTGATGCTGGTGTTCTCGGTGTCGCCGATCCTGGCGCCGCTGACCGGCAGCGTGATCATCGAGAGTTTCGGCTGGCGCGCCGTGTTCTGGACGGTGACGGGCGCGGCTCTGCTGGCCACCATCCTTCTGGCGACATCGCTCAAGGAGACACGGCCGGTGGAAGACCGCGCCGGCTCCTCCTTCGGCACCGCGCTGTCGGCCTACCGCTTCCTGATGGGTGACCGCAACTTCCTTGGCCTGACGGCGATCGCCGGCTTCGGCATTGCCAGCTTCTTCGTCTATCTGTCGAGTTCATCGTTCATCCTGATCGACCATTACGGGCTGTCGCCTTCGGTCTACAGCGTGTTCTTCTCGATCAATGCGGTCGCCTTCATCGGCATGTCGCAAATGACGGGGCTGCTGGCCGAGCGCTTCGGCCTGAGGCGCGTGGTGCGTGTCGCGGTGACCGGCTATGCGACGACGATGGTGGTGCTGTTCGCGGTGATGGCGACGGGTATCGATCGGCTCGACGTGATGGCGGCGCTGCTGTTCGTCGGCTACGGCTTCCTTGGCCTGGTCATTCCGACCACCTCGGTGCTGGCCATGGAAGAACATGGCGAGATCGCCGGCACCGCGTCGGCGCTGATGGGCACGCTGCATTTCGCCATCGGCGCACTCGCCATGGGTGTTGCCGGCGTGTTCTTCGATGGTACGCCGCTGCCGATGGTGGCCGGCATCACGCTGTGTGCGGTGATTTCCTTCACGCTGGCAAAGTTCACGCTCGGCCGCTCGCGCGAAGCTGCCGAGGCACCGGCCGAGTAGGCACTGCTCGCAGGTACATGAAAAGGCCGGGTTTTCCCGGCCTTTTTTATGTCCGAGAAGCTGCGTCCGTCGCCTCGTTCATCATCCGAGTATCACGTTTAAGTTGGTACCTTGCATAAGAAGGTACCTGCCGATATGGTGTACTGGACTTGCCGGGAGCGACCGTGACCGATCCAAATGATGTCCAACTGAAAAAGGGCGCGCTCGAACTGTGTGTCCTTGCCTTGCTCGCCCGGCGGGAAAGCTATGCCTATGAGATCGCCAGCACGCTGGCCGAGCGTGTCGGCATGGGAGAAGGGACGATCTATCCGCTGATGCGGCGCATGCAGAGTGACGGGCTTGTCGCGACATGGCTCGTCGAATCGACGAGCGGGCCGCCCCGCAAATATTACCGGCTCACCGCAGTCGGCAGGACAGTCTACGAGGCGCGCAGCCGGGAATGGCGAAGCTTTGTCGATGCCGTCGACCTTTTCCTGGGAGAGATGGAATGAACCGCGATGCCTTCTTGGTTTCCCTGCGCAACAGCCTGGCCGGAATGCCCGCGGGCGAGGTCGATGAGATCGTCGCCGACTACGGCGCCCATTTCGACGAGGCGCGAGCCTCCGGACGGAGCGAGGAGGATGTTGCCAGGGCACTTGGCGATCCGGCGCGGCTTGGGCGGGAGCTGCGGGCGGAAGCCGGGATTCGTCGCTGGGAGCATGATCGTGGTCCGGCCGGTGTTGCCGCCGCGCTGCTCGCCCTGACCGGGCTTGCCGCTTTTGACATTCTTCTCCTGCTGCCGGTCCTCGTCGTCTTCTGCTTCGTCGTGCTCGGTCTCGGCATTGCGGTCCTGGCGCTCGGCGTCGCCAGCGTCGGGCTGCTGTTGAGTGTCGTGCCGTTCTGGCATTTTGCATCGTGGGCCACGCCATTCGCACGCTTGCTGGCCGCTGTCGGCCTTGCCGCAGCCAGCATCGGATTGGGCTCGCTGCTGCTGCTCGGCCTCAATATCGGGGTCAAGCTGCTGGGGGATTATGCGCGCCTGCATTACCGCCTGGTCAAACCACGCCAGCCCTGATCAACCCAGTGGCGCGCCGCCACGCAGAAATAACAGGTGCACCATGAACAAGACGCTTGCCTGGACCGCCGTGCTGTCGCTCGCAGTGGCCGTGATTTGTCTGTCGCTGGCGAATTCGATCGCCGGAAACGAGTGGAGAGGTGGCCGCTGGTGGAATTTTGCCTCCAGCTGCCGCGGTTCCGGTGATGGGACCAAGCCCGGATCGGTGACGCTGGCATGGCAACCGGTCTCCAGCGAATTCCAGATTGCCCTGCCGGCAACGGTCACTTATCGGCCCGGCACGCCTTCCCAGGCTGTCGTCAGCGGCGATCCCGAGGCGGTTTCGCATGTTCGCCTGTCCGGCAATGTGCTGGCCTTCGACGACGGTTTCGATTGCGATGGCCTGCCGGTCAGCGTCCAGCTTACCGGTCCAGCGGTCCCCAGTTGGCGGTTGAGCGGCAGCGGCAGGCTCGAGCTTTCCGCTCTCGCCCAGGAGGCGCTGGACCTGCGCATCAGCGGCAGCGGCGATGTGCGCGCCAGCGGCAGTGTGCAGGATCTCTCCTTGCGCATCTCGGGCTCCGGCTCAGGCGACTTCGGCAAACTCACGGCGAAGACCGCCAGTGTCCAGATCAGCGGCAGCGGTAACGCCGATATCGCGCCGCGGGACCAGGCCGACATCCGCGTGTCGGGCAGCGGCAACGTGCAAGTCCACGGCAACCCGAAGATCAATTCGCACGTCAGCGGAAGTGGCAGGGTCGAGACGGTGCCCTGAGCAGCTGCAAAGCCGCGCGCACACGCGCTCCTTCTCATCACACTGTATGCAGCCGGAAGGCGGGTCAGACCGCAGTCCGAGGACACCAATCTGTTTGAACATCGGAGACAGGAAAATGCGTTTGAAGAAGCTCCTGATTGCCGCCCTGGCAAGTCTGGCCGTCACGACAGCTCATGCCGCTGGTTTGAAATTCATCCAGATACCGGCCGATGCCGCCGGGCCGGCAATTGATGCTGCCATGTGGTCGCCCTGCGCCAGCCCGCCCGGCGAGGTGAAGGTCAAGCAGTCTACCGTTCCGGCTGTGCTCGACTGCCCCATCGAGGGCGGGAGATTGCCGCTCGTCGTCATTTCACATGGCTATGGCGGCTGGTACCTTGATCTCCACGATATGGCCGAGACGCTCGCGGATGCCGGTTTTGTCGTCGTTGCCATCAACCATCCGCACGCGAACCACGCCGATATGAGCCAGGCCAATGGTCTGGGCGTGCTGAGGCAGCGTCCGATCGATATCAAGCGCACCATCGATTTCATGCTCGGCAACTCGGCGGATTCGGCCAAAATCGATCCTCAGCGCGTCGGCTTCTACGGATTTTCGCAAGGCGGCTATACCGGCCTTGTCATCGGCGGCGCCGATCCGGATTTCAACAAACTGCCGCCGCGCTGTTCGGACCCGGCCGACACCGGCTGTCCGCCAGCCAGCCAGCCCAAGCCGGCGCGCAAGCAATTGCCGCCGGAAACGCTGACCCACGATCCCCGCGTCAGGGCGATCGTGGTGGCGGATCCGCTGAGCGTCGTTTTCCAGACTGCCGACAGCGTGAAGGATATCAAGGTGCCGCTGCAGCTCTGGAGTTCGCAGTTCGGCGGCGACGCTGTATCGCCCGTCGACGTGAAGCGACTGGCTGGATTGCTGCCGCGGACACCGGACTTTCACGTCGTGCCCAACGCCGTGCATCTCTCGTTCCTGACGCCATGCCCGCCCGAGGACGCGCGCAAGCCATCGCCAGCTTGCATCGATGCTCCGGGTTTCGATCGGATTGCCTTCCACAAGGCGTTCAATGCCGCTGTGCTTGCCTTCTTTCGCCAGCATTTGGCCGAAGACCAGGGCCACGAAGCAGCCGAAGCAGCGGTGCAATAAGCAATTGCAAAGGTCGGACTGTCGGGCCTTTCACGCCAATCCTGTCTCGGCCAGCACGAAGCGCAGCCGCGCCTCGACGGATGCCAGCGGCAACGGGATCATCTCATAGCCCAGTTCCGTGTAGACGCCGACCAGCGCATGGTGGGTACGCTCGGCCTCGTCGAGCGTCTGCTTGCGCTCTTCATCCTGCGCGAATATCTCCGGCCATAACGGGGCGACGAAGACGCGCTGATGATAGCGGAAGCGCTCGGCGGCAGCGTTGGCGTGTTCGGGTACCGGCAGGCCGGTCAGCCTGAGATAGCCGAGCGTGTCCGGAACGCCACGATCGAAAAAAACAGGACGCCCGGTCTGTTCTCGCGCGATTTGATACGAGCGCATCTCCCATGACAGCATCAACTCGGCGAACAGGGCGCGATCATGCCAGGGCAAAGCGGGTCCGCCAATGGCGGACTGGTCGCGGATGATGCCGCGCCCGGCTTCGATCGAGGCGGCAAAGCCTGCTCGGCGCAGGGCGTCGATCAGGGTGGTCTTGCCGGAGCCGGGACCGCCGGTCAGCACAAAGAAGCGATCGGAATCGTTTTGCATGTTTTTCCATGGAAAGCGAGCACGCGGCAGGACGCCTTCGCGGCGAAGCTGCCACTGCGCATGCTGCATAACGGAGGAGGGGAGAAGTGGAGGTTTCTGTTGCCAGGTACCTCCGAACCCCGCCTAGAAGTGCGAACCTCTAGGGCTTGATTTGAAGCTATCGCACCGCTTACGCGGCGAGACGTGCTTCCGCATAGTTGTCATTTGCAACTACAGGTTTAGCCCGATGACGGTGGTACCATGCCGGGCAAAAGTACGATCTTTACACCTTCGTCGATCCTATTTCGCCCCCAGCAAAAACCGCTCTGTCATCAGCAGCGGCTTTTGGTGGAGGCGCCGGGTACCGCCCCCGGGTCCGAACGGCTTATTTCATCGCCCATTTATCGCCATAGTCGGTCAAGCCGACAAACCGAATATAGGGGGCCATCGCAGGAAATGGAAGGCCGCAATGGCACTTTGTCCGCGTGTCAAAACCGCATCTCCAAAGGGTTGACTTGGACGCGGTCTCAACCGAAGCTTTGCCACGGTGAGGAGTAACCGACCTAGCGCACATGTTGCAGCAGCGCGCCACAGCCCTCATCGATCGGATCCGTGGCGCCGACGAGGGGAATTTCGATGGCCGACTATCTTGCAGACGTGAAGAAATACGATGCCGGCGCCAGTGCCGATGCGGTTGAAAAGATCGTCAAACACCTGGGCATCGCGCTCAGGAACCGCGATTCCTCGCTGGTGTCCTGCACCGACCCGAAGGAACTCGGGCGTGTCAGGGACAACTGGGTCGCCAAGAAGCTCGGCATCAGCGATGCAGCGAAGGCCGATGCATCCATCGAGAAGACTTGCAAGGCAATGGCTGCCGACAACACCAAGAGCCGTGTGACTTTTTACTACCTCGTCGCGAAGGACCTGGGCAAGCTCGGCTCCCTCTGAGACCTTTTGATAATTCTACTCTGGCGGCCGGCTGGCGCGGTTTTCTGCGCTTCCGGTGCTCACGTACTTTAAGTACGCTCCGCTCCGGTTCTCGAAAACCACGCCATTCGACTCGCCAGAGCGAATTCTGAAAAGGTCTCTACCACCGGCCCCATCTGCCAAGATGGGGAAGACTTCAGACAAGCGTGGCGTCAGCGCGCATATGCGCTATTGTTGGTGAAATCTCGAATCGAGCCGCAACCGATGCGCCAGTATCTCGACCTCCTGCAGCACGTGCTGGACAACGGCGCCGATCGCGGCGATCGCACCGGCACCGGAACGCGTTCCGTGTTCGGCTACCAGATGCGTTTCGACCTGGCGCGCGGCTTTCCGGTCACCACGACCAAGAAGCTGCATCTCAAGTCGATCATCCATGAGCTTCTGTGGTTCCTGGCCGGCGACACCAACATCAAATACCTCACCGATAACGGCGTTTCGATCTGGGACGAATGGGCCGACGAGAATGGCGATCTCGGCCCGGTCTACGGCAAGCAATGGCGCTCCTGGCCGGATGGCCATGGCGGCTCGATCGACCAGATCGCGAATCTTCTCAAGGAGATACGCAAAAATCCTCAATCGCGGCGGCTGATCGTTTCGGCATGGAACCCAGCCGAAGTGGAAGCGATGGCGCTGCCGCCCTGCCACTGCCTGTTCCAATTCTATGTTTCGGAAGGGCGGCTTTCCTGCCAACTCTACCAGCGTTCCGCCGATATCTTCCTTGGCGTGCCGTTCAACATCGCGTCCTATGCCCTGCTGACCTTGATGGTGGCGCAGGTCACCGGGCTGAAACCCGGCGATTTCGTCCACACGCTCGGTGATGCGCATCTCTACTCGAACCATTTCGAGCAGGCACGCGAACAACTGCGGCGCACGCCGAAGGTGCTGCCGACGATGTGGATCAATCCGGAGGTCAAGGATCTGTTCGCCTTCCGCTTCGAGGATTTCCGGCTGGAGAACTACGTCGCCGATGCGTCGATCAAGGCGCCGATCGCGGTCTAAGGCCGCAAATTTCAGTCGATGCCGACCATCACGTCCGAGGCCTTGACCACGGCATAGGCCTGCTTGCCCTTTTCGAGCTTGAGATCGGCGACGGCCTCGTTGGTGATCGAGGCGGTGACGATGGCCACCGCCAACGCCGATCATGACATGCGAGGTGGTGGCTCCCTTTCAAGGTTTCTTTGCCGGTCTTACCAGAACAATTGGTGTCGTACAGACGCTTTCATGAGGCGCCGGGCCTTCCCTTGTTATATTCATACGGATATATCGGTCGGCAGGCTTCGAGCCGGCCGGATTTCAAACCAGGGAGAGTTTTCCATGACGCGCAAAGGTTTTGGATCGAGGGCGATCGCCATTGGCGGTTTCGCTGCGGCGCTGATGGCAGTCGTGCCGGCAGCACATGCGGAAGACAAGGTGGTGGTGTTTGCCGCGGCCAGCCTCAAGGACGCGCTCGACGCGGTGAACAAGGCCTGCGAGGCCGATGTCGGCGAGGCGGCGACCGTCTCCTATGCCGCGAGCTCGGCGCTGGCCAAGCAGATCGAGGGCGGGGCGCCTGCCGACGTCTTCATCTCGGCCGACCTCGACTGGATGAAATATCTCTCCGACAAGAAGCTGACCAAGCCGGACACCGAGGTGAAGCTGCTGGGCAATCAGATCGTGCTGGTGGCGCCGAAGGACTCGGCGGTCGACACCAAAATCGAGAAGGGTTTTGACCTCGCCAAGCTGATCGGCGACGGCAAGCTCGCCATGGGCGATTTCAAGGCGGTGCCGGCCGGCAAATACGGCAAGGCCGCGCTTGAATCGCTCGGCGTCTGGTCCTCGGTCGAAGGCAAGGTGGCGCAGGCCGAAAACGTGCGCGCGGCGCTGAAGCTGGTTTCGACGGGCGAAGCAGCGCTTGGCATTGTCTATGCCACCGACGCGCATGCCGAAAAGGGCGTCAAGGTGGTCGGCACCTTCCCGGAGGATTCGCATCCGCCGATCATCTACCCGGTTGCCCAGACCGCCGATTCGAAGGACAAGGATACGCCGGCTTTCCTGAAATGCCTGCAGTCGGCCAAGGCGGCCGCGCTGTTCAAGGATCAGGGATTTACCGTGCTCGCGCCGAGCAACTGAGTTCCAAGAGGCACTATGAACTGGCTGCTGGACCTCACTCCCGACGAATGGAATGCGGTCCGGCTGTCCATCAAGGTGGCAACGGTGGCGATGCTTGCCAGCCTGCCGCCGGGCATCTTGATCGCGCTGCTGCTTGCCCGGGGACAATTCTGGGGCAAGACCGTTCTCAACGGGTTGGTGCATCTGCCACTGATCCTGCCGCCCGTGGTGACCGGCTACCTGCTGCTGCTCACCTTCGGCCGGCGCGGCCCGGCCGGCGCTTTCCTGGCAGAGCATTTCGGCATTGTCTTCTCCTTCCGCTGGACGGGTGCGGCGCTGGCCTGCGGCGTCATGGGTTTTCCCCTGATGGTGCGAGCGATCCGGCTGTCGATCGAGGCGGTGGACCGCAAGATGGAAGCGGCGGCGGGAACGCTCGGCGCCAATTCGCTCTGGGTGTTTGCAACCATCACGCTGCCCCTGATCCTGCCCGGGCTGATCGCCGGCGCCATCCTGGCCTTCGCCAAGGCGATGGGCGAGTTCGGCGCGACCATCACCTTCGTTTCCAACATTCCCAATGAGACGCAGACATTGCCGTCGGCGATCTACACCTTCACGCAGGTGCCGGGTGGCGATGAAGGGGCGCTCCGCCTGACGCTGATCTCCATCGTCATCTCCATGGCAGCACTTGTGGCGTCGGAGGTGCTGGCGCGGCGTGTCGGCCGGCGACTGGACATCGAATGAGCGTTCTCGTCGACATCAGCCATCGGCTGGGTGGTTTCGCCATCGACGCCCGCTTCGAAAGCGCCGGGCGGCTGACGGCGCTGTTCGGCGCGTCTGGGTCGGGCAAGACGACGCTGATCGACATGATTGCCGGGTTGATCCGGCCCGACAAGGGACGCATCGAGGTCGACGGCCGTGTGCTGGTCGATACCGGTGCCGGCATTTTCGTGCCGAAGCACAAGCGCCGCATCGGCATGGTGTTCCAGGACGCACGGCTGTTTCCGCATTTGAGCGTTGCCGGCAATCTGCGCTACGGCCGCTGGTTCACGCCGCCGGCGGAGCGCTACGCCGATATCGATGCCGTCGTCGACCTGCTCGGCATCGGGCCGCTCATGAACAGGCGGCCGGCAAAGCTCTCGGGCGGCGAGAAACAGCGCGTGGCGATCGGCCGGGCATTGCTTGCCAGCCCCAGACTGCTGCTCATGGACGAACCGCTGGCCTCGCTCGACGAAGCGCGCAAGGCCGAAATCCTGCCCTATGTCGAAAGGCTGCGCGACGAGACGAAAATCCCGATCGTCTATGTCAGTCATTCGGTCGCCGAAGTGGCGCGGCTGGCCAGCGACGTGGTGATGCTGGCGCAGGGCAATGTCATTGCCAGCGGGCCGACCGGGGCGGTGATGCAAAGGCTCGACCTGTTGCCGGCGGAGGAGCGCGGCGAGGGCGGCGCCGTGCTGGACACCAGGGTGCTGCATCACGATGAGACTTTCGGCATGACCGTGCTCGGCTCGGCCGCGGGCGAGCTCCGGGTGCCACGGCTGGCGATGAAAACAGGGACGCCGGTGCGCATCCGTATCCGCGCCCGCGATGTGATGATCGCCACCGAAAAGCCGAGGGGTCTCAGCGCGCTCAACATCCTGCCGGGAACCATTACCGCGATGAGCCCCGGCGAGGGACCCGCGGTTGAGGTCGGTATCGACTGCAATGGCGCAACCGTGCTTGCCCGCATCACCGAACAGTCGCGGCAGGCGCTGAAGCTTCATCTTGGCGGTAAGGTTTTCGCGGTGATCAAGACGGTGAGCTTCGATCGTGCGAACACCGGCGCCGGCCTGCCCGCCGAGGCGGATGGATGATCCCGCTATGTCTTTTTGGAATAGCGGTTTCGTCAGGGAGCTTCTAGTATGAGGTTGGGGTGTGACCGCGGAGAGCAAAGATGCCGTCGCTGAGCTTGCGGATAAATCTCGATCCCGACGGGCGCGTCGGGCCGGGCAAGATCGAACTCCTGGAACAGATCGCCGCCTTCGGCTCGATCTCGGCCGCCGCGCGCGGCATGGAGATGTCCTACAAGCACGCCTGGGACCTGGTCGAGGACATGAACCGGGTATTCGGCAAGCCGCTGGTGGCGGCACAGACCGGCGGCCGCAAGGGCGGCGGCGCACAGTTGACGGCGGTCGGCCTGGCAGTAGTCAGCCGCTTCCGCGCCATCGAGCGCGCGGCTTCTGCCGCGGCGGCCACGCATATGGAGGCATTGCAGGCAGAGATTGATGCTGGGTGAGGGGGAAGGGGAGTAGGGGAGTAGGGGAGTAGGGGAGTAGGACTTATTGCTCTTCACCGGGCTTGCGCAGCAAATAGCTGTCCATGATCCAGCCCTTCCGCCGACGAGCTTCCTCTCGAACCTTTTCGATCTTTGCGCCGATGTCACCGATCCTGCCGGAGAGGGTGATCTCGTCTTCCGTTCCGAGATAGGCGCCCCAATGGATGACGACATCCTTGTCGGCCAGCGTGTTGAAAGCGCATTTTCCGTCCAGCAGGACGACCGCGCTGCCGGCATTGTCCGGCATGCCTTCCTCGGTCAGGCGGCGGCCGGTGGTGATGAGGACGGAATCGCCGATGCGGTTCAGCGCCAGCTTGTGGCTGGCGGCAAGCGCCTGGACGGCGGTGATGCCGGGGATCACCTCAAGCTCGAACGCCACATTGCCTCGCAGGCGCACGCGCTCGAGGATGCGCAGCGCGCTGTCATAGAGCGAAGGATCGCCCCAGATCAGGAAGGCGCCGCAGCCGTCGCCTGCAATCTCGTCGCGGATCAGGGTTTCGTAAATGGCGGCGATGGCTTCGTGCCAGTCATCGACGGTCGCGCGGTAGGAGGGCGCCGGCCCATCTTCTACCGGGAGGTCGCGCACCGGCACGTCGAATTCGACGCGCCGCGACTTCGGATTGGTGACGAAGCGGTCGCAGATCTGACGGCGCAGTTCGGCCAATTCATTTTTTTTCGCGCCCTTGTCGGGAATGAACAGCACATCCGCCTGGTTCAGGCCTGATATGGCCTGAACGGTCATGTGGTCGGGATTGCCGGCGCCGATGCCGATGACGAGAAGCTTTCGCATGGGCGAACTCCTGCCCGATCGGAACCTGTTAGTCCAGACCGCGCAGGCGCGTGTCCAGACCGCGCAGGCGCGTGTCCAGACCGCGCAGGCGCGTGTCCAGACCGCGATGGCGCGTGTCCAGACCGCGTTGGCGCGTGTCCAGACCGTAGTCCAGCTTCCTATGGTGCGTCCGCGGATACGGAAGGGCTTTGAACGCCACATTGAAACGGCTAGGGTCCTGCAAGCATTCCAGCCGAGGGGGCTTCCATGTTGCGATATGTTCTGACCGCCGTGCTGGCCTTGTCGTCCGCGCCCGCTTTCGCCAATGATTCGGTTGCCGAACTTGGCACCGGCGGCCTGATCCTGTCGCGCAGCGATGCCGTGGCGATGCAAAGCGAGGACCTTTTCATCTCGCCGGAAAAGGTCAGGGTCGACTATGTCTTCCATAACAACACCGATCGGGATGTCGACGCCATCGTCGCCTTCCCGATGCCCGACATATCGGGCAATCCCGAAGAAATCCCGGCGATCCCTGAAAATCAGAGCGATAATTTCCTCGGTTTCGAGGTGACGATCGACGGTGTCGCTGCAAAGCCGCAGCTCGAGCAGAAGGTGTTGGCGCTCGGCATCGACATCAGCGCTGAGCTGAAGGCGCAAAACGTGCCGTTCTATCCTTTCGGCGATGCGGCGAAGGCGGCGCTGGCGAAGCTGCCGCAAGCGGTTGTCGATGACTGGGTCAACCGCGGCATCATCATCGAGGACACCGGCAGCGACGGCACCGAGACGAGCAAGGTCTACACCCCGTTCTGGCAATTGCGTTCGACCTACTGGTGGCGCTCGACCTTTCCGGCCAACAAGGACGTCCATGTTTCCCACCACTACAGACCGAGCGTCGGCGGCACGTCTTCGGTCAGCTTCTTCTACGACGGCAAATTCCAGGGTCAGTATGCGGCCTACAAGACCCGGTATTGCATGGACGGCACATTCGAAAATGCGGTGCGCAAGGCGGCCAAGGACGACCCTGACGGCTACCCCAAATATTTCGAGAGCCGCATCGCCTATATCCTGACCACCGGCGGCAACTGGGCCACCGGCACGATCGGCAAGTTCAAGCTGACGATCGACAAGGGCAATCCGAAAGCCCTGGTCTCGTTCTGCGGCGACAATGTCAAAAAGACCGGACCGACGACCTTCGAGATGACGGCGGATGATTTCTACCCCGAGCGCGACATCGACATCCTGATCCTCGAGCCGACGGACGAAAATTGATGCATGTCGCAATCTACGTTGCCATTGCCGAGAACGGCGTGATCGGGCGGGACGGCGGGCTCCCGTGGCGGCTCTCCACCGATCTCAAGCGCTTCAAGGCCGATACGATGGGCAAGCCTATCATCATGGGCCGCAAGACCTATGAGGGCATCGGTCGGCCGCTGCCGGGCAGGTTGAACATCGTCGTGACCCGCGACGAGACCTGGCGCGCCGAGGGCGTCGAGGTGGCACATTCGCTCGAAGCCGCGATCCAGCTGGCGACGGTGCGCGGGCGCGGCATGGCCGATGTCGACGAGGTGTGCGTCATCGGCGGCGGCGAAATCTATGCCCAGGCCATGCTGCTGGCCGACCGGCTGCACGTCACCCATGTGCTGGCAGCGGTCGACGGCGACGCGCATTTCCCGCCGATCGATCCCGATTCCTGGCGCATTGTCAGCTCGCAGGACGTCCCAGCCGGGGAAAAGGACAGCCACCCGACGCGCTATTCGGTTTACGAGCGGCGTCGCGAGAGACATTGAACGAAAAAAGGGCCATTGAAGGAAGACAAAGGGTCGCGACTGGACCAAATCGGACGAAGTCGGAAGCGCATCGCGTTGAAAGCGCCCCGTGGCGTGCCTATAGAAGAACAATACTGGATTTTGCGCCGTAATGCCGGCGCTTGAGGGAATTCCAAGCGAAAGGACATTCATGCCCTGGAACGACAAAAGCGGCGGTGGCGGCGGCCCATGGGGTGGCGGCGGCAACAATCAGGGACCCTGGGGGCAGGGTCCAAAAGGACCGAGCGGGCCGCAAGGCTCGCCTCCCGATCTAGAAGACATCATCCGCCGCGGCCAGGACCGGCTGCGGCGCGCTCTTCCGGGCGGCGGCGGCGCGAGCCCGGCTATCTTCGCGCTGATCGCGGCTGCACTTGTGGTGCTGTGGGCGTTCAAGGCGGTTTACACCGTGCAGCCCGATGAGGTCGCGGTCGAACTGCGCTTCGGCAAGCCGAAGACCGAACTGTCGCAGCCTGGCCTGCATTTCCATTGGTGGCCGCTCGAAACCGTCGAGACGGCCAAGATTTCCGAGCAGCTCGTCGATATCGGCGGCGGCGGCGCGACAAGTGGCAATACGTCCGGGCTGATGCTTACCGGCGACCAGAACATCGTCAACGTCCAGTTCTCCGTGGCCTATCAGGTCTCCGACCCGCGCGCGTATCTGTTCGATGTGTCCGATCCCGACGGCATGCTGCGGCAGGTTGCCGAAAGCGCCATGCGTGAAGCCGTCGGCCGCCGGCCGGCGCAGGACATCTTCCGCGACGACCGCCAGGGCATTGCCGCCTCGGTGCGTGAGATCATCCAGACGACGCTGGACGGCTACAAGGCCGGTCTCAACGTCAACGCCGTCTCGATCGAGGATGCGGCACCGCCACGCGAAGTGGCCGATGCGTTCGACGAGGTGCAGCGCGCCGAGCAGGACGAGGACAAGTTCGTCGAGCAGGCCAACCAGTACTCCAATCAGAAGCTCGGGCAGGCGCGCGGCGAGGCCGCACAGATCCGCGAAGACGCGGCCGCCTACAAGAACCGGGTCGTGCAGGAAGCCGAGGGTGAGGCGCAGCGCTTCATCTCGGTCTATGACGAATATGCCAAGGCGCCCGATGTAACGCGCAAGCGCCTCTACCTGGAAACCATGGAGAAGGTTCTGAAGGATTCGAGCAAGGTCATCGTCGAGCAGGGCAACGGGCAAGGGGTCGTTCCCTATCTGCCGCTGCCGGCATTGCAGCCGAAAGCGCCGGCACCGGCCGCCCCCGTTACGGGAGGTAACCAGTGATGGCCAACCGTCTTCCCATCATCGTCGTCGCAGCAGCGGTTATCCTGTTCCTGCTCTATTCGTCGGTCTTCGTGGTCAATGCGCGCCAGCAGGCGCTGGTGCTCAGGTTCGGTGAGATCGTCGACGTCAAGAGCGAACCCGGCATCTACTTCAAGGCGCCGTTCTCGTTCTTCGACGCCGACACCGTGCAGCTGATCGAGAACCGGGTGCTGCGCTTCGATCTCGACAACATTCGCGTCCAGGTCTCGGGCGGCAAGTTCTATGAGGTCGATGCCTTCATCGCCTATCGCATCTCGGATCCGCGGGTCTTCCGCGCCGCGGTGTCCGGTCAGATCGAACTGGCCGAGGCCCGGCTCAGGACGCGTCTCGACGCTGCCTTGCGCCGTGTCTATGGTCTGCGTGATTTCGAGGCAGCACTCTCCGAAGAGCGCGGCGTGATGATGCGCGAAGTCCGCGACCAGCTCAGGCCCGATGCCACATCGCTCGGCCTGCAGATCGAGGATGTCCGCATTCGCCGCACCGATCTCACGGCCGAAGTCTCGCAGCAGACCTTCGACCGCATGAAGGCGGAACGCCTGGCGGAAGCTGCCCGGCTGAGGGCGCGCGGCAATGAGGCGGCACAGCGCATCACCGCCCGCGCCGATCGCGAAGTGGTCGAGATCGTCGCCGAAGCCCAAAAAGAGTCGGAAATCCTGCGCGGCGAGGGCGAGGCCCAGCGCAGCGCCACCTTCGCGGGAGCCTATCAGCGCGATCCGGCTTTCTTCGACTTCTACCGGTCGATGAATGCCTATGGCACGGCGCTGGACAACACCGGAACGACGATGGTGCTGTCGCCGAACTCGGAGTTCTTCCGCTTCTTCCGCAATCCCGACGGCAGCGAGGGACCGGCAAAGCCGGCTTCGCCTGCGCCAAACGCTCCGGCGACGGCACCCGCCGCGCCGGCGGCACAGCCCAGCACCGGCCAGTAGCGGCCGGTGCAGGATTTTCTTGCCGCCATGGGCCTCGTCCTCGTCATAGAGGGTCTGGTCTATGGCGGCTTTCCCGGCCTGGCCAGGAAGCTTGCCACCGAAGTGCTGTCGCTGCCCGAGAACGCGCTGCGGATTGCCGGGCTGGCGGCGATCGCGATCGGCGTCGGCATCGTCTGGCTGGTACGAGGCGCATGAGGGCGGCGATGATTTATCCTCTGCCCCGATAGTCATAGCCGCAAACGTGCCGTATTTTTTGCCAACATGGCGTGACGCGGCGTTTTCGTCGAAGCGCTTTTCTTTTCAAGAATACCGGGAGGCTTCTCGATGACATCCAATACAATTTTGCGCGCGGCGCGGCGGACATTCATCGCCGGCGCGGCGGCACTTCTTGTCAGCGCCGTCGCTGTCCCGTCCTTCACGGCGCCGACATTTGCCGCCGATGGGCCCGCTTCGGTCGCCGATCTGGCGCAAGGCCTGCTCGGCGCGGTGGTCAACATATCGACCTCGCAGACGGTCAAGGGTACCGAAGGCCCGGGCGCGGTGCCGATGCCGCAATTGCCCGAGGGTTCGCCCTTCCAGGATTTCTTCGACGATTTCTTCAAGAACCGCGGCGGTGACAAGGACAACGGCTCGCAGAAGGTGCAGTCGCTGGGCTCCGGCTTCGTCATCGATGCCGAGCAAGGCATCGTCGTCACCAACAACCATGTCATTGCCGATGCCGACGACATCGAGGTCAATTTCTCCGATGGCGTCACCTTGAAGGCGACGCTGGTCGGCACCGACACCAAGACCGATGTCGCCGTGCTCAAGGTCGATCCGAAAGGCCACAAGCTGACGGCGGTAAAGTTCGGCGATTCCACCAAGATGCGCGTCGGCGACTGGGTGATGGCGATCGGCAATCCGTTCGGCCTCGGCGGCACGGTGACGGTCGGCATCGTCTCGGCCCGCAACCGCGACATCAATTCCGGCCCCTATGACGACTTCATCCAGACCGATGCCGCGATCAACCGCGGCAATTCCGGCGGACCGCTGTTCAACAGCGCGGGCGAAGTCATCGGCATCAACACGGCGATCATCTCGCCATCCGGCGGCTCGATCGGCATCGGCTTCTCCATCCCGTCGCAGCTCGCGTCCGGTGTCGTCGACCAGTTGCGCCAGTTCGGCGAGACGCGGCGCGGCTGGCTCGGCGTGCGCATCCAGCCGGTGACCGACGACATCGCCGAAAGCCTCGGCATGGCGACCGCAAAGGGTGCGCTGGTTGCCGGCGTGATCAAGGGCGGCCCGGTCGACAATGGCACGATCCAGGCCGGCGACGTCATCATCAAGTTCGACGGCAAGGATATTCATGAGATGCGCGACCTGCCACGTGTCGTCGCCGAAAGCCCTGTCGGCAAGGCGGTCGACGTGCTGATCGTGCGCAAGGGCGTTGAACAGACGGTGAAAGTGACCCTCGGCCGGCTCGAGGATGGCGAGAAGGCCGCCAACGCCGAGGAGGGCAACACCGATCAGGACAAGGGCGACAAGGCTCCGGCCGTTTCCACTGCTTCGGTGCTCGGCATGACGGTCGGCGAACTGAACGACGAGACACGCAAGAAGTTCAGCATTGCGGCCGATGTTTCGGGCGTCGTCATCACCGACGTCACCAAGGACTCGGCCGCCGCCGAACGCGGCATCCAGCCCGGCGAGGTGATCACCGAGATCGCACAGGAATCGGTTGCTACCCCCAAGGACGTCATGGACCGGATCGGCGCCTTGAAGGAACAGGGGCGCAAGAATGCGTTGCTGATGCTGGCTTCGAAGACCGGCGAGCTCAGGTTCGTGACGATCAGGATGGACTGAGGTCCGGAAGATCGACAACACGACAACACTGAAAAAAGGGCGGCTAGCGAGCTGCCCTTTTTCTTGCCTGCCAGTCCTGGCGCGACAGTCTGTAGAGGACATGCCGTTTGAGATGCGGATGGCTGTCGGGAATGCTGGGGTGGTCGAAATCGCCGGACGGATCCGCGCTCATGCCGAGGCGTTGCATGACGGCGGTGGAGCGGCGGTTGGCCGCGACGGCGAATGACACGATTTCATCGAGGCCAAGTGTCTCGAAGCCGTAGGCCAGCCACGCTTCGGCTGCCTCGGTGACATAGCCTTTGCCCCAGAACTCAGGTGCCAGCCGCCAGCCGATCTCGATGGTGCCGGCTGGCAGGGATGGCACATGATCGGTGTCGAGGAGACCGATGAAGCCGATGCATTCACCGGTGGCGGTGATCTCGGCGGCAGCAAAACCGTATCCGTCCTTCGTGGTCCAGGCCCGGAGCTCGTCCATCTTGGCATCCGCCTGGGCGCGGTCACGGCGGAATGGAAAGAACTCCATCACCCGGTCGTCGGAGTTGATGCGGTGGAACAGGTCGCGGTCGCGATCCTCCCAGTTGCGCAGGATCAGGCGCTCGGTACGCATTGGTTTCATTGCACAAAGTCCTCCTGCCTGTAGCCCTGCATATAGAGCAGCGCGGTCAGGTCGCCATGATCGATGCGGACCTTGGCCTGTGCCGCCACCGTCGGCTTGGCGTGAAGCGCGACACCGGTACCGGCAAGGCGGATCATGTCGAGATCATTGGCGCCGTCACCGACGGCAATGGCGTCGGCGGGCGTCAGGCCGAGGCGCGCTGAAATTTCGATCAACGCGTCGGCCTTGGCGGCGCGGCCGAGGATAGGTTCGCCGACCAGGCCGGTGAAGCGCCCGTCCTGCTCGAGCAGGCGATTGGCGCGGTTCTCCTGGAAGCCGAGCATTGCGGCGATTCGCGTCGTGAAGACCTCGAACCCGCCAGACACGAGTGCCGTCCAGGCACCGTTGGCGCGCATGGTCCGGACCAGAACACGGCCGCCCGAGGCCAGCGTCAGGCGATTGGCGACAATGCGATCGACCACGGCGGCGTCGAGGCCCTTCAGCAACGCCACCCGCTCGCGCAAAGCCGGTTCGAAGGCGATCTCGCCATTCATGGATCGCGCGGTAATCGTGGCAACATGATCCTTGACGCCGATCTCGTCGGCCAGCTCGTCGATGCATTCCTGGTCGATCATGGTCGAATCCATGTCGGCGATCAGGATTTTCTTGCGGCGGGTTTCGGCCTCTTGGACGATCACGTCGACCGCCTCGCTGGCGAGTGCCCTGCGCAAGACGGCACTCGTGGCGGCGGCGTCGGCTGCCTCAGGCAGGACGAGATCGCAGGCGATACCTTCGGCCAGCCAGACAACAGCGCTTGCGCCGACCGACCGTGAGGCCATATTCGCAAGCGACAGCGACAAAGCGCGCTCAGTGGGACGGGAAACAAGCGTGGCGATGAGCGGCATGGAACATTCCGGCGGGCAGGCGGGCAAGGGCCGCGTGAAGAACGCGATCCTGATAGCCGGGCCGACCGCCAGCGGCAAGTCGGCGCTTGCGCTCGATCTGGCCGAGCGCAGGGGTGGCGTGATCGTCAATACGGATTCCATGCAGGGCTATTCGGTGCTCGACGTGCTGACCGCCCGGCCGGAGGCGGCCGACCTCGCCCGCGCACCGCATTTCCTCTACGGCCATGTCCATCCGGCGACACCCTATTCCACCGGCGCCTGGCTGCGCGACGTGATGAAACTGATCGACGACGGCACATTCTCCGAACGGACAGCGATTTTTGTCGGCGGCACCGGGCTCTATTTTCGCGCATTAGCCGAGGGCATTTCGGAAATGCCCGACATTCCGCAACGGGTCCGCGACCGTTGGCGCTACGAATTGAAGGAGCAGGGCGCCGTCAAGCTGCACAGCCTGCTGCTGCGCGAGGATTCGGCGGCCGCCATGATGCTCAAGCCAACCGACAGCCAGCGCATCGTGCGGGCATTGGAGGTTCTCGATGCGTCTGGCCGTTCGATCCTGGAATGGCAGGCAGAGCGCGGCCAGCCGCTCATCGACAGGCAAAGCGCGCGTTTCCTGGTGATCGAGCCGGATCGGGCGGCGTTGGTCGGACGCATCGACAAACGCTTCGACCAAATGCTGGTCAAGGGCGCGCTGGACGAGGTCAAGCGGCTTGCGGCACTTGGCCTCGATCCCGAATTGCCGGCGATGAAGGCGATCGGCGTTCGCGAACTGCAGGCGGCGATGGCCGGAGGGATTGGCTTTCCCGAGGCAATCGAACGCGCCAAGATCGCGACCAGGCAATATTCCAAGCGGCAAACCACCTGGTTCAGGCATCAATTGGGGCCGGAATGGCTGAGGTTGCACCCCGGTGATGATCTGGAAACCACGATCTCAGCGCTTGCTTCCGATGCAACCTGAAAAGTTTACCTGCAAGGAAAGGTTCCCGTTGTGGTTGTCCAAATTAACCCTCCGTAAGCCCGCCCATGCCATAAGGTCGATGGGCACTTTTCCAACGGGGAGCAGATGCGTTTTCACAAGGCGGAATCAGCATTTTTCGTCTTTATATTCGTGATCCTGGCCGCCGGCCTGGTGACGCTGCATGCTTATGGACTTCTGCAGTCCTTCGCCGACGAGTTGCATACGGCTTCGGGTCTGGACAAGGTCATCTATCTCAACAAGCTCTTGTTCGCGACCGGCGTGCTCCTGGCCACCGCGCTGTTCTTCGGCATTTTCTTCATCTATCCGCTGATTCGAAAACAGGCGACGGAGGAGGGCAAGCTGCGCGCCATGACGGTCTCGCTCAGCGCGCGGTCGGAAACACTCGAGCATGCGGCGCTGACCGACGGCCTGACCGGCATGCAGAACCGGCGCTATTTCGATGATGCGCTGAAGGAGTATCTCGAGGAGTTCCGGCGCATCGAAAAGCCCGTCGGGCTGATGATCCTCGATCTCGACCATTTCAAGCAGGTCAACGACACCCACGGCCATGACGTCGGCGACGAAGTGCTCAAGGCCGTCGCAAGCTGTCTCAAGGATATGACGCGCTACCACGATGTGGTGGCGCGATTGGGCGGCGAGGAGTTCGCCGTGGTCACGCCCAACATGGACGCCGAGCTTCTGGGCAAGTTTGCCGAGCGCATCCGCAAGGCGATCGCCAACATGTCGGTGCTGTCGGGCAATGTCCGCCTCAAGATCACCACCAGCGTCGGGCTAGCCGTCTGGGACCGCAAGGAAACAGCGGAAGAGTTCTATCGCCGCGCTGACCGCCAGCTTTACGAGGCGAAGAGGCAAGGCCGTAACCGCGTCTGCGCCTAAAATCCCGTCCCTGAATTCGTGAGGCTGGCCGTCTGGCGCCGTTTTCTGTGCTTCCGATGCTCACGGACTCAAATGTCCGCTCCGCTTCGGTTCTCGAAAACAGCACCACCCGACTCGGCCTGACGAATTCCCTGACGGGATTTACCCAACCGGTCCAGGCAGGGCGCGAGCTTAGCGCGGCTTCTCAATCGGCCGGCAGAACAGCCGGGTCGCAAGCTCAATCGTTTTGCGGGCGCAGGCCGAAGGTTGCGGGCTTGAGGCCGTAGCGCATGTCGAAATCGTCGTCCGATGGCGGGCGTGCGGCGGGTGGCTTGCGGTAGTCGGGGTCGCCGGCCTGGCGGCCTGAATCCACGACCTCGGCGAAGGCCATCGCCTGCTGCGTCGATTTCGGCACGTTGCGCAATCGTTCCACGATCGCCACCAGATCGACATCGTCGCCCGGCTTCGACGTGGCCTCTTCGCGTTTGGCGGTGCCGGGAAGCAGGTGGCTCGGCAGTTTTTCGAACTTCAGCCGCATGGTCGTCGCCACGCCTTCGCCGAAGGCGATGGCTTCGCGCTGGCCCATCGAGGACAGAAAGGCAAGCGTCGAGGCGGAAGAGTCGGCAATCGCCGAGCGGATGATCGCCTGGTCCTGCTCATTGGCAAGCCGCATGGCGAAGAAGGTCGAGCATTGCGACAGGATGGTCGGGTCGAGCTCGCCCGGACGCTGGGTGACGACGCCGAGATAGCAGCCATATTTGCGGCCTTCCTTGGCAATGCGCGACAGCGCATGCCTGGTCGGCGCGAATCCGAGACGCGGGTCGGCCGGCATATAGCGGTGCGCCTCTTCGCACAAAAACAGAAGCTGCAGCTTGCCTTCGCTCCACAGAGCGAGATCGAAGGCCAGGCGCGCCAGCACCGAACAGACGGAATTGACCACTTCGGACGGCATGCCGGCCATCTCGAAGCAGGTCACGGGACGGCCATGATGCGGCACGCGGAAGATGTTGCCGATCGTCTCGTGGATGGTGTCCTCGATCAGGCGCGAGTTGAACATGAAGCGATAACGTGGATCGGCCGCCGCCGATTCGATGCGCGTCTTCAGCGATTTGAGCGTCGGGCGATCGGTCTTGCTTTCGAGCATGCCCATGCGCTCATCGATCTGCTTGAGCAGGTCGGCGATGCGGTAAGGCACTGGCGTATCGGCGGTCAGCGCATCGCTGCCGCGCCTGATATAGGAGCCCGAATTCGGGTTGCGGTAGAGATTCTTGGCGGCCGGGATCAGGTCGCGCAAGGCATCGATTTCTTCCGGCTCGGTCTCGCGGCCCCGGAACAGCACCTCGGCGAATTCCTCCAGCGTGAACATCCAGAACGGAAGATCCAAGGTTTTGGAATCGACCCTGACGCAGTATTCGGGCAGCGATGCCGCGAACTCGTTGTGCGGGTCGAGGATCAGGATGCGCAGATCCGGCCGTGCCGCGATCGACTTGCGCAGCAGCAGCGAAACGGCGGTGGATTTGCCGACGCCGGTCGTGCCGACAATGGCGAAGTGACGCGCCAGCGTATCGTCGATAGCGATGTTGGCGGCGATCGTCTCGTCCTGCGCGAGCGTGCCGATCGTGATCGAATGACGCCCGGCAAGGTCATAGACCGCCTGCAGGTCGCGGGTGCGGATGCGATGCGCAACGGCGCCGATATGCGGATAGGTGGTGATGCCGCGGTCGAAGACCGGTCTGGCGCCGGGCTCCGCACCGTCACGGACTTCGCCGATCAGCTCGATGCTGACCTCGATGGCGTTCTGGCCCTCATTGCTCCAGGCGCGGTCCGACTTGCCGATCGCGTAGACAAGGCCGACGGTTCGCGTCGATCCGAGATTGATGGAAATCATCTTCCCGACTGTCCACAGGCCGGTCACCGCGCCGTCGGCATCGTCCGCATAGGCGCTGATGGTGGCGCGAGCGCCGTCGCATTGCACGACATTGCCGAGGATGCGCTTGTCGTTCTGCTCGGTCTGGCGGCGCTCCTGCGAGGTCGGTTCCCCCACGGAGGCTTCGCGTTCGACATACATGGACAGGCCAATCCCCATTTCCCTGGAGAGTCGATCCTACCCGAATGGGGTTAAGGCCCGATGAGGTCGGATGGTGTAGAGAGCATTAAGGGGCCTGTGAAAATTGTCGCAAGGCGGCTCTTCTCCGGCGTCGATATTTCGCTATAATAGACATATGGATGATATAGCGAACGAAATTTCCTCGACGATAGGCCGCAGGATACACGCCGAAAGGGTCATGCGTGACTGGTCCCTGGCCGAACTGGCGGAGCATTCCGGCGTCTCGAAGGCGATGCTCAGCACGATCGAGCGAGGCAAGACCAGCCCGACGGCGGCGCTTCTGGTGCGCATCGCGTCGGCCTTCGGCATGACGCTGTCGACCTTGATCGCGCGCGCCGAGCTGCAGGGCGGCGGGCTGCTGCGCGAGGCCGACCAGCCGGTATGGCGCGATCCCGATACCGGCTATGTCAGGCGGCATCTTTCGCCGGCTGGCGATATGCCGCTGGAACTGATCAAGGTGCATCTGCCGGCGGGCGCCAGGGTCAGTTTTCCGGCTGCTTCATACGCCTTCATCAAGCAGCAGATATGGCTGATTTCCGGGCGGCTCGAATTCATCGAAGGCGATATGGCGCACAAGCTCGAGCCCGGCGACTGCCTGGCGCTTGGGGCGCCGTCGGACTGCACCTTCCATGCCCTGGAGCCCGGCGCCGACTATCTGGTCGCCCTGGTCAGAGGCTGACACAATGGCAAAGAGACCAAAGCGCTCCCACAATGGGGGGCCGCCTCTCGATGAGTACAAGGGCCCGCCATGGGGCACGGGCGATCCCTATATCTTCCTGGCCTGGCAGGCAGCGCACGCCAAGGCGTGGAAGGCGCCGAGCCACGAGGTCATGCTGTTGCGCATGGACAGAGCCGAGCGGCTTGGCCTGACCTACGAGGAGTACACGCTCGAGATTCTCGAGCGCGGACGGCACCTCGGCCACGAAGATGCCGACCGCATCAGCGCCATCAAGGCGGCGCGAAAGCGTCGCCGCGCGCGCCATCTGGAGTGACGGCAATGCGCCCGCTTCTATCGCAATCACAGGATATCCCGCACATGAACTCGATCGAGATCGCAACCCTGACCCCGGCTGCCGAGACGCAGGACGGGCTGGCCGAATTGCTGGTCGCAACGGTGGCGGCAGGCGGTTCGGTCAGCTTCGTGCATCCGTTGGCGCCGCAGGCGGCGAGGGGTTTCTGGGAGAAATCGCTGGCCGCGGCGGCAAGGGGCGAAAGAGCGGTGCTTGGCGCCTGGGACGGCAAAAACCTGGTCGGCACCGTGACCTTGCTGCTCGACTGTCCGCCCAACCAGCCGCACCGGGCCGAGATCGCCAAGCTGATGACACGCACCGACTACCGGGGCAGGGGCGTGGGAACGCGCCTGATGCGGGCCGCCGAGAGGCTTGCGGTGGAGAAGGGCCGCATGCTGCTGGTTCTGGACACGGCAACCGAGGAGGGCGCCTCACGCCTCTATGAGCGGTTGGGCTTCACGCTGGCCGGTGAGATACCGGACTATGCACTGAAGCCGCATGGCGGGCTGACCGGCACGCTGATCTACTGAAGCGGATCGGGCAAATCTCGTAACCGGTCATGCCGGCGCGGAGAGGCGCGACAGCAACCACTGGCGGAAATCCTGCTCGGCGCCGGTTAGGCGCGCTGTCGACGCCTTGGTCAGAAAATGGCCCGATGTGCTGGAGAGTTCGAAGTCGGAAAGCCTGACCAGCGTCTTGCTATCGAGCGCCGCATCGACCAGCGGCCGCGAGCCCAAAAGCACGCCGGCGCCGGCCTTGGCCGCTTCCATGGCGGCAACGAAGCTGTCGAAGCGGTGCGATCGCCTGGGATGGCCGGCCAGCCTGGCGGCAGCGAACCATTCCGCCCACATCTCGCGCGCGCCGGCAACCAGAAGCAGCGGCAAGGAGGTCCAGTCTGCGTCGCCGACCAGACCCGGAGCCGCCACCGGCACAAGCCGCTCGGCGGTCAGCCTGTCGGCTTCGCGGCCGGGGAAGGATCCGTTGCCGAAACGGATATCGAGCACCGAGCCCGGCAGGTCGTAATCGGTAGGGCGATGGATCGTCACCAGGTCGAGCTGGATGCGCGGCAGTGCCTTCGCGAGATCGGGCAGCGCCGGAACCAGCATCAGCAAGGCAAAGGAAATCGGCGCCCGGATGGTCACGGTCTGGACGGCGCGCGGCTCGAACAGTTCTGCGGTGCTGTTGCCGATGGTGGCGAAGGCCGACTGGATGTGGGGGAGGTAGGCTGCCCCCTCCGGCGACAGGGCGACGCCGCGCGCCAGCCGCGAAAACAAACGTGTCTTCAGCCGCTCCTCGAGAAACCGGATGTGCTGGCTGACGGCCGCCTGGGTGAGGCCAAGCTCGGCTGCCGCAGCGGTGAAATTCGACAGCCGCGCCGCAGCCTCGAAACTGCGCAGCCAGTCGAGCGGCGGCAGGGGTGTGGTTCGAGACATTAGTATATCGTGGTCATTGCCCAAAATATGATAATTTGAATTATGCCTCTCGCGCGATCAACATGCAATCGAAACCCCGCGGATCAGCTGCGGGGGACGCAATGGACAGGAACGGATCTCCATGCTCACCCAGGCGCTGATCGGCGACGAAGGCAGAACAATCGAACTTGGCTGGAAGGACGGGTCGCGCAGCCGCTTTCACGCCATGTGGCTGCGCGACAATGCGCTGGACGACAAGACGCGCAGCGCCGGCAATGGCCAACGGTTGATCACCATCCTCGACATTCCCGCCGACACCAGGATCGGCGCGGCATCGGTCAAGGGCGGTGCCCTGGAAGTCAGCTTCGTGCCGGAGCAGAAAACAGTGAGTTTCCCGGCGGCATGGCTGAGCGCCAACGCCTATGATCGTGACGCGGCCCGCCAGCCCGGCTGGACGGACGAGGCCACCGTGCGATGGACCAAGGCCTCGATGCAGAATTCGGTGCCGCGCGCCGGCTATGCTGCGGCCAGCCGCGATCGCGCTGTGCTGGGGCAATGGCTGTCGGCGGTGAAAACCTATGGCTTCGCGGTGATGGACGATCTGCCGACCGAATCCGGAGCGCTGTGCAAGGTGTCCGATCTGTTCGGCTATATCAGGGAGACCAATTACGGCCGCTGGTTCGAAGTGCGCGCCGAGGTCAATCCGAGCAATCTCGCCTACACCAATCTCGGGCTCCAGGCGCATACCGACAATCCCTATCGCGACCCCGTGCCGACGCTGCAGATCCTGTCCTGCATCGAGAATACGGTTGAGGGCGGCGAATCCAGCGTCGTCGACGGATTTGCCGTCGCGGCTGCGCTGCAGGCTGAGAACCCGGAAGGCTTCCGGCTGCTGAGCTCATGCCCGGCGCGCTTCGAATATGCCGGCTCTTCCGGTGTGCGGCTGCAGGCGAAGCGGCCGATGATCGAGCTCGGGCCCGATGGCGAGCTGATCTGCATCCGCTTCAACAACCGCTCGCTGGCGCCGACGGTCGACGTGCCCTTCGCCGATATGGAGGCGTACTACGCGGCCTACCGCCGGTTCGCCGAACTGATCGAGGATACATCCTTCGAAGTGACGTTCAAGCTCGAAGCGGGGCAGGCTTTCATCGTCGACAACACGCGCGTCATGCACGCCCGCAAGGCGTTTTCCGGAACCGGCAAGCGCTGGCTGCAGGGCTGTTACGCCGACAAGGATGGCCTGCTGTCGACGCTCGCGTCGATAGAACACGGGTTCAAGGAGGCGGCGGAATGAGCAGCCAGGATTTGAACGCGGACAATATCGTCGAATTCATTGCCGACATCTTCGAGCGCCGGGGTGCGGAATCCTACCTCGGCGAACCCGTCACCATGTCGGAGCACATGCTGCAGGGCGCCTGGTTCGCCGAAAAGGACGGCGCGCCGGACGAGCTGGTGGCGGCGGCGCTGCTGCACGACATTGGCCATTACACCAGCGAGTTCGGCACCTATTCGCCCGAGGATGTCGAGGACAAGCATCATGACGAAGCCGGCGGCGAAGTGCTGGCGCCGTTCTTTCCACCTGTCATCGTCGAATGCGTCAGGCTGCATGTCGCCGCCAAGCGCTATCTCTGCGCCACCGATCCGACCTATTTCGGCAGGCTTTCGCCGGCCTCGGTGCATACGCTGTCGCTGCAGGGCGGGCCGATGAATGCCGAGGAGGTGGCCGAGTTCCGCAAGAACCCGTTCCATGAGGAAGCGGTCCGGGTCCGCATCTGGGACGAGAGCGGCAAGATTGCCAACATGAGGACGCGGACGTTTCGCGATTACGTGCCGCTGTTGCAGCGGGTGGTGACGCAGTTCGCGGCGGGTAAGCCGGCGTAATTCCCTCAAAGGAAGGAGGCAGGGTGCAAGCCCTGCCTTCTTTCTTCCGGCTTCGCCGGAATCGCGCTCGCCTACCCCTTGTGATGCACCTGCTGCAGCCCGTAGACCGGCGTCGCCAAGCCGGCCTGCCTGGCTTTCAGCTGCAGCGCCAGGAATTGTGAATAGTGGCGTGACTGGTGCAGGTTGCCGCCGTGAAACCACAGCGCTTCCTGCTGTGTAGGCTTCCACATGTTGCGCAACTCGCCTTCCCAGGGGCCGGGATCCTTGGTGGTGTTCGAGCCGAGGCCCCAGCATTTGCCGACCTTGTCGGCGGTTTCGCGCGATATCAGATCGGCGGCCCAGCCGTTCATCGAGCCGTAGCCGGTGGCGTAGACGATGAGGTCCGCAGGCAGTTCCGACCCGTCGCTGAGCAGGACCGAGTGCTGCTTGATCTCTTCGACGTCGACGCCGCTCTTCAGCTTGATCGAACCATCGATGACCAACTGCGATGCGCCAACATCGATGTAATAGCCAGAGCCGCGCCTGAGGTACTTCATGAACAGGCCGGACTCGTCGTCGCCCCAGTCGAGCATGAAACCGGCCTTTTCCAGTCCCTTGTAGAATGCCGCATCGCGTTTCTTCATCTCGGCATAGGCCGGGATCTGGAACTGGTGCAGGATCTTGTAGGGCAGCGAAGCGAAGATGAGATCGGCCTTGGCGGTGGTGATGCCATTCTGCAGCGCCTGCTCCGAATAGAGCGAACCCAGTCCGATTTCCATCAACGTGTCGGACCTGGAGATATGGGTACTTGAGCGCTGCACCATGGTCACGTCGGCGCCGGCTTCCCAAAGTGCGGCAGCGATGTCATGGGCGGAATTGTTGGATCCGATGACAACGGCCTTTTTGCCGGCATAGGCGTCGGGACCCGGATGCTTCGACGAGTGGTGCTGATCGCCCTCGAAGGTCTCCATGCCCTTGAATTTCGGCAGATTGGCTTTGCCGGACTGTCCGGTCGCCAGCACCAGCTGCTTCGGCTTCAGCGTGATGTCCTTGCCGTCACGGTGGACGACAACGGTCCATTCCTTCGTCTTGTCGTCATAAGAGGCGCTTTTGGCCTCGGTCGAGGACCAGTAATTCAGCTCCATTACCTTGGTGTACATTTCCAGCCAGTCGCCGATCTTGTCCTTGGGCGAGAAGACCGGCCAGTTCTTGGGGAAATCGATATAGGGCAGATGGTCGTACCAGACCGGGTCATGCAGGCAGAGCGACTTGTAGCGCTTGCGCCAGCTGTCGCCGGCACGCTCGTTCTTCTCGATGATGATGGTCGGCACGCCAAGCTGCCGCAGCCGCGCGCCGAGCGCGATACCGCCCTGGCCGCCACCGATGATCACCGTATAGGGCTGCGTCTTGAAGCCGAGCTCGGCGGCTTCCCTCTCGCGCTCTTCCTTCCATGTCGGACGGTTCTTGCCCGAGCCGTGCCTGGCGCCCATCGGCCGCGCGAAGCCTGCCGGCTCCTCGTGGCCTTTCAGTTCGGCCATGGTGGTCAGCAGCGTCCAGATCTTGCCGTTCTTCAGCCTGATATGGCCGAAGCCGCGTGCCGCCTCCGTCTCGAAGCTGATCCAGCCCTCGATCAGTTCGCCGCTCTCGGTCGCGTCCTCGCCCTTGGCGATGGCGAAGTGCGATGGCCTGGTGTTCGACAACTGGCTTTTCAGCATGTCGCGGACCTGGTCGCGGCCTTCCATGGTCTTGATGTTCCAGGTGAAGGTAACGAGGTCGCGCCAGTAGCAATCTTTTTGAAAGCAATCGACCGCCTTCTCGATGTCATTGGCAGCAAGCGCGGCGCCGAACTGGTCGAGTACGTCAGACAGTTTCTTGCTAGAGGGCTTGTCGAGCATCAGGTTTCCTCCCGTGAAATCCAGATCGTCATGGTGGTGGCTCCGACGGGCTTGCCGCCGGACGATCAAGTATCGTCAGAGATGGCGGCCCTCGTCACGCCCCACCATAGTTTCCAGCGGTTTCAATGGTTTATTCGCAAAATGGGATCACCCGGCGGTTTCGCAATCGCCCGGGCGCCGGAAACGACCGTCCCATTTGTGAATGCCGCGCCGGTCGCGCAAAGTTGATGGTCAAATGCCGCAATGCGGTCACCGGGGACGATGACAACCGATCGGTGAGAAGCCGGGAAGCGGTGGCGGGCAGCAGGGCGGTTCCTGGGATTTTCTGGATGCGGAACTCTGGAGCCCGTTGTGATTATCATATCCTTTTTCCAAGCGTCTTCACGCCACTTTCTCGGCCGGCGTGGACGTGCTGCAGCAATGGCCGCGGTCATCGCCTTGAGTGCGACGCTGACCGGCCCGCTGGTGCTGCCCGGAACACAGGCGCATGCGGCGGAAATTTCCGTCACCGTCCGCGAAAGGCTTTCGAACTATGGCGGATGGCGAACCTCCAGCCGCTTCGGCGATGTCTGGGTTCCCTCGGTGCGTACCCAATGGCGGCCCTACACCGAAGGCAGGTGGGTCTGGACCGACGATGGCTGGTACTGGCAGTCCACCGAGCCATTCGGCGATGTCGTCTATCACTATGGCCGCTGGGCGTATGATCCCGATTTCGGCTGGGTGTGGATCGCCGGCGATCAATGGGCGCCAGCCTGGGTGGTCTGGCGTCAGGGCGGCAATGATGTCGGCTGGGCTCCGGCGCCGCCCGACGTCGGTGTCGCCTTCGACGACGCCTGGTGGTGTTTCGTGCCGGTGGCGGCGATCGGCGCGGTGGATCTGGTCAGGGTGGTGCGGCCGGTTCAGGAGAACGTCGTCATCGTGCGCAACACGACATTCATCAACCAGACGGTCGTGGTCAACAATGCGCCACGCGTGCGGCTTGGCAACCAGGTGGTTGCAATCAATGCCGGACCCCGGCTGCAGCAACTCCCGAAGCCAGTCATCGACTCGATCAAGGCGGCAAGACTGGTTCCTCCGCCCAAAGGCGTGTTTGCCAGTGCACGTCTCGATGCTTCCAGGGGCGCCGAGATCAAGAGGCTTGCCGGCAATGCACTGCCTGCCACCAAGGCGGCCAATGGGAACGGGCAAATCGTGGCGGGCCATGGCCCCAAGATTGCAGCGGCGACAAGGCCACGTCTCCGAGCGCGGTGGCTGCCAGCAATCCAGCCGTCGTGAAGCCTGGCAACACTGTGCGCAAGCGGATGGTCGCCGGCAACGGCGCGAAGGCCGATGCGCTCAAGCTGCATGCCGACAGGACCGCGGGCGATGGACGTATCGTTGTCAAATCGTCGGCCAAACCGGGGTCGGCCAAGCCGGTCTCGGGGCAGCGTCCTGCACGCGGTGCCGGGCAACAGAAGCCGCATCAGCAGGCGATGGCAATGCACGTGCCCCAGCACCATGGCCCGGCAAGGGTGGCACCTCACCATCTGCCAGCGAAGATGCAGGCGAGGAAGGTGTCCAACTGCGATCCGCGCGTTTCCCGCTGCAAGGCGCCGGGCTGATCGCCTCAATCGCGCCGGCACGCTGTGCGCGCCGGTGCGATTTTTCCCGTTGACAGGTCGCCTTGCCCGCCCTTAGTGTCCGCCACCATGAAAACAGCACTCATTCTCGTAGGAAAGCGCGTGGGCAAGGCGGTGTAACCGCCGGGCGAAAACCCCCCATGCGCAAGACACAGGCTCCCTCGGGGGCCTTTTTTATTGCCTGAAACACGACTAAACGACCAGCAAACGCCCAATGGCGACAGTACGGGACCAGACCGATGAGCAACGGACAGAACGAGCGGCGCGAGATGACGGGCGCCGAAATGGTGGTGCAGGCGCTGAAGGACAATGGCGTCAAGCATGTCTTCGGCTATCCCGGCGGCGCTGTCCTTCCGATCTATGACGAGATTTTTCAGCAAGACGAGGTCGAGCACATACTGGTGCGCCATGAGCAGGGCGCCGGCCATGCGGCGGAAGGCTATGCGCGTTCGACCGGCAAGGCCGGCGTGATGCTGGTGACCTCCGGCCCGGGCGCCACCAATGCGGTGACGCCGCTGCAGGACGCGTTGATGGATTCGATCCCGCTGGTCTGCCTGACCGGGCAGGTGCCGACCTCGCTGATCGGCTCGGACGCTTTTCAGGAATGCGATACGGTCGGCATCACGCGCCCCTGCACCAAGCACAACTGGCTGGTGAAGGACGTCAACGAGCTCGCCGCCACCATCCACGAGGCCTTTCATGTCGCGACCACCGGCCGTCCCGGTCCGGTCGTCGTCGACATCCCGAAGGATGTGCAGTTCGCCAAGGGATTCTATGTCCCGCCGCAGATCGCGCCACGCACCAGCTACCAGCCAAAGGTCCAGGGCGACCTGGAGAAGATCAAGGCGGCGGTCGAGTTGATGGCGGGCGCCAAGAAGCCGATCATCTACAGCGGCGGCGGCGTCATCAATTCCGGCCCGGAAGCGAGCCATCTGCTGCGCGAACTGGTCGATCTCACCGGTTTCCCGATCACCTCGACGCTGATGGGCCTCGGCGCCTATCCGGCATCAGGCAAGAACTGGATGGGCATGCTCGGCATGCACGGCACCTATGAAGCCAACATGGCCATGCATGATTGCGACGTGATGATCTGCATCGGCGCGCGCTTCGACGACCGCATCACCGGCCGGCTGACCGCCTTCTCGCCGAACTCGAAGAAGATCCACATCGACATCGATCCGTCGTCGATCAACAAGAACGTCCACACCGAGGTGCCGATCATCGGCGATGTCGGCCGGGTGCTGGAGGATATGGTGCGGCTGTGGCGGGCGAGCGCCAAGGCCGACAAGAAGGCGCTCTACCCCTGGTGGGAGCAGATCGCCAAATGGCGTGCGCGCGACTCGCTCGCCTACAAGATGAACAACGACGTGATCATGCCGCAATACGCCATCGAGCGGCTCTACGAACTGACCAAGGGCATGGACACCTACATCACCACCGAGGTCGGCCAGCACCAGATGTGGGCGGCGCAGCACTATCGTTTCGAGAAGCCGAACCGCTGGATGACGTCGGGCGGGCTGGGCACGATGGGTTATGGCCTGCCGGCAGCACTCGGCGTGCAGATCGCGCATCCCGACGCTTTGGTCATCGACATTGCGGGCGACGCCTCGGTGCAGATGACGATGCAGGAGATGAGCGCGGCGGTGCAGCACGACGCGCCGATCAAGATCTTCATCCTCAACAACCAGTATATGGGCATGGTGCGGCAGTGGCAGCAATTGCTGCACGGCAACCGGCTGTCGCATTCCTATACCGAGGCGATGCCGGACTTCGTCAAGCTGGCCGAGGCCTATGGCGGCCACGGCATTCGCTGCGAAAAGCCGGACGAGCTGGACGACGCGATCAAGGAGATGATCTCGGTCAGGAAGCCGGTGCTGTTCGATTGCCGCGTGGCGACGCTCGCCAACTGCTTCCCGATGATCCCGTCGGGCAAGGCGCATAACGAGATGCTGTTGCCCGACGAGGCGACCGACGAGGCGGTGGCCAATGCCATCGACGCCAAGGGCAGGGAACTGGTGTAGCCGGCAGAACCAAGGCAGGGCTGTCGCGAGAAAGCCCTGCGCAAACAACGAATTAGCTCAAGAGCTTGAAATCGAGATTCATGTCATGAACGCACAGCTACAACCGACCGGTTCGGCCTATTTTATCGCCAAGGAAACGGAAAAGCCGGAAAACCACACGCTTTCCGTGCTGGTCGACAATGAGCCGGGCGTGCTTGCCCGGGTCATCGGCCTATTTTCCGGGCGCGGCTACAACATCGAGAGCCTGACCGTCTCCGAGACCGAGCATGAAAAACACCTGTCGCGCATCACCATCGTGACGCGCGGCACGCCGCATGTGCTGGAGCAGATCAAGCACCAGCTGGAGCGCATCGTGCCGGTGCACCGCGTCGTCGACCTGACCGTGCGCTCGCATGAATCCGGCCAGGAGCGGCCGCTGGAGCGCGAACTGGCGCTGGTCAAGGTCGCCGGCATCGGCGAGGCCCGGGTCGAGGCGCTGCGGCTGGCCGATGCGTTCCGCGCCAGCGTCATCGACGCCAACACCGAGCATTTCATCTTCGAGATCACCGGCAAGGGCTCCAAGATCGATCAGTTCATCGCCATCATGAAGCCGCTCGGCCTGGTCGAAATCTGCCGCACCGGCGTGGCGGCGTTGAACCGCGGCCCGCAGGCGATGTAGGCCTTCGGTGCTGGCGCCGGGCGCGCCAGCCAGCTTCCACAGTGAGGCTTCTGGCCCCGCTGTGGGCCGTCCGTGGGCCTTTGCGGGTTGCCTAGAAAAGACAACGATCCTGACTTGTCGGGGAGGATATCCATGTCGCTTGACGCTTTCCTTGCCCTGCTTGTCTACGCCTTGGTGACTTCGATCACGCCGGGGCCGAACAATCTCATGCTTCTGGCATCGGGCGTGAATTTCGGCATCGTCAGAACCGTTCCGCACATGCTTGGCATCAGCATGGGTTTCCTCGTGCTGCTGCTTGCCGTCGGTCTTGGCCTTGGCGCTGTGTTGACGGCGTTTCCGGCGCTGCATACCGCGCTCAAGATCGCCGGCGGCGCCTATCTTTTGTACCTCGCCTGGAAGATCGCCATGTCGCGCACGCTGACCGGCAAGGGCGAGACGAAGGCGCGGCCGATGCGCTTCATCGAGGCGGCTGCATTCCAGTGGGTCAATCCCAAGGCGTGGGTGATGGCGATCACCGCCATGGCCGTCTATGCCAATGCCGAGCACCCGTTCCTGTCGGTGGTGTTGATCGCTGTGGCCTTCACCATCGTTAATTTACCGAGCGTCTCGGTGTGGGCTGGGTTCGGCACCGCGCTGCGCGGTTTCCTGTCGGACCCGGTACGGCTGAAATGGTTCAACATCGCCATGGGCGTGCTGCTGGCGGCGACGCTTTGGCCGATGCTCAAATAGGTCGAGACGCGCACATTCTGGTCGTCTCAGGCCGGAAGGCGATGGCTCGCAAGCCGTCGGATGGGGATTCAGCCCGTGTTGCACATCCATTGTGCAGTGCACATTAAATCTTCGTAATGCCGTGTTTTGGCCCTTTTCCGACAAAGGCGCGTCCTATCTATTCGGCGAAATCGCGGCAACGGGCCGTGATTTGCGCTAGAGTAGAACCATCGGACCACGACGTGTCGGGTGGAGAGGGCCTTTGACCATGCGTGGAAAAGTCGTTCTTTCGTTGCTTGCCGTCGCCTGTGCGGGCGCGGCCTGGCTCTATGTGTCTCCGGACGCGCTGAGCAAGGCTCAGCAGCTCATCGGCGCAAAGCAGGTCGCTGCCGCGGACAAATCGGCAACCGGCAAGCCGGCAGCGGGCGACAAGGTGGCAGGTGGCGGCGGTGCCGCCCGCTCGGCTTCCATCCTCTCGGCCGTCGCCTCGACAGCCGATTTCCCGATCCGGCGTTATGCGATCGGCTTCGTCTCGTCTCCCGCCGTCGTCAACATCAACGCGCGGGTGTCCAGCCAGATCGTCTCGATCGACGTCAAGGATGGGCAGATGGTCAGGGTCGGCGACGTTCTGTTCTCGCTCGATGACCGGGCGCTGAAGGCGCAGCTGGCAAAGGATCAAGCGGCGCTCGCCAAGGATCAGGCGCTGCTTGCCAGTTCGAATTCCGATCTCCAGCGCGCCAAGGATCTGGTTGCCAAGCAGGCCGGCACGCAGCAGACCTACGACCAGGCCGTCGCCGCGCAGAAGGCTGCCGCTGCGACCGTTGACGCCGACAAGGCGACAATCGACGCCGACAATGTCCAGCTTGGCTTCGCCACGATCACGGCGCCGATTTCCGGCAGGTTGGGTGCGGTCAGCGTCGCCGTCGGCGATCTCGTCACCGTCAGCAATGGCAACAGCAGCACGGCGACCCCGCTGGTGACCATCACCCAGATGGACCCGCTGCAGGTCAACTTCAATCTGCCGGAAAGCAATCTCGCCCTGCTGCACAAGGCGCTTGCCAATCCGCAGCAGGGCGCGGTGACACTGACCAAGGATGGTGACCCGACGCCGATCGGCAAGGGCACGCTCGATTTCGTCGACTCCAGCGTCGACACCGCGTCGGGCACTATCGCGACGCGGGCAAGTATTCCCAATGCCGACCTTTCGCTATGGCCCGGCCAGTATGTGAATGTCGTGCTCGACGCCGGCATCATGCCGCAGATGACATCGGTTCCTACCGTCGCGGTGCAGCCAAGCCAGAAGGGCCCGTTCGTCTATGTGGTCAAGCCGGACAACACGGTCGAGATGCGGCCGGTGCAGGTGGCGCTGACCGAAGGCGACAACAGCGCCATCAGCCAGGGGCTGAAAAGCGGTGAGAAGGTTGTCACCGAGGGCCAGACACGGCTGAAGGACGGCGCCGCGGTGCATGAAGGCAAGACCACAGCGGGTGCCGCTGCGCCCAAGGTGGCCGAGGCGACCAGCGCCGGCGAGGCGGCCCAATGATTTCCGAATTCTGCATACGCCGGCCCGTCGCCACCCTTCTGATGTCGTTCGCCCTCGTGCTGGGCGGGCTGTTCGCCTACAAGTTCCTGCCGGTGGCGGCACTGCCCAGCGCCGAATTCCCGGTGGTCAACGTCTCGGCCTCGCTGCCCGGCGCCTCGCCGGAAACCATGGCGACATCGGTGGCGACGCCGCTGATCAAGCAGTTCGCCACCATCGCCGGCATCGATTCGATCTCGACCACCAACTCGCTTGGCCAGACTTCGATCGCCATCCAGTTCGTGCTCAACCGCGACATCGACGCGGCGGCGGCCGACGTGCAGGCGGCGATCGCGCGCACGCAGAAATCATTGCCGCCGCAGATGACGGCGCCGCCGAGCTATCGCAAGGTCAATCCGGCCGACGCGCCGATCCTTTTGATGTCGCTGGTCAGCGACACGGTTCCGCTGACCGACCTCGATGCGTTCGCGGAAAACGTCATCTCGCCGTCGCTGTCGACCATCGACGGCGTGGCGCAGGTCTCGATCTTCGGCCAGCAGAAATACGCGGTGCGCATCCAGATCGACCCGACCGCGCTTGCCGCACGCGGCATCTCGATCGATCAGCTGCAGGCGGCGGTTGCCTCGGCCAACAGCAACACGCCGCTCGGCGTGCTCCAGAACGACAAGCAGCAGCTCACCATCACCGCCAACACGCAGCTGACCGACGCCGCCGGTTTCTCCAACATCATCATCGCCACCAAAAACGGTCACCCGGTACGGCTGGGCGAGGTGACCCGCGTGGTCGATTCGGTGCAGACGACCACGACCGCAAGTTGGTACGACGGTACGCGCGCGATCATCATGGCCGTGCAGCGCCAGCCCGACGCCAACACTGTCGACGTCGTCGACAAGGTCAAGGCGATGCTGCCGTCCTTCAAGGACCAGATGCCGGCCGCCGCCGACATCAAGTTGCTTAACGACCGCTCCAGTTCGATCCGGCAGGCGGTCAGCGACGTGCAGTTCACGCTGCTGCTCACCATTGCCCTGGTCATCATGGTGATCTTCGTGTTCCTGCGCCGGGTGACGGCGACAATCATCCCGGCCGTGGCGGTGCCGATCTCGCTGATCGCCACGCTCGGCGCGATGTTCCTATTCGGCTTTTCCATCGACAACATCTCGCTGATGGGCCTGACCCTGGCGGTCGGCCTCGTCGTCGACGACGCCATCGTGATGCTTGAAAACATCTTCCGCCACATGGAGGAGGACGGGCTGTCGGCCTTCGACGCCTCGCTGAAGGGCGCGCGCGAAATCGGCTTCACCATCATCTCGATCTCGATCTCGCTGGTGGCGGTTTTCATCCCCGTGCTGCTGATGGGCGGCGTCATCGGGCGCATCTTCAACGAGTTCGCCGTGGTGGTGACGGTCGCCATCCTGGCGTCGATGTTCGTGTCGCTGACGCTGACGCCGATGCTGTGCTCGCGGCTGCTGTCGGTGACCAAAGCCGACCGCGACAAGCATGGCCCCGGTCACAAGCAGGACCTCGTCACGCGCGGCTACGACAGGGTCTTGAGCTTCTGCCTGCGGCACACCTTCCTGGTGTTCCTCGTCTTCGTCGGCACCGCGGCAGCGTCGGTGTGGCTGATCCAGATCTCGCCGAAGGGCTTCTTCCCGCAAGAGGATATCGGCCAGATATCGGTGACCACCATCGCACGTCAGGACATCTCGTTCGACGCCATGTCCAGGCTGCAAGGGCAGGTCGCCAGCGTCTTCTCGCATTCGCCCTATGTCGACCATGTGGCGTGGTCGGCGGGCAGCGGCAACAACGCGCTCAACCAGGGGCAGCTCTTCGTCCAGCTCAAGGGCAAGGACCAGCGCCCCGATATCGAGAAGGTGCTTGCGGATCTGCGCAAGCAACTGGCCGGCGTGGCGGGCATCGAGACCTACATGCAGCCGGTGCAGAATTTGAGGCTGGGCTCGCGGTCGTCCGCAAGCGCCTACCAGCTCGTGGTTCAGGGCCTTGATACCGGCCTTACCGATATTTGGGCGCAGAAACTGAACGACGCGATGGCGGCCGACCATGCGAACTTCACCGACGTCACCAGCGACCTGCAGAACAATGCGCTGCAGGCGACGCTGGTGGTGGATCGCGACAAGGCCGCCCAACTCGGTATCGATACCGACACGTTGCGCTCCGCCCTCTATGGCGGGTTCGGCACCGACCAGGTTTCGACCATCTTCGGTTCGGCCGACAGCTATGAAGTCATCACCGAGCTCGATCCCAAGATCGAGTGGTCGCCCGAGCGGATGCTGGCCATCCAGATGAGGACGGCGAGCGGCAGTCTTGTTCCGCTCGGCGCCTTCGCCCGCGTCGATCGCACGGCCGGCGCCCTGACCGTCAACCAGCTCGGCCAGCTTCCAGCCGTGACCATCTCCTACAATCTGCCGCAGGGCGTGGCGCTGGGCGACAGTGTGACGCGCATCAATGCGCTAAAAGAGCAGATCGGCATGCCGACGGTGATCTCGACGACCTTTGCCGGCACGGCCAAGACCTTCCAGGATTCGCTGGCCAACCAGGGTTTTCTGGTCGGCGGCGCAATCCTGACCATCTACATCGTGCTCGGCATCCTCTACGAAAGCTTCATCCACCCGCTGACCATCCTCACCGGCCTGCCGTCGGCCGTACTGGGAGCGGTCGTTGCGCTGCGCTTCGCCGGCATGGATCTGTCGGTCATCGCGGTGATCGGCATCCTGATGCTGATCGGCATCGTCAAGAAGAACGGCATCATGATGGTCGATGTCGCGCTCGAACTGCGACGAGAAGGCATGTCGGCGACCGAGTCGATCCACAAGGCCTGCCTGATGCGCTTCAGGCCGATCATGATGACTACGCTGGCGGCACTCATGGGCACGTTCCCGATTGCGCTCGGCACCGGCGCCAGCGCCGAACTGCGCCAGCCGCTGGGCGTTGCCGTTGTCGGCGGCCTGCTTGCCTCGCAGGCACTGACCCTGTTCGTGACGCCGGTGATCTATGTCTACATGGAGAATTTCTCGGGCTGGCTGGTCGGGCTTTGGTCGAAGCGCAAGGGCGAGCCGGGCTCGGTCGAAGCGGGGGATCAGCCCTCGCTGTTCAAGCCCAGGGAAGACATGCTGCCCGAGCCGCAGCGGGCGGCCGCCGAATAGAGGCAGGGCCGGCGCCATGGTCCGCTGGCCCAAGCCGTCGCGCTTGCGGTGGCATCGCCGGAACCGTAATTTGCCGCCATGTCACACGATCATGACCACGACAACGAACTCGATCCGTTTGCCGCCCGCGTGCGCGCGCTGGAAACCATCCTGACCCAGAAGGGGCTGATCGATCCGGCGGCGATCGACGTCATCGTCGATACTTACGAGACGAAAATCGGTCCGCGCAACGGGGCCAGGGTGGTGGCGAAAGCCTGGAGCGATCCAGCCTTTGCCGACTGGCTGAAACGCGACGCGACGGCGGCGATCGCATCGCTGAGCTATACCGGCCGCCAGGGCGAGCACATGCAGGCGGTGTTCAACACGCAGGATACCCATAATCTCGTCGTCTGCACACTGTGCTCCTGCTATCCGTGGTCGGTGCTTGGCCTGCCGCCGGTCTGGTACAAGGCGCCGCCCTATCGTTCGCGCGCGGTGATCGATCCGCGCGGCGTGCTGGAGGAGTTCGGGCTGACGCTGCCGGCGGACAAGAAAATCCGCGTCTGGGATTCCACTGCCGAGCTGCGCTATCTCGTCGTGCCGATGCGGCCCGAGGGTACCGAGGGCTGGAGCGAGGAGCGGCTGGCGGAGCTGGTGAGCCGCGATGCGATGATCGGCACCGGCCTTACCCAAAGACCTGGAATAGAGGGGCAGCCGGCATGAACGGGCCGCAAGATCTCGGCGGACAGATGGGGTTCGGCCCGGTCGCGCCGGAAAAGGACGAACCTTACTTCCATGCCGCCTGGGAAAGGCGGGCGCTCGGCGTGACGCTGACTGCCGGCGCCATGGGCGCGTGGAACATCGACGAGAGCCGGCATGCACGGGAATCGCTGCATCCGGCTGTCTACTATTCATCGAGCTACTACGAGATATGGATCAAGGCGCTGGAGGTGCTGTTAAAGCGCCATGGCTTCGTCAGCCAGCGCGATCTCGAAGCGGGCAAGGCAGTCGATCCGGCAGCGACTCCCAAGAGGGTGCTGAAGGCGGAAAACGTGCCCGCGGTGTTGGCCAAGGGCAGCCCTTGCGACCGGCCGGTGGCGCAAGCGGCGCGGTTCAAGGCGGGCGACGCCGTGCGGACCAAGAACTTCAACCCGACCGGCCACACGCGGCTGCCGCGCTACGCACGCGGCAAGCACGGCGTGATCGAGGCGGTGCACGACGGTTTTGTTTTTCCCGACAGCAACGCGCATGGACACGGCGAAAATCCGCAATGGGTCTACACCGTGGTTTTCGAAGGATCGGAGATCTGGGGCGAGGGGGCCGACCCGACGCTTGTTGTGTCGATCGACGCCTGGGAGAGCTATCTTGAGCCGGCGTGATGGCCCCGCCGATTTGCCGCCGGGCGCCGATGCGCCTGTTTTCGCCGAGCCATGGCAAGCCGAAGCCTTCGCCATGACGGTTGCGCTGCACGACAAGGGCCTGTTTTCGTGGAGCGAGTGGGCGCAGGCACTGTCGGCAGAAGTGAAGAGACCGGGCGCCGCAGCGGACGGCCATGATTATTACGAACATTGGCTGGCTGCGTTGGAAAAGCTGCTTGCCTCAAAAGGTCTGGCCGCCAAGTCCGATGTCGATGCGATGGCAGAGGCATGGGAACGCGCCGCGCATGCCACCCCGCACGGCAAGCCGATCCTGCTGGAGAACGATCCTGGACCCTGACAGCAGGCTGCGAGCAGCCAGGCCAAAAAGATCAGTTTAGTCTTCCGTTATCTCAGTCCGGATTTCGCTCCTGCACTCAGTTGCAAATATTGGGGCCACCAGCGACCATATCCCCATGATGGAAAAGCCTGCCGCGCCCTGGCCTTTGCTGCAAATCGCGATCGAGCCGAAATCGAAGGCCGATCAGGAGCGGCTGCGTACCGCCTTGGCGAAGCTGGCGGACGAGGATGCTTTCTTCCGCGTCATGCAAGACGAGGAATCGGGCCAGACCATTATCGCCTTCATGGACGAACTCCACCTCGACATCATCATTGACCACCTGCGTCGCGAGTCCCAGGTCGATGTGAATATTGGTTCTCCACAAGTGGCCTATCGCGAGACGATCACCCGTACGCACAAGCAGGACTTCACGCACAAGAGGCAGTCCGGCGGCACCGGTCAGTTCGCCGGCGTCAAGATCATGTTCGAGCCGAACGCGGACAGCGCGGACTCCGTGTTCGAGTCCAGGATCGTCGGTGGTGCGCTTCATGGCGAATACATTGCGGGCGTCGAAAAGGGGCTGCGCAGCATATTGTCCTCAGGTCCATTTGCGGGCTTCCCGATGATCGGCGTCAAGGCGGTGCTGATGGATGGCGCTTTTCACGATACCGATTCCTCGGCTCTGGCTTTCGAGATCGCCGGCCGCGCCTGCTTTCGCGAAGCCGCGCCACGCCTCGGCGTGCAGTTGCTCGAGCCGATCATGAAGGTCGAAGTAATGACTTCAGCAACCCATGTCGGCAACGTCATCGCCGAACTGCAAAGCCGCCGTGGCCAGATCCTGAGTCGGGAAATCCGCGGCGTGGTCGTCGTCGTCAACGCGACAGTGCCGCTTAGAAATATGTCCAAGCTGGAGGATGCACTCCGGTCCTGTTCGAACGGGCAGGCACGGTTGAGCGTCAGCTATGCCGGATACGCTCCCGTTCCGCTACCACCCGACGACCGCGACCCGCGGGCCGCCATGGCCATTGCCTGAATTTCGCTTCCAGCCGACGTGGTCGGTTGTTCCCTTTACGTTCTTGTCTGTGCCTGATAGCCTGACCCGTCGGCGGCACTGAAGCGTCCCGGCGCATCGATGATGATGGCGGCTGTCTTGTCTTTCCCTTGCGAATCCGGTCTCTCGCGCTGATGGAATTCTCTCCCCAACAGGACGAGGCGCTGCAAGCGGTCGCCCGCTGGCTGAAAATCGGCCAGCCGCAGCTGTTCCGGCTGTTCGGCTATGCCGGCACCGGCAAGACGACGCTGGCGCGCTATTTCGCCGAGCATGTCGACGGCCAGGTGCAGTTCGCCGCCTTCACCGGCAAGGCGGCGCAGGTGCTGCGCTCCAAGGGCGCGGTCAATGCGCGTACCATCCATTCGCTGATCTACCGGCCGAAAGGCGAGGAATCGGTGTCGGACGAAATCACCGGCAAGACGTCGATGTCGCCGACTTTTTCGCTCAACCGGCAGAGCCCGATCTCGCGGGCCAAGCTGGTCGTCATCGACGAATGTTCGATGGTCGACGAGCAACTCGGCCGCGACCTGATGAGTTTCGGCACGCCGATCCTGGTGCTTGGCGACCCCGGCCAGTTGCCGCCGATCTCGGGCGGCGGCTTCTTCACCGACCACGAGCCGGATTTTCTGCTCACCGAAATCCACCGGCAGGCGCGCGACAACCCGATCCTGCGGCTGGCGCTCGATGTGCGCGAGGGCCGGGAATTCATGCGTGGCGACTATGGCACGGCGCAGGTGATCGGCAAGGAAGACGTCAACCAGGAGCTGGTGCTCAGGGCGGACCAGGTGCTGGTCGGCACCAATCGCACGCGGCGCCGCTACAATCAGCGGCTGCGCGAGCTCAAGGGCTTCAATGCCGATTATCCGCAAGCCGGCGACAAGCTGGTCTGCCTGCGCAACGATCCGGCAAAGGGCCTGCTCAACGGCTCGCTGTGGAAGGTGATGACATCGTCGCGCGAGACGGTGAAGCCCGGCATCAACCTTCTGGTGTCGCCGGAAGAGGACGATCCGGATCGCGGCGTCGCCAAGATCAAGCTGCTCAAGGCGGCGTTCGAGGATCCCGATGCCGATATCCCCTGGCAGCAGAAGAAGCGCTTCGACGATTTCGACTATGGCTACGCGCTGACCGTGCACAAGGCGCAGGGCTCGCAGTGGAACGAGATCGTGCTGTTCGATGAAAGCTGGGCCTTCAAGGAAACCCGCCAGCGCTGGCTCTACACCGCCATCACGCGGGCGGCCGAGCGGCTGACGATCGTCAGGTAGGGGCGCCGGATGCTGTTGCCCCGATAGGCTGTGCGGCAAGCCATTGCCAGGCGGCAGCCTCGTCCTCCGCCCTGAAATGCCTGATTTCGATGGGTGGTGAGGACGGCAGAAAGCGTTGTGCGTCCGCTCTCCAGTCCGGTTCGCCGATCGTCGCGCAACGGTCAACATGTTCCAATGCATGAATGGCGCCCTGCTTCAGGGTCTCGTCAGCGATGTCGGCCCAGTCGACGCCGTCGTGGTCGACGAGGCGCACCAGCACATCGACGCGCGGATGCAGGGCGTAAGCTGCCTCCAGCAATCCGAAAAGATTTTCACCGTCGGCCGCGGAAACGTGCCCGACGACATCGATGGCGAAAAGGTCGTCACGGCTGGTCTCGATACGGCGGATTGCCGGCACCTCATCAAGAAAATTCATCGGCGCTACCTTTCCCGGCTGGTTCATCAGGCTTGGAACACCCGAAACCCCCAGTCTGTTCCCACCAAAGGCATTACTGTTCCCGCCAAAGCCATTATAGGTGGCGCATCGAATGATTTTTGAGGCCAACCGCATGCCTGCAAAGCTCTCCGTCAATCTCAATGCCATCGCCATGCTGCGCAACCGGCGCGACCTGCCGTGGCCAAGCGTCACCGGCCTCGGCCGCATTGCGCTGGCGGCCGGAGCGCACGGGCTGACAGTGCATCCACGCCCCGACGAGCGGCACACAAGACTCTCCGATCTGCCCGAGATTCGCTCGCTGATCGACGACGAGTTTCCGCGCGCGGAATTCAACATCGAAGGCTATCCGACCGAGGATTTCCTGTTGCTTGTGGAAAAGCATCAGCCCGAACAGGTGACTTTGGTGCCGGACGATCCGGCTCAGGCGACATCGGACCATGGCTGGAACTTCGCTACCCAGGCCGCGTTCCTCACACCGATCGTCAAGCGTCTGAAAAAGGGGGGCTTTCGCGTGTCGCTGTTTTCCGATCCGGATCCCGATTGGGTGGCGGCCGCATGCGACACCGGCGCCGACCGCATCGAGCTCTATACGGGTCCATACGGCAGCTATCACACAGATTCCGCCAAAGCGGCCAAAGAGCTGGAAAGGCTGGGAAAAACAGCCGACGCCGCGCTTGCCGCCGGGCTTCAGGTCAATGCCGGGCACGATCTGGTGGTCAGCAATCTGCCGGCACTTGCCAGGCGCATTCCGGCATTGGCCGAAGTGTCGATCGGACATGGGTTGACAGCCGACGCGTTGGAGTATGGCATGGCCGGCACGGTGGGTCGGTTCCTCAAGGCCTGCGGGTGGTAGCAATGGCAGCCTCGCATGGCAGGCATGGCTGCCATTACGCGACGGCACTTGATATTGCATTGCAGCAAGCGTAGAGCACCGCGCGCTTATCGGAGTGTCGTCCATGGCCCTTACCAATAATGGTAGTGAGGCAGAACCCGTCGAACAATCGAGCCATTCGGAAGTCGAACAGCACAGCACCAAGGTTCTGATGCTGGGCGCGCTCGGTGTCGTCTATGGGGATATCGGCACCAGCCCGATCTACGCCTTTCGCGAGGCGCTGGTGGCATCTTCCGGCGGAGAAGTGGCCGACCGCGGTGACATCCTGGGCGTTTTGTCGCTGATCATCTGGTCGCTGACCATCATCGTCACCATCAAATACATCATGTTCGTGCTGCGGGCGAACAACCGCGGCGAGGGCGGCGTGCTGTCGCTGATGGCGCTGGCGCGCGGCAGTTTCCCCAAGCGCTCGGCGCTGATGCTCGGCATCGGCATCGTCGGGGCGTCGCTTTTCTTCGGCGACGCCGTCATCACGCCGGCGATTTCGGTGCTGTCGGCGGTCGAAGGCATGAACGTCGTCACGCCGACCTTCCAGCCTTATGTCGTGCCGCTGACACTGGTCATTCTCGCCATGGTGTTCGCGGTGCAACGTTTCGGCACGGGCGGCGTGGGATTGGTCTTCGGTCCCGTGACGGCGGTGTGGTTCCTGGCGATCGGCCTTTCCGGCCTCAACCACATCATCGCCGATCCGGAAATCCTGTGGGCGATCAGCCCGCACTACATCGTCGCCTTCCTGATCAATTCGCCCGATGTCGCTTTCGTCACCATCGGCGCCATCTTCCTCGCCGTGACCGGCGCGGAAGCGCTCTATGCCGATCTCGGCCATTTCGGCCGCAAGCCGATCGTGCTCGCCTGGCTGTGGGTCGTGTTTCCGTGCCTGCTGCTCAATTATGCCGGGCAGGGCGCTTTCGTGCTGGCCAAGAACGGCGTCGTCGGCCATCCGTTCTTCGAAATGAATGAAGGCTGGACGCTGATCCCGATGGTCGTGCTGGCGACCGCCGCCACGGTCATCGCCAGCCAGGCGGTGATCTCGGGCGCCTTCTCGTTGACCAGGCAGGCGGTGCAGCTCAACATGCTGCCGCGCCTGGAAATTCTGCATACGTCGGAGAAACAGTCCGGCCAGATCTACATGCCGCGCGTCAACCTGCTGCTGGCGCTGGTGGTGATGATGCTGGTGGTGGGCTTCGGCGAGTCCAGCAGGCTGGCATCCGCCTACGGCATCTCGGTGACCGGCAACATGCTGGTGACCACGGTGCTGTTGTTTGTGGTCATGACGCGGATCTGGAAATGGAAGCTGTGGCTGGCGGTCTCGCTGACGGCGCTGTTCGGCTTCATCGACGTCGGTTTCTTTGCCTCCAACATCGTCAAGGTGTTTGAGGGCGGCTGGGCATCGCTGGCCGTTGCCTTCACCATCGTGCTGGCCATGTGGACCTGGGTGCGCGGCAGCCGCTATCTGTTCGACAAGACCCGCCGCAACGAGATCCCGCTCGATTTCCTGGCCGGCAATCTGTTGAAGAAGAAGCCGCAGCTGGTGTCAGGCACCGCCGTGTTCCTGACCAGCGATCCGCTCAGCGCGCCAACCGCACTGATGCACAGCCTGAAGCACTACAAGGTGCTGCATGAGCAGAACGTCATCCTTTCAGTGGTGACCGCGCCGCAGCCGGTGGTGCCCGACAGCGACCGGGTCAAAATGGAGACGGTCAACGAGCTGTTCATGCGGGTAACGCTGACCTTCGGCTACATGGAGCAGCCCAACATCCCGCGCGCGCTGGCGATCTGCCGCAAGCAGGGCTGGAAATTCGACATCATGACGACTTCGTTCTTCCTGTCGCGGCGTTCGCTCAAGGCCTCGCCCAATTCCGGCATGCCGGTGTGGCAGGACCGGCTGTTCATCGGCCTGGCGCGCACTGCGGCCGACGCGACGGAGTATTTCCAGATCCCGACCGGGCGCGTGGTGGAGATCGGCACTCAGGTGGCCATCTAGGACATGCCGATATTCAGGTGAGGCCGGCCTGCGAACGGCAGGTTCCTGCGCTTCCGGTACTCACGGACTAGGTGTCCGCTCCGTTCCGGTTCTCGGAACCCACTATTCTCGGTCCAGCCTGACCTGAATCTCGACATGTCCTGGCGAATGAGCTGTGTCTTGCGGCACAGTCCATGTCACTCCGCTTCAACCGGCCAGCGCGGCCTTGTTCGCCTCGAGGAACTGCTTCAGCGTTTTTGGCTTGCGGCCGGAAAGCGTCTCGACCGAGTCCGTCACCATGGCGATGCGGCCGGAGCGCGTGTTGACGTCGAAGGACACGATGACTTCAGCAAAATCCTCGGGAACGCCTGATGCCTTTACCCCTTCGGTGAGCGCTTCATCCGGAACCTGCACGACATCGAGCGACTTGCCGGTGACCTCGCTTACCAGGGCGGCAATCTCTGCCGTGGTGTAGGCGTGCGGACCGGTCAAGGTGTAGGTCTTGCTTTCGTTTGAAGCGCCAGCGAGGCTGGCGGCGATCGCCGCTGCCATGTCGTCGCGCGCACCGTGGGCAATGCGCCCGTCGCCGGCCGACGTGTACCATTTTCCCGAGGCGATCGCGTGCGGCAGGGCCATGAACAGGTTCTCCTGGTACCAGCCGTTGCGGAAGATCGTGTAGGGGATGCCGCTCGCCTTGATCGCCTGCTCGGTGCTGTAGTGGTCATCGGCAAACAGGACCGGCGATACCGGCTCCGGATTGGGCATCGAGGTGTAGAGCAGATGCGAAATGCCGGCATTTTTGGCCGCGGCGACGGCATTTTCGTGCTGCTTCCGGCGCCTGCCGCTTTTGAGATCGAGATCGCCGGTCGAAATGATCAGCACCTTGTCGGCGCCTTTGAATGCGGTTTCCAGCGACGCCGCGTCGTTGAAGTCGGCGGCCCTGACAACGACGCCGCGCAACGCCAGATCGGCCACGCTTTCCGGATTGCGTGTGGCGGCGATGATGTTTGCCGGTGGAACTTTGTGCTTGTCCAGGAGATATTGGATGACGCCGCGGCCGAGCTGGCCGGAAGCGCCGGTGACGAGAAGGGTTTCGCTCATGGAAGGTCCTGACATTGCGCCGCTAAGGCGGTTCGAGTGGCAGTCTCAAAAAGAGACCAGCACTAAAATAGGAATTGACCTGGTGCCGTAAAGAAGGCAGTTTTTCGGGAGGTAGGCACACGCAGGGAACCAGCCATGGACGGCAAGGTCATCAATCTGAAGTCGAAGTTGGAGGTCTACAAGGCCATCTCAGGCGGCGGTAATATTGCCAATTGTCCGGTTCGCGAGGTCATCCAGGGGGTGAGCGGCAAATGGAGGTCGCTGCTGATGATGGCGCTGGCTGAAAAACCCTATCGCTTCGGCGAGTTGCGGCGCCTTGTGCCCGACATTTCGCAGCGCATGCTGACCCAGACGCTGTACGATCTTCAGCGCGATGGCTATGTGCATCGTGAGGTGTTCCCGACCAAACCACCAAGCGTTGAATACAGCCTGACCGATCTCGGGCGCTCTATGTTCGGCGCCTTTCATCAATTGATTCTGTGGGCCGAACTCAACCATGATGCGGTGCGCGCAGCGCGCGCCGATTTTGATGCGTCCCAGGCTTGAACGGCCGCCAAGGCCCTGGCTTGAACGACCGCTAAAGCCCCAGGGTGCGGCTTGATTTCGCCGGGCTGCTGAAGGATTGTCCCGGCCAGTTCGGCTTTGGGGGCATTGGCATTTCCTACGACATCGCAATAGCAGGCGCCGGGCCGGCGGGACTGGCCATGGCGCTCTATCTCAAGCGCGCCGGGCATCGGGTCACGGTCTTTGAACGCTTCGATGAGCCGAAGCCGGTCGGCTCCGGGCTGATCCTGCAGCCGACAGGGCTGACGGTGCTGGCCGATCTTGGCCTGCTCGACGACATGCTGGCGCTGGGCAGCCGCATCGACCGCCTGCATGGCGCCGATGCCACCACAGGCCGTACCGTGCTCGATGTCCGCTACGATGCGCAGCGCGGTGGCCGCTTCGGGCTGGCGGTGCACCGGGCGGCCTTGTTCGGCGTGCTCTTCCGCGCCGCCCAACGCAAAGCGATCGCCATCGAAACCGGCGTCGAGATCGAGGCCTTGGAGACGGGCGAACGGACGACGCTGATCTGCGGCAACGGACGAAGGACGGGGCCGTTCGACCTCGTCATCGACGCCAGCGGTTCGCGCTCGAAACTGCGCGGCGCAAGCGCTGCAGGCGAGCCACGACCGCTCACCTATGGCGCGTTCTGGGCCTCGCTTGGCTGGCGCGGCGACGGTTTCGATGAGCGCGCGCTGCTGCAACGCTACGACAGAGCGAGCGTGATGATCGGCGTGCTGCCGATCGGCCGGCCGCAGCCGGGCGCTGAAAAGATGGCGGCCTTCTTCTGGAGCCTGAAGCCGTCGGACGCCGATGAGGTGCGCGTCCGGGGCCTGGATGCCTGGAAGGACAGGGTGATCCGGCTGTGGCCGCAGAGCGAGGCGTATGTCAGCCAGATCGACAGTTTCGACCAGCTCTCGCTGGCGCGCTATGGCCACCACACGATGAGGCGGCCGGTTGGGCGGCGGCTGGCCATCATCGGCGACGCGGCGCACTCGACCAGCCCGCAGCTCGGGCAAGGGGCCAATATGGCGCTGCTCGACGCCGCGGCGCTCAGCCATGCGCTGGCGCGGACGGACAGTGTCGAAGCGGCACTTGAAGCCTATGCGAGGGCGCGGCGCTGGCATGTCCGCATCTTCCAGGCGCTGTCGCTGGCGTTCACGCCGTTCTACCAGTCGGATTCGGTGGCGCTGCCCTTCATCCGCGACAGGCTGGTGGCGACGGTGGCAAAAATCCCGCCGGCGCCGCAGTTTCTCGCCTCGATGGTGGCCGGCACCGTAATCGATCCGTTCAAGCGGATAGGACTGGTCGAAGCGCGGTGGCCGGATCGTTTTGGCCAATGAGGCTCGAAAGGTACGATCCCTTTGCCCGCAGGAAGGTATGCAGGCGCTGTGGGTAATCCGGCGCCACGGCTTGCCTGATCGACGGGCGTTCACTCAAAGCCTGGCGCCAGGCGCGGACGAGGGGCTTACGGTCAAGAATGCCGAAATCACCGATCCGGTCGAAGACATCGAGATAGCGGAAGACCGGACCGTAAACGGCGTCGACCAGCGAGAAGTGCTTGCTGGCGAACCAGGGGCCGCCAGGCTCGTCCGCCAGCTCGGCTTCGAGACGGTCGAACATGGCGGACAGCGCGCTGGATTCGTCAAGGAAGCCGGCCTCGGTCGATGTTGAATAGAACCGGCCGATGGCATTGAGGGTTGCCGAACCGAACTCGATCCAGGCGCGATGCCGGGCGCGGGCATAGGGATCGGCAGGGTGGAGGGGGTTGGCTTGCGTCTCTTCGAGGAATTCGAGGATGACGGCCGATTCGAAGATCACCGTTTCCTCGCCATTTCGCTGCACGCGCAGCAGCGGCACCTTGCCGAGCGGCGAGATCGCCTTGAACCAGTCCGGCTTGTTGGCGAGGTCGATATCGACGCGCTCGAACGGCACGCCCTTTTCGGTGAGCGAAATCGCGGCGCGTTGCACATAGGGGCAGAGGTGATGGCTGACGAGAATGAGCTTGTCGGCGCGTTTGCAGATTTCGTGTTTCATCGGATTGGCTTTCCCTGATTAATGCAATTGCATCTATGTAGATGCATATGCATTGATCGTCAAGCTTGATGCAATTGCATCTATCGTCTAAGGTGCGCCATGACCGAGAAAGCCACGCCTTCGCCCGAAGCCATCAAGGCTTGGGCTCGCCTGATGCGCGTATCGCGCCAGTTGATGGAGAGCGCCGAAGAGGCATTGAAGGCCGTCGGTCTGCCGCCGCTTGCCTGGTACGACGTGTTGCATGAGCTTGCCGAGGCGGGCGAGGGCGGGTTGCGGCCGTTCCAGCTCATCGAGCGCACGCTGTTCGCGCAATACAACATTTCGCGCCTGCTGGCCCGGCTCGAGGCCGATGGGCTCGTCGAGAAACTGCCGGTGGCCGATGACGGCCGTGGCCAGACCATCCGCATCGCGACCAAGGGGCGAGAGACACGCCGCCAGATGTGGGCTGTGTACGGACGCTCGATCGCCGAACTGATTGGCGCCAAACTGTCGGCAGATGAGCTGACCATGGTCTCGGCACTGCTTGGACGGTTGCGCCATCCGCCAGCCAGCGATTAAGCGAGCCTGTCGCGCCAGCGCCTGTCCATTTTGCAGATATTTTGCTCTCGTCCTCTTGCGCACGGCCTCGGATCGCGCAATATGCAGAACCGTAACGTACGGTACGGCTTATCGGGAATGCCGACCTTTCGAGAGAAGAGCGTGTTGCACATCGTGCCTGACATCGACACCAGCGAAGCGCTGACAGAGCGGCAGAAGGCCGTGCTCGACGCGGCGTTGCGGCTGCTGGTCGAAGAGGGCGACCAGCTGACCATGACCGCCGTGGCGCGCCGCGCCAGCTGTTCCAAGGAAACGCTCTACAAATGGTTCGGCGACCGCGACGGGCTGCTGACGGCGACGGTGCAATGGCAGGCCTCTAAAGTGCGGGTGGCACCGGTCGACCGCAAGGGGCTCGATCTTGCCTCGCTGACCGCGAGCCTCGAGCGCTTCGCCTCGGATTGGCTCAAGGTGATTTCCAGCGACACGTCGATCGCGCTCAATCGGGTGGCGGTCAGCCATGCGGGCTCCGGCAAGGACAATCTCGGCGCCGTGGTGCTGGAGAACGGCCGCTTCGCATTGGCCAAGCGGCTGAAGCCGGTGCTCGAGGCCGGCCGACGGACCGGGCTTTTGGATTTCGCGGATGCCGAGACGGCGTTCCGCACCTTTTTCGGGCTGGTCGCCCGCGATGTGCAGATCCGTCTGCTGCTCGGCGACCGGCTGGAATTGACTGAGGCGGCGATCGGCGGCGATGCCGCGCGGGCGACGCAGCAGTTTCTCGCTCTTCATGGAGCAACAACCGGCCGCAAGGCCCTAGAGCCGGATGATTTCACGTCAAGTCGACCTGAAATCTGAATCCGTCTCTAAATCAAGAAGATAGAGCATGATGTCGTCCGAAAACCGCTTCACACTTTTCGGCATCATGCTCTGATTTATAAACGGGAAGGAAGACAAAATGCGCGTCTATTACGATCGTGATGCCGATCTCAATCTGATCAAGGGCAAGAAGGTCGCCATCATCGGCTATGGCAGCCAGGGCAGGGCGCATGCGCTCAACCTCAAGGATTCCGGCGCCAAGGAGATCGCCATCGGCCTCAAGGCCGGCTCGGCAACCGCCAAGAAGGTCGAGGCCGACGGTCTCAAGGTGATGAGCGTGGCGGACGCGGCCAAATGGGCCGACCTGATGATGATGGCAACGCCGGACGAACTGCAGGCCGACATCTACAAGAACGAGATCGCCCCGAACATCCGCGATGGTGCCGCGATCGCCTTCGCGCACGGCCTCAACGTGCATTTCGGCCTGATCGAGCCGAAGTCGACGGTCGACGTCGTCATGATCGCGCCGAAGGGTCCCGGCCACACGGTGCGCGGCGAATACCAGAAGGGCGGCGGCGTGCCGTGCCTGGTCGCCGTCAACCAGGATGCCTCGGGCAATGCGCTCGACCTGGCACTGTCCTACGCCTGCGGCGTCGGCGGCGGCCGTTCGGGCATCATCGAGACCAATTTCCGCGAGGAATGCGAGACCGATCTGTTCGGCGAGCAGGTCGTGCTGTGCGGCGGCTTGGTCGAGCTGATCCGGGCCGGTTTCGAGACGCTGGTGGAAGCCGGCTACGCGCCTGAGATGGCCTATTTCGAGTGCCTGCACGAGGTCAAGCTGATCGTCGACCTGATCTATGAAGGCGGCATCGCCAACATGAACTACTCGATCTCGAACACCGCCGAATGGGGCGAATATGTCTCGGGTCCGCGCATCATCACCGCCGAGACCAAGGCCGAGATGAAGCGCGTGCTGAAGGACATCCAGACCGGAAAATTCACCTCGGAATGGATGCAGGAATACCGCGCCGGCATGTCCCGCTTCAAGGGCATCCGCCGCAACAATGACAGCCACCAGATCGAGGAAGTCGGCGCCAAGCTGCGCGCGATGATGCCGTGGATTTCCAAGAACAAGCTGGTCGACAAGGCGAAGAACTGAGCGAAATCCACAAGCGCTCGAAAATAGCAGCTTCCATGAACAAGAAACGGCGCCACGTGGCGCCGTTTTTTCATTCTGTCGGTCAGCTCAGCTACAGGGCCAGCCCATCAATAGGGTGAGTAGCACTGCTGGCGCGGGCCGTTGTAGGGCTGGAACGTGTTGTCGTAGGCCCGGTACGACCGGTAGCGGTTGTAGCACCATTGGACATGGGCGCTCGAAAGCCGTCCCGCGCGGTAGTAGCGGCGCGGCGCCGGCCGGTCATAGTAGTCGTAGTTGTTGTACATGCTGCCGAGGCCAAGCCCCAGGCCAAGGCCCAGGATCGCGGCACTCGCGCCATCATCGTAGTAACGGCCGCCGCGATAGTGATGGCGACCATGGCGCCAACGCCAGTTGTCTCCACCATTCCAGTGACCGCCGCCGCCGTGCCAGTGCCGACGGCCGCCGTCCCAATTGCCCGACCGGCGCCATCTCCAATTGTTGTTGTTGAACTGACGGTTGTTGTTGCCGCCCGCCCAGCTGTCGCGGACCGGCGTGACATTCGGCGCCGCGGTGCTGGTGGGAATCGACAGGTCCGGTTGCATGATCGGGCCGGCGGCGGACGGTGCCGTGACGCCGGAGAGGATACCCAGGGCTAGCAGCCCCGATTTGACCGTGGAAGAAAAGAGCGAATTCATTGCACTCTCCAAGAGTTACAGGCCCCACGCCCACCCGAGGAATGGGGCAACAATGGATGTTTGCATCTGAACGGCGGATGAACGGAAAGGTTCCGTCAACCATGACGCGAACGCACCCAGGACCAATCGATCTCAGATGGTGATCCTGCGCGCTTGTTTTCCGAAGCACTTGCGGGCAAAGGTCATGGCATGTCGCTGCGCCTTGCCACCTTCAATGTCGAGAACCTGATGAACAGGTTCGATTATTCCGGCTATCGCAACCAGCTCAACGAGGATCGAACGCTGGCGCTGTTCGATATCCAGAGCGAGGCGGAATACAGGATGCTGGAGCAGGCCCGCGCCATCGCCCAATCCGACGACACGCGCCAGCTGACGGCGCTGGCAATCGCTGCCACCCGGGCCGACATCATCTGCATGCAGGAGGTCGACAACATCGAGGCGCTGAAGGCCTTCGAATATGGCTACCTGTTCAAGATGGTGGGGCAGGGCTACCGGCAGAAATACACCACATCGGGCAATGATTCACGGGGCATCGACGTTGCCGTGATGATGCGCAATGAGACCGCCCAGGGCCAGCCGATCGAATTCGTGCGCATGACCAGCCACGCCTATGTCACCTACGAGCAGTTCGGGCTGCACACGCCGGAACTCGAGGCACTGGGCAATCAGGCCAATGAGCGCATTTTCCGGCGCGACTGCCTGGAGATCGACGTCACCGTGGGCGGCGTGCCGCTGACGCTCTATCTCGTGCATTTCAAGTCGATGGGTTCGCCGCGCAACGGGCTCGACGGGCGCGAGGCGACGATGCCGGTGCGCATCGCGGAGGCGCAGGCCGTGCGGCGCATCATCGAGGAGCGCTTCGGCAAGGACTATGCCGCCGACAAACGCTGGGCAATCTGCGGCGACATGAACGATTACCGCCAGCGTGTGAAGGTGGCCGGCGATGCGATCGACGGCTATCGCTTCGAAGTCGTCGACGAAGCCCTGTCCTGCATCAACGTGCTGACGGCCGGCGGCTTCTGCGAAAACGTCGTCGAGCGGCGGCCGGAGATGAACCGCTGGAGTTTTTACCACACGCGGGGACCGGAAGAGCGGCATCTGTGCCAGCTCGACTACATCCTGCTGTCGAAGGGGCTCGCCGCCAGCAACGCGACGGCTGTTCCTGACATCATCCGCAACGGCCAGCCCTGGCGCACCATTTTTCCGCCGGGGCAGGAGGTCGACCGCTTTCCGCGTGCCGGCTGGGACCGGCCGAAGGCGTCGGACCATTGCCCGGTGGCGATCACGCTGGACATGACCTGACGCATGAGTTTCGACCTGCCACGCAACGTCATCCTGCCGGTCGACGCCATCGACGTCCGGCTCGATCCCGGTCCGCACCCGTTCGCAAGGGACAATGCAGAGGCGATCGCCGAGAACTGGCAGCACGAAATCGCTGCCAATCCGGCGCTGTTCGACGGCATGGTGGTGCTGCTGTCGCAGCTTGCCTACCGCGACAACCGTCTCGCCGGCCGCTGCCATGCGGTCAACTATTCGACTTTCATGCTGTGGCGGAAGCGGCGCGAGAATTCGGGCGCCGAGCATGCCTACGCCCATGCCATGCTGGTGGCTGCCGACAATGCGCTGGTCGCGATCCGCATGGGTCCGCACACGGTCAACGCCGGCCGCGTCTATTTTGCCGCCGGCTCATTCGAGCCGGTCGATTTTCGCGATGGCCTGGTCGATGTCGATTTCAACATGATGCGTGAGGTGCGCGAGGAAACAGGGCTCGACCTGTCAGGTGCTGAACGCGGCAAGCGCTACCATGCCATGTCGACCAACAGTGGCACGGTGATCTTCCGCCGCTACCACGCGGCGGCGCCCGCCGACGAGATCGCCCAGCGCATCTCAGCCTTCGTCGCCACCGAAACCGAGCCGGAGATCGACGGGCCAGTGATCATCCGCCATGCCGCCGACCTGCCGGTCGGCCTGTCACCGCACATGAAGCCGCTGATCGAGTGGCATTTCGCAAACGGGAGTTAAGGGCGCGTCTTGTTCTGTGCCGCGTTGCGATCGTTGCGGGCGGCGACGAGGAACAGGATGAAGCCGATGCCCAGCAAACCGCCCATCGCCATTCCCATGGTCTGGCCGACGACTGCCTGAAAATCGGCTGTGACGCGATCGGGATTGGCCATGCCGAAGCGGGCGAGATACCACCAGATGCCTGCAAGGAAGGCCTCGATGACGACCATCGCCAGGATCAGTCGCGCCTTCTTGCTCATTGGCTATTCCTCCACCCAAGGGTGAATTGCCTTAGCATCATGAACGGCGCGACGACAGTGGCGGGGCTGGGTGGAAATGTCGAAGACTGTGCAAAAACCCGTCGGAGCGCCGGCCGCGTTTCGGCCGGTTGCCCTACTCGTGCCTTAGCGCGTCGATCGGATCGAGCCTGGCGCCGCGCAGCGCCGGGAAGAAGCCGAACACCATGCCGATGAGCGCGGAAAAGCCGACGGCGAGCAGGATCACCGCCGGGCTCGGCGCAAACGGGATGGTCAGCGTCACCGCGGCGAGCCCGGCCAGCGCCAGCCCGATCAGGATGCCGATAATGCCGCCGAGCAGCGACAGCACCGTCGCCTCGACCAGGAACTGGATCAGGATGTGCCTTTCATGCGCGCCGATGGCGAGCCTGATGCCGATCTCGCGGGTGCGTTCGGTGACCGACACCAGCATGATGTTCATGATGCCGATGCCGCCGACCAGCAGGCTGACGCCGGCGACGGCGCCCAGCATGCCGGTCATGGTGGTTGTGGCGCTGGCCATGGCGTCGGCGATCTGGGTCATGTCGCGGATGGCGAAATCGCTTTCACGATCGGGCGTGATGCGTCTGGCGTCGCGCAGAATGTCCTCGACGCGCGGCTGCAGCTCGCTGGTCGGCGTGCGGTCATCGGCGGCGATGTAGATGTTGTCGATGTCGCGGTTGCCGGCGATGCGGCGCTGGTAGGCGTGCAGCGGCATCAGCACGACATTGTCCTGATCCTGACCGAAGCCGGTATAGCCCTTGGGCTCGAGCAGGCCGATGATCTTGCAGGAGGTGCGGTTGACGCGGATGATCTCGCCCTCGGGATCGCCAGCGCCGAAGAATTGTTGGCGCACCGTCTCGCCGATCAGGCACACGCCTGTGCCCGAGCGGGTTTCGGAATCGCTGAACGGGCGGCCCGACACCAGTTTCCAGTCGCGCGCATCGAGATAGGCGCTGTCGGTGCCGGTGACGCCCGAGGTCAGGCTCTCGGTGCCGAAGATGACCCGGACCTGCTTTTGCGAAGCCGGCGAAATGGCGCGGGCGCCAGTCAGATGCGCAACCAGCGCCGCCAGCTCCTTTTCGGCCAGCGGACGCACCACCTGGTCGAGCCCGCCCGGGCCACCGGGACCGGCCGGGCGACCGGAGCGGACGACCAGCAGATTGCTGCCGAGCTTGGAGATGTCGGCCTTGACCTTCTGCGTGGTGCCCGAGCCGATGGTGAGCATGGCAATGACGGCGGCAACGCCGATGACGATGCCGAGCAAGGTCAGGAACGAGCGCAGCACGTTGCGGCGGATCGAGCGCAGCGACAGGCGGACGGTTTCCCAGATCATGGTTGTGCGATCTCCAGCTTCCTGGAATCAGAGGCGACGTGGCCGTCGAGGAAGCGGATGGTGCGTTCGGCATAGTCGGCGACGTCGGCCTCGTGGGTGACCATGGCGATGGTTAGGCCAAGCTCCTTGTTGAGCCGCGTCAGCAACTCCATGATCTCGTGCGTGCGGGCGGTGTCGAGATTGCCGGTCGGCTCGTCGGCGACGAGCAGCGTCGGCCGCGTGACGATGGCGCGCGCGATCGCCACGCGCTGCTGCTGGCCGCCGGACAGTTCGGCCGGCGTGTGGTGCTCGCGGCCGACAAGGCCGACCTCCGCCAGGGCCTGCATGGCGAGGTCGCGGCGCTCGCGGGCGGCCACGCCGCGATAGATCAGCGGCAGTTCGACATTTTCGGCCGCCGTGGTGCGGGCCAGCAGATTGTAGCCCTGGAAGACGAAGCCGACATAGAGGTTGCGCAGCATGGCGCGGCGGTTGCGGTCGAGGCGGCCAGCGTCGATACCCATGAAGGAATAGGTTCCGGCGGTCGGCGTGTCGAGGCAGCCGATGATGTTCATCGCCGTCGACTTGCCGGAGCCGGACGGCCCCATGATGGCGACGAATTCGCCACGCCGGATGGCAAGATCGATGCCGGCCAGCGCATGCACCTTGGCCTCGCCCTGGCCATAGCTCTTCCAGACCTTGTCGAAGGTGATGAGGGCAGCACCGGCGGCCACGGCATCAGCTCCGCTGCTGCGACGCGGTGATGACCTGTGCGCCTTCGTCGAGGCCAGAAATGATCTCGGTCAGTTCGCCGTCGGTGGAGCCGATCTTGACGTTGACCGGGTGCGGACGCCCGTTCTCCAGCACATAGAGCGTGCGCGAGCCGTCGGTGGGCACTGTGGCGGCCTGGCGCTGGCGGTTGCCGCCGGGGCGGCCCATGCGGCCGGTGAACAGGTCGCTGAGGCTCCAGCCGCGTGCGGCCTGCTGGGCAGGACGAAAGCGGAAGGCGGTGGCCGGCACGGTGAGCACGTCCTTGGCCTGCTTGGTGACGACCGAAACGGTGGCGGTCATGCCGGGCCGCAGCAGCAGCTCGTTGTTGTCGACCTCGAGCCGCGCATTGTAGGTGACGACGCCGTCGGTGGTGACCGAGGCATAGGAGATGTCGCGGATCTCGGCATCGAACGGCCGCTCGGGGAAGGCATCGACGGTGAAGCGGGCATGCTGGCCGGATTTGACCGCACCGATGTCGGCCTCGTCGACCGCCGCCACCAGTTCCATGTTCCTGAGATCGGCGGCGATGATGAACAGCACCGGCGCCTGCAGCGAGGAGGCGACCGTCTGGCCGGGATCGACCGAGCGCGTCAAAACGATGCCGTCGATCGGCGCATAGATGGTGCTCTTGGCAAGGTCGGTCTGCTGCGCCTTGAGGTCGGCCTGGGCGATGGCGAGGTTGGCCTGCGCACTGTCGAGAGCTGCCTTGGAACGGTCGCGCGTGGCGGTTGCCGCTTCAAGCGACTGGTCGGTCGCCATGCCGCGCCTGGTCAGTTCGGCGGCGCGCACCAGCGCCTTCTCGTTTTCCGCCAGCGTAACCGTGGCGTCCTCGACATTGGCGGCGGCGGCCTTGGCCGAAGCTTCGGCGCGCTCGATCTGGACTTCGAGTTTCACCGTGTCGAGTGTCGCCAGCACGTCACCCTTCTTGACCTGCTGGTTCTCCTCGGCCGAGACCGAGCGGATGATGCCGGACAGTTCGCTTGAAATATCGACCTGGGTGAGTGGCTGCAGCGTGCCGGTCGCCGACACCGCGACGGTGAGGTCGGCCTTGGCGGCAGGCACTGTGGTGTAGTCAATCCTGGCCGGCGAGCCGGCATACCATTGATAGACGCCAAGCCCGGCGGCGAGCACGATCAGCGCCAGCAGCGCATAGAGCCACCCACGACGGCGCGATCTGCGCCGGCCTGTGTGGTCGAGCCCAAGCGCCGTCTCGATGGCGGAATCCGATTCCGTCTTTGGCAGATTGACAATCTGGTCCACGCTGGACCCCTATAATGCGCAATGTCCCTATCTGTGCACAGATCAGGCTTACCGGTTCAAATATCAAATTAAATTTCGCCCATGTTGGGATTGAGGCAGGAATGAAAACCCGGAATTACTTGCTTTACGATGTGTTTACGACCGAGCGACTGGCCGGCAATCCTTTGGCCGTCGTGCTCGATAGCAAGGGATTGGACACGGCCGCGATGCAGGCCATCGCGCGCGAATTCAACCTGTCCGAATCGGTGTTCGTCCTGCCGCCGGACAATCCCAAGCACAAAAACCGCATCCGCATCTTCACGCCCGACTATGAAATGCCGTTCGCCGGCCATCCGACGGTCGGCGCCGCGATCGCGCTGGCCGAACTTGCGGAGGAGGGCGGCGCCGGCATCTTCGTGCTGGAGGAAAACATCGGCCCGGTGCGTTGCGCCGTCAGCAAGCATGACGGCAACACTTTTGCCGAGTTCGACCTGGCCAAGCTGCCGGAGCCGCTGAAGCTCGATGCCGATCCGGAGGCGATCGGTGCCGCGCTTGGGTTGACGCCGCACGAGATCGGCTTCGAGAATCACCGCGTCGCGTTCTGGTCGGCGGGCGTGCCCTATGTCACCATCCCGGTTGCCAATCTCGAGGCGGCGGGCCGCATCCGGCTGGACAACCAGGCATGGTCGGAACTGGCGCCGCGCAAGAGCGAGTGGGCCTTCGCCAGCCCCTATGTCTACTGCCGCGAGACGGTGAACCACGAAAGCGCCTTCCATGTGCGCATGATCGTGCCCGGCACGCCTTCCTACGAGGATCCGGCGACCGGTTCGGCGGCAGCCGCCTTTGCCGGCGCCATCATGCATTTCGACGCGCCGACCGATGGCATTTCACAGCTGTGGATCGAGCAGGGGCTGGAGATGGGCCGGCCATCGCGCATCCGCCTCGAACTGACCGTGCAAGGCGGAAAACTGGCCTCGGCGCGCATCGGCGGCAACGCAATCAAGGTGGCGGAGGGCAAGCTGTTCGTCTGATCGAACGCATGCTCGGTCGATTTGTCGGGAAATGATTCCGGCAGGGCTGGACAGGACCGATGGTGGCGGCTATATGCCCGCCAACGCCGGTTTTTGCCGGCCGAGTGGGTGCGTAGCTCAGTTGGTAGAGCAGCTGACTCTTAATCAGCGGGTCCACAGTTCAATCCTGTGCGCACCCACCAAATTCCTAGAAGAGTTGGTGGAAAGACCCTGAAAGCGAGACGCGTTTGGCGCGTCTCGGGCAGGCTGTCTGACTGTGATTCTTTAACCGCGCTATCCGGATCTTGTGGCGATTCAGCCGCGTTGGAAAATGCGGGTCAGAAACCGGCCGAATCGAAAAGCAAGGCTCTTTTCCCCGGCTGCAGCATCGCTGGCGCCAATTCCGTCTTTTCCCCCGGAGAAATCGCTGATGGGCCACCAGAAGAAGACCAGGAAGACAACGAAAATGCCGGTGTCGATCGGGCCATGACTTGAATAGCTGCTGTGACGGAACACAACAGCGACCGCCCCGGCGATAACACCGCAGCTGCGGCAGGATGAAATTTCTTCATCCACAAAAATCTATTTGAGAATCGCCGTTACGGTAAGATGCCTCCTTTGTCGTGACAACGGCATCTTTGTCGGCCGATACGGGGAATGAATAACTACTTCTCCGAAACGCCAGCCTCTGCAAAACTCGCCATGCGGGCATGGCACTCCAGCGCCGAGCGCACGATGTTGACGGCGAGGCAGGCGCCGGAGCCTTCGCCGAGCCGCATGCCGAGATCGAGCAGCGGCGGCAGGCCGAGCGCTTCGAGCAGGCCGCGATGGCCTGACTCAGCGGAGACATGGGCTGCGATGGTGTGGGCGAGGCCGGTTGGATGCAGCTTTGCCAGCGGGGCTGCGGCGGCGGTGCAGACGAAGCCGTCGAGCAGCACGGGTATGCCGAGATGTCGGGCGGCGAGCGTCGCGCCGAAGATGGCGGCGAGTTCGCGGCCGCCGAGTGCGGCAGCAATGCCAAGCGGATCGGCGAGGGCTGCGGCGTGGCGCTTCAGGCCGGCTTCGATGGCGACCACCTTGCGCTTCAAGCCGGCATCGTCGACGCCGGTGCCGCGTCCGGTCCATTTTTCCGCACCGCCACCGAACAGGGCTGCTGAAACGGCCGCTGCCGGCGTCGTGTTGCCGATACCCATTTCGCCGAAGCAGATAAGGTCCAGATCCTTCGTCACCGCATCATAGCCGGCCGAGACCGCCGCCAGAAAGGCCGCTTCGTCCATTGCCGGACCTTGGGTGAAGTCGCCGGTCGGATGGTCGAGATCGAGCGGAATGACGTCGAGTTCGGCGCCGGCCATGCGGGCAAGCTGGTTGATGGCGGCACCGCCGCCAGCGAAATTCGCCACCATCTGCACGGTGACTTCCGAGGGATAGGCCGACACACCTTGCGCGGTGACGCCGTGGTTGCCGGCGAAGACGAAAACCTTGACGCGGTCGAGTTTCGGCATGTCGCGGCCCTGCCAGCGCGCCAGCCACGCGGCGATGGTCTCGAGCCGGCCGAGGCTGCCTTGCGGCTTGGTCAGCGTGTCCTGGCGGCGTGCGACCGCATTGGCCGCGGCATCGCTGCCAGCCGGCAGGTCGAGGCAGGCGGCGCGCAATTCACTAAGGGATTTGAAGGGCATGGGGGCAAAGTCTCCGAAAAGGAATCAGGCCGCGAGAATCAGGCCAAAGGGATCAGGAAAGCGCTACGGAAGCGACGAGCAGCACCGCGATCTCGCTTGCCTGCTGCAAGGCGCCGATCGTGTCGCCGGTCTGGCCATCGATCTGGTTGAGGCAAAGGGCGCGGAAGGCGGCAAACAGCAGGCCAAGCAGGATCAGCGCGAAGACGGCGCCGCCCAGCCCGAGCAGGAGAAGCGGGATCGCGCCGAGCAAGGCGCCGGCTATGGCGGTTTCCTGCGAGACGGTGCCGGCGTCGACCGAGAGGCCGTTGACGCGCGCTGGAGGCAAGAGATGCATGAAGGCGCCAAGCAGGCCGCGCGAGGCCGCGTGTGCGGCCAGGAGGGCAAACAGGGCCTGTGTGGGATTGACGAACTCCGACAGCGCGCTCCAGCGGATCAGCAGCGACAGAGCCAGCGCCGCCGCGCCATAGGCGCCGATGCGGCTGTCGCGCATGATCTCAAGTTTGCGGTCGCGCGATTTGCCGCCGCCAAACCCGTCGGCGACGTCGGACAGGCCGTCCTCATGCAGGCAGCCGGTGGTGAGCAGGGTTGCCACGAGGGCAAGTGCGGCCGCCGGCCCCATGGCAAGGCCGAACCGTTCCGCCGTGGCAAAAACGATGGCGCCGATCAGGCCGACGACGAGACCGGCGATGGGGGCGGCCCAGATCGCCGCGGCAAGGCTGCGGCCGCGAAAATCGAAGACGGGCAGCGGCAGCCTGGTGAAGAAGACCAGGCAGAGCGCGATGTCGTCGACGACCTGTCGTGGTGAGAGGGCCAGATTCCCGAATTTCATGCTCTAGCCCCTCGCAATCGCATGGAAGAAGGTGCCGCTGACATGGCCGCGCCGGTAGCCCGAGGCGCCGATCGGATTGCCCTGGCCGTCCGCAAGGTCGGCCAGCGGCTCGTCATTGCCTGTCGCCGTCATCTGCGCATAGTGGAATTCGTGGCCCCGGATCAGCGCGCCCTGTGCACCCAGCGGACAATCGGCACGCAGCCGCGCCTCGCGGTAGCCGAGGTTCATCTTGCGCCTGGCGAAGCTGGTGGCGTGGCCGAGCAGGCCGAGCATCGGATGCGTTTCGCCCGACGCGTCCTCCAGGGCTTCGCCGAGCACCATGAAGCCACCGCACTCGCCATGGATGGGCTTCGTCGCGGCGAAACGCGCCATGCCGGCGCGGAAAGTCGCGGCGGCGGCGAGCTTGCCGGCGTGAAGCTCGGGATAGCCGCCCGGCAACCAGCAAACGTCGCAGGTCCCGTCGGGCGCTTCGTCGACGAGCGGCGAGAACGGGACGATTTCCGCACCCGCCTTGCGCCAGTAGGCGGCGACATGCGGATAGAGGAAGGTGAAGGCGGCATCCTCGGCCAGCGCGATGCGTTGGCCGGGCGGCGCCAGCGCGTCGTCGAAACCGCCGGGCGCGGGGGTGAGGGGCGTCGCCAGGGCCATGATTGCATCGAGATCGAGCGACTTTTCCGCCATGTCGGCCAGCCGGTCGAGATGCGCCATCAGGTCGTCATATTCGCCAGCCTGGACAAGGCCGAGATGCCGCTCGGGCAGGTTCAGAGTGGGATCGCGCAGGATGGCGCCGACGACCGGCAGGCCGATCGCCTCGATGGCCTCGCTGCACAGCTTGCGGTGCCGCTCGCTGCCCAGCCGATTGAGCGCGACACCGGCCATGCGCACGTCAGGATCATAGGTGGCAAAACCCTTGGCGACAGCCGCCGCCGTGGTCGACTGGCCGGAGACGTCGAGCACCAGCAGCACCGGGAGGCCATAGAGCCGCGCCAGGTCGGCCGCCGAGCCGGTTCGGCCGGGAGCCGCGGGTATCCCGTCGAACAGGCCCATGGCGCTTTCCAGGATGACGAAATCGGTGTCATCGGCGGCTTGCGCGGCAAGCCCGTTGAGCAGCGATGGCGGCATCGCCCAGCTGTCCAGATTGACACCGGAGAGGCCCGTGGCGGCGGTGTGGAAGCCGGGGTCGATATAGTCGGGGCCGGATTTGGCGCCGCGCACCTTCAGCCCGCGCCGGGTCAGCGCCCGCAGGATGCCGATGGTGACGCTGGTCTTGCCGGAGCCGGAGCGCGGCGCGCCGATGATGATGGCGCGGGCCGTCATGCTTGCCCCGCCAGGGCCGCGCGCATGGCAACGATGCCGCCGACGACGATCAGCGCCGGCGAGGCGAGACCGGCGGCCGCCGCTTCCTCGGCAATGGTGGCGAGCGTGGCGACGACGGTTCGTTCCTGCGGCGTCGTCGCGGCGACGATCACTGCCGCCGGTGTCGACGGCGCCAGCCCGCCATCGAGAAGGGCGGCTGATATCAAGGGCAGATTGGCCATGCCCATATAGACGACGACAGGCTGGCCGGTGCGGGCGATCGCCGCCCAGTCGAGATCGTCATCGGTGCCGGCGGCGTGGCCGGTCGCCAGGATCACCGCCTTGTTGATGCCGCGCATGGTGGCGGGGATGCCGGTCGCGGCCAGCGCACTGAGGCCCGAGGTCAGGCCGGGCAGGACGCGGAACGGGATACTTTCCCGCGCCAGCGCCAGAGCTTCTTCGCCGCCACGGCCGAAAATATAGGGATCGCCGCCCTTCAGCCTGACGACGCGGCGGCCGTCGCGCGCGAGCCGCACCAAAAGTGCGGTGATGTCGTCCTGTTTCATCGACGGTTTGCCGCCGCGCTTGCCGGCAAAGAAAAGCTCGGCTTTTTCGGCAACTGCGACAATGTCAGGGGACACCAGTGCGTCGTAGACCAGCGCATCCGCCTCGGCCAAAGCCGCCAGCACTTCCAGGGTCAGGCAGCCGGGGTCGCCAGGGCCGGCGCCGGCCAGCCAGACATGGCCCGGCTCCAGTTGGCGCGGCTTGAAGTTCAGCCGGGACAAGGCTTTTTCGAGCGTGATATTTTTGGTGCTGCCGCTCACAATCCGTCCCGTCCGCGAAAACGCCGCTGATAATGGGCGTCGTATAATGAACTCTCGCCAAAACCTCGCGCCGCCAGCGAGCGGCCGACGAAGATGATCGCCGTGCGCTCCATCGGATCGGCGGCGAGCTGTGCCTCGATGGTCGCCAGCGTGCCGGTCAGCACGCGCTCGTCCGGCCAGGAGGCGCGGAAGACGACCGCCACCGGGCAATCGCCGCCATAGTGCGGCGTCAGTTCGGCGACGACGCGATCGATGGCGTGGATGGCCAGATGAATAGCGAGCGTGGCGCCGGTGCGGCCGAAGCCGGCCAGCGTCTCGCCGGGCGGCATTTTTGACGCGCGGCCGGAAATGCGGGTCAGCACCAGGCTTTGCGCCACTTCGGGAATGGTCAGTTCGCGGCGCAATGCTGCGGCGGCAGCGGCGAAGGAGGGGACGCCCGGCGTCAGCGTATAAGGGATGCCGTGCTTTTCCAGCCGGCGGATCTGCTCGGCGACCGCGCTCCAAACCGACAGGTCACCGGAATGCAGCCGGGCGACATCCTGGCCTGATTTGTGCGCCTCGAGATAGGCGGCCTCGATCTCGTCGAGCGACATCGGCGCGGTGTCGACCAGCTTTGTCCCCGGCGCGCAGTGCTGCAGCAATTCGGGCGCGACGATCGAGCCGGCATGCAGGCAAACCGGGCAGTTTGCCAAAAGCCTTGCGCCGCGTAGCGTGATGAGGTCGGCCGCACCTGGACCGGCGCCGATGAAATGAACGGTCATGGCGCATCTCCGCTGATGGCGATGGCGCAGGTGACCGGGCCGAGCACGGTGCGGGGGCCAAGCAGTTTTGCGCCTGTGCCGGCCACGGCGAGGGCGGACGCCTCGGAGACCGATGGTGTGCCGGCAACATCCTGCGAGAGATCGGAATGGCTGAGCGTATCCGACGAGGCAGCTTGAAGTGCTGAGTCGTCGACGACGATGACCGGAAGACTCAGCGTGCGGCCAGCGGCGGCGATCGCTTCTTCATCCTTCTTGAACGCGGCAGTCGCCAGTGCCGACAGCGCCGTCATCGCCAACCCATGCGCCTCCAGCGCCGTTTCGATCGCCGCAAGCACGTCTTCGACGCCCACGCCCTTTCGGCAGCCTATGCCTGCGACCATCACGGCTTCATCCAGCTCCATTGCGTCACTGGCATGGCCGGCCGCCAGGCCTGCATCGAGCCGACCGGCGAGGCCCGGGAGATGTTTATACGCGTGAGATCGCCGCCGAGCTTCGTATGCTGGGCAAGAAGCAGGGCTTCCATCTCCAGCGTCACCGCGTTGGCGACGAGACGGCCGCCAGTGTGCAGGGCCTTGATGGCAGCGTTCAAGACACCGGCATCGCTGCCGCCACCGCCGATGAAGATCGCGTCTGGCGTGTCCAGTCTGGCAAGCGCCTTCGGCGCGCTGCCTTCGACCACGACAAGGCCGGGAACGCCACAGGCAGCGGCGTTGCGACCAATACGGGCAGCGCGCACCGGATCGGCCTCGATGGCAAAAGTGCGCATGGAAGGGTGGGCCAGCATCCATTCTATGCCGATGGAACCGGAGCCGGCGCCGATGTCCCACAGCAACTCGCCGCGCCGCGGCGCCAGCGCCGACAGGGTGATCGCGCGGATTTCGCGCTTGGTGATCTGGCCGTCATGGTCGAACAGGTGATCGGCAAGGCCTGATGTGAGCGGCAGCACGCGCGCGTCCGGACCGGATTCAACTTCGACCGCCAGCACGTTGAGCGGATTGAGGTTTTCGAGGTCGAAGGCATCGGCGCGGACCGAGCGCTGGGTCTCGCTTGGCCCACCCAACGCCTCCAGGATCGTCAGCCGCGATGCGCCGAAGTCGAGTTCCGCGAGCAGGCGGGCAATCGCCGCGGGGGCCTCTGCATCCGAGGTCAGCGCCAGGATGCGCGCGCCTGGCTGCAGCAGCGGCCGGATCAGGTCGAGCGGCCGGCCGTGCAGCGAGACGGTTTCGATATCCTGCAGCGCCCAGCCGAGCCGGGCGGCCGCCAGTGAAACGGCTGAAGGCGCGGGGATAACGTGCATCTCCTGCGCCTTGACCTTGCGGGCGAGCGTGGCGCCGACGCCATGGAAGAACGGATCGCCGGACGCGAGCACACAGACGTTCCTGCCGGCAAGCGCCAGGACGTCAGCCATCTCGGCATCGAAGGGAACCGGCCATGGGCGCGGCTCGCCCTTGGCGAAGGAAGCGACAAGGGCGAGGTGCCGCTTGCCGCCGAAGATGATCTCAGCCTGGGCAATCCGCTGCTTGGCCTCGTCGCCGAGACCCGCTAAACCGTCCTCGCCGATGCCGACGACTGTCAGCCAGGCGGCTCGCGATTGACGCTCAGCAGGCATGATGACCCACCGTATCCTGATCCTCGGCGGCACTACCGAAGCGCGGCAACTGGCCGGAAAACTGGCGGCGCGTGCCTCGGTCACGCTGTCTCTGGCCGGCCGCACCGAAAGCCCGGTCGCGCAAGGCGTGCCGGTGCGAAGCGGAGGCTTTGGCGGCGCCGACGGGCTGGCCGCTTACCTCACGGAAACGGCCACCGATCTGCTGATCGACGCCACGCATCCCTATGCGGCGCAAATCTCCGCCAATGCCGCACAAGCCGCGCGCATGGCCGGCGTGCCGATCCTTGCCCTGCGGCGTCCCGGCTGGGAGCCTGTCGAAGGCGACCGCTGGACGTTGGTCGGTACGGTCGGCGATGCCGCGCAAGCGCTTGGACCGGCGCCGCGCCGCGTTTTTCTGGCACTGGGCCGGCAAGAGGTTGCGGCTTTCGAAGCAGCGCCCCAGCACCACTATCTCATTCGCAGTGTCGATCCGGTCGAGCCGAAGCTGGCCGTGCCCGACGCCGAATATCTGTTGGCCCGTGGCCCGTTTCGCGACGCGGAGGAACGCGCGCTGCTCGAAAGGCACCGCATCGATGTCGTGGTGTCCAAGAACAGCGGCGGCGAGGCGACCTTTGGCAAGATCGCCTCGGCTCGGGCGCTTGGCATCGAGGTGGTCATGATCCGCAGGCCTGATCTGCCGGACGTGCCCTCGGCTGAAACCGTCGAAGCGCTGGCCGCCATTGTCGATCGATTTGGGGTCGATCATTTTGTCCGTCCCGTGGACGAGCGCGGCGTGTAGACCAGCGCCGGCTTCTCCGTGCGCTTGATAATCCTGGTTTCCGGCGAGCCGATGATGATGCAGGTCGCCATGTCCGCCTTTTCAGCCTCGACATCGGCCAGCAGGTAGACCTCGATACGCTCGTCCGGGCGACCGGCGGCGCGGCCGAAGATTACCGGCGTGGTGCCCGGCAGGATGGCGGTCAGGCACTCGAAGGCGCGGCCGAGTTGCCAGGGGCGGGCCTTGCTGATCGGGTTGTAAAGCGCGATGACGAAGCCGGCACCGGCCGCCGCCAGCAGGCGCAGTTCGATCAACTCCCATGGCTTTAGGTTGTCGGAGAGCGAGATGGCGCAGAAATCATGGCCGAGCGGCGCGCCGATGCGGGCGGCAACCGCCAGCATGGCGGTGATGCCGGGCACCACGGCGACATCGACCGCGCGCCATTCGACCGGACCGGCCTCGATCGCCTCGCAGACGGCCGCCGCCATGGCGAACACGCCGGGATCGCCGCCGGAGACCACGGCGACGTCATGGCCCTCTGCAGCCTTGCTCAATGCGCCCTTGGAGCGGGCGAGTTCCTCGCGGTTGTCGGAAGCGACGCGGGTCTGGTCCGGGCGCAGGTCCAGCCGGTCGAGATAGGGTTTGTAGCCGTAAAAGAATTTCGCCTCGGCGACAGCGCGGCTGGCCTCCGGGGTGACCTGATCGGCATTGCCGGGCCCAAGGCCGATGACGGTGAGACGGCCACTCATACCTGCGCTCCCACGGCGCCGGGGCGGCCGGACCAGCCGGCGACCAGCACGATGGCGAAGTAGGGCGCCTTGTCATCCTGCTTGTCGGCAAGCTTCATCGAGACGCTGCCGGCCATGGTGCCGCGCTCGACATAGACGGCGCGCGACAGCTTGGCCGTAGCCTCCAGCGCCCGCCTGATCTTGGGCAGGTTGCGGCCAACCTTCATGATGACGGCGGCATCGGTGTCGGCCAGCCGGCGGGTCAGCTCGAATTCGCTCATCGTGCCCGGCAGCACGGTGAGCACGTCGTCGCCCTGGACGATCGGAATACCGGTCTGCGACCAGCAGCCGGACATGGCGGTGACGCCGGGGATGACTTCGGTCGGAAAACGATGGGCGAGGCGCACATGCAGATGCATGTAAGAGCCGTAGAACAGCGGGTCGCCCTCCGACAGCACCGCAACCATTCTGCCGGCTTCGAGGTGCTCGGCGACCTTCTCGGCCGACTCCTCGTAGAAAGCCGTGATCTGCGAGCGGTAGTCGTCGTGATCCCTGGCGATTTCGGTTGTGACGGGATAGAGCAGCGGCAATTCCGTCATTTCGGGCCGGAACTGCGCTTCGACGATGGCGCGGGCGTTGCTGTTGTTGCCGCGCTTGGCGAAATAGGCCACGACATCGGCCTCGGCCAGGATGCGGGCGGCTTTTAGGGTCAGCAGTTCGGGGTCGCCAGGACCGGTGCCGACGCCAACGAGGCGGCCTTTGAGAAAGGCGTTCACAGGCCAGGCCTCGCCAATGAATTGAGCGCGGCGGCGGTCATGGCACTGCCGCCAAGCCGGCCACGCACGATGGCGTAGGGAACGCCATAGGAGTTCTCGGCCAGCGCATCCTTGGATTCGGCCGCACCGACGAAACCGACCGGCATGCCGATGATGGCCGCCGGCTTCGGTGCGCCATCGCGCAGTTTTTCCAGGAGATAGAATAGCGCGGTCGGCGCATTGCCGATGGCAACCACAGAGCCGGCCATGCGCTCGCCCCAGAGGTCGATGGCGGCCGCCGAACGGGTGTTACCGATTTGCCTGGCAATTTCGTGCGTACGCGGGTCGCGCAAGGTGCAGATCACCTCGTTGCCCGCCGGCAGCCTGGCGCGGGTGACGCCATGCGAGACCATTTCCGCGTCGCAGAAGATCGGCGCGCCGGCCGCCAAAGCGGTGCGGGCGGCGGCAACGAAATCCTTGGAGAACACAAAATGACTTGAAGCTTCGACCTGGCCGCAGGCATGGATCATGCGAATGGCGACATCGGCCTCGGCTTCGGAGAAGCGCGACAGATCGGCCTCGGCGCGGATGATGGCGAAGGAGCGCTCGTAGATCGCCGTGCCGTCATGGATGTAGTCGTAGGCGGCCATGCTCATTTCCGTTTTTCAGTTTGGGCCTGTCGGTAGGCCTCGGCGATACCGGCCGGCCCGAGCCTTGTCAGGCAAGCGGCGGCGGTTTCACCTTGATATCGTGTGCTGCGGATCATCGCCGCGACGCGGCCGATGCCGCGCGCGGCGTCATAGCCCGGCCTGTAGCCGGCAGGAAGGGCCTTTGCCGTCGCGTTCACGACAAGTCCGGCTCCATTTTCGCCGCCGACGATCGTCAGCGCTGCCGGACCGGGGTGGGCGCAGCCTTTGGCACAGCCGGAAATGTGAAGGGTGAAGTCGAGGATGTCGGCTGTTTCAGCGGCTATCGTCTCGGCGATGTCGCGTGTGGCGATGCGGCCGGAGGCGCAGGCCGGCATGCCCGGGCAAGCGGCAATGCGCGTGCGCGGGTCGGTGGGGGCGATGACGAAGCCGAGGGTGGCGGCGGTGTGCTGGAGGGGGTGGTTGGCGGCGATTGGTTGACCGAGGAAGAGCAGGGCGCGACCGGGGGCGAGGCGGATTTCTGACGTGCCGAGGGTGAGGGCGTGTTGGGCGAGGGCGATGATGTTGTCCGCCGGCATGCTGCCGTAGGGCAGGGCGATGCCGAGGGCGGTGGCGTGGCCGGCTAAGGGGAAAAGGCCGATAGGTTTGCGCGAGGCGCCCCCCTCTGTCCTGCCGGACATCTCCCCCTCTAGGGGGGAGATTGCGCCGTCACCGATGGTTTCGCCAATCTCCGGTGTTGTTAAGGAAAAGCCGGCGTCGAAGCTGCCAATCTCCCCCCCTGAGGGGGAGATGTCCGGCAGGACAGAGGGGGGCGCCTCGCGCAAACTCGTCAAGCATAGCCAACCCGCCAGAGACACTAATTGCCTCTCCGATAAATCCCTTGCGTGAGCCTCGCGGCCTTTCTCTGCAACCATCCTTAGAGCTGCAACGGCAATATCGCGCGCCGCACCTTGATCGGCAAACGCCAGCGGCCTCGCATTCTGCCCGTCACCCGCGACAGACACCCGCCACCGAACTCCCGCATCGGTGCGCGTCGCAGCAAGCCGCACGTCGGCCGTGACCGCATCCATGGTGAGTTGCCCGCAGCCGTCCACAACGACCGACACCTTCGGCCCTAGGCGTTGTACGAGCCCAGCTTCTTCGATCGCAGCCCTGATACGTTCAGCCAGCGGCCGGGGATCGGCAATCTCTTGCGGATCAATGCCGGCCAGCGGCCCGGTCTCGACCGGCACGCCGGTGCGAACCGCGATATCAAGCGCATCGACCTCCGCCGCCAGCAGCGCAGCACTTTGCGCCGTCAGGCCGCGTATCTGCAGGCTGCCGCGCGCGGTGACTTCCATGATGCCATTGCCGTGCCGCAAAGCGGATTCGGCTAGTCCGATCAACGACTCTGGCGACATCCCCCCAGCGACCGGGTTGAGCCGCACCAGCAGGCCGTCGCCGGTTTGCATCGGCGCCGACAAAGCCGGACAGGCGCCGCGGCGCGAGAAGGCGTTCATGCCGCCACCCCAAGCGCTTCTGCCTCGGCGATCAGGGCTGCGAGATCGTCGTCGATGGAATTGCGCAGGGGATGCCACAGGCCGCGCCGGCGCGCCGACAGGAAGCGCTCGGCGATGATTTTTGCGGCGGATGGGTTTTCGCGCAGGATGAAGGCGCGGACCATGGGATCGCCTAGATAGGCATCATGAACCGCCTCGATCAGCGTTCCCGAAATGGCGTGCGTGGTTTCGGCGAAGCCGACCAGCCGGTCGACGGTTTCGGCGAATTCGGAGGCACCGCGCGGGCCGTGCCGCATCTGGCCAGCGATGAAACGGGCATTAACGGCGCGAGCACGCACGACACGCGCTACGGCCTCACTGATCGAGCGTGGCTTCGGCTTTTGCGGGTCCGTGGTGTCGAGCACGATGACGTCGGCATTCCTGCCGAGCGCCGCAACTGCTGCGGAAAAGCCGCCGATGAAGGCGACATCGGCGGAGCCCTCGAGGATGTCGCGGCCGGGGTCGTCGCCGGTGTGGACGAGAAGATCGGCTTCGGCGATGCGGCCCTCGAAGGCGCCGGGCGCGGAGATGCCTTCGCCCCCGGCGCCGCCATAGGCGTGCGATGTAGCGTCGAGATAGGCGCGGCCGATTTCGTCGCGCGCGCTCCAGTCGCCGGAGGACATGAGATCCTCGACGCCGGTGCCATAGGTGCCCGGCGAGGTGCCGAAGATGCGCGGGCTGATCTTGCCGTCGGCGCGGGTTTTGGCCGCGAGCGGGTTTTCCGAATCGTCCTCGTCGCGCGCGGCAACCGCGTTGGCTGCGGCATCGATCAGCGCGATCTGGGTCGGGAACATGTCGCGGAACAGGCCTGATATGCGCCATGTGACATCGACGCGTGGCCTTCCGAGCGTGGCCGGCGGCAGCACTTCGATGCCGGTGATGCGGCCGGTGGCCAAATCCCATTGCGGCCGGCAGCCCATCAGCGCCAGGCCTTGAGCGATCTCCTCGCCGCCGGTGCGCAGCGATGCCGAGCCCCAGAGATCGATGACCAGCGAGCGTGGCCAGTCGCCATGCGACTGCATGTAGCCGCGCACGACTTCCTCCGCCGCGGCCTTGCCCAGATCATAGGCGGTCGGCGTCGGCATGGTGCGCGGGTCCGAGGTGAACAGATTGCGGCCGGTGGGCAAGACGTCCGAGCGGCCGCGCGCAGGCGCGCCGGCCGGACCGGCCTTGACGTGGCCGCCATCGAGCGCGGCAAGCAGCGCCGCCTTCTCGGCTTCAGCGCTTTGTCGCCGCATGGCGTCCGGCTCATCCTCCGGAGCGCGGCCGTAGATATGCAGCCCGTCCTTGATGGCGAAATCCTTGAGGTCGCAGAGCCAGGCATCGATGCGGCGCAAGGCCTCGTCGGGCGCGTCGGTTCTGGCAACGCCGGCTTCGGAGGCGAGACCGGTTTTTTGCGCGGTGTCGACGATCAGTTTCGCCAGTCGGTCACGGCGGCGACGGTCGAGCCCGTCGGCCTGCGCATATTCGTCGACCAGCCGCTCGAGCTTGTGCTGGTTTTCGTCCAGCCCGGCGCCGGTCAGCGGTGGCGGCAAATGGCCAAGGGTGACGGCGGCAATGCGCCGCTTGGCCTGCGCCGCTTCGCCCGGGTTGGAGACGATGAAGGGATAGATGACGGGCAGGGGACCGGTGACGATCTCCGGAAAGCAGTTTTCCGACAGAGCAACGGTTTTGCCCGGCAGCCATTCAAGCGTGCCATGGGCGCCGACATGGACCAGCGCGTGGACGCCGAGCGACTTGCGCAGCCAGAGGCCGAAGGCGATCAGCGCATGGCGCGGGGGCAGCGTCGGGTCGTGGTAGTCGGCGCGGCGGTCGACGGAGCGGCCGCGGTCGGGGGCGAGGGCGATGGTGACGTTGCCGAAGGTGGCGGCGCGGAAGGGGAAGCTTCCGCGCAAACCTGTTTCGTCTTCCGCTTTGCCCCAAGCGGCTTCGACCGCAGTAATTGCCGCAGTCGGCAACTCCGTCGAGAAGGCAATGTAGTTATCTAAGGCCAATCCAGTATCGCTGGCTTCCAGCAAATCCAGCAACCCACGTGGCGTCTGCGGAATCCCCTCAACCACATAGCCCTGCTCCTTCAGGTCATGCAGCATGGCGAGCACGCTGGACGGCACGTCGAGGCCCACGGCATAGCCGGTGCGGCCAGGAGCGCTAGGGTAATCCGGGATCAGGATGGCCAGCTTGCGCCCGGCGCGGGGTGTCTCCTGCAACTTGATGAAGGCCGCGACGCGGTCAGCGACCTGCGCCACGCGATCCGGTTCCGGCCGGTTGGCGAAGGCGCGGTGGCCGAGTGCGGGATCGGTCTCGGTCTCGCCCTTGAAGGAAATGGCGCCGGCGAGGACGCGGCCGTCGAGTTCGGGCAGCACGACATGCATGGCGAGGTCGGCGGGTGCCAGGCCACGCTGGTTGTTTTGCCAGATGTCGCGGCGGGTGGTGGCGACGATGACCTGGAAGACAGGCACGCCGGCGCGGTCGAACAGCGTTTCGATGCCGGGTTCGGCGCCTGAGGCGAAAGCGGTCGCGGTGATGATGGCGGCGGGCTTCAGCGCCGTCAGTGCTGTTTCCACGAAGGCGAGGGAGGTTGGGTCCTTGAGGCTGGAGACGAAGATCGGGACTGGGTCGATGCCGCGCTGCCGCAGCGCTTCAACAAGCGCATCGATGGGCGCGACATCGGCGGCCAGCAGCATCGAGCGATAGAACAGGATGGGGATGATAGGAGCGTTGACGTTGTAAGCGCCAGCATTCGATAAGTCCGGCTTCTCCACAACTCCACATCCGGGCACGTAAAAACCAGCTTTCGGCACCACCACCGGGCCGATCACTTCCGCATCCTGTCCCGCCAAGCCCGCCAGCCTGCGCACCAGTGCGCTCATATTCGCCGGGCCACCCTCGCGGAAATAGTCGAGCAGGCCGTCCAACTCCTCGCGCGGCAGCGTCGAGGCTTCGATCAGGCGCAGATCCTCGTCGCGGCATTCGCCGGGCAGCAGCGCCAGTTTTATGCCGCGTTCGCGGGCGGTCGAGGCAAGCTGGTCGCAGCCGTAGCGCCACCAGTCGTAGCCGCCGAGGATGCGCACGAGGATGATCTTGGCATGGCGGGCGACGCTGTCGACCCAGAGGTCGACGGACATGGGATGGCGCAGGTCGCGCAGTGCGGCCAGCCGCATCGAGGGCAGGCGGTCGGCATCGGTCCTCCACGCCGCCGCCAGTCCGGCGAGGTCGCTGTCGGTGAAGGACAGGGCCACGATATCCGCCGGCGTCTGCCGCAGATCGACCGGCTCGGCGAGGTCGTCGAGCGAGGCGGATGTCGTGGTGAGGATGTGCATCGCGACCCGTGTCCGAAATCAGCCGGCGAGTATACGCTCGATCGCCGGGCGGTTCAGCCCTTTCAGGCCGATGACGACGAGACGCGAGCGGCGGTCATCCTCAGCGGTCCAGGCACGGTCATAGTAATGATTGACGCGCGGCCCGACGGCCTGCAGCAACAGCCGCATCGGCTTACCGCCGACCTCGACGAAGCCTTTTACACGCAGCACGTTCTCTTCTTCTGCGACCGTGGCGACGCGTTTTGCCAGTTCATCGGGATTGGCGACCGAGGCTATGTCGACAATGAAGGTGTCGAAGTCGTCATGCTCGTGGTCGAAGGCGCCGTCATGATGGGATTTGCGGTTCTCGATGTCGTCCTCGACGGCGAGACCGAGCCCGAGCAGCACGGAGGGATCGACCTTGCCATGCGACGTCGGCACGATCTTCACTGCGCGGGCGGAGTGTTCGCCAATGATGGCATTGGCGCGGGCGGTGCCGGCGGCGTCCATCAGGTCGCTCTTCGACAGGATGATCAGGTCGGCGCAGGCGATCTGGTCCTCGAACACTTCTTCCACCGGATCGTCGTGGTCGAGCGTCTCGTCCCCGGCGCGCTGCGCCTGGAGGGCCTCCATGTCGTTGGCGACGCGGCCTTCGGCCAATGCCGGTCCGTCGACCACGGCGATGACGCCATCGACGGTCACCCGGCTTTTCACGCTCGGCCACTGAAAGGCCTGGACCAGCGGCTTGGGCAGTGCCAGGCCCGAGGTTTCGATCAGGATATGGTCGACCTTCGGCGTCAGCGACAGGATTTGGTCGAGCGCCGGGACGAAATCATCGGCGACGGTGCAGCAGATACAGCCATTGGCCAGTTCGACGATGTTTTCCTCGGGGCAGGTGTCGATACCGCATCCCTTGAGGATCTCGCCATCGATGCCGATGTCGCCGAATTCGTTGACGATGATGGCGATGCGCTTGCCGCCGGCGTTTTCCAGGAGATGGCGGACCAGCGTCGTCTTGCCGGCGCCGAGGAAGCCAGTGACGACGGTGCAGGGAACGCGGGATACGGAAGTGGTCATGGTCAATCCTTCAGCATGTCGATGGGTGGAATGCGGGCCACGAGGCCGCGCTTGAGGCTATCGGGGCGGCCACGCCACGGGATCAGGCCATCTTTCGAGGTGGCGAAGAGCTTTGCGCCTGTCACGAGGTCGGCGCCGCTGGTCGCGGTCAGGTCGCCGAAGACATAGCTCCAGCAACCGTCGCGCAGGATCGCGGCGCTGAGGCGCCGCTTGCAATTGCCAAGGCATTCGACGCTGCGGATGCGGATATCGTCGCCAGCGGCGGCGCGGCGCGTGTCGTCCGTCAGCAACTCGCCGGCGCGGGGATGAGCGTCGGAGCCGGTCTCATTGCGGCAGGAGCCGCAGACGATGATGGTGACGCCGGCCAAGGCATCATCATGGCCGGACGAAATATCCGCTGTGCCAGCCGAAAAACTGCTGTCGTGGTCCAAAGATCGGGCTCCTTGCCCGGAAACCCGCCGGGCGATCGGATTCTACAGTCGCAGACGGCAGGTCTCCTGGCTCGCGAGTCATCGCCTTGGGTAGCCGCCTTCCCGGGAATTCCCAGTGGTTTTCGGCCTTGGCTCTTCGCTTACAGTTGCGGGGACAGCCGCGGATTTGGGATTTTGCCCCGCACCGCATTCCCTCTTAGCCCTTGCCGTTGCGGGCAAGGGACCATCTGGAACCGGATTTAGGCTTTTGCGGGCGGCGGTGTCAACGCGAGCTTACGACACGGCTATGTCGGCCAGCGCCGGCCCCAAATCCCCGGCAGGCGTCACTTCGATGCGTTCGAGCCCGAGCCAACCTTGCATCTGCTTCAATTCCTCGAACAGCTCCGCAGCGGTTTCAGGCGGCGCACCGGGCTCCGCATAGGCTGCATGGACGCGCAGTATGCCGGCCGGGCGGTCTGCCTTGAGGTCGATGCGCGCCACGATCCGGTCGCCGAGCAGGAACGGCAGGACATAATAGCCATACTGCCGCTTGTCGGCCGGTGTGTAGATCTCGATGCGGTAGTGGAAATCGAACAGCCGCTCGGTGCGCGAGCGCTCGAAGACGACCGGATCGAAGGGTGCCAGCAAGGCGCGGGCCTCGACTTTGCGCGGCAGGCGGGCGTCCCGGTGAAGATAGGCCGCCTTGTCCCAGCCTTCGACACACACCGGCAGCAACTCGCCCGTTTCAACCAGTTCCTCCAACCGGCCTTTCATATCGGCCGGCGACAGGCGGAAATAATCGCGCAAATCGCTTGAAGTCGCCACGCCGTGGGCGCGGGCGGAAATGCGCAGCAATTCGCGGTGCGCGTCCTCAGGCGTCGGCACCGGCAGATCGAGGATCGCCTGCGGCAGCACGCGCTCGGGCAGGTCATAGAAGCGCTCGAAACCGCGGCGGTGCGCCGTGGTGATGCGGCCGGCCCAGAACAGCCATTCGAAAGCGTGTTTGGCATGGCTCCAGCCCCACCAGCCGCCCGAACCTTTCTGGCCCTCCAGCGCGGAAGCGGCGATCGGGCCGCGCTCGGCGACCTCGCGGTAGATCTCTTCGATGTAGGCGGCGTGCTCGCGGCCCCATTTGGCGAGACCCAGATACATTTCCTCGCCCCGCTCGGCGCGCTGCATGCGCCAGCGCATCAGCGGGTATGTCTCGACCGGCAGGAAGGAGGCCTCGTGCGCCCAATATTCGAAAACCATGCGCTTGCGCGTCACAGCCGCGTTGTCGAGCAGAGCGAGCGGGTAGGGGCCAAGGCGCGAATAGAGCGGCATATAATGAGCGCGCACCACCGCGCTGACGGAATCGATCTGCAACAGGCCGGTGCGGGAGAGCGTGCGGGCAAAATGCCGGCGGTCGGGCGTGCCGGTCGGGCGAGGATCGAGGAACCCTTGGGCGGCAAGGGCGATGCGCCGGGCCATCGGGAGCGAGATCTTTTCCTTCATACAGGTATCACTTTGACGTGTTTTGACCGAGGGTCGAATGGCTGATTCCAACCCATGCTAGCAGGGTTTTGGCGGCATCCATGTCAGGAGAGAAAAGTGGAGTAAAAAGCGAAGGAAATCAAACAGGAGCGGATCGGACCAGTTTGCCGCGATATGCCGTCCAGGTCGATGTTTTGAACAAGGTTTGACTTGCTTCGCTGGAAGTGCTGCGCTAACCCTCGCCGCGTTGCAGCATAGGCCCTTAAAACGGTTCAGCGGTTAAACTGTCACGCTTCCGCATTAGGGTCCGGTGCTGTAATCAACGTGGATTGGCGCCAACGGAAAGCCGAGCATGAACGCACTCTTGAGCTCATACCTGCCCATCGTCCTGTTCATAGGCGTGGCGCTGGTTGTCGGCCTGGCGCTGCTGGCCGCGCCCTTCCTGGTGGCCTACCGCAATCCCGATCCCGAAAAGCTTTCCGCCTACGAGTGCGGTTTCAACTCGTTCGACGACGCCCGCATGAAGTTCGACATCCGTTTCTACCTGGTGTCGATCCTGTTCATCATCTTCGACCTGGAAGTAGCCTTCCTGTTTCCGTGGGCGGTGTCGTTTTCGAAGATCGGCATGCTCGGTTTCTGGTCGATGATGGTTTTTTTGGCGGTGCTGACCATCGGCTTTGCCTATGAATGGAAAAAAGGAGCGCTGGAATGGGATTGAACGACAGTTCAGGCACCCTCGTCGCGCCGAAGCCCAAGGGCATCATCGATCCCAACACCGGCAGGCCGGTGGGGGAGGACGATCCCTTCTTCCTCGAGATCAACAACGAGTTGGCCGACAAGGGCTTTCTGGTCACTTCGACCGAGGCGCTCATCACCTGGGCGCGCAGCGGGTCGCTGATGTTCATGACGTTCGGCCTCGCCTGCTGCGCGGTCGAGATGATCCACACCTCGATGCCGCGCTATGATTCGGAGCGGTTCGGCGTCGCGCCGCGTGCGTCTCCGCGCCAGTCCGACATCATGATCGTCGCCGGCACGCTGACCAACAAGATGGCGCCGGCGCTGCGCAAGGTCTACGACCAGATGCCGGAGCCGCGCTACGTCATCTCGATGGGCTCCTGCGCCAATGGCGGCGGCTATTACCACTATTCCTATTCGGTGGTGCGCGGCTGCGACCGCATCGTGCCGGTCGACATCTATGTGCCCGGCTGCCCGCCGAGCGCCGAAGCGCTGCTCTACGGCATTCTTCTGCTGCAGAAGAAGATCCGCCGCACCGGCACGATCGAACGGTAAATCCATGACCGCATCCCTGAGCGAACTGTCGAACTATCTCGGCGAGAAGCTGATCGGCCGCGTGAACGAGGCTGATATCGCCTATGGCGAACTCACTATCCATGTCGAGCCGCGCGATCTGGTCGAAGTGATGATCTTCCTGCGCGACGATGCGCGCTGCCAGTTCATCTCGATCATCGATGTCTGCGGCGCCGACTATCCGTCGCGGGCCAAGCGTTTCGACGTCGTCTATCACCTGTTGTCGCCGAAGCAGAATGTGCGCGTCCGCGTCAAGGTGCAGGCCGACGAGGAAACCATGGTGCCGTCGATCACCGGCGTCTATCCCGGCGCCGACTGGTTCGAACGCGAGACTTACGATCTCTACGGCGTTTTGTTCTCCGGCCACCCCGACCTGCGCCGCCTGCTGACCGACTATGGCTTCGAAGGCCATCCCTTGCGCAAGGATTTCCCGCTGACCGGCTTCGTCGAAGTGCGCTACGACGACGAGGCCAAGCGCGTTATCTATGAGCCGGTCGAGCTCAAGCAGGAATTCCGCAATTTCGATTTTCTGTCCCCGTGGGAAGGTACGGATTACGTCCTGCCGGGTGACGAGAAGGCAAAGCAGTAAATGGCTGAAACCTCCGTCCGCAACTTCAACATCAATTTCGGCCCGCAACACCCCGCGGCGCACGGCGTTTTGCGCCTTGTGCTGGAGCTGGACGGCGAAGTCGTCGACCGCGTCGATCCGCATATCGGACTGCTGCATCGCGGTACCGAAAAGCTGATCGAAGCCAAAACCTATCTGCAGGCGGTGCCCTATCTCGACCGGCTCGACTATTGCGCGCCGATGAACCAGGAACATGCCTTTGCGCTGGCCGCCGAGCGTCTGCTCGGCATCGAGGTGCCGAAGCGTGGCCAGGTGATCCGCGTTCTCTACAGCGAGATCGGCCGCATCATGTCGCACATCCTCAATGTGACGACGCAGGCGATGGACGTCGGTGCGCTGACGCCGCCGCTGTGGGGCTTCGTCGAACGCGAAAAGCTGATGGTGTTCTATGAGCGCGCCTCCGGTTCGCGCATGCATGCCGCTTATTTTCGGCCCGGCGGCGTCCATCAGGACCTGCCGCGTCAACTGGTCGAGGACATCGGCAAGTGGATCGACCCGTTCCTGAAGTCGATCGACGACCTCGACCGGCTGCTGACCGGCAACCGCATCTTCAAGCAGCGCAATGTCGATATCGGCATCGTCTCGCTGGCGGATGCCTGGGCCTGGGGTTTTTCGGGCGTGATGGTGCGTGGCTCGGGTGCAGCCTGGGATCTGCGCAAGTCGCAACCCTATGAATGCTATTCGGAGATGGATTTCGACATTCCGATCGGCAAGAACGGCGACTGCTTCGACCGCTACCTCGTACGCATGGAAGAAATGCGCCAGTCGGCGAAGATCATGCGCCAGTGCGTCGACCTTTTGCTCGGCAAGGAGAGCACCGGCCCGGTGTCGAACCTCGATGGCAAGGTGGTGCCGCCCAAGCGCCAGGCGATGAAGCGCTCGATGGAAGCGCTGATCCATCACTTCAAGCTCTACACCGAGGGTTATCGCGTGCCGGCCGGCGAGGTTTACGCCGCCGTCGAGGCGCCGAAGGGCGAATTCGGCGTCTATCTGGTCTCCGACGGCTCCAACAAGCCCTACCGCTGCAAGCTGCGCGCGCCGGGTTTCGCGCATCTGCAGGCGATGGATTTCCTCTGCCGCGGCCACATGCTGGCCGACGTCACCGCCGTTCTCGGCTCCCTCGACATCGTGTTTGGTGAGGTCGATCGCTAAATGTCAGTCCGCCGTCTCGCAGAAGCCAGCGTCCAGCCAGCATCCTTCGCCTTCAACCGGGCGAATGCCGCGGCTGCGAAGCAATGGATCAAGAAGTACCCGAAGGGCCGTGAACAGTCGGCCATCATCCCGCTTCTGATGATAGCACAGGAGCAGGAAGGCTGGGTGACGAAGGCGGCGATCGAGACGATCTCCGACATGCTCGGCATGCCGCGCATCCGCGGGCTGGAAGTCGCGACCTTCTACACGCAGTACCAGTTGAATCCGGTCGGCACGCGTGCGCACATCCAGGTCTGCGGCACCACGCCCTGCATGCTGCGCGGTTCGGAAGCGCTGATGGATGTCTGCCGCTCCAAAATCCATCACGACCAGTTCCACACCAACGACAAGGGAACCTTGTCCTGGGAAGAGGTGGAATGCCTTGGTGCCTGCGTCAACGCGCCGATGGTGATGATCTTCAAGGACACGTTCGAGGATCTGACGCCGGAACGCCTGGCTGAAATCATCGATCTCTATGACGCCGGCAAGGGTGCTGCGGTGGAACCGGGGCCGCAGAATGGCCGCACCGGCTCGGAGCCGGCCTCCGGCCTCACCACGCTGAAGAGCGAAAAGGCGATCCTCAAGTCGACCCGCGACAGGGAAGCCAGGGAGGCGGCCAAGGCCGCCAGGGCGGCACCCGACGCGATCGTCGCAGCGCCGGTGCCGGCGCCGGCCGCGGCCCCTGTCGCACCGTCCAACACCAGCAAGCCGAAGACCGACGCCCCTGAAACCAGCCCGGCGTTGAAGACGCCTTCAAAAACCAAGGTCGCGCCGGCGGTTGAAAAGGCGGCGAGTGTTGCCGCTCCACTGCATTCGGCCGCCAATGCCAACAAGGCAGACTCCAAAGTCGAGCAGGTTTCCAAGCAGCGCAGTGGCCCCATCACCAAGGCCGAGCCGGCCTCCGCCTTCAAGGCACCAGAGGTCAAGGTACCGGCCGCCAAGCCGGCCAAACCGTCGCTCGGGGACAAGAATCGCCCGGCCGGCATCGACAGGCCGGCACAGGTCGATGACCTCAAACTGATCTCCGGCGTCGGCCCCAAGATCGAGGGCATCCTGCATACGCTGGGCATCTTTACCTTCGCGCAGGTCGCGTCGTGGAAGAAGGCCGAACGCGAGTGGGTGGATGGCTATCTCTCTTTCCAGGGCCGCATCGATCGCGACGACTGGGTCAAGCAGGCCAAGGCGCTCGCCAAGGGTGGCGTCGCCGAATACATCCGCGTCTTCGGCAAGAAGCCGGTCTGAGGGACGAAAAATGCTCGGGGATAAAGACCGCATCTTCACCAATATCTACGGCCTGTTCGACAAGTCCTTGGCCGGCGCGATGGCGCGCGGCGCCTGGGATAACACGCCCGGCATCGTCGCCAAGGGCCGCGAGTGGATCGTCAACGAGATGAAGGCGTCGGGCCTGCGCGGCCGTGGCGGCGCCGGCTTCCCGACCGGCCTCAAATGGTCGTTCATGCCCAAGCAGAGCGATGGCCGGCCGAGCTATCTCGTGATCAACGCCGACGAATCCGAGCCCGGCACCTGCAAGGACCGCGACATCCTGCGCAACGACCCGCACACGCTGGTCGAGGGCGCGCTGCTTGCCGGTTTCGCCATGGGTGCGGTTGCCGCCTACATCTATGTGCGCGGCGAGTTCATCCGCGAGCGCGAGGCGCTGCAGCGCGCGATCGAGGAGGCCTATGAGGCCAAGCTGATCGGCAAGAACAACACCTCCGGCTACGATTTCGACATCTACATGCACCACGGCGCCGGCGCCTATATCTGCGGCGAGGAGACAGCGCTCCTCGAAAGCCTCGAAGGCAAGAAGGGCCAGCCGCGGCTGAAGCCGCCATTCCCGGCCAATGTCGGCCTCTATGGCTGTCCGACCACGGTCAACAATGTCGAATCGATCGCGGTTGCGCCGACCATCCTGCGCCGCGGCGCGGCCTGGTTCTCGTCCTTCGGCCGGCCCAACAATGTCGGCACCAAGCTGTTTTGCATCTCCGGCCACGTCAACAATCCGTGCACGGTCGAAGAGGCGATGTCGATCCCGTTCCGCGAGCTGATCGAGACGCATTGCGGCGGCATTCGCGGCGGCTGGGACAATCTTTTGGCGGTCATACCGGGCGGCGCTTCGGTGCCGCTGGTGCCGGCCGAGCAGATCATCGACGCGCCGATGGATTTCGACGCGCTGCGCGACCTCAAATCCGGCCTTGGAACCGCGGCTGTCATCGTCATGGACAAGTCGACCGATGTCGTGAAGGCGATCGCGCGGCTTTCCTACTTCTACAAGCACGAGAGCTGCGGCCAGTGCACGCCATGCCGCGAAGGCACCGGCTGGATGTGGCGGGTGATGGAACGGCTGGTGCGCGGCGAGGCGCAGAAGCGCGAGATCGATATGCTGCTCGACGTCACCAAGCAGATCGAAGGCCATACGATCTGCGCGCTGGGCGACGCGGCGGCATGGCCGATCCAGGGCCTGATGCGGCATTTCCGCGGCGAAGTGGAGCGGCGTATCGACGAGTTTTCGCGCAATGCGCACCGGGCCGAGCCTGTGATGGTGGCGGCGGAATAGAAGAACGTTTTACGCGGACGAAAGTCCGCAGCGAAGGGCGGGGCGAACGACGAAACGACCAGGAGAACTCTATGGCGCCGTATTCGAACCCGCTGATGCCCAATTTGGACCAGATCGACAAGATGAACCAGGACTTGACCAGGATGATGCCGAAGGAGATGGCCAGTGCCGTCAACCTTTTCGTGCATCCTGTGGCGGGTGCGGCGGCGATGTCGGCGCTTGGCCTCGGGCTTGCCAATCATGCTTTCGGCGTCTGGCTGGGCGCGTTTTCAGGTGCGGCAGAAGCCTCGCAGCGGCTGCTGCAGCCGATCGTCGATGATTTCGAGGCGCGCGTCGCGCAGTTCGACGATCCGAACTCTTCCTCCACCAAGGCGCGGGCGACGGCGAAAACCATGATCGCCGAGGCGCAGTCCTTCGCCAGGGAGGTCACCGATATTGCCGCCAAGGAAGCCGCAACTGCCGTGCCGGCCGCAAACGCCGCTCCAGCAACAAGCGGCGTCGGCGATGCGCTGTTGCCCGAGGATTTCAGGCAGCCCAAGGCCGTGGAGAAGCCGGCGAAACCGGCGGATCTCAAGGCGATATCGGGCATCGGGCCCAAGCTGGAAAAGGTTCTCAACGGCCTCGGCATCTGGACGTATGCCCAGATCGCGGCATGGACGCCGCAAGAGGTTGCCTGGGTCGAGGACTATCTGTCGCTCGGCGGCCGCATCGGCCGCGACGATTGGACAGCTCAAGCGGCGGCGCTCGCCGTCAAGAAGTGAATGAAGTGCCCGACGTGGTCTCGACCGCGTCCGGAAAAAGAGATTGCGGGAACTCCGCAGGGGTTTGAGGCGAATGGCAAAGCTCAAGGTCGACGGGAAAGAGATCACTGTACCCGACCACTACACGCTGCTGCAGGCGGCGGAAGACGCTGGCGCGGAAGTGCCGCGCTTCTGCTTCCATGAGCGGCTGTCGATCGCCGGCAATTGCCGCATGTGCCTGATCGAGGTGAAGGGCGGGCCGCCCAAGCCGCAGGCTTCCTGCGCCATGAACGTGCGCGACCTGCGTCCCGGCCCGAATGGCGAGGCGCCGGAAATCTTCACCAACACGCCGATGGTCAAGAAGGCCAGGGAAGGCGTGATGGAGTTCCTGCTGATCAACCATCCGCTGGATTGCCCGATCTGCGACCAGGGCGGCGAATGCGACCTGCAGGACCAGGCGATGGCTTTCGGCGTCGATTCCTCGCGCTATCACGAGAACAAGCGCGCGGTCGAAGACAAATACATCGGACCGCTGGTGAAGACGGTGATGAACCGCTGCATCCACTGCACGCGCTGCGTCCGCTTCACCACCGAAGTCGCCGGCATTTCCGAACTCGGCCTGATCGGCCGTGGCGAGGATGCCGAGATCACCACCTATCTCGAACAGGCGATGACCTCGGAGCTGCAGGGCAATGTCATCGACCTTTGCCCGGTCGGCGCGCTGACCTCGAAGCCATTCGCTTTCCAGGCGCGGCCGTGGGAGCTGACCAAGACCGAATCCATCGACGTGATGGATGCCGTCGGCTCGGCGATCCGCGTCGATAGCCGGGGCCGCGAAGTGATGCGCATCCTGCCGCGCGTCAACGAGGCGGTGAACGAGGAGTGGATCTCCGACAAGACCCGCTTCATCTGGGACGGCCTGCGCACGCAGCGTCTCGACCGCCCCTATGTGCGCAAGGACGGCAGGCTGGTTGCTGCCAGCTGGGCCGAGGCCTTCGCCGCGATCAAGGACGCGGTGTCGAAGACGGCGCCCGAAAAGATCGGCGCTATCGCGGGCGATCTCGCCGCCGTCGAAGAAACCTATGCGCTCAAGCTGCTGATGGCTTCGCTCGGCTCGAAGAACACCGATTGCCGCCAGGATGGCGCCGCACTCGACCCGGCGCTCGGCCGTGCGAGCTACATCTTCAACCCGACCATCGAAGGCATCGAGCAGGCCGATGCGGTGCTGATCATCGGCGCCAACCCACGCTATGAAGCCTCGGTGCTCAATGCCCGTATCCGCAAGCGCTGGCGGACCGGCAATCTGCCGGTCGGCGTCATCGGCGATGTCGGCGATACCCGCTACGATTACGAACAGCTGGGCGCCGGGCCGGATTCGCTGAAGGATTTGGCTGACGGAAACGGCAAGTTCTTCCAGACGCTGAAGAAGGCGACACACCCGCTGATCATCGTGGGACAGGGCGCGCTGGCGCGTGCCGATGGCGCGGCCGTGCTCGGCCAGGCGGCCAAGCTCGCGGCCGCCGTCAACGCTGCTCGCGCCGACTGGAACGGCTTTGCCGTGCTGCACAATGCGGCCGGGCGCGTCGGCGGTCTCGATCTCGGCTTCGTGCCGGGCGAGGGCGGCAGAAACGTTGCCGGCATGCTGGGCGAAATGGAGCTCTTGTTCCTGCTCGGCGCCGACGAGATCGACATGGCCAAGACCGGCGGCGCCTTCGTCGTCTATATCGGCACGCATGGCGACCAGGGCGCGCACCGCGCCAATGTCATCCTGCCGGCGGCCGCCTACACGGAAAAATCGGCCACCTATGTCAACACCGAAGGGCGTGTGCAGCAGACCAACCGCGCCGGCTTCGCGCCGGGCGAGGCGCGCGAGGACTGGGCGATCCTGCGGGCGCTGTCGGATGTGCTCGGCAAGAAACTGCCGTTCGATTCGCTGCCGCAGCTGCGCGCCAAGCTTTATGGCGAATACCCGCATCTGGCCCGTATCGACCAGGTCGCGGCCGGCAACGCCGAGGATATCGCCGAGGTGGCGAAGCTCGGCGGACGGCTGAACAAGGGCACCTTCACCTCGCCGGTGAAGGATTTCTACCTGACCAACCCGATCGCGCGGGCATCGGCCGTGATGGCGGAATGCTCGGCACTGGCCAAGAGCGGCTTCAAGCAGGCGGCGGAATAAGCATGGACACTTTCTTCTCCTTCTACGTGCTGCCGGCGCTGCTGATCCTGTTGAAGTCAGTCGTGCTGATCGTCGTTCTTTTGATCTTCGTCGCCTACATCCTCTACGCCGACCGCAAGATCTGGGCGGCGGTGCAATTGCGCCGTGGCCCGAACGTCGTCGGCCCCTGGGGCACGCTGCAGGCTTTCGCCGATCTGTTGAAGTTCGTCTTCAAGGAGCCGGTCATCCCGTCCGGCGCCAACAAGGGCGTGTTTCTTTTGGCGCCGCTGGTGTCGGCCGTGCTGGCGATCTCGGCCTGGGCGGTCATCCCGGTCAGCCACGGCTGGGCGATCGCCAACGTCAATGTCGGCATCCTCTATGTCTTCGCCATCTCCTCGCTCGAGGTCTACGGCGTGATCATGGGCGGCTGGGCGTCGAACTCGAAATATCCGTTCCTCGGCGCGCTGCGCTCGGCCGCGCAGATGGTGTCCTACGAAGTCTCGATCGGCTTCGTCATCGTCACCGTTCTGCTCACCGCCGGCTCGCTCAACCTCACCGATATCGTGCTGTCGCAGCATGATGGAATTGGTACGCGGCTTGGCCTGCCCAACACCTTCCTCGACTGGAACTGGCTGGCGCTGTTCCCGATGTTCATCATCTTCTTCATCTCGGCGCTGGCCGAGACGAACCGCCCGCCCTTCGATCTGGTCGAAGCCGAATCGGAACTGGTCGCCGGCCACATGGTCGAATATTCGTCGACCCCGTTCCTTTTGTTCTTCCTCGGCGAGTATGTCGCCATCGTGCTGATGTGCGCGCTGGCCACCATCCTGTTCCTCGGCGGCTGGCTGCCTCCGTTCGACTTCGCGCCGTTCACCTGGGTGCCGGGCGTCATCTGGTTCGTGCTGAAAGTCTGCTTCGTGTTCTTCGGCATCTCCATGGTGAAGGCCTTCGTGCCGCGCTACCGCTACGACCAATTGATGCGGCTTGGCTGGAAAGTGTTCCTGCCGATCTCGCTGTTCATGGTGGTCGCCACCGCGGCCTTCCTCAAGATCACGGGGTTTGCGTGATGTCCGCTCTTTCCCAAGCCGCCAAATCGCTGCTGCTGCAGGATTTCGTCAGCGCCTTCTTCCTGTCGATGCGCCAGTTCTTCGCGCCGAAGGAGACGATCAACTATCCGCACGAGAAGGGGCCAACCAGCCCGCGCTTCCGCGGCGAGCATGCGTTGCGCCGTTACCCGAACGGCGAGGAACGCTGCATTGCCTGCAAATTGTGCGAGGCGATCTGCCCGGCGCAGGCCATCACCATCGAGGCCGGCCCGCGCCGCAATGACGGCACCCGCCGCACGGTGCGTTACGACATCGACATGGTGAAGTGCATCTATTGCGGCTTCTGCCAGGAAGCCTGCCCGGTCGACGCCATTGTCGAGGGGCCGAATTTCGAGTTCGCGACGGAGACGCGCGAGGAACTCTACTACGACAAGGACAGGCTGTTGGCGAATGGCGACCGGTGGGAGCGCGAGCTGGCGCGCAACATCTCGCTGGACTCGCCCTACCGCTGATATTTGACGCATGGACGGGGCGAGGGGCCTCGTCTAAGGACACAACGAAACTTGCGGCCGGAGGCGGCAGCAAACATCGAAACAGGACGGTTGTCCTGTTTGTACAGGAACCCGGGGGATCCCCAATGTTGAGTGGACTAGAGGCGGCCTTTTTCTACCTCTTCGCCTTTGTCGCGGTGGCATCGGCGTTCATGGTCATTTCCTCGCGCAACCCCGTGCATTCGGTGCTGTTCCTGATCCTGACCTTCTTCAACGCCGCCGGCCTGTTCATGCTGACCGGCGCCGAGTTCCTGGCGATGATCCTGCTCGTCGTCTATGTCGGCGCGGTGATGGTTCTGTTCCTGTTCGTCGTCATGATGCTCGACGTCGATTTCGCCGAACTGAAGAGCGGCGCCCTGCAATATGCGCCGATCGGCGCGCTGGTCGGGCTGATCCTGGCGGCGGAGCTGATCGTGGTTCTCGGCGGCTACACCTTCGCGCCGCAGCTCGCTTCGACGGTCTCCAAGCCCATTCCGGATCTTGCCACGCGGACCAATACCGCCGCGCTCGGCGACATCCTCTATACGGACTACCTCTACTACTTCCAGATTTCGGGCCTCGTGCTGCTGGTCGCCATGATCGGCGCCATCGTGCTGACGCTGCGCCATAAGCCAGGCGTCAAGCGGCAGTCGATCGCAGCCCAAGTCGGCCGCACGCCGGCGACCGGCATGGAAATCCGCAAGGTCAAGACAGGCGAGGGACTCTGAGATGGTTGTCGGCATCGCACATTATCTGACCGTATCGGCTGTTCTGTTCACGCTCGGCGTGTTCGGCATCTTCCTGAACCGCAAGAACGTCATCGTCATCCTGATGTCGGTCGAGCTGATCCTGCTGGCGGTCAACATCAACTTCGTCGCCTTTTCGGCAGCACTGGGCGATCTGGTCGGCCAGGTGTTCGCGCTGTTCGTGCTGACGGTCGCGGCGGCCGAAGCCGCCATCGGACTTGCCATTCTCGTCGTCTTCTTCCGCAACCGCGGCTCGATCGCGGTCGAAGACGTGAACATGATGAAGGGTTGACGGAACCACCATGTATCAGGCCATCGTCTTCCTTCCCCTGCTCGGCTTCCTGATCGTCGGCCTGTTCGGCACGTCGCTCGGCGCCAAGGCGTCCGAATACATCACCTCGGGTTTCCTGGTGGTCGCGGCCGTGCTGTCGTGGGTCGCGTTCTTCACCGTCGGTTTCGGCCATGGCGAGGTGTTCACCGTGCCCGTGCTGCGCTGGATACAGTCGGGTGGGCTGGAAGCGTCCTGGGCGCTCCGGATCGACACGCTGACGGTGGTCATGCTGGTGGTGGTCAACACCGTGTCGGCGCTGGTCCACATCTATTCGATCGGCTACATGCACCACGATCCGAACCGGCCGCGCTTCTTCGCCTACCTGTCGCTGTTCACCTTCGCCATGCTGATGCTGGTGACGGCGGACAACCTCGTGCAGATGTTCTTCGGCTGGGAAGGGGTGGGGCTGGCGTCCTATCTGCTGATCGGCTTCTGGTACAAGAAGCCGTCGGCCAATGCCGCGGCAATCAAGGCCTTTGTCGTCAACCGTGTCGGCGATTTCGGCTTCGCACTCGGCATCTTCGGCGTGTTTGTGCTGTTCGGCTCGGTCAATCTGGGCACCATCTTCGCCAATGCGGCGACGTTCATCCCCGCTGAAGGCGCGCCGCACGGTGCCGCGGTGCTGACTTTCCTTGGCCATGCGCTGGACAAGCAGGCGGCCATGACGATCGTCTGCCTGCTCCTGTTCATGGGCGCCATGGGCAAGTCGGCGCAAGTGCCGCTGCACACCTGGCTGCCGGACGCCATGGAAGGCCCGACGCCGGTTTCGGCCCTGATCCATGCCGCCACCATGGTGACGGCGGGCGTGTTCATGCTGGCGCGGTTGTCGCCGCTGTTCGAACTGTCGCATTCGGCGCTGACGGTCGTGACCTTCATCGGTGCCTTCACGGCCTTCTTCGCGGCCACCGTCGGTCTGGTCCAGAACGACATCAAGCGCGTCATCGCCTATTCGACCTGCTCGCAGCTCGGCTACATGTTCGTGGCGCTCGGCGTCGGCGCCTATGGCGCGGCGATCTTCCATCTGTTCACGCATGCCTTCTTCAAGGCGCTGCTGTTCCTCGGCTCGGGCTCGGTCATCCATGCCGTGTCCGACGAGCAGGACATGCGCAAGATGGGCGGCCTCAGGAAACTGATCCCGACCACCTACTGGATGATGGTGATCGGCACGCTGGCGCTGACCGGCGTCGGCATTCCGGTGACGGTCATCGGCACCGCCGGCTTCTTCTCCAAGGACGCCATCATCGAGAGCGCCTTTGCCGGCCACAATTCGGTTGCGGGCATGGCCTTCGTGCTTTTGGTCATCGCCGCCTGCTTCACCTCCTTCTACTCCTGGCGGCTGATCTTCATGACCTTCCACGGCAAGCCGCGGGCGAGCCATGAGGTGATGCACCATGTCCATGAATCGCCGCCGGTGATGCTGGTGCCGCTGTTCATCCTGGCTGCGGGCGCGCTGTTTGCCGGCGTCATCTTCCACAACGCCTTCATCGGCGAGGGCTATGCCGAGTTCTGGAAGGCATCGCTGTTCACATTGCCTGACAATCACATCCTGCACGACATCCACGAATTGCCGCTGTGGGTCGAACTGTCGCCCTTCATCGCCATGCTGATCGGCTTCGCGCTGGCCTGGAAATTCTACATCCGCTCGCCGGAAATGCCGGTCAACCTGGCGGCGCAGCATCGCGGGCTCTACGCCTTCCTGCTCAACAAGTGGTATTTCGACGAGCTCTACGACTTCCTGTTCGTGCGGCCCGCCAAGCGCCTCGGCCACTTCCTGTGGAAGACCGGCGACGGCACCGTCATCGACGGCCTCGGCCCCGACGGTATTTCGGCGCGCGTCGTCGATGTCACCAACCGCGTCGTCAAGCTGCAGACCGGCTATCTCTACCACTACGCCTTCGCCATGCTGATCGGCGTTGCCGCACTCGTCACCTGGATGATGCTCTGATGACCGCCTGGCCAATCCTCTCGCTGGTCACCTTCCTGCCGCTGGTTGGTGTGCTGCTTATCCTGTTCATCAATGACGACAGCGAAAACGCACGCCGCAACATCCGCGCCATCGCGCTGTTGACGACGACGTTCACGTTCATCATCTCGTTATTCATCTGGACCGGCTTCGACAATTCGCAGTCCGGCTTCCAGTTCGTCGAGAAGGTCGCCTGGCTCGATTCCGGCATTTCCTACCATATGGGCGTCGACGGCATCTCGATGCTGTTCGTCATCCTGACGACCTTCCTGATGCCGCTCTGCATCCTGGCCTCGTGGGAATCGATCGAGAAGCGCGTCAAGGCCTACATGATTGCCTTCCTGCTGCTCGAAACGCTGATGATCGGCGTGTTCTGCGCGCTGGACATCGTGCTGTTCTACGTCTTCTTCGAAGCCGGCCTGATCCCGATGTTCATCATCATCGGCGTCTGGGGCGGCAAGCGGCGCGTCTACGCCTCGTTCAAGTTCTTCCTCTACACGCTCGCCGGTTCGGTGCTGATGCTGCTCGCCATCATGGCGATGTTCTTCCAGTCCGGCACAACCGACATCCCGACGCTGCTGACCCACAATTTCCCGGCCAACATGCAGACCTGGCTATGGCTTGCCTTCTTCGCCTCCTTCGCGGTGAAGATGCCGATGTGGCCGGTGCACACCTGGCTGCCCGACGCGCACGTCGAGGCGCCGACGGCGGGCTCCGTCATCCTGGCCGGCATCCTGTTGAAAATGGGCGGGTACGGCTTCCTGCGCTTCTCCTTGCCGATGTTCCCGCTGGCGTCGGAAATGTTCGCGCCGCTGGTCTTCGCGCTGTCCGTCGTCGCCATCATCTACACCTCGCTGGTGGCGCTGATGCAGGAGGACATGAAGAAGCTGATCGCCTATTCGTCGGTTGCCCATATGGGCTTCGTCACCATGGGCATCTTTGCCATGAACCAGGAAGGCGTGCAGGGCGCGATCTTCCAGATGCTCAGCCACGGCCTCGTCTCCGGCGCGCTGTTCCTGTGCGTCGGCGTCATCTACGACCGCATGCACACACGTGAGATCGCGGCCTATGGCGGGCTGGTCAACAACATGCCGAAATACGCCACGGTGTTCCTGATCTTCACCATGGCCAATGTCGGTCTGCCCGGTACCAGCGGCTTCGTCGGCGAGTTCCTGACCATGATCGGCGTGTTCCGGGTCAACACATGGGTGGCGTTCTTCGCCGCCACCGGCGTCATCCTGTCGGCCGCCTACGCGCTCTGGCTCTACCGCCGGGTGATCTTCGGCGCACTGACCAAGGAGAGCCTTAAGGGACTGCTCGACCTGTCGCCGCGCGAGAAGGTGATCATCTACCCGCTGGTCGTGCTGGTCATCTTCTTCGGCGTCTATCCCGCCCCGGTCTTCGACGCGACGGCCCAATCGGTCAAGTCGCTCGTCACCAATGTCACTGCATCCATCGGCGCCGCGCAGACCGCGGCGGCGAACTGACCAGAGGTTTTGCGAACCATGACGCCGGACCTTCTCTCCAGCCTGTCGCTCTCGACGCCAGAGCTGATCCTTGCCGTCGGCGCGCTGGCGCTGCTGATGGTCGGAGCCTATTCGCGCGCCAACACGGCCAACACGGTAACCGGCCTCGCGGTTGCCGTGCTGGCGATCGCGGGCGCCTGGCTGATCTTCCGAACCGGGCAGGGCAGCGCTTATGGCAATGCCTTCATCCAGGATTCCTTCGGCCGCTTCATGAAGGTGCTGGCACTGGTCGGCTCGGCGGTGACGCTGGTGATGTCGATGCGCTTCGCCAAGGCGGAGCGTTTCGACAAGTTCGAATATCCGGTGCTGATCCTGCTGTGCACGCTCGGCATGATGCTGATGATCTCGGCCAACAGCATGATCGGCCTCTATCTCGGCCTCGAGCTGCAGTCGCTGGCGATCTATGTGCTGTGCGCGATCAACCGCGACAATCTGCGCTCGACCGAAGCGGGCCTCAAATATTTCGTTCTCGGTGCGCTGTCGTCGGGCATGCTGCTCTATGGCATCAGCCTGGTCTACGGCTACACCGGCAACACCGGCTTCCAGGAAATCGCCACGGCACTCGGCAGCGGCGAGCGCCAGCTTGGCCTCGTTTTCGGCCTCGTCTTCGTGCTGGCCGGCCTTGCCTTCAAGATTTCCGCGGTGCCGTTCCACATGTGGACGCCTGACGTTTATGAGGGCGCGCCGACTCCGGTGACGGCCTTCCTGGCGGCGGCGCCGAAAATGGCGGCGATGGCACTGATCGTGCGCGTCACCATGGGCGCGTTCAAGCCAATCGCCGCCGACTGGCAGCAGATCATCGTCTTCATCTCGATCGCCTCGATGGCACTCGGCTCCTTCGCCGCAATCGGGCAGACCAACATCAAGCGCCTGATGGCCTATTCCTCGATTGGCCATATGGGTTACGCGCTGGTCGGCCTTGCCGCCAACAGCCAGGCCGGCGTGCGCGGCGTTGCCATCTACATGCTGATCTATCTGGTGATGACGCTCGGCACCTTCGCCTTCATCCTCGCCATGCGGCGCAAGGAAGGCAATGTCGAGCAGATCAGCGACCTGGCCGGCCTGTCGTCGACCAATCCGGTCATGGCGACGATCCTGACCATCCTGATGTTCTCACTCGCCGGCATTCCACCGCTCGCCGGCTTCTGGGGGAAATGGTACGTCTTCCTCGCCGCCATTAACGCCAATCTCTACGCGCTGGCGATCATCGGCGTGCTGGCCTCGGTAGTGGGCGCCTATTACTATTTGCGCATCATCAAGATCATGTGGTTCGACGAACCGGTCGGCGGCTTCGTGCCGATGGCGACGGAATTGCGTGTCGTGCTCGGCGTCTCCGGCGCCTTCGTGCTGTTCTACGTGTTGATCGGTGGGCCGATCGGCACCTATGCCGAAGCCGCCGCCAAGACGTTTTTCTAGACGGCATGGCATTTCGGCTGGCTCCAACCTCGGCGTCGGAAGGGTTCCGGCTCGAGGCGCATGAGAGCGTCGGCTCCACCAATGCGCTGGCACTGGACCACGCAAGGGCAGGCGACTCCGGCAAATTGTGGGTCGTTTCCAAGAAGCAGGAAAGCGGGCGTGGCCGGCGCGGCCGCGTCTGGGCGACCCCGGAAGGCAACCTGGCGGCGACGCTGCTCGTCATCACCAAGGCAGAGCTTCGCCTTGCCGCGACATTGGGCTTCGTCGCAGGACTGGCACTGGCCGATGCACTCGATGCCGTGGTGCCGAAGGGCCGGATCGCCATTGGCCTCGACGGTGGCAGCGAAGGAAAAAACCGTTTCGAGCTGAAATGGCCGAACGACGTGCTTGCCTCCGGCGCCAAGCTGGCCGGCATCCTGCTGGAATCGGCAATCCTCGAGGGCGGCCGTTTCGGAGTGGCGGTCGGCATCGGCGTCAATGTGGTGGCATACCCTGAGGATTTGCCGTATCCCGCAACTTCCTTGCGCGCGCTGGGCGCGGCATGCGATGCGGAAACACTGTTCCTGGCGCTGTCGGATGCCTGGAGCGAGAATGCCCGATTGTGGGATGAGGGGCGCGGACTTGCCGCCGTCAGGCGACGGTGGCTTGATCGTGCCGCGGGGCTCGGCGGCGAGGTTGCCGTCAGAATTGACGGTAATGTGGTGCGCGGGGTGTTTGAGACCATTGACGAGGACTGCCGTTTCGTGATCCGCGACGATGAAGGTTCGGTTCGGACGATCGCCGCCGGCGATGTGCATTTCGGCGCGGTCGCTTCGGCCAGGGCATAGGGCCGTTCATGAACGGTTCTAACTGTTTGTTTTTGCGCAACTCCGGTGGGAAAACCGTTACACACTTTTCCCGGAATTGCTTTTGAGCTTGGCCTGAGGGCCAGGAAGGGAAAAATCATGGCGAAAGCGGAAAACGCCGAACTCGTCTTCGTGCCGCTCGGCGGCGTCGGCGAGATCGGCATGAACTTCGCTCTTTACGGCTACGGGCCGCCCAGCGCGCGCGAATGGATCGTCATCGATGTCGGAGTGACCTTCCCCGATGCCAGCCTGCCGGGCGTCGACCTAGTGCTGCCCGACACACGCTTCATCGAGGAGAACCTCGCCAATCTGCGCGGCATCATCATCACGCATGCGCATGAAGACCATTACGGCGCGCTGCTCGACACATGGCCGAAGCTGAAGGCGCCGGTCTGGATGACGCCGTTCAGCGCCGGCCTGCTGGAAGCCAAGCGGCAAGGCGAGCAGGGCGCACCGAAAATACCGGTCACGATCTACCGGGCGGGCGAGAAATTCACCGTCGGCCCCTTCGAGATCGAAGCCATTCCGGTCGCGCACTCGATTCCCGAGCCGATGTCGCTGGCGATCACCTCGCCGGCAGGCACCGTCATCCATACCGGTGACTGGAAGATCGATCCGGAGCCGACGATCGGGCCGAAGACCGACGAGGCGCGTTTCCGCGCCTATGGCGACAAGGGCGTTCTGGCGCTGATCTGCGATTCGACCAATGCGCTGCGCGAAGGCGAGTCGCCTTCGGAAGTGGCTGTGGGCGAGGGCCTCAAGGGCGTCATCCAGGCTGCCAAAGGCCGTGTCGCCGTCACCACGTTCTCCTCCAATGTAGGACGCATCGTCTCGATCGCCAAAGCGGCCCGCGATGCCGGACGCCAGTGCCTGGTGCTTGGCCGTTCGCTGAAGCGGGTCATCGATGTGGCCGGCGAACTTGGCTACATGGACGGTCTGCCGGAGTTCATCGCCGAGGAGGATTTTGGTTTCATCCCGCGCGAAAACCTGGTCATCATCTGCACCGGCAGCCAGGGCGAGCCGCTGGCCGCACTGGCCAAGCTGTCGCGCGAAGAGATGAAGTCGGTGTCGCTGACGGCAGGCGACACGGTGGTGTTTTCCTCGCGTACGATTCCCGGCAACGAGAAGGCGATCCTCGAGATCAAGAACCGTCTCATCGACCTCGGCGTCAAGATCATCGAGGACGGCGATGCGCTGGTGCATGTCTCCGGCCATCCGCGGCGCAGCGAATTGCGCAAGATGTATGAATGGGTGCGCCCGCAGATCGGCGTTCCCGTGCATGGCGAGGCGGCACATCTGGTGGCGCAGGGCTCGCTGATGTCGACATCGGGCATCGGCCAGGTGGCGCAGGTGCGCGACGGCGACATGCTCAGGCTTGCTCCCGGTCCAGCCACCATCATGGATCAGGTGCCGTTCGGCCGTATCTACAAGGATGGCAGACTGATCGGCACCGATCAGGCGATGGGCATCCGCGACCGGCGCAAATTGTCCTTTGCCGGCCACGTGGCGGTCAATGTCGTGTTGGACGACAAATATGAGCTTGCCGGCGACCCCGATTTGGTCGCCATCGGCGTCGCCGAGGCCGATGGCCGTGGCGAGTCGCTGGAAGATCTGATGATCGATGCGGCAATCGGCGCGGTGGACTCGATCCCCCGTCAGCGCCGAAAAGACCTCGACCTGGTGCAGGAAGCAGTGCGGCGCGCCGTGCGCGGCGCCGCCAACGAAGCCTGGGGCAAGAAGCCGCTGGTGACGGTGTTCGTTACTCGCTGAGGGGAGTGGGGCAGTAAGGGAGTAGGGCAGTAGGGATTTCGATACGAGGCAGGTCAGCTTTTCCCCTATTGCCATACTGCCCTATTGCCTTACTGCCCTGGGGAAAACCTATGCTCGGACGTCTGAACCATGTCGCGCTTGCCGTGCCGGATTTGGCTGCTGCCGTAGCGGCCTACCGCAACACGCTCGGCGCGGAGGTGACGGCGCCGCAGGCGCTGCCGGAGCACGGGGTGACGGTGGTGTTCGTCAATGTCGGCAACACCAAGGTCGAACTTCTGGAGCCTTTGGGCGAGGGATCGCCGATCGCCGCCTTCCTGGAGAAGAACCCCTCCGGCGGCATGCATCACCTTTGCTATGAGGTCGACGACATCCTGGTCGCGCGCGATCAGCTCAAGGCCGCCGGCGCCCGCGTGCTGGGCGACGGCAATCCGAAGATCGGCGCGCACGGCAAGCCGGTGCTGTTCCTGCATCCGAAGGATTTCTTCGGCACGCTGATCGAACTGGAGCAATCATGAGCTGGGTTTCGTTCACCGCCCTGTTTTTCGCGACCTGGTGGGTGGTGCTGTTCGCCGTGCTGCCGTTCAGCGTGAGGACGCAGGACGACGATCACGACGTGACGCTCGGCACGGTTCCGAGCGCGCCGCGTGGGCCTCACATGCTGCGCGCCGTGATCCGCACCACCATCGCCACCGCGATCCTGATGGGCATTTTCTATGGCCTGACGCATGGGCTGGGATACAGCCTCAACGACATCCCGCACATCGTGCCGGAATTCAGCCAGACGCCGGCTAAATAGACTGTCCAGCGACGGCGTTTTCATATGTCGGAACCGGGCGGGTTTCGGCGGGGAATGTCGTGCCGTTTTGCGGCCTGACGAGCGCTGACGCTGGGTAAGGTGGTTTGGCAATGCGTTGCGCTAAGCAGATGATTGCACAAAAAAAATGCAAGGCACGAGGCCTTGCAATTTAAACGCGTCCGATCTGTTTCCGGTTTCCGGCGGCAGCGGGTAACCGCGCCTAGATCGCATCCTCCCAAGACTTTGACCGCGTAGGAGAGCAGATTTTTTTCTGCCCTCTCGGTTATCGAGGTACATTAGCCTAAGGCGAATGAAAATGTCACGAAGAATTTTGCCTTGAAACGGGCATTCTCGTGCTGCACTGCACAATAGTGTGGCAGGCGTTGCTTGGCGAACGATCACCAAGACGCGCACAGTGACCGGGAGGGCTTGCAGCGCCATGGGTCTTCTGGACGGGCGAACGGCGGTGCGACGCTTCTGATCCCGGCTACCCATGTTTTTTGGAAATCGATTCCGCTTTTCGGGCCGAAGCGTCCGGGTTCCCATTCCGCCTTGAAATGGCTATGAAGCCGGGTCAAGCAAGCCAAAGTCGCGCCGATTCTGACGCGGCCCTCCTCACTCACGGACCTGCCCATGCGTTTGTCGCGCTATTTCCTGCCTATCCTCAAAGAAAATCCGCGCGAGGCCGAGATCGTCTCGCACCGGCTGATGCTGCGCGCCGGCATGATCCGCCAGCAGGGGCAGGGCAGTTTCTCGTGGCTGCCGCTCGGCAAGCGGGTGCTGGACAAGGTATGCCGCATCATCCGCGAGGAGCAGGATCGCGCCGGTGCGCTGGAAATCCTGATGCCGACCATCCAGTCGGCCGATCTGTGGCGCGAAAGCGGCCGCTATGACGACTACGGCAAGGAGATGCTGCGCATCAAGGACCGGCAGGACCGCGACATGCTCTACGGCCCGACCAATGAGGAAGTGGTCACCGAGATCGTCCGCGCCTATGTGAAGTCCTACAAGGACCTGCCGCTCAATCTCTACCACATCCAGTGGAAGTTCCGCGACGAAGTGCGGCCGCGCTTCGGCGTCATGCGGTCGCGCGAGTTCCTGATGAAGGACGCCTATTCCTTCGATCTCGACTTCGAAGGCGCCAGGGCGGCCTACAACAGGATGTTCGTGTCCTATCTCCGGACTTTTACCCGCATGGGGCTGCAGGCAATACCGATGCGGGCCGACACCGGGCCGATCGGCGGCGATCTCAGCCATGAATTCATCATCCTGGCCGACACCGGCGAGAGCCAGGTCTACTGCCACCGCGACTATCTTGCGCTCGATGTGCCCGGCGCCAACACCGATTTTGCCAACGACGCCGAGATCGCCGACATCGTCAAGACATGGACGACGCCATACGCCGCCACCGACGAGATGCATGACGAGGCGGCGTGGGAGAAGATCGGCGAGAGCGACAAGGTTTCGGCGCGCGGCATCGAGGTCGGCCACATCTTCCATTTCGGCGACAAATATTCCAAGCCCATGGGCGCCAAGGTGACCGGACCCGACGGCAAGGATCATTTCGTCTCCGGCGGCTCCTACGGCATCGGTCCGTCGCGGCTGGTCGCGGCGATCATCGAAGCCAGCCATGACGACAACGGCATCATCTGGCCGGAGGCGGTGGCGCCGTTCGACATCGGACTGATCAACATGAAGGCGGGCGACGCCGAGTGCGACGGCGTCTGCGACGAACTGCATGCCGCTTTCGTCGCCGCCGGCAAGGACGTGCTCTACGACGACACCGACCAGCGGCCCGGCGGCAAGTTCGCCACCGCCGACCTGATAGGCCTTCCCTGGCAAGTGATCGTCGGACCGCGCGGTGTCGCCGCCGGCGAGATCGAGATCAAGAACCGCAAGACCGGCGAGCGCGAGACGCTGCCGATCGCGGACGCGAAGAAGCGCTTCGGTGTCGCCGCATGAGCGAGGCGGTGGCGGCAAGATCGGTCGGCGCCGGACCCTTTTCCATCTTCGAGCGCATGGTCGCCTGGCGCTATCTGCGCTCGCGGCGCAAGGAGACGGTGATCTCGGTGATCGCCTCGATCTCGTTCCTCGGCATCATGCTGGGCGTCGCCACGCTGATCGTGGTCATGGCGGTGATGAACGGTTTCAGGGCGGAGCTTTTGACGCGCATCCTCGGCGTCAACGGCCACCTGATCGTGCAGCCGCTCGATTCGCCGCTGGAGGACTATGCGCAGGTCGCCAGCCGCATCAACGGTGTAGCAGGCGTCAAATACGCCATCCCGCTGATCGATGGCCAGGTGCTTGCGCAAGGCAATGTCGGCGGCGGAACCGGAGCGCTGGTTCGCGGCATACGCGGCGAGGATCTAAGCAAGATCGCCATCGTTGCCAGCAACATCAAGCAGGGTTCGATCGCCGATTTCGATTCTGGCGAGGGCGTTGCCATCGGCAAGCGCATGGCTGAGAATCTCGGCCTGACGCTTGGCGATACCATCACCTTGATTTCGCCCGACGGCGACGTGACGCCGATCGGCACCACGCCGCGCATGAAGGGCTACAAGATCGCGGCGATCTTCGAAGTCGGCATGTCCGAATATGACACGTCCATCGTCTACATGCCGTTTTCCGAAGCGCAGCTTTATTTCAACATGGACGGGCGGGCGCAAACGATCGAGATTTATGTCGACAATCCAGACGATGTCGATGCGCTGAAACCGAAAGTGGAGGCGGCGGCGCAGCGGCCGATCGACATGGTCGATTGGCGCCAGCGCAACGAGACCTTCTTCTCCGCGCTGCAGGTCGAACGCAACGTCATGTTCATGATCCTGACACTGATCGTGCTGGTGGCGGCGCTGAACATCATCTCCGGCCTGATCATGCTGGTGAAGGACAAGGGCCACGACATCGCCATCCTGCGCACTATGGGGGCGTCGCGCGGCGCCATCCTGCGCATCTTCCTGATGACGGGTGCGGCGATCGGCGTGACCGGCACGCTTGCCGGTGTGCTGCTCGGCGTACTGATCTGCACCAACATCGAATCGATCCGCCAGTTCTTCTCGTGGATGACCGGTAAGGTGCTGTTCAATCCTGAACTCTATTTCCTCAGCCAGTTGCCGGCGAAGATGGATCCGCGCGAGACGACCTATGTCGTCCTGATGGCGCTCGGCCTGTCCTTCCTGGCAACGGTGTTTCCGGCATGGCGCGCCGCGCGTCTCGATCCGGTCGAAGCCTTGAGGTACGAATAGTGGCCGAGGTCATTATCGAGCTGAAGAGCGTCGAGCGGCACTACGTCCAGGGACCGCGAAAGCTCACCATTCTCAATGGTGCGGACTTCTCGCTGAAGCGCGGCGAGATGGTGGCGCTGGTGGCGCCGTCTGGCACCGGCAAGTCGACGCTGCTGCACACCGCCGGCCTGCTGGAGCGTCCCGACGCCGGCGACGTCATCCTGGCCGGCCGCGCCTGCGGGCGGCTGTCCGACGACGAGCGCACGGCGATCCGCCGCAACGATGTCGGCTTCGTCTACCAGTTCCATCACCTGCTGCCGGAATTCTCGGCGCTGGAAAACATCATGATGCCGCAGCTCATCAAGGGGCTCAGCCGCAAGGACGCGGCCGAGCGCGCGGCGCAGCTGCTCGATTACATGCAGATCGGCAAACGCGCGGCGCACCGGCCGTCCGAGCTCTCCGGCGGCGAACAGCAGCGCGTCGCCATTGCGCGTGCGGTCGCCAATGCGCCGCTGGTACTGCTGGCGGACGAGCCGACCGGCAATCTCGACCCGGTCACCGCGTCCTATGTGTTCGAGGCGCTGGCGGCGCTGGTCAAGCAATCGGGCCTCGCGGCGCTGATCGCCACCCACAATCACGAGCTGGCATCGCGCATGGACCGGCGCGTCACGCTAGCCGACGGCAAAGTGGTGCCGCTCTAGGGCACGGCGATACTGGGGTGAGGCCGGCCTGCGAAAGGCGGCTTCCTGCGCTTCCGGTTCTACCCCGTCGCGGTAGAACGGTGCTCACGTACCCAAAAGTACGCTCCGCTCCGGTTCTCGAAATCCACCATTCTCGGCTCGGCCTGACCCCAGTCTCGTCGTGCCCTGGTCGGCGCTGGACAACCGTCGTTCGCCCGTCAACCGTTTCTTAACCCTGCCGATTTGATCGCCCGGAAATTCGGGCACGGCCGGATTGTGCGCCTTGACATTTGAACAAAATTAGAACAAAATACGAACATATCAACAACAGGAGAGAGTTATGACCGATCTGGTTCAGGATGTCATCTCACTGGTTTGCATGAGCACCTTTCTCGTCTCCATGGCAATCTGGATTGGAGCCATGTGATTTGGCGGCGTTCGCCGCCGTGGGTCCCATGCGGTCGAAGACCGCTCCGCCGTTAAGCTTTTCTTGCCGCAGCGACGTTAGAGTGCCCCGGCAAGACAGGGAGCAACGTCCAGGTGTCGCCCATCGTCACGGCCATTCTGGTGGCCAGCAATCTCGGGCTGATCTTTCTGTTGATGACGGTGCCGCTTGGTTTGCGCACGGTCCGGCTGACCCGTCTGGTGGCGATGGATCGGCAGCGCCTCTGGCAGGCGCTGTGGCCGCTCGGCAGCAATGCCGGCTGGTCCGGTGAGATCCTGTCCGCCGAGGCCCCGGACGGCGAGGGCGTGGCCCGCATCACGCTGTCCTGGGAAGGTCGCGACGGCAAGCCGATCGAACGCAAGTCGCGGTTTGAAGACGTCGTCGAAGGCAGCCGCTTCTCGATGCGTGTCATCGAGGATACGGCACTCGACGCTTCGTTCTGGAAGGATTTTCGCGAAACCGCCGAACTCGTTTCGGAAGGCAACAGCACGCGGGTGACGCTCAGCCAGACCGATCGCTATCGTGGCGTTGCCTTCCTGGTGTTCCGCTATTTCGCCCTGCGCCGCGAACTCTCCAAGCTGCAGCGCTGGGCGCGGACCGGAAAGTATCGCAAGGGCGGCTGGTTCGAGCATCCGCTCAGTCAGGTCGGCTTTGCCGGGCTTTCGGCGCTGATCCTGTGGCCATTCTTCGGCCTTCACTTCGGCGGCCTGGCACTGGCCGCGATCCTCACATCGGTGGTCGCCCTGCATGAGCTTGGCCATATGGCGGCGTTCCGGCTGATGGGCCACAACCGGGCGCGGATGATCTTCATTCCGCTGCTCGGCGGCATCGCCATTGGCGGGCGGCCCTATGACAGCCGTTTCGAAGTGGCTTTCGTGGCATTGATGGGCGCCGGCTTTTCCGCCTTCCTGGTGCCGATCGCCATCGCCGCAAGCACCTTTGCCGGCACGGAAGGTCACCGGCTGGCGGCGGCCCTGCTGGCGACGCTGGCGGGTTTCGCCGCACTGTTCAACATCGCCAATCTGGTGCCGGTGTGGAAGTTCGACGGCGGCCAGGTGCTGCGCCAGATCTGTCCGGGACCGGTCGCGCTGGCGCTGGCTTCCTTCTTCCTGCTCTCGGCTTTCCTGGCCGTGGGTTGGCAGGCCGGCTTTTCCGCCACCTTCCTGCTCGCGACGGGAGCGGTGTTTTCGCTCCTCAGCCTGCTGACGATGAGCAGTGGGGTGAAGCCGCGTCACGAGCTGAAGCCGATCCGCACCATCGACCGGCTGGCCATGGCGGCGGCGTTGCTGGCGGTGTTCGCCATCCATGGCTATGGCGTGTTGTGGGCCTCTGCCCAACTGATTTGAGCCGTACCGGATCCGGAAGATCAGCCGGCTTTGCGCTCGGCTTCGACAGGCAACGCCGTGGCGGGACCGAACACATCCTCGAAGGCGGATTTCAACGCCAGGTCAAGATCGGCCATGGTCAGGGGAAGGCCTAGGTCGACGAGGCTGGTGACGCCGTGGTCCTGCACGCCGCAAGGCACGATGCCGCTGAAATGGTCGAGATCGGGCTCGACATTGATGGCGATGCCGTGAAAACTCACCCAGCGCCGCAGCCGGATGCCTATGGCCGCGATCTTGTCCTCCGCCGGCGAGCCGTCCGGCAGAGCAGGGCGATCCGGCCGCACGACCCAGACGCCGACCCGGTCCTCGCGGCGCTCGCCCCGCACATTGAAAGCGGCAAGCGTGCCGATGATCCACTGTTCGAGCGCCGCGACGAAGGCGCGGACATCCTCGCGCCGCCGCTTCAGGTCGAGCATGACGTAAGCGACCCGCTGGCCCGGCCCATGATAGGTGTATTCGCCGCCGCGTCCGGCCGCGAAGACCGGGAAGCGGCTGGCGTCGATCAGATCCTCGCCACGGGCGCTGGTGCCGGCCGTGTAGAGCGGCGGGTGTTCGACCAACCAGACCATTTCGCCGGCAGCGCCGCTGCGGATCGCCTCGGCGCGCGCCTCCATGAAGGCAAGTGCCTCGGGATAGGCGGTAAGGCCGGGCTCGATCAGCCATTCGACCGGTGCCGAGCCGGGAAGCGGCAGGAACGACGTGGCGATCTGGCTGCGTTCGGTCATGGCGTATCGTCTTTTCGTTTGTCCATGGCGCGCCCAAAAACGCCTCGCACCTTTGGGCGACATCAACTTGCCTTCCATATGGCGATATCAGGCGCAAACGTCCAGTTCCGGCGCTGCGTTCGGGCCCTGTGGAGCATTATGCCAATCGCCTGACATTATTGCTTGCCGTGCACTTGTTTCACCGGAAACGATTTGCTACACGCCGCGAGCCGGTCGGTTCCGGCTCTACCACGTGCGGTCGTGGCGGAATTGGTAGACGCGCAGCGTTGAGGTCGCTGTGGGGCAACCCGTGGAAGTTCGAGTCTTCTCGACCGCACCATTCTCTTCCCAGAATCCGATTTGTACCGGTCTCGCCCGCTGCGGGCCGGACGCATTTCGTTGATATTCCCGCGCTTTACGCCACTTTCTTTTTGAGCGTCGGATTCTCCCAAAACCGGTTTCCTCTTTTGGGTCCGATGCTCTAGACCTGATTTGCACCTTTTCCGGGATTCTTGTGGCGGGAGGCGCTGGTGGAAGGCGAGCACGAACGGACGACCGGCGCCGGGGCCGCCGAGGACAACCACGCCGACATCTATGGCGAGGACGGCGCCGTGCTTTCGTCCTTCCTGGCGCGGATCGGCGCGGCGATCGCCGACCGCGACACGCTGACCCTCAAGCATGAAGTCGACGACCTGCACCAGTCGGAGCTCGGCGATCTGCTCGAGGCGCTGCATCCCGAACAGCGCCGCGCGCTGGTCGAACTCCTGGGCGCCGATTTCGACTTTTCCTCGCTGACGGAGGTCGACGAGGCGATCCGTATGGAGATCGTCGACAATCTGCCCAATGCGCAGATCGCGCAGGCGGTGCAGGAGCTCGATTCCGACGACGCCGTCTACATTCTCGAGGATCTCGACCAGGAAGACCAGGACGAGATCCTGTCGCAACTGCCGTTCACCGAGCGGATCAGGCTGCGCCGCTCGCTCGATTATCCCGAAGAGACGGCCGGCCGCCGCATGCAGACCGAGTTCGTCGCGGTTCCGCCGTTCTGGACGATCGGCCAGACCATCGACTACATGCGCGAGGACAACAATCTTCCCGAGCGCTTCAGCCAGATCTTCGTCATCGATCCGAGCTTCAAGCTGCTCGGCGCCATCGACCTCGACCAGATCCTGCGCACCAAGCGTTCGGTCAAGGTCGAGGAGGTGATGCACGAGACGCGGCACGCCATTCCGGCCATCATGGACCAGGAAGAGGCGGCGCGGGAATTCGAGCAGTACGATCTTTTGTCGGCCGCGGTCGTCGACGAGAACGAACGGCTGGTTGGCGTTCTGACCATCGACGATGTCGTCGACGTCATCCAGCAGGAGGCCGAGGAAGATCTGATGCGTATGGGCGGCGTCGGCGACGAAGAGCTTTCCGACAGCATCTTTTCGACCTCGCGCTCACGCGTTCCGTGGCTGCTGATCAACCTTCTGACCGCGTTCCTGGCGGCGTCGGTGATCAGCCTGTTCGACCGCACGATCGAACACATCGTGGCACTGGCGGTGCTGATGCCGATCGTCGCGGGCATGGGCGGCAATGCCGGCTCGCAAACCATGACCGTCACCGTGCGGGCGTTGGCGACCAGGGATCTCGACATCTACAATGCCGGCCGCATCATTCGCCGCGAGATGGGTGTCGGCTTCATCAACGGCATCGTCTTCGCCATCCTGATCGGCATCGTCGCGGCAGCCTGGTTCCGTGATCCCAATCTGGGCGGGATCATCGCGGCGGCGATGATCATCAACATGTTCGTGGCCGCCCTGGCCGGCATCCTGATCCCGCTGCTGCTCGATCGTTTCAAGGTCGATCCGGCGGTCGCTTCGGCGGTCTTCGTCACCACGGTTACCGACGTCGTCGGTTTCTTTGCATTTCTCGGCATTGCCACGTGGTGGTTCGGCGTGCCCTGAGGGCACGCCTTTTGGCTCAATTGACTTTTACGTAAATGCCGTGCGAGGCTCGCGCGGGGCGCCATGTCGATTCCGGCATGGCATGGGTTTTGGTTCGGGACAGAAGGGTGACGCCGCCATGGCGATCGCCCCGGTGTTTCGGCGTGTGGGAGTGGCAATGCGAGAATATTATTCGATCACCGAGTTGACCCGCGAGTTCGACGTGTCGACGCGGACGCTGCGCTTTTACGAGGACGAAGGGCTGGTGCAGCCGGTGCGGCGCGGCCGCACGCGGCTGTTTCGCCCCTCCGACCGGCAGCTCATTCGCCAGATCATGCGCGGCAAAAGGCTTGGCTTCTCGATCAACGAGATTCGCGAAATCATCCAGATGTACAAGGAGCCGCCCGGCGAAGTCGGCCAGCTCAACCTGATGATCAAGCGCATCGAGGAAAAGCGCGAGGATCTCCGGCAGAAACGCCGCGACCTCGAGGAGACGCTGGCTGAACTCGACCAGGCCGAGGAGTCTTGTGTGGAGCGGCTGGTGGAGCTTGGCGTGAATACCTAGGCAGAGAGTTTGAGGGACAGCGCCCCCTCTCTCCTGCCGGACATCTCCCCCACGACGGGGAGATTGGCCGCTTGAAAGCCAGCTCAAATCCAGCGGCGCACGCGTTTGGCGTAGTCGCGGTATTTCTTGCCGAATTTTCCCGCCAGCACCTTTTCCTCGCCTTCGATCGCCACCTTCTGCGTGGCATAGGCGGCGATGAACGCCAGCGGCAGGAACCACACGATGCCCGAGACAAAGGCGACGCCGATCAACAGCAGCGTGTTGGCCAGATACATCGGATTGCGGGTGACGCCGAAGGGACCCGTGGTGACCAGGTGATCGGGTACAGCGTTGGGGTTGAGCGTGGTCTTGGCCCGGATCATGGTGCGGATCGCGGTGAACCAGAGTGCGGCGACGGCAAACAGCGCCACCCAGCCGGCCGCGAACAGGATATCGCCCAGCAGGTCGCCGATCCAGGGCAGGGGATAGAGCAGGCCCAGTGCGATGCTGACGGCGATGGCGGCGATGTAGATCAGCGGCGGCCACGGTATGAGCCCCGGCTTCGGCTGGTTCTCGGTCATTCGGCCCCTCCCTCCATCAACTTGCCGTCGGTCTTGGCGGTGCACATGCCGGCGAGATCGGACAAATGCGCTTTCCACTCCGCAGTCTGATCGTTGTTGTAGAGCCTATCAAGCGTGGACTCGCCCTCGAGCGTATCGAGCATGCAGACACAGTAGCTCGTACAGAACTCGGTGTCGCGCGACTGCTCGCAGGACAGCTGACAGGTTTTGAGGAAATTCACCTGCGGGGTTTCGACCTGCGCCGGCATGATCTGCGAGAACAGCCAGACGCAGCCGATCAGCAGCGGCTGGTGGATCAAATAGAAAGCCAGGCTGTGCCGGCCGATGAAGACCAGCGGGTTGGCCAAGCGACCGGGCGCCAGATTGGCAAGCCTGGCAAGCAGGCCGGCACCTGCCGCGAGTTTTGTCACCGCGATGCCCGCAAGCACGGCGCCGAACCACGGAAACAGCGGAACGTAGTCGTTGGAGCGCGGATTGTTCGCCGACAGGCCGACCCACCACAGCCATGGGTGATCGAAGGCCTCGGAGCGCAGATAGACGGGGGCGGCGATAACGAGCGCGGCGACGACAAGCGTCAGCAGCGCCGGCAGGCGCAGGAAGGCGAGACCGAGCAGGCTGGCCAGCGCGATCTCGTGCAAGATGCCGAAGAAGATGAAGCCGTCCGGAGTGGCGATGCGGGTGACGACCGAAATCGCGATCGCGGCTCCGGCGACCATGGCGAACCGCTTCCAAAAGCCGTTCCAGCGGATTTGTCGGCCGTGGGCGAGATACAGGCTGACGCCGACCAGGAACAGGAAGGTCGAGGCGATGCAGCGCGCGTAAATCTTCCACCAGCCGAAGGCGGTCAGGCCGGGATCGGTGTAGCCGAAGAACTCCAGATCCCAGGTGAAATGGTAGCTTGCCATGGCGATCAGCGCGATGCCGCGCACGATGTCGATGGCGACGATGCGCTTTGGTCGATCCTGAACGGGCGCGGTCGGCGTTTGGATGCTCATGGTCTCGCATTCTGATTCAGCCCCGCTGGAGGACTATCACGGTTGCCCAGGACAAAAGAAGACCGGCAACCCTGCCGATAACGCCGGATCAGCCGCGGCATTGGGCCAGTGCCGGAAAGCCTTTGGCCGGCTTCGCTTTTGCCGGATGCACGTCGGTTTCCTCTTATTGGCGCTGAGGTCGCCACGGCAGATTTGACCCGGTGAATCTGCTTCGGGGAAAGCAATGTCCACCCATGTGCGCCATCCGATCTGGCTACCGGCCCTCAAGGCCGCGGACGCGCGCACCTTCGCTTCGCTCTATGCGGTCGAATCCTTCGCCCGCGCCACGGTGTCGAGCGTCATCCCGATCCAGGCTTACGAGATCCTGCACAACGAGCAGATCGTCTCGATCCTCTACACCGTCGTGGCGATGCTCGGCCTGTCGGTGACATTGTTCATGCCGATGCTGATCCGCCGTTTCGCCCGGCGCTGGGTCTACACGGCGGGCGCCTGCCTGCTGGCCATCGGCTCGCTGTTCTTCGTCACCGACACGCTTGCCGGGCAACTGGCCGGCATGCTGTGCCGGGTGATGGGCGCCAGCGCGCTGTCGATCACGCTCAACCTCTACATCATGGACCACATCCGCAAGACCGACTTCATGCAGGCCGAATCGCTGCGCATGGCGTGGTCGATGCTGGCCTGGACCGGTGGGCCGACGCTCGGCATCTTCCTCTACACGCGCTTCGGCGTCTATGCCGCGCATGGCGCGGTGGCCGTGTTCGCGTTAGCCCTGCTGGCATTGTTCTGGACCTACCGGCTCGGCGACAACCCGTCGATCCGTCCCGGCAAGACGCGACCAGCCAATCCGCTCGCCAATATCGGCCGCTTCATCGCCCAGCCCAGGCTCAGGCTGGCCTGGCTGATCGCGTTTGGGCGCTCCTGTTTCTGGACGACGTTCTTCGTCTATGGGCCGCTGTTCATGGTCATTACGGGTGAGGGCAAGCTGGCCGGCGGCCTGCTGGTTTCGGCCGGCAACGCGCTTTTGTTCATGGCGATTTTCTGGGGCAAGGCGGGAAAGCGCTTTGGCGGCCGCAGGACCATGACATTTGCCTATTTCGCCATGTCGGTCGCGCTTCTGGCGGCGGGCTTCGTCGGCGAAACCGTGCCGCTGCTCACCGGCGCCTTCCTGCTCTGCGGCGCCTTCTTCACCATTGCACTCGACGCGCTCGGCTCGACCGCCTTCATGCGCTCGGTGCGCTCCTATGAAAGATCGCAGATGGCGGCGGTCTATCGCACCTATCTCGACTTTTCCGAGCTGACGCCGCCGCTGGTCTATTCGGTGGTGCTGGCCTTCTTCGGCCTGGGCTCGGTGTTCGTCACGCTCGGCCTGCTGGCGGCGGTCTGCGGCTTCGTGACGTGGCGCTATCTGCCGAAATCGCTTTGACCTTCATGGCGCATTCGCAACGGTCGCCGGCGGAATTTGGTTTGCCGGACGCGAGGATTCTGCCTATAGTCGCCGGTGTCGCCGGTTCCATTTTGGAGCCAAGAGGGAATGCGGTAAGGGCGGATTTCGCCCAATGCCGTGGCTGCCCCCGCAACTGTGTGCGGTAGTCCTCTCCATATGCCACTGAAGATTTTTCTTCGGGAAGGTGGGGAAGGACGCTGATCCGTGAGCCAGGAGACCTGCCGGCGACAGGAAACTGACTTCGATGCCCTCGGGTGGAGGGCGAAAGGACAAGACATGACTACCGCTTCCGTCTCCCTCGGCGCTTCCGTCTCCTCGCAGTCGCGCTTCATGCAGCTCGCGCTCGCCGCGCTGCTCGGCATTTTCGTGATGGGCTTTGTCGGCTTCTCGCATATCGATGCGGTCCACAATGCGGCTCACGACTATCGCCATTCGATGGCATTTCCCTGCCACTGACGAGGGGCTGACATCATGAACCTGTTTCGCAACGTCGTGTTCATCGCGGCGATCGCAGGGCTCGTGGCCGGCGTCGTTCTTGCCTGCATGCAGGCCTATGCGACCGTGCCGCTGATCCTGAAGGCGGAAGTCTACGAACAGGCGGGCGGCGGGCATCACCATGACCATGCCGCTCCGGCAGCAACGGATAGCAATGCCATGAGCGCAGCCGCTCCGGCCCCTGCCGAAGCGACTGCTGCGGCGGAAGACGAGGGCTGGGCGCCGGCAGACGGTTTCGAGCGTTTCGCCTTCAGCGTGCTTGCCAACATCGTCACCGGCATCGGCTTCGGATTGATCCTGGTCGCGGTTTCCGAATTCGCCGGCGGTATCGGTGGTTGGCGCCAGGGCGTGTTCTGGGGCTTGGCCGGCTTTGCCGTGTTCACGCTGGCGCCGGGCCTCGGCCTGCCGCCGGAACTGCCGGCCATGCCGGCCGCCGATCTCACCCAGCGCCAGATCTGGTGGTGGGCAACGGTGGCGGCAACCGCTGCCGGTCTCGGCCTGATCGCGTTCCGCAAGTCGCTGCCGCTGGCGATCCTTGCCGTCCTTTTGATCGTCGCACCGCATGTTGTCGGGGCACCGCAGCCCGACAGTTACGAGACGGCGATTCCGGAAGGGCTGCATCACCAGTTCGTGGTGGCGGTGACCGTGACCAATCTGGTGTTCTGGCTGGTGCTCGGCGCGGTTGTCGGCGTGGTGCGCGGCCGCTTCACCGGCACCGCGACCAGCCTGCGCGACAGCTTTGCCTGATCGCAAGACACTGACCTTCCTCATCGGCGGTGCGCGCTCCGGCAAGAGCGCGCACGCCGAAATTTTGGCGACCGCCTTGCCGCCGCCCTGGACCTATATCGCCACGGCGCAAGCCTATGATGACGAGATGCGTGAGCGCATCGCGTTGCACCGGTCGCGGCGCGGCGAAGGCTGGACGACCATCGACGCACCGCTCGATCTCGCCGGCGCGCTTGCCGCCTTGCCGGACGATCGGCCGGTGCTTGTCGACTGCCTGACGCTGTGGCTGACCAACCATATGCTGGCCGAACACGATCTGGACCTTGAATGCCGGCGATTGGCGGAGGTGCTGTCGCGGCCGCGCGGACCCTGGTTCTTGGTGTCCAATGAAGTCGGACAAGGCATCGTGCCGGACAATGCACTGGCGCGCCGCTTTCGCGATGCCGCCGGCCGGCTCAACCAGCAGGTCGCGGCGATTGCCGATACGGTGCTGCTGATGGTGGCGGGGCTGCCGCTCAAGGTGAAATGATATGACCGATATCGACAATAAGGACGAAGAGCGCCACCGCGCCAAGATGGCCAAGCGCAAGGCGGTGCAGGATGCCGAGGTGGCGAGCAAGACGGTCGAGAAGGGATTGCTCATCGTCAACACCGGCCCGGGCAAAGGCAAGACCACGGCCGCCTTCGGGCTGGCGCTGCGGATGCTCGGCTACGGCAAGCGCGTCGGTGTCGTCCAGTTCATCAAGGGCAAGTGGCACACCGGCGAGAAGGACGCCTTCGCCGCCTTCGGCGACCGTGTCGTGTGGCACGCGATGGGCGAGGGGTTCACCTGGGAAACCCAGGATCTGAAGCGCGACATCGCTGCCGCCGAAGCCGCCTGGGCCAAGGTGCTCGAACTGATGGCCGATCCGTCGATCAGCCTGCTGGTGCTCGACGAATTGAACATTGCGCTGCGCTACGACTATCTCGATCTCGACAGAGTGGTTGGCGCGCTAAAAGCGCGGCGCGAGGGCCTGCATGTCGTTGTCACCGGCCGCAACGCCAAGCCGGCGCTGGTCGAGGCCGCAGACCTCGTCACCGAAATGAGCGTGACCAAGCATCATTTTTCCGCCGGCGTGAAAGCGCAGCAGGGGATCGAGTTCTGAGTGTTCCTCAACCTCCCCAGACGGGGAGGGTGAGGGTGAGGGTGAGGGTGAGGTTAGGTCACAACGATGACAACGACCGAAACCAACCCGAACAGAGCGATCAGCAGATAGTCGGCGAAGCGATAGAGTTTCAGCGCCTGCCTGATGTCGAGGCTGTCGGCTTCGCGCCGGCCGCCTTCGCCCATGAAGACGTCGTCGACCAGCACGCCGCCATAGAAGCGCGGGCCGGCGAGCGCCAGGCCGAGCGCACCGGCCATCGCCGCTTCCGGCCAGCCGGCATTGGGTGAGCGATGTTTTTTCGCGTCGCGCCGCACCGCATGCCAGGCTTTTTTCGCATCAGCGCCTTTGACGAAGAACGCCGCCAGCACGATCAGAAGCGCCGTCAGCCGCGACGCCGGCAGGTTGATCCAGTCGTCGAAGCGCGCCGCCGCCCAGCCGAACGCCTCGTGGCGCGGGGTGCGGTGACCGATCATCGAATCGGCGGTGTTGGCGGCCTTGTAGGCGGCGCCGCCGGCCAGGCCGCCGACGCCGGTCCAGAAGGCGGGGGCGACGATGCCGTCAGAGAAATTCTCAGCCAGGCTCTCGATCGCGGCGCGGCAGACGCCGGCCCTGTCGAGCGTTTCAGGGTCGCGGCCGACGATTCGCGAAACGGCAAGACGGGCCAGAGCGAGGCCACCGGTGTCGAGCGCGTCCGCCACAGCCTCGACATGCTCATAGAGGCTCTTTTGCGACAGAAGCGACGTTGCCAGAAGGGCCGTGATGACGAGGCCCATGGGAACGAACCAGAACAGGATCTGCACGCCCAGGCCAATTATCGCCGGCACCAGCACGATGACCAGCAGCGCCTGGACACCACGCTTGCGACGCAGCGCGTCGGGATCAGTGGCGCGGTTGAGCCTGCGGTCGAGAAAGGATATCAGCCTGCCGAACCACGTCACCGGATGGCCGATGGCGCGAAACAGCCAGTCGGGGTAACCGAGGGCGAATTCGACGACCAATGACAGGAAAGCGATCAGGACTGACATGAAGCTTCTTAATGGGGCGGTTGTGGACCATGGTGGAAGTCTTGGCCGCGCAAGGGCGCTTTTCCCAAACGCCCTGCTGCCTTTCGTCGACCTCTCGACCGGTATCAATCCGCACTCCTACCCGCTTTTCGACCTGCCCGCCACCTCGCTGTCGCGGTTGCCGGAAGCCGCGCGCACACGCGACCTGACAGAGATCGCGGCCAGCACCTACGGCGCGCCGTCGCCAGCCAACGTCGTGGCGGCGCCTGGCACGCAGATCCTGTTGCCGCGCGTTGCATCGCTCATCGCGCCCGGCAAGGCGCTGGTGCTGGGTCCGACCTACGCCGAACATGCCCGCGCAGCAGTGATCGCGGGACACGCGGTGACGGAAGTCGATAATTTCGAAGCGTTGGCGGACGCCGATCTTGCCATCATCGTCAATCCGAACAATCCGGATGGACGTGTCATCGAGCGCGACCGGTTGCTGGCTCTGGCTGCCGGATTGCGCGCCAAGGGCGGGCTGCTGGTTGTCGACGAGGCGTTCATGGATGTCGGCCCGCGTCAGCACAGCCTCGCGGGCGATGTCGGCCAAGGCGGTCTCGTCGTGCTGCGCTCGTTCGGCAAGTTCTTCGGTCTGGCCGGCCTGCGGCTCGGCTTCGCACTTACCGACGTGGCGACGGTTGAACAGCTGGAAACGCAATTCGGGCCATGGGCCGTCGCCGGCCCGGCGCTGGAATACGGCATCCGCGCGCTTGCCGACATCGGCTGGCAGGACGCGATGCGATCGTCCCTTGCGGGTGCATCGGCGCGGCTTGACGCGCTGTTCGGTCGCTTCGGCATTCCCGTTGCTGGCGGCACCACACTGTTTCGCTATCTCCGCTTGGCCGACGCCGCCGATCTGTTTTCAGCACTTGGCGAGCGTGGCATCGTGCTTCGGCATTTCGCCGAACGGCCTGACGTTCTGCGCGCTGGCCTGCCGGGGAATGAGGAGGAATGGCAGCGGCTCGAATCCGCTCTTGCCGAATGGGCGTCGCGGCGCGAGGATCAATCGAAGGGTTCAAAACAATGATCCACGTCTGCTCGCTGGCAAAGATCGAGGAAACGGTGGCCAGGACCGGCGCCGACCGCATGCTTTCGCTGCTCGCCGCCGGAACGGAGGTGGTGCGGCCGGCCTCGATCGCCCGAGAGAATCATCTGCATCTGGTCATGCACGACATCGCGATGGCGCAGGACGGCATGACCATGCCGGGCGAGGAGCATGTCCGCAATTTGCTCGATTTCGCGCGCCGCTGGGACCGGGCAAGGCCGATGCTCGTGCATTGCTATGCTGGCATCAGCCGCTCGACGGCTTCGGCCTATATCATCGCGGCCGCATTGGCGCCGAAGCGTGACGAGGCCGAGTTGGCGCGCACGCTGCGGGCGCTGTCGCCTTCGGCAACGCCCAATCCGCGACTGATCGCGGTGGCCGATGCGTTGCTTGATCGCAACGGCCGCATGATCGAGGCGATCGAATCGATCGGGCGCGGTGCGGATGCCTTTGAAGGCACGCCGTTCGCGCTGAGGATCGACAGCTAGCTTTGCTCCCATATCGTTGTTCGATTATCGAGTGCCTTCATTCGCCCAATCCTCATGCCCGTGGCGTACCCGGACAATGAACACGTCGCCGTCGGCTTCGATCCGGTAGACGACAAGATGGGCCTTGAAGGGATGGATACGCATCGGTGGCGCCAATTCAAGCCGCTCCCGTGCTAATCGGGGACTGGTAGCGATCAGATCAAGGATCGCGAACAACTCGTCATGATACTGTCTGGCCTGCACGGCGCCGAACAGGCGACCCCTTGCTCGGCAATACCGACAATGTCCTCTTCCGCAGCCAAAGAAAGGCGAAATCCCATTATGCATTGCCGGATGGCTTTTCAGCGCGTTTAACCGCCTCCGTGAAAAGCGCGTCCCTGGATCGATTGCCGATGCCACTCTTCAAGCCATCATCGACAAAGCGCTGCATGGCGGCGATCTTGTCGTTGCGCTCCTGATCCCGACGGATCAAATCGCGCACATAGTCACTCGCGTTGGCGTAGCGGCCCGTTTCGGTTTGCGCCTCAACCCAATCCTTCATCGGGTCGGGCAACGATACGTTCATTGTTGCCATACTGGCCTCCATCCCGCCCAGTATGGTCCCTTTTGGCAAAGTTTGTCAAAATCTCCTGTGCGGAAATCTCTGGTGCAAAAGTGCGATTGTCTGATCCGCTCCTCCGTCGCCTCGTTTGTTCAAGAGGATCTGGAATGGCGATGACAGCGCTTGCCTTTCGATGCCAGGCCACTGGTCTGGAGGCTACTTCAACCAGTCCGCGAGCTTCGCCTTGCGCACATCGCGCAGCAGGCTGATGAAGCCGTCGGCCTGATATTCTGCCGTCAGCCGGCCCTTTTCCGCCGTCGCGATGCTGGCATCGCCGACGACGCCGTTCGGGTTGAGATCCCCAGCGATCCAGGCAAAGGCGTGGGTGCCGGTGTGGCGTAGCAGCGAAAATTCCTTTTCGGCCTTGGCGACATTGGAAACGAAACTGTCTGATTTGCCCATGTCCACGAGGTCCGGCCGGAAATGCAGCATCAGCGAGGTCTCGACATCGCCGCCATGGATGCCGTGACGGTCCTCCAGTTCGGTATACATGCCGGCCGGACGGCCAAAACGCTGCCAGCTGGTCTTCACCGCCAGCATCTTTTCGCGCACGCGCAATTCGCGCGTGACGATGCCCATGATCTCCTCGTTGCCGCCATGCGAATTGACCACGATCAGCTTGCGCACACCGGCGCGCGCGATCGACAGGCCAAGCTCGGTCCAGGCTTCGATCAGCGTGGTTGCCGGCAGAGTGAGGGTACCCGGCGCATGCAGGTGTTCGTTGGACTTGCCCACGGCCTGCACCGGCAGGATGCGGATGTCGAGATCGTCGGGCAGGCGCGAAATGACCGTGTCGAGCATGCCGTTCATGATCGACGTGTCGGTCGAAACAGGCAGATGCGGCCCATGCTGCTCGATCGCCGCCACTGGCAGCACGGCGATGGTCGCCTCGGGATCGATCGAGGCGTATTCGGTGGTCCGGTAGTCGCCCCACCACACGCGTCTTTTGGGTACGGTCATGTCATGCCTCTTCAATGGTCAGGCAGACCTAGCGCGGGACGGGCGGCCTGTCGATCACCCCGCCGCGATGGCCTCGATTTCGACCTTGAATTCGGGCCGGGCAAAGCCGGAAACGATCATCAATGTCGACGCTGGCGCGGGGCTCGAAAACAGCCGGTCGCGGACGTCCATATAGGGCCGCAGATGCGCGCGGTCGGTGACATAGGCGTTGATGCGCACGATATCCCTGAGACCCAGGCCGGCTTCGCCGAGAACCGCCGCGATGTTTTGAAAGCAGAGTTCGGCCTGCGCTCCGGCGTCTTCGGGAATCAGGTCGTCGGCGGTGATGGCGACCTGGCCCGAGCACAGCACAAGCCGCTTGCCGGCCGGCACCTCGACGCCGTGACTATAGCGGGCAAAGGGCGGCTTGATGGACTTCGGGGTGAGGAATTTGAACATGGCAATCTCCTGGATGCCGCCACCTAAAGCCGGACTCATTACACCTTCAAGATGGCGGTGCATGTTGCCCGGGCGATTGTGGACAGCCGTTCAAAAAATAGGCACGATGCCTTCCGTACAGCATGACCCGTTCGCGCTTGGCATGGCAACGTCTTTCAAGCGGGCGGTCCCGGCGCCAGACGCCGGTGGCATGTGTCTTGCTTCTTGAATCTTTGGTGTCGAGCCTGGCGCGTGGCGCGCCGGAGCAAACAGAGGGTGGTGTCGATGTACGGAAAACAGAAGATCTCGGTGGCGGTTGTGGCCCTGCTTGCAGCCAGCACGCTGGGTGCGGCTGCGAATGAGAAAGTCACCTTCGGCACCAACTGGTTGGCCGAGCCGGAACATGGCGGATATTACCAGTCCGTGGCGGACGGCACCTACGCCGCCTGCGGCCTCGACGTCACCATCATGCAGGGCGGTCCGCAAGTCAGCGGCCGGCCGATGCTGCTGGCCGGCAAGATCGATTTCTACATGGGCGGCAATCTGCTGTCGGCCTTCGATGCGGTCCAGCAAGGCATACCGATGCGCGTGGTGGCGGCGGATTTCCAGAAGGACCCGCAGGTCATCATGTCCCACCCCGGCGAGGGGCTCGACAAATGGGAGGACCTGAAGAACGCCGACCAGTACATATTGGGCGACGAGGGCGTGCAGACCTTCTTCCAGTGGATGGTCATCGAACTCGGCTTCGACGCCTCCAAACGCGCGCCCTACACCTACAACACCGCTCCCTTCCTCGCCAACAAGAAGTCGATCCAGCAGGGCTACGTCACCTCAGAGCCGTTCGCGGTCCAGAAGGAAGGCGGCTTCGTGCCGAACCAGTTCCTGCTCGCCGACTATGGCTGGGACACTTATTCGACGACGATCGAGGTGATGCAGGACACGATCGACAAGAAGCCGGAGGTGGTCCAGTGCTTCGTCGATGGTTCGGCCAAGGGCTGGTACAAATATCTCTACGGCGACAACAAAGCCGCCAACGACATGATCAAGAAAGACAATCCCGACATGAGCGACGAGCAGATCGCGTTCTCGATCGAGCAGATGAAGAAGTTCGGCCTGGCCGATTCCGGCGACACCGAAAAGCTCGGCATCGGCGCCATGACCGACGCGCGGATCAAGAGTTTCTACGACAAGATGGTCAAGGCCAAGGTCACGCCAGCCGGCATCGACATCAAGAAGGCCTACACGCTGACCTTCATCAACAAAGGCGTCGGGCTCGAGCTGAAGAAATAGGCCGCCCCGGAATGATAAGGGAAAAAGTGGCGCAAGCGCCGGCTGCGTCGGGTGCGGCCCCGACGCTCCTGGCGCTGAAGGGCGTCGGCAAGGTGTTCTCCAACGGCGTGACGGCGCTCAGCGACGTCGACCTGACCATCCGGGAAGCCGATTTCGTCAGCCTGCTCGGGCCGTCGGGTTGCGGCAAGTCGACGGCGCTGCGGCTGATCGCCGGCCTGTCGACGCCAACTTCCGGCGTGCTCGATTGGCGCGGTGGCGGCTCGCTCGACCGCTCGAACATCGGCTTCGTCTTCCAGGAGCCGACGCTGCTGCCCTGGGCCAATGTTTTCGACAATGTCTGGCTACCGCTTCGGCTGAAAGGCATTTCGCGCGCCAAGGCGACACCGACGGTAACGGAGATGTTGGCGCGGGTTCACCTGACCGGTTTCGAAGACGCAGTGCCGCGCGAACTGTCAGGCGGCATGAAGATGCGCGTATCCATAGCGCGCGCCATGGTGACCAAACCGCGCGTACTGCTGATGGACGAACCGTTCGCGGCACTCGACGAGATCACCCGCTTCAAGCTCAACAACGATCTCCTGGAACTGTGGCAGGACGAACGGTTCACCGTCGTCTTCGTCACCCACAGTGTCTTCGAAAGCGTGTTCCTGTCCAACCGCGTCGTCGTCATGGCGGCGCGGCCGGGCAGGGTGTTCGACGAACTCGCCATCGAGGCCTCCTATCCGCGCGACGAGGCGTTTCGCACCTCGCCAGACTATGCGGCACTGTGCCGTCAGGCTTCCGACGTGCTGGTCAAGGCCATCAACTCAACAGCAGGCGCGCATTATGACGGTCATTGACGAGCGCGTGCTCGAACTCGACCCCGAGGAAGCACGCCGCGTGCGCCAGGCGCGGTTCGAACGGATCGGCCGCTGGGTGCTGCCGCTGGCGATCATGATCCTGGCGATCTGGCTGTGGGATCGCATCTGCGTGTGGAACGAGATCCCGCAATACATCCTGCCGCGTCCCGGCGTGGTGCTGTGGACGCTCTACAACGATGCCGGCCTGCTGTTTTCCTCGCTGCTGGTCACCTTGCGCATCACCTTTCTCAGCTTGGCTCTGGCGGTCATAGGCGGGGTCGGGCTGGCGGTGCTGTTCGCGCAGTCGAAATGGGTCGAGATGTCGTTCTTCCCCTTCGCCATCGTGCTGCAGGTGACGCCGATCGTGGCGATCTTTCCGCTGATCAACATCTATGTGAACGACCAGACGACCAAGCTTCTGCTGTGCGCCTGGATCGTCGCCTTCTTTCCGATCCTGTCCAACACCACGCTTGGCCTCAACTCCGTCGACCGCAATCTGCGCGATATGTTCAAGCTCAACGGCGCGACGCGCTGGCAGCAATTGCGCTATCTCAGGCTGCCGGCGGCGATGCCCTATTTCCTCGGCGGGTTGAAGATCGCCGGCGGCCTGTCGCTGATCGGCGCCGTGGTGGCCGAGTTCGTTGCCGGTACCACCGGCCAGTCGTCCGGCCTTGCCTCGCGCATCATCGAGGCCGGCTACCGGCTCAACGCGCCGCGGCTGTTCGCGGCGCTGTTCCTGATCTCGCTGACCGGCATTTTGATCTTCCTCGTGCTGTCGCTGATATCGCATCTCATCTTGCGGCGCTGGCATGAAAGCGCGCTGAAGCAGGAGCGCTAGGGTGTGTGACGTGATTGATATGTTGGTGCGAGGCGCCCCCCTCTGTCCTGCCGGACATCTCCCCCTCAAGTGGGGAGATTGGCCGCTGTCACGATCTTCGCCAATCTCCAACATTGAAAAAAATGAGCCGGCACGGACGCTGCCAATCTCCCCCCTTGAGGGGGAGATGCCCGGCAGGGCAGAGGGGGGCAACGCTTGATACCAACCTCCGGCTCTTACCATCTCGCCAATGTTCGCCTTCATCGCTCACTGACGCCAGGCCTTTCCGCGCCCTTCGATGCTGACGGTTTCGGGCTTGCCGACATCGCTGTGGCCGACGGCAAAATCTCCAGCATCACCGCGCATGGCCGATCCGCTGATGCGGTCGACCTGGGCGGCCGTATAATCCTGCCATGCTTCGTCGACTGCCACACGCATATTGACAAGGGCCATATCTGGCCGCGAAAGCCCAATCCCGACGGCACGTTCATGGGCGCGCTGAATGCCGCCGATGCCGATCGTGTGGCACGCTGGAGCGCCGAGGATTTGGCGCGGCGGATGGATTTCTCGCTGCGCTGCGCCTACGCCCATGGCACAAGGGCGCTGCGCACCCACATCGACAGCGTCGCGCCGCAGGAGGAAATCTCCTGGCCGGCGTTCGAGGCGATGCGCGAGGAATGGCGCGGCCGCATCGAGTTGCAGGGCGCCTGCCTGCTCGGCGTCGAAGGCGTGCGCGACAAAAAGTGGTTCGACAGGCTGGCAAAGAGGGTTGCCGCGGCAAAGGGCGTGCTCGGTGTCGTCACCTATATGGCGCCGGACCTCGAAGAGCTGCTCGACCACGTCTTCGCGCAGGCCATCAAGCATGGCCTCGATCTCGATTTCCATGCCGACGAGACCAACGACATTTCCGCCATATCGCTGAAGAAGATCGCCGAGGCCGCTCTGTGGAACGGTTTCGAAGGAAAGATCCTCGTCGGCCATTGCTGCTCGCTGGCGCGCCAGCCGGATCTCGACGTGCTCGACACGCTGGACAAGGTGGCGAAAGCGGGGCTCGCCGTCGTCTCGCTGCCGATGTGCAATCTCTATCTGCAGGACCGGCGCGCCGACGGCACCACGCCACGCTGGCGTGGCGTGACGCTGCTGCACGAGATGAAGGCGAGGGGCATTCCGGTGGCGGTTGCTTCCGACAACACGCGTGATCCCTTCTATGCCTATGGCGATCTCGACATGCTGGAGGTCTACCGCATGGCGACGCGCATCCTGCATTTCGATCATCCGGTCGCCGACTGGCCGCAAGCGGTCACCGCGACGCCGGCCAAGGTGATGCGGCTCGACGGCGTCGGCTCGCTGGCTGCCGGCGGTGATGCCGATTTCATCGTGTTCAAAGGCCGAAGCTGGACGGAATTGCTGTCGCGGCCCGAATCGGATCGCATCGTGGTGCGCGGCGGCAAGGTGATCGACCGGCAATTGCCGGACTACGCCGAACTCGACGAATTGATGGTGGAATGATGGATGTTTCGGCGCTCAAACGCGATCTCGAAGGCCTGAAGGTCGACGACAATCCGGCCATCGTCCAGCAGAAGAGCCGTGACTTCTACTGGTACAGCCCGGTGCTGAAGCAGCAGCTCGACCATGTCACCGGCGACCTGATCGTGACGCCGAAGAACGAGGCCGAACTGATCCGCGTGCTTGCCGCCTGTCATCGTCATGGCGTGCCGGTGACACCGCGCGGCAGCGGCACCGGTAATTACGGCCAGGCGATGCCGCTCTCCGGCGGCGTCGTGCTCAACCTTGCCGAGATGAACGAGATCAAGTCGATCGCTCCGGGTCGCGTCGTGACCGGGCCGGGGGCGATCCTGGCCGATATCGACAAGGCAACGCGGGCGCATTCCGGGCAGGAACTGCGGCTATCGCCCTCCACCTACAACACAGCCTCGATTGGCGGCTTCATCGCTGGCGGTTCGGGCGGCGTCGGCTCGATCAATTTCGGCGGGTTGCGCGATTTCGGCAATGTGCTTCGGCTGCGCGTGGTGACCATGGAGGCCGAGCCGAAAGCGCTCGAGCTCACCGGCGCGGATCTGCACAAGGTGACCCATGCCTACGGCACCAACGGCATCATATCGGAAGTCGAGATGCCGCTGACCGCGGCTTATGACTGGATCGACGTCATTGTCGGCTTCGACGCTTTCATGGATGTGGCCCGCTATGGCAATGCGCTGGCCTGTCAGGACGGCATCCTGACCAAGCTGATCACGCCGATAGCCGCACCCGTGCCGCAGCTCTATTTCAAGCGGCACCAGAAATTCCTGAGCGACGGGCAGAGCATTTGCGTCGTCATGGTGGCGCAGCATGGGCTGGACGCTTTTCTTGCCTTCACCCGGCGTGCCGGCGGCGAGGTGATCTACAATGCGGCCACGGCGACGCCGGATGAGAAAAAAGGCCTGCCGCCGGCCTATGAATTGGCTTGGAACCACACCACGCTGAGGGCGCTGCGCGTCGACCCTTCGATCACCTATCTGCAGTCGCTCTATCCCTTTCCCAACCAGCTGGCGCTTGTCGAGAAGATGGATGCGATGTTTCCGGGCGAGGTTTTCTCGCATCTCGAATTCGTGCGGCTGGACGGCAACATTACCTGCTTCGGCCTGCCGCTGGTCAAGTTCACGACCGAGGCGCGGCTCGACGAGATCGTGCGCCTGCATGAAGCGAACGGTTGCCCGATCTTCAACCCGCATCGCTACACGCTGGAAGAGGGCGGCATGAAGCAGACCGACGCGGTGCAACTCGCCTTCAAGCGCGAGACCGATCCGCAAGGGCTCCTCAACCCCGGCAAGATGATCGCCTGGGAGAACCCGGACTACGACTACCGTTCCGGGCGGACTTTTTTGTTCAGGGGGCTGCAGAAGGTAGGATGATGAACATCCTCGTCCTCTACGCCCATCCGGTCGAGACCAGCTTCAATGCCGGCCTGCACCGGATGATCGTCGAGCGCCTGACGGCGGCGGGCCATACGGTCGACGACTGCGATCTCTATGCCGAGGGTTTCGATCCGCGACTGACGCGCCAGGAGCGGCTGGACTACCACAACCCACGTGGCCCCGCCGACGCTGTCGCGCCTTATGTCGAGCGCCTGCTGCGCGCCGATGCGCTGGTGCTTTCCTATCCCGTCTGGAATTATGGCTTTCCAGCGATCCTGAAAGGCTTTTTCGATCGCGTGTTCTTGCCCGGCGTGTCGTTCAAATTGGTCGACGGCAAGGCGCAGCCGTCGCTGCACAACATTCGCAAGGTTGCGGCGGTGACCACCTACGGCGGCAGCCGGTTCCGCGCCCTGCTGATGGGCGATCCGCCGCGCAGGCTGATCAAGCGGATGCTGCGCGCCACCGTCAAACAGGGCGCGCCGGTGACCTACCTCGCGCACTACGCGATGAACCTGTCTACCGACGGCACGCGCAAGGCTTTCACGACCAAGGTCGCGGCCCGCATGGATGAGTTCTGATGCGCGCCCTGGTGGTCTACTGCCATCCGGTACCCGAGAGCTTTTGCGCCGCCATCCGCGACACTGCCATCGACGTGCTGATGCGACGAGGCTGGGAGGTGCGGCTGCTCGACCTCTATGCGGAGAAATTCGACCCGGTGATGGGCTGCGACGAGCGGCGCTCCTACAATGACCAGGCGCCGCAGGACCCGGCACTGAAGCCGCATTTCGAACTGCTCAACTGGGCCGAAGCGATCCTGTTCGTCTATCCGACCTGGTGGTACGGACTGCCGGCGATGCTGAAGGGCTGGCTCGACCGGGTGTGGGCAACGGACGTCGCCTTCAAGCTGCCGGCCGGCAAGGGACGGATCAAGTCGCTGATGACGCATGTAACCAAGGTCGGCGTCATCACCACCTGCGGCGCGCCGACCTGGTGGAGCGTCGTCGTCGGCCAGCCGGGACGCAAGACCCTTTTGCGTGGCATGCGGGCGCTGTGTGCCACGCGCTGCCGGACCTTTTTCCTGGCGCACTATTTGATGGATGCCTCGACACCGGCGACAAGGGCGGCGTTTCTGGCGAAGGTGCGAGGGAAGCTGGAAAGGTTTTGAGAGGGCGACTTTCCCTTCCTTCCCCCAAAGGGGAGGCGAGAAGGCACTACATCCTCGTCCGCTCCGATTTCGGATCGTACATCGGCTTCAGCGAGGCTTCCGCCGCAAAACGCTCGCCGGCGATTTCGATCTCATAGGACGACGCCAGCACATCCGCCTCGCTCTCGCCCTCGCAAGGCACATAGCCCAGCCCGACTGCGCCGCCGAGGTGATGGCCGTAATTGCCAGACGTTATCGGACCAACGATCTTACCGTCGCGCAGGATCGCCTCGTTATGGAAGAGCAGGGGTTCCGGATCCTTCAGCCGGAACTGTACGAGCCGGCGTGACAGGCCGGCTTCCTTCTTGCGCAGCACCGCATCACGGCCGATGAAGTCGCCCTTGGCGGTCTTCACCGCGAAGCCGAGGCCGGCTTCCAGCACATTGTCCTCGTCGGTGATGTCATGACCGAAATGCCGGAACGCTTTTTCGATGCGGCAGGAATCCAGCGTGTGCAGGCCGCAGAGTTTCAGGCCGACATCCACACCTGCCTCCTCGACCACCTCGAAGACATGGGCCGCCTGGTCGGTCGAGACATAGAGCTCCCAGCCGAGTTCGCCGACATAGGTGACGCGGTGGGCGCGGGCCAGGCCCATGCCGATTTCGATCTCCTGATACGTGCCGAACGGATTTTTCTCATTGGAGAAATCGTTGGGGCTGACCTTCTGGATCAGCTTTCTCGCGTCCGGGCCCATCAGGCAGAGCACGCTTTCGGCCGCCGTTACGTCGGTGACGACGACGAACTCGTCGGCGACGTGCTTGCGCAGCCAAGCCAGATCGCGCTGCAGCGTGGCGCCTGGGACGACGAGGAAGAACGCCGTCTCGGACAACCGCGAGACCGTCAGGTCACTCTCGATGCCGCCGCGCTGGTTGAGCATCTGGGTGTAGACGATCTTGCCCGGCGCGACCTCCATGTCGTTGGCGCATAGTCTTTGCAGGAAAGCACAGGCGTCGCGGCCCTCGACACGGATCTTGCCGAACGAGGTCATGTCGAACAGGCCGACGCCATTCCTGACCGCAAGGTGTTCCTCGCGCTGGTTGTCGAACCAGTTCTGGCGCTTCCAGGAATAGCGGTATTCGCGCTCCTGGCCCTCGCGGGCGAACCAGTTGGCGCGCTCCCAGCCGGCGACTTCGCCGAAGACAGCGCCGCGCGCCTTCAGATGCTCGTGCAGCGGCGAGCGCCTGACATTGCGCGACGTCGCCATCTGACGATAGGGGAAATGGTCGGCATAGAGCAGGCCAAGCGTTTCGGAGACGCGCTCCTTCAAATAGCGGCGGTTCTTCTGGAACGGCTGGGCGCGGCGGATGTCTACTTCCCACAGGTCGAAGGGGGCTTCACCGTCATTGATCCACTGCGCCAGCGCCATGCCGGCGCCACCGGAGGAGACGATGCCGATCGAATTGTAGCCGGTCGCCATCCAGTAGCCGGACAGTTCCGGCGCCTCGCCGAGATAGTAGCGGTCGTCGGGCGTAAAACTCTCGGGACCATTGAAGAAGGTGTGGATGCCGGCGGTCGCCAGCATCGGCATGCGGTTGACGCCCATTTCGAGGATCGGCTCGAAATGCTCCATATCCTCCGGCAGTTGGTCGAAGCAGAAATCTTCACGGATGCCGTCCATGCCCCAGGGCTTTGCCACCGGCTCGAAAGCGCCCAGCATCATCTTGCCGGCGTCCTCCTTGTAGTAGGCACACTCGTCGGGCACACGCAGCACCGGCAGGCGGGTGAGGCCGGGGATCGGCTCGGTGACGAGGTAAAAATGCTCGCAGGCGTGCAGCGGGATGGTGACGCCGTTCTGCGCTCCCAGTTCGCGCGCCCACATGCCGGCGCAGTTGACGACGATGTCGGCTTCGATGGTGCCTTGCTCTTCGCCTTGTGTCCAGGACACGCCCGTGACGCGGCCGGCCTTGCTGTGGACCTTGGTGACCTTGACGTTCTCGACGATGGTCGCACCGCGCTGGCGCGCGCCCTTGGCCAGTGCCATGGCGATGTTGGCGGGGTCGCACTGGCCGTCGAGCGGCAGATGCACGGCGCCGACGACATCGGAAACATTGAGATGCGGGTACATCTCGCTGACTTCCCTGGGCGAAATCTCGCGCACGTCGACATCGAAGGCACGCGCCAGCGACGCTTGCCTGTAGATCTCGTGCTTGCGCTCCTCGGTCAGCGCCACGGTGATCGAACCGACCTGGCGCATGCCGGTGCCGACTTCGGTCTCTGCTTCCAGCTTGACGTAGAGGTCGGCGGAATATTTCGCCAGCCGCGTCATGTTCTGCGAACCGCGCAGCTGGCCGATCAGGCCGGCAGCATGCCATGTCGTGCCCGACGTCAGCCGCTTGCGTTCGAGAAGCACGATGTCGGTCCAGCCAAGCTTGGCCAGGTGATAGGCGACCGAACAGCCGGAAACGCCGCCGCCGATGATGACCGCTCTTGCTTTGGCGGGAACTGCCTTGGCGATCATGCTGCCTCGCAACGGTAGCTGGAAGCAAAGCGGCGCAGACGAAGTGCAGCTTCCTGCAGCACGGGTTCGGGCTGGCAGAGGCTGATGCGAATGTGGCCGGCGGCCGCCTCGCCGAAGCTGGAGCCGGGCATCACGCCAACCTTTTCCTTGTCGAGCAGGGCCCAGGCGAATTTCTCGTCGTCCGGCTCGACGGCCGAGATGTCGAGCATGACATACATGCCGCCCTCCGAACCGCGCACGGTGACATCGTTCATGCCCCGCACGGCGTCGAGCAAGACGGTGCGGCGTGCCGCGTAGCGTTCGGCGATCTCCTTGACGCCGTAACGGTTCTCCAGCGCCTCGGAACAAGCGATCGAGATGAAGGCCGGCAGGCCGTAGGTCGTCACCAGATTGAGATTGATCATGAGCGTGATCATCTGCTCCGGTCCCGTCAGCCAGCCCATGCGCCAGCCGGTCATGCCGTGGCTCTTGGACATCGAATTGATGACCAGCGTGCGCTCGGCCATTCCTGGCAGCGAGCGCGGCGAGACGTGCTCGCCGCCGCCGAGCGTCCAGTAGACTTCGTCCGACAGCAGCCAGAGGTCGTGCTCCCGGCAGACTTCTGCCAACTGTTCCAGCCGCTCGCGCGAATAGACCGCGCCGGTCGGATTGTTCGGCGTGTTGATCAGGATGGCGCGCGTGTTCGGCCGGATTGCCGCGCGGATCATGTCGGCACGCGGCTGGAAGCCATCCTCGGCCGGTGTCTCGACGACGGTGAAATCAGCGCCAGCGGCGCTGAACGTGTTGGGATAGGTGGCATAATAGGGCGCCACGACGATGGCGTGATCGCCTTGGTCGAGCACGCCCTGCACGGCCGCGTAGAGTGCGGCCTGGCCGCCCGGCGTGGCGATCACCTGATCCGGCGATGTCTCGACGCCGGTGCAGGCGCTCGAGGCCGCGGCCATCGCCTTGCGCAGGCGCGGCAAGCCGGGAAGCGGGGTGTAATGATGATTGCTGCCGCGAACCGCGGTCACACAGGCTTCGATGGTCTGCGAAGGCGTGTCGAAATCATGGTCGCCAACCGACAGCATGATGATGTCTTCGCCGGCCTCCTTGCGCGTCCAGGCGGCGAAATGGACTTCCCAGCCGTCCTTGCCCGAAGGCACGATGCCGGAAATGCGCGATGATGGTCTAGGCATGCAAAACTCCCGAAATTTCGTAGCCGGCCTGTTCGAGCCGGTCGCGCAGGGCGGCGATGTGCGGTGGTCCGACTTCGCAGCAGCCGCCAACGATGCTTGCGCCAGCCTCCACCCAGCCGATCGCCTGGTTGGCATAGGCATCCGGGCCAAGGTCGTGACGAGCGTGCAGCACATCGACGGTGCCGCCGTGCTTAAGTGCTTCGGTTGACGTGAAGCCATTGGCATATGCGCCGACCGGGCCGCCGAGGCCGATCAGTTCAGGCAAAGCCGCGGCGATTGCTTCCGGCCGGCAGCAATTGACCAGCCGCGCGGCGACTGCCAGGCCGTCGAGCGCGCTTGCCGCAGTGGCAATGGCTTCGCCGCTGCGCAGCCGCGGCTTGCCGTGGTCAGCCAGCGTCCACGATACCCACACCGGCTTGCCGCTTTCCGATGCAGCGGTCACCGCTGCGCGGGCTTCGTCCGCCGACGCCATGGTTTCACACAGGAACAGGTCGACGCCATCGGCCTGCTCGGCAACGATGCGGCGGTAAATCTCGAGCGTCTCCTCGAAGGAAATGGTCAGTGCCGGTGCATAGCTGCCGAAAAGCGGCGACAGGCAACCGGCGATGGCTGCATCGCCGGCCTCGTCGCGGGCCTGCCTGGCCAATTCGATGCCGCGCTTCTGCAATGGCTTGAATAGGTCTTCCGCACCTTCGCGCGCCAGGCGTTCGGGTGTCGCAGAATAGGTGTTGATGGTGATGACACGTGCGCCGGCACGGATGAATTCCGCGTGCAGGTCGCGCACCAGATCCGGTTCGTCGATCAGCACCCTGGCCGACCATAGCGGCGTCGGCTCGGATTGGCTGCGGCGGACCAGTTCCTGGCCCATGCCGCCATCGGTGAGGATGATTTTCTTCATGCGCGCAGCCTTTCGTTCTTCGGATCCCACAGCGGTTCATCCTTCTGCACGATTGCCTGAAAGCGGTCACCGAAGATTTCGACCTCGACTGATGTACCTGGTTTGGCCAGGTCGGCGCGCAGCATGCCGAGCGCGATCGACTTGTCGATGCGATGGCCCCAGCCGCCGGACGTCGTCTCGCCGACGATCTTGCCGTCATGCCAGAGTGTAGAAACTGACGGAGCGTCGCAATCGCCGGGGTTTTCCACCACCAGCGTAACGAAGCGCTTCTTCACGCCTTGCTGCTTTTCGTTCAGCAGTGCCGCCTTGCCACGGAAGTCGGGCTTGTCCCATTTGACGAAGCGTTCGAGCCCGCCCTGCAGGATCGAATAGTCGGTCGACAGATCGCCTTTCCAGGTGCGGTAGCCTTTCTCAAGCCGGAGCGAATCCAGCGCGTACATGCCGAAAGGCTTCAGCCCGTGCTGCTGGCCTGCGGCGCAGACGGCATCGAAGATGGCGGCGGTGTCGTCGATCCTGGTGTGGATTTCCCAGCCGAGTTCGCCGGCGAAGGAGACGCGCACGAGTTTGGCCCAGCGGCCGGCGATCTTCGTCTCCTGATGCGTCAGCCATGGCAGAGTGAGGTCGGCTTCGCAGACATCGGCGAGGATTTTTCGCGAGTTCGGGCCTGCCAGGATCTGGGTCGAGAATTCCTCGGTCCGGTCGATCAGCTTGAACGGTGCGTCCTTGGGCATGCGCGACTTCAGCCATTCGAAATCATGCCACTGCGCGACCGCCGCGGTGATCAGCGTCATCAGGTTCTCGTCGTGACGCACGACGGACATTTCGGTGACGATGCGGCCCTTGTCGTCGGCGAAATAGACGAGACCGATGCGGCCTGGCTTCGGCACCAGTCCGGTGACCTGCAGGCTCAGCCATTCGGCGGCACCTGGACCATCGAGATTGAAGCGCGAGAACCCAGGCAGGTCCAAAATGCCGGCAGCGTCACGCACGGCCAGGCATTCCTCGCGCACACGATGCTGCCATGGCCCGTCGCGGCGGAAGGTCAGCGTGGCTTCCTCGGAAATGTCATCGCCGTCCTGCGCGTACCAGGTGGCGCGCTCCCAGCCATTATAGGCATCGAAGCGGCCACCGAGCGCCTTGATGCGATCGTGGATCGGCGACAGCTTGCGGTCGCGGCCTTCCGGCCAGGCATGGCGCGGGAACTGGATGGCGTATTCGTTGCCGTAGATCTCCATGCCCTTGGCGACGCAATAGTCCGGCGCCGCGGCATAGGAAGTGAAGCGGCGCGGGTCGCACGACCACATGTCCCATTCGGTCCGGCCCTCGGTCACCCATTCGGCCAGCACCTTGCCGGCGCCGCCACCCTGGGCGATGCCGAAGGTGAAGACGCAGGCCTCGAAGGCATTGGGAACGCCAGGCATCGGGCCGATCAGCGGATTGCCGTCCGGCGTGTAGGGGATCGGCCCGTTGATCACCTTGGACAGGCCGGCCGTGCCAAGGATCGGCACGCGGGCGACGGCGTCGGCCAGATAATGTTCCAGCCGGTCGAGATCGTCGGGGAACAGCTGGAAGGAAAAGTCCTCCGGCATCGGGTCATTGTGGCTGGCCCAATGCGCGCGGCAATTGCGCTCATAGGGGCCGAGATTCATGCCGTTCTTCTCCTGACGCAGATAGTAGGAGGTGTCGACGTCGCGCAGCAACGGCAGTTTCTTGCCTTGTTCCTTCGACCATGCCGCGAGTTCGGGGATCTCCTCGAACAGGATGTACTGATGGCTCATCACCATCATCGGCACGTCGCGGCCGAACATCCGGCCGACTTCGGCGGCGCGGTAGCCGGCGGCATTGACGACGATCTCGCAGCGGATCTCGCCCTGTGCCGTCTCGACCACCCAATCGTCGTTCTCGCGGCGCACGCCTGTGACCGGGCAGAAGCGGATGATCTTCGCGCCCATGTCGCGCGCACCCTTGGCCAGCGCCTGGGTGAGTTGCGCCGGATCGATGTCGCCGTCGCTCGGGTCGTAGAGCGCGCCTTTCAGCTCATGCGTCTCGATGAAGGGATAGCGACGCTGGATCTCGTCGACACCGACAATGTCTATGTCCATACCCTGGTAGAGGCCCATGCCCTTGGCGCGCTGGAATTCCTGCATGCGCTCGAGCGAGTGGGCAAGGCGAAGCGAGCCGGTGACGTGATAGTTCATGGGGTAGTCGACCGCGTCGGCCAGCCCGCGATAAAGCTCGGTCGAATAGCGCTGCATGTTCATCAGCGACCAGGACGAGGAGAAGGTCGGCACGTTGCCGGCGGCATGCCAGGTCGAGCCGGAGGTCAGCTCGTTCTTCTCAAGCAGCACGCAGTCGGTCCAGCCCGCCTTGGCGAGATGATAGAGCGCGGAGGTGCCGACGGCGCCGCCTCCGATGATCACCACGCGCGCCGTGCTCGGCAAACCCGCCATGTTCTTCTCCAAACTTGAACTCAATAGACGGGTGGTGAAACCACCCAGATGACAATTGCCGGCTCGGCACCCGGATTGCGCCAGCGGTAGGGCTTGCCTTCGAAGCGAAAGGAGTCGCCCTCGCCAAGCCGATGCCAGACACCTCCGATCTCGATGTCGAACAGTCCGGACGCGACGTATCCGGCTTCCTCGGTCGGCCGCTGCGCCTCGGCCTTCAGTTCCGCGCCCGGCGCGAAGACCGAACGCACCATCTCGAAGCTACCGCCGAGATCGGGCGACAGAAGCTCCTCCACCAGGCCGGATTCGCTTGTGCCAAGCGTGCGGCGCCTGCCGGCGCGCACGACCACGCCGCGCTCGCTTTCGACAGGTACGTCATGGCTGAAGAACAGGCTGATCGGCACGCCGAACAGTTCGGCGAAGGCTCTGAGGTCACCGAGCGACGGCGTCGACAGGCCACGCTCGACCTGGCTGACCCAGCCGACAGAACGGCCTAGCTTCAGGCCGATCTCGGCGAGCGTCAGCCCGCGCGCCTTGCGCAGGGCCCTGATGTCGCCGGCCAGCACGCGTTCGTCAGGTCCCTGCAATGTTCTTGCGGTAGTCGAAGGCAAAACGCTCTCTTTATGAAAAATCACCGGCAAATTTCATGAGAAATCAAGCTCATGAAAAAATCAAGCAGATTTTCACGGATGCACAAGATTTGCTTGCGCGATTTTGACGGTTCATGCAAAGGCTCCGCCGAGAGCGGCGAGTGGGGACGTCCGATCGAGACAAAGGGTAAGGGACGGCCCATGCTGGAATATAACCCCCGAATCGAGGGCGATGCCGAGATTGTCGACGAGGCGATCCTGTCGCGCCGTTCGGTGCGCGCATTCCTGCCCAACATGGTCGAAGACGACATCATCCGCGCCATTCTGGCGGTTGCGGCGCGCGCCCCATCCGGCACCAACATGCAGCCATGGAAGGTCTATGTCACCAAGGGCGAGAGCAAGCAGCGGATATCGGACGCCATTCTCAATTCCGGCATTCGCGCCGAAAAAGCCGATTGGGACGAGTACCGGTATTATCCCACGCAGTTCTTCGAGCCGTACCTGACGCGACGTCGCGCCAACGGTTTCGGCCTCTATGGCGCGCTCGGCATCGGTCGCCGCGAGGTCGACAAGATGCGCGCCCAGCACGACCGCAACTTCGTCTTCTTCGACGCGCCGGTCGGCATGATCTTCACCATCGATCGCCGCCTCAACCAGGGCTCATGGATCGACTACGGCATGTTCCTGCAGAACATCATGGTGGCGGCGCGGGGCAGGGGTTTGCATACCTGCCCGCAAGCGGCGTTCGCGCCCTATCACCGGCAGATCAGGCCGGTGCTCGACATTCCCGACGAAGAGATCGTCGTCTGCGGCATGGCGCTTGGTTATGAAGATACGTCAAAACCTGAAAACGCCTTCCGCACCGACCGCGTGCCGCTGCAAGAGTGGGTGACGTTCAGCGAATAAGCCAGCCAGCCTCATTCCGTGTTCATCTGTGCGCCGTGGCCGCTGACATGGGCGCCGTCCTGGGGCGTCAGCTTGAGATAGGCGAGCAGCGCGCAGAGCGTGATGACGCCCTCGATCACGAACAGGATGCGGAAATCGTCGGCGACGGCGGGGCCGCCGCCCGCCAGAAACGACAATGCCGCGGCGGCCAGGCCGACGCTGATCGCCACCGCCAGCTGCCATAATATGTAATAGAGCGCGCTGAAACGGGCGAGCTGCTCGGGCGCGATGTCGGAATAGGCGAGGTTGCCGGTCGAGGCCCATTGCGCGGAGCGGAAGACGCCGAAGACGAAGATGTAAGTGAGCACGATCCACACCGGCGTCGTCGCCTGCATCAGCGCGAAGCCGGCAACCAGGGCGGCGACGATGGGCGTGTTGTAGACCAGCACGCGGCGAAAGCCGAAACGGTTGAGGACACGCGGCATGAAGAACCGCATGGCCACCGAGCCGACCGCGGCGACGAAGGTCAGCGATCCCGCCTGCACCGCGCTCATCCCGAAGCCGAGCTGGAACATCAGCGGCAGCAGGAAGACGACCGAGCTAAGGCCGATCGTGTCCAGCCCGCCGCCGGTGAGGAACGAAATGCGGAAGGTACGGATGCGCAACAGCTTGAGATCGAGCAGCGGATTGCGCACGCGCAGGCAGTAGAACGAGGCGATGGTCAGGATGACGAGCGCCAGCGCCAGTTCGCCGGCGATGATGCCGCCCGCGGCGTCCTTGGCGGCAAGCGAATCCATGCCGAAGACCAGCAGGACCATGCCGCTGCCGACCAGCAGGAAGCCCGGAAAATCGAACGGCGTGCGCACGGGCTTGGTCATCGTCGGAAACAGCGAGGCGGCAAGAATTGCCGCCGCCAGCGCGAACGGCACGTTGATGAAGAAGATCCAGCGCCAGGAAATGTAGGTGGTCAGCGCACCGCCGACGAGCGGACCGACCAGCGGGCCGGACTGGCCGGCCAGCGAGATGTACATGTTGATCTTGAGCGTTCGGCTGCGCGGAAAAGTCGACAGGATGACGACCTGGCCGAGTGTGCCCATCAAGGCGCCGCCGAAGCCTTGCAACGCACGCGCACCAACCAGCGTCCAGATGTTGTCGGACAGCCCGCAAAGCGCCGACGAGGCGGCGAACACCAGCAAGGCAAAGCAGTAGACGTTGCGCAGGCCGAAGCGGTCGGCAGCCCAGCCGCCAAGCGGCATCGAGATGATCAGGCTGGCGACATAGACGGTGATCAGCAGGCCGAGCTGGCTGGGCGGACGGCCGAGGCTTTCGCTGATGCCCGGCAGCGCGGTCACCACGACATTCTGGTCGAGGCTGGTCATGAACACGCCGCAGGCGACCGTCAGCGGCAGCAGGAGCAAGGCTCTGGCCGGCACATCGGCGCGGTCCGTGGCGCCGGCGGATAGTTCTGCGGTCATGGAGATGTTCGAACCAAACGAATGTGCCGACTCTTGAACAAGGGATTTCATATCCCCTGGGCCGGTTGGGCGGCCGCGTTTTCGCACCATGGGCGCCTGCGGCCTGATTCTCTAGCGGCAGAAACGGCTGGCGTTGATGCCAGAAGCAGGAGCGATGCGACCGTTCGGCGCCGCCTATTGCACCTCGTAGCCGACTTCCTCGCTGGCGTGGCAGAGCGCCTTCCAGAACGAGCGTGCAAACGAGCGGAAGACATAGATGTCGAACTGGTCGGCGCCGGTGCGCTGGATCTGGGCGAAGACGTCGTGATGAGCGGTCGAGCGGCCGGCGCCATTGGGAAAGGCCGGCAGCGAAAAGTCGATGGCGAAGAATTTCGCCAGCACCCATTCGGCCTTCGGCCCGGCAATACGGATGGCGGTGCGGCCGTGCGAGAGGTCGGTCACCGTGCCGATGGCCGAGGTCACCACCTTGGCAAAGGCAGCGGCCAGCCCTTCGGCCTCGTCGGCAACGGTGAACTTCCCCGGCGCGAAGCCGAACACTGACTTGACCCCGTCGCTCACTCCGCCGCCGGCGCCATCGGGAAGCGCCAGCCCGGTGACGGTGCGGATGGCTGCGATCAGCCTCTTCTCCTCGCCGGGCCAGGCGGCGAGTTGCACGATCGAGCCCGGCCTCGTCTCGGTCAGGATGATCTCGACGCCATGCTCGAAATTGCCGTGCGAGCCGACGTGAAATTCCGGCTCAAGCGGGGATTGGTGCTCAACCATGCATGCGGCTCCCGTCCGGATCGAAGAAGTGGTTGGAGACGATCTCGACCGGTCCGAACCGGTTGCGCAAGGGATCGGAGACGTGGGCGCGCGTGCCGTGCCGTGCCTTGCCGCCCTCGATCAGCGCCAGCGCGATATGTCTGCCGAGCGCCGGCGAATAGCAGCAGGCGGTGATATGGCCGATGGAGTCTTGCGGATTGGCTTCGTCAACCTCCTCGACGATGTGGGCGCCACCGTTGAGCGGCCGGTTATCGAGGGCGATCAGGCCGACCAGTTCGAGGCGGTCCGATGCGATCAAGCCTTCGCGGTCCATCATCGCCGAGCCGATGAACGGCTTCTTCTTCGACAGCATCCAGTCGAGATGCAGGTCGCGCGCCGTGGTGCGGCCGTCGATCTCGGCGCCGGTGACATGGCCCTTTTCGATGCGCATGGTGCCCAATGCCTCAAGACCGTAGGTGACCAGCCCGAACGGCTTGCCGGCTTCGACAAGCGCTTCCCAGACATGGGTGCCATGGCCGGCGCCGGAATAGACCTCGAAGGCCATTTCACCGGAGAAGGACAGCCGGCAGATCATCACCGGCACGCCTGATATTTCGCCGCGCACGATGCCCATGAAGGGCAAGGTGGCGTTGTCGACCGACGTGCCGGTGACACAGGCGGCGAGGATCTGCCTGGCCTTCGGGCCGCCGATCGCGGCACCTGCCCATTCGTCTGTCACCGAGGTGACGTGGACTTTCAGGTCCGGCCAGATCACGTCGAGGAAATATTCCAGATGCTGCATCACCTTGCCGGCGTTGGCCGTGGTGGTGGTCATCAGAAAATCCTGCTCGCCGAGCCGCCAGGTGGTGCCATCGTCGAAGGCGAGGCCGTCCTCGCGCAGCATCAGCCCGTAGCGGGCCTTGCCGACGGCCAGCGTCGAAAACATGTTGGTGTAGACGCGGTCGAGGAATGCGGCGGCATCAGGGCCTTGCACCGCGATCTTACCCAGTGTCGAGACATCGACGATGCCGGCGCTTTCGCGCGTCGCCTTGGCTTCGCGCACATAGGCCTGCTCGACCGTTTCGCCTGAAAGCCCATAGATCATCGGCCGGTACCAGAGGCCGGCGGAATACATCGTCGCGCCATTGGCCAGATGCCAGTCATGCATCGGCGTCAATCGTTCTGGCTTCAGGTCGCCAAAACGCTCGGCAGCCAGCGAGCCGATCGACACCGGAGCAAAGGGCGGCCGGAAGCGTGTCGTGCCGACCTCGGGGATCGGCTTGCCCAGCGCCTCGGCCATGATGGCAAGGCCAGGCACGTTGGAGCTCTTGCCCTGGTCGGTCGCCATGCCGAGCGTGGTGTAGCGCTTGAGATGCTCGACCGAGACAAAGCCTTCCCGGTGAGCCAGCCGCACGTCCTCGGCCGTGACGTCGTGCTGGAAATCGACAAAGCTCTTGCCCTTGGCCCTGACCTCGAACACCGGGGCGGGGTCGGGATCGCCAGGCACTGCTTCGACGGTCGGCAGCATGGACGGTGTGCTCTGCCCGCCTGCGGCGGCGAGGCCGGCGGCGCGGCCTTCGGCGATGGCTTCGGCCGTCGAGAAGCTTCCTGTGAAGGCGCCTGCGCCGATCCAGCTCTGTGTCGGCTTTGGCGGCAGGAAAGCTTGCCGCACGGCGTTCCATTCCGCTTTGGCGCCAGCCTGGCTGGCCAGATGGATGGTCGGCGACCAGCCGCCGGACATCAGCAGGCAATCGGCATGGATACTGCGTGCATCACCGATGAGTGCCCCATTGGCCATGTCGAAGCGCTGCAGCTTGAGGCCGGACAGCGCCTTGCCGCCTTCGGTGGCGACGACGGCATGGCCGGCAAAGATCTCTGCCTCGGCTTCCGCGGCCAGCTTGCGCATCTCCGGCGAAAGTTCCGGCCTGACATCGGCGATGGCGACGACCGCGGCACCGGCCTTCTTCAAGGCGACAGCCGCCCTATAGGCGCTGTCATTGTTGGTGAACAACGCGATCCGCTCGCCCGGCAGCACGCCGAATTCGTTGGCATAGCGCTCGGCGGCATGCGCCAGCATCACGCCTGGGCGGTCATTGCCGGGGAAGATGAGCGGCCGCTCGAACGCACCAGTGGCGAGGACCACGGATTTGGCGCGGATCGCCCAATAGCGATGGCGCGGCTCGCCCTTGCCGGGGTGCTCCTTATGGTCGCTGACCCGTTCGAGCGCGGCAAGCGTGTTGTTGTCGTAGTAACCCCACACCGTGGTGCGCGGCAGAAGCCGGACATTGTCGCGGCCTGCGAGCTGGGCGACGGTGCGCCGCGCCCAATCGGCGGCAGGCGCGCCATCGATCGTTTCCTCGGACCAGTTGGCCGAACCGCCGAAATGCGGCTCGAGATCGGCCAGCATGACGCGCGCACCCTGATCGGCGGCGGCCTTGGTGGCCATCAGGCCGGCCGGCCCCGAGCCGACGACCAGCACGTCGCAAAAGGCGTTCATGCGTTCGTAGCGGGCCGGGTCTTTCGCCGATCCGGCACTGCCGAGACCGGCTGCGCGGCGGATGAAGTGTTCGCAGAACATCCAGAAACGCGTGCCCTTGAGCGGGCCGAACACCGGTCCCATGAAGGTCTTGTAGTAGAACCCGGCCGACAGGATCTTGCCGCCGAGCTGGTTGACGGCGTTGATGTCCCAGGCAAGCGAGGGAAAGCGGTTCTGGCTGATGGCAACCAGCCCGTCATGGATCTCGACCATGGTCGCTGGAATGTTGGGCTCGCGAACCTCGCCCTTCAGCACCGTCACCAGCGCGTTGGGTTCCTCGACGCCTGCGGTGAGCAGGCCGCGTGGGCGATGGTATTTGAACGAACGCCCGTACAACGTGACGCCCTTGGCCAGCAGGGCTGACGCCAGCGTGTCGCCGGCATGGCCAGTGTAGGCCGTGCCATCGAAGGTGAAGCGGATGGTTTTCAGCCGGTCGATGCGGCCGCCGGTGTCGGCACGGCGCGGGCTCATGCCTTGTCCTCCGCCTTGCGGCGCGCGGCCGGCCCATGATCGCCCCGCGCAAAGGCAACGCTGGAAATCTCATGCGTCAGCGTGTTGCGCACGACCTTGAGATGCGCGCGGCAGCCGCCGGAATGTTGCCAGATCTCATTGTGATCGCCGGCCGGATTCAGCCGGTCATAGACATAGGCGTTCCACGCCTCGAAATTCTGCGAGGCGGGGTCGGGACGCTCACGATTGCCGTCACCCTGATAGGTGAACTCGATGACGTCGCGCGGGCCGCAATAGGGGCAAGTGATCAACATTGGACTCTACCTATTGCCTAATGCAGCCGCGGGTTTGCACCCTGGCCCTTGTCGTCGATCACCAGCCCGCGGTGGAAGCGGTCGAGCGTGAAGGGCGCGTTGAGGTCGTGCGGCTGGTCCTTGGCGATGGTCCAGGCGAAGCACCAGCCGGAAGCCGGCGTCGCCTTGAAGCCGCCATAGCACCAGCCGCAGTTGAGATACATGCCCGGCAGGGGGCCGGCGGTGATGATCGGCGAACCGTCCATCGACATATCGCAAACACCGCCCCAGGAGCGCAGCATGCGCACGCGCGCGAGTCCCGGAAACAACGCCAGCATTTCACTCATCACCTCGTCGACGACAGGCAGATTGCCGCGCTGGGCGTAGCTGTTGTAGCCGTCGATGTCGCCGCCATAGATGAGGCCGCCCTTGTCCGACTGCGACATGTAGAAATGGCCCATGCCGAAGGTGACGACCGTGTCGATGAAGGGCTTCAGCGATTCCGTGACGAAGGCCTGCAGCACATGGCTCTCGATCGGCATCGTCTCGATGCCGGCCATCTGCATGACGCGTCCGGTGCTGCCGGCGACCGCCACGGCCACCTTCCTGGCGCGGATGTCGCCGCGCGAAGTGGTGACGCCTGATATGCGGTCGCCGTCGCGCAGGAAGCCGGTGACCTGGCAATTTTCGATGATGTCGACGCCGCGCCTGTCGGCGCCGCGCGCATAGCCCCAAGCCACCGCATCGTGGCGGGCGGTGCCGGCGCGGCGTTGCATCAGGCCGCCGACCACCGGGAAACGCGCGTTGTCGGAGATATCGAGCGCCGGAATCAGGCGTTTGATCTCAGTCTTCGTCATCAGTTCGGCATCGACGCCGAGATGGCGCATGGCGTTGCCGCGCCTTGCATAGTCGTCGAATTGGGCCGGCGTGTGCGCCAGGTTCAGGCAGCCGCGCTGCGAGAACATGACATTGTAGTTGAGCTCGTGCGACAGGTTCTCCCACAGCTTCATCGAGTGTTCGTAGAAGCGGGTGTTGGCAGGCAGCAGATAATTCGAGCGCACGGCCGTGGTGTTGCGGCCGACATTGCCGGAACCGAGCCAGCCCTTTTCCACAACGGCGACATTGGTGATGCCGTGTTCCTTGGCAAGATAATAAGCGGTCGCCAGCCCATGACCGCCGCCACCGATGATGATGACGTCATAGGACGCCTTCGGGTCAGGCTTGCGCCATGCCGGCTTCCAATCCTTGTTTCCCTTGAGCGCGTTCGCGAGCAGCGAAAAGGCCGAGTACTCTGCCATTGATGTCATCCGGTTCGGGCGATGCGGCAGACTATAGAGCAGGCCGCATCCGCAAAGCCAATATTGCGCCATCGCCTTTCGACTGGCCGACGCCCGGATGGGATCACTCGGCGTGAGTGATCGGTTGGGGCCAATGATCGGATGGGCTCGCGATACGACGGCTTGCCCCATGATAGGGCCGTCTTTATCAAGGACAGGCTTTCAAATTGCCTTTGCCGCCGATGAGTCGCCAACAAATCATGCTTTTCCGATTGCTTCGTCTCATCCTGGTACTCACGCTGGTCGTTTCGGCGCCGCTTTCGTTTGAGGCGATGGCGCAAGCGCTCGGCCAGGGCTCGGCCGGTTTGGTCACCGATCAGCAAAAGGTCATCCAGGATCTAACGGCCAAGACGGACGATCTCGAGAAGAAGATACAGCAGGACGGTGAGGACGATGCCTCACTCGTGGAGATCCGTCTGCAGCTGGAGGACCTGTCGCGGGCGGCACTCACCAGTGCGCTGGTATTCCGCTCGCGGCTCACCGAGATCAACAATCGCATCGAGGTGCTGGGTCCTCCACCGGCGGCGGGCCAGCCGCAGGAGCCCGACATCGTGACGGGCGAGCGTCAGGCGCTTGCATCGGAAAAGGCCGAGATCAACGCGGTCGTTGCCAGCGCACAGAACCTGTCGATCCGCATCAGCGGGCTGATCGACAAGATCGGCAATATGCGCAGCGAGCTGTTCCGCAATCTTTTGACCAAGCGCTACGTGCTGTCGGATGCGCTGAGCCCGCAGGTGTTTTCCGACGCCCGCGACGAGTTCGGCAATCTCTACAAGGCGGTGTCGTCCTGGTTGAGCTTTGCCTTCAAGTTCAAGTTCCAGGCGATCCTGGCGGCAACCTTCGTGGCGCTCGGGCTGGCGCTGGTGCTGCTGGTTGGCGGCAGGCGCCTGTTCGGGCGGGTGTTCGAAGCCGACCCCACCAATGAGGACCCATCCTATCTCAGCCGCCTTTCGGTGGCCTTCTGGTCGACCTTGCTGCCGACGCTGGCGGTTGCCGCCTTTCTTGGATCGACGATTTTCTTTTTCAATTATTACAATGTGTTGCGCGGCGACATTGGGCTCTTCCTCAACGCGCTGGCGACCGTCATCGGCGTGGTGTTCTGCGTCAACCGGCTGACCAATGCGGCGCTGGAACCGCGGCTGCCGAACTGGCGCCTGATCCCGGTCGAAACCGGGCCGGCGCGCTGGCTGGTGCGCCTGGCCACCGCCATGGCCGTGGTCATCAGCGTCAACACCTTCCTGTCGGTGATCAACGACAAGATGGGTTCGCCGCTGTCGCTGACCATCGCCCGCAGTTTTGTCGCCACCATCATCGTCGGCATCATCCTGATCCTGATGGCGATGCTGAGGCCGTTCAAGGCGCGCGACGGAAGCTGGCGGCCCTGGCCGGCATGGCTGCGCTACCTGTCGCTGGGCCTTGGCCTATTCACCATCATAGCCGCCTTGCTCGGCTATATCGGCCTTGCGCTGTTCGTTTCGCTGCAGGTCGTCGTCACCGGCACAGCCTTGATCACCGCCTATATCGGCTTCCTGTCGGCGCAGGCGATCGGCGAGGAGGGTGCTTTCGCCAACACCTCCGTCGGGCGCTGGCTGTCGGCCAATTCCAGCTACGAGGATACGGCCCTCGACCAGCTCGGCCTTGTCGTCAGCGTTGCCATCAATGTGATGATCGTGCTGGTGTTCCTGCCGCTGATCCTGCTGATGTGGGGTTTCCAGCCCGGCGATATCCAGGCTTGGGCCTACAAGCTCGCAACCGGGATCAACATCGGCTCGGTGACGATCTCGGTCACCGGCATCCTCTCCGGCATCGTCGTCTTCGTCATAGGCTATTTCCTGACGCGCTGGTTCCAGGGCTGGCTCGACGGCTCGGTCATGGCGCGTGGCAAGGTCGATACCGGCGTGCGCAACTCGATCAGGCTGGCGGTCGGCTATGCCGGCGTCGCGCTGGCGGCACTGGTCGGCATCTCGGCGGCGGGCATCGACCTGTCCAGCTTGGCACTGGTCGCCGGCGCTCTTTCCCTCGGTATCGGCTTTGGCCTGCAGAACGTGGTGTCCAATTTCGTTTCCGGCCTGATCCTTCTGGCCGAGCGGCCGTTCAAGGTGGGCGACTGGATCGTTGCCGGCGACGTCAGCGGCACGGTCAAGAAGATCAGCGTGCGCGCCACCGAGATCGAAACCTTCCAGCGGCAATCGGTGATCCTGCCCAATTCGAACCTGATCAACAACGCCGTCGGCAACTGGACGCACCGCAACAAGCTCGGCCGCGTCGACATCAAGGTCGGCGTCGCCTATGGCAGCGACGTCAAGCAGGTTCATGCCGTCCTGCTGGAGATCGCCCGCAGCCACCCGATGGTGCTGAAGAACCCCGAACCCTTCGTGCTGTTTTCCAATTTCGGCCCCGCCGCCCTGGAATTCGAAATCCGCGTGTTCCTGGCCGACGTGATGAACGGCAACATCGCGCAGAACGACATCCGTTTTGCCGTCCTCGAAAAATTCAGCAGCGAACACATCGAGATCCCCTCGACGCCGCGCGCCGTGGTCGAGGCCCACAAGCCCAAGGCCTGGCCGACGGACGACGACAAGATCGAGGCCGACTTCGCCGAACAGGAGCAGATAAGGGCCGAAGCCGAGGCGGAGAAGAAGCGACTGGTCAAGTCTCGCAAAACCAAGAAGCCGGACCCGGACTAGGCTCGGACTCCGTCGACCTCAATCCTGCCCGGAATCGATTGCGGCATGAATGGGGCATTCAGTTGCGGTTCAGCTTCCATCTCATATAAGCTCCATGCAAAGGCGAAAATGCCTTGCCAAATGCAACAGAGGCGGTGGGAACACCGATATTGCACCATGTGGAAGTCTCTCGTCGCTGCAGTCGCCCTGGTCGCCGCCATCGGCTCGGTCCATGCCGCGAGCGCGGTCAACAAGGACGCCGAGACCCGCACGCTGGTCGTAACGGAGGGCGGCAGCAAGACCGACCTTGCGCTGGCCGGTGGCGAAACGGTTGAGTTCTGCCCGAACGGCTGCTTCGTCACCTTGCCCAATGGCGATCTCGAAGCCCTGACCGGTTCGGAAACCGTCGAGATCTCGGGCGGTGTCGCCCGCATCAAGTAATCTTGGCGTCACGATTGTAGAGGCCGGGCATTTGCCCGGCCTTTTATCGTTTCCGGTAGCGGTTGTTTAACAATGACACCGGAAATACCGCCATGGCAGCCGTCTGCAACCGTGCGTTTTAACGTTCGCTACGCCATCGCCCGCTATACCAGCCTCAAGACGCCGAAAAGCGGCGCGCAACTCTACGCGGGCAGGGCAGGACGGACATGGATGCGCGATCGGACAGGAACGCAATACCGCTTGCGGTCGATCTCGACGGCACGCTGATCGCAACCGACCTGTTGTGGGAAGGGCTGTTCATCCTTCTCAAGAAGAACCCGCTCTATATCTTCCTCGTACCGTTCTGGATCGCCGGCGGGCCGGCGCGGCTGAAGCAGGCGATCGCGCAGCGCATCGACATCGATCCGGCATCGCTGCCCTATCGCGAGGTGCTGCTTTGCCGCCTCCGGACCGAGCACGCCGAGGGCCGCAAGATCGTGCTGGCGACCGGTACGCCGCGCAAGTTCGCCGACGCCATCGCGGCCCATCTCGGCATTTTCGACCAGGTGCTGGCCACCGATGGTCTCGCCAACCTCACCTCGGGCAGGAAGCGCGCCTCGCTGATCGCAGCCTATGGCGATGGCGGTTTCGACTACGCCGGCAACAGCCGCCATGACCTCCAGGTCTTCGATGCCGCACGCAACGCGATCGTCGTCGCGCCCGACCGCCATGCCGCGCGCTGGCAGGCGGCACATGGCGCCGAGACGGTGCCGGCGCCGAAGCCGACTTTGCGGACCATCGTCAAGATGCTGCGCGTGCATCAGTGGCTGAAGAATTCGCTGATCGCAGTGCCGATGGTGCTCTCGCATGAATATTTCAACACCGACATGATCTGGGAATGCCTGCTGGCATTCGTCTCGTTCAGCGCGGTGGCATCGGCCATCTACATCCTCAATGATTTCTTCGACCTCGCGCTCGACCGCAAACACCTCACCAAGCGCAACAGGCCGTTCGCCAGCGGCGCGCTGTCGATCCCGTTCGGACTTGGGGCGATCGCGGTGCTTCTGGCGATCGGCATCGGCACCGGGCTGTTCCTGTCGCCCGAATTCATGGCTGTGCTCGGCGGCTACATGGTCGTCACCACCGCCTATTCGCTGTCGTTCAAACGCATGCTGCTGGTCGATGTGCTGACGCTCGCCGGCCTCTACACGATCCGCGTCCTGGCCGGTGCGGCGGCGACCGGCGTCGACGTCTCGTTTTGGCTGCTGGCCTTCTCCATCTTCTTCTTCCTGTCGCTGGCGCTGGTGAAGCGCTTCGTCGAACTGCGCACCACCGCCATTCCGCCCGGCGAGCGCATTGCCGGTCGCGGCTATCGCACCGAAGACCAGGAGATCGTCGCCCAGGCCGGCATGGCCTCGGCCTTCTCCTCGGCGCTGGTGCTGGCGCTCTACATGGACAGTGTCGCGGTGCGGGAACTCTATCCGCATCCATGGCTGATCTGGCCGCTGGCGCCGATCGTGCTCTATCTTACCATGCGCGTCTGGATCCTGGCGCGCCGCAACGAGATGCATGACGATCCGGTCGTCTTCATCATCCGCGACTGGCGCAGCCAGATCGTGGTGCTGATCGGTGCGGTGATGCTGGTCATCGGGGGCTGGTAGGCATGGCCGCCGGACGTTTCCCAAGCTTTGGCCTTGCCACGCCGCCGGCGCCGCGCGCCATCGGTGCCGACGAGGCGATCGCGCTGCTGAAGGGCGGTCAGGCCAAGCCGGCGTCGCTGCTTGCCTATGGCAATGGCCGCTCCTACGGCGATTCCTGCCAGAACGGGGCCGGAGCGGTCGTCGATATGCGATCGCTGAACCGGATCCACGCCTTCAACGCCGAAACCGGTGTTCTCAAGGCGGATGCCGGCGTGCTGTTGTCCGACATCATCGCCCACGCTGCCCCCTACGGCTTCTTCCCCGCCGTTGTGCCAGGCACGCAATTCGTCACGCTCGGCGGGGCTATCGCCAATGACGTGCATGGCAAGAACCATCACCGGCGCGGCACCTTCGGCTGCCATGTCGAGAGCTTCACGCTGCTCAGGTCCGATGGAAGGACCCATCGCTGCTCGGCGACAGACAATGCGCGGCTGTTTGCGGCGACGATCGGCGGCATGGGGCTGACCGGCCTCATTCTGTCGGCCTCGATCCGGCTGATGCGGGTGCATTCCCTCGACATCGTCGAAAGGGCGACGCCGTTTCGTGACCTCTGCGAATTCTTCGACCTGGCCGCGGCGGCCGATCAGGCCAACGAATATGCGGTCGCCTGGATCGACCAGCTTGCCGGCGGTCGCAACAGCGGTCGCGGCCTGCTGCTCACTGGCAATCACGCCGAGCACGGCTCGCATGCCGCTTCGCGCGCCGGCGGCAATTTCTCGGTGCCGGTCCAGCCGCCGTTCAACGTGCTCAACCGGCCGTTCCTGACCGCCTTCAACGCTGCCTACAGGTGGAGGAAGAGCCGGGCAACGGTGCCGCGCCAGGCCGGCTACCAGGGCTTCTTCTTCCCGCTCGACGGCGTGCGCGATTGGAACCGGCTTTATGGGCCGAAAGGGCTGTTCCAGCACCAGAGCGTGGTGCCGGAACAGACGGCGCGCGAGGCCGTGCCGGCATTGCTGGCGGCTGCAAGGCAAGCCGGGCAGGGCTCGTTCCTCACGGTGCTGAAACGCTTCGGCTCCATCCGCTCGCCGGCGCTGCTGTCGTTTCCGCGTCCCGGCTACACGCTGACACTGGATTTCCCCAACAGGGGCGCCGCGACGCTGACATTGCTGCGGGAGCTCGACCGCATCACGGTCGAGGCCGGCGGCGCGGTCAATCCGTACAAGGACGCCCGCATGGGGGCCGAAATCTTCGCTTCGTCCTTTCCCGAATGGCAGCGGCTGGAAGCGCTCCGCGACCACGCCTTCATGTCCGACTTCTGGGCGCGCACCGCGAAGAGATTGGATACGCGGCGAGGCTCGGTCGAGGCTGCCGAATAGATAAAATCCGAATAATTATTGGTTAACAGATGGTTAATAGCGCGATTCACTCAAAACAATGTTGGGACTTCACCAAATGTTTGCGGGTTTGTAGTAGGAAGCGTGAAGGGGTGGCTTGGAACTCATGAAATACATCGTCTTCATTCTCTTTACAGTCATGACCAATGCCGCGGCGCAGCTGATGCTGAAGCAAGGCATGATGTCGCTCGGACCGATCTCGTTCGAGGGCGTCAATCCGCTCGTCAAGCTGCTGCAGATCGTCTTCAGCCCCTGGGTGTTCCTTGGCCTGTGTACCTTCGTCATCTCGATGGCCTCGCACCTCTATGTGCTGTCCAAGGTCGAGCTCTCCTTCGCTTATCCGTTCCTCAGCCTCGCCTATGTTGCCGTCGCCATCTTCGCTTATTTCGTCTTCCGCGAGGACCTTAATGGCTGGCGGATCGCCGGCATCGCCTTCATCTGCGTCGGCACGGTGCTGATCGCGCAAAGTGGCCGGGATTTGGGTGGGCAAGGGCATGAGGACCAGGCCGCTTCCATCACGCCCGACAAGATCCAAGCAAACGAGATCGTTCGATGAGACATATGATTTTCGGCGGTGACGGTTTCGTCGGCCGCCATCTTGCCCCGAAGCTTGTGGCCGATGGTGAAGAGGTTGTCGTCGCCGACATCGTCAAGAGCGACCTGCCGCATTACCGCAGCGTCCGCTTTATCCAATGCGACGTCACCGATCCGGCCTCGGTCGCCGCGATTGGGCTGAAGGCCGACGACATGGTCTACAATTTGTCGGCCAAGATGCTGTCGCCGATCCAGGTGCGCGCCAAGCGGCATGACTTCTTCTTCCCTGTAAATTTCCATGGCACCGAGCACATCATGCAGGCCATGGACGGAGCCGGTGCGTCAAAACTCGTCCACTACACGACCGACATGATCTACGGCCACACGGTCACGCAGCCTATGACCGAGGAGCACCCGGTGGCGCCGCTGGGCGAATATGGCTGGTCGAAGCAGAAGACCGAGGAGCTGGCGGCCGAGTGGCGCAAGCGCGGCATGTCGATCTCGCTGTTTCGCCCGCGTCTGATCATCGGTCCCGGCCGGCTCGGCATTCTCGAAAAACTGTTCAAGCTGATCGACTGGAATTTTCCGGTGCCGATGATCGGTTCGGGCAGGAACCCTTATCAGTTCATCTCGGTGTTCGACTGCGCCGAAGCCGCCCGCGCGGCCTGGAAGGCCGGCGTGCCAAACGAGGCCTATAATCTGGGTTCGCTCAATCCACCGCCGGTCAAGAAGCTGCTCGGCGATCTGATCAGGCATGCCGGCTCGAAATCGATCCTGATCCCGACACCGGGCTGGGCAGTCAAGCGCACGCTGGACCTGCTCGACCTGATGAACATGCCGATCATGGACCCAGAACAGTATCTGATCGCCGACGAGGAATGCGTGCTCGACGTGTCCAAGGCCGGGCGTCAGCTCGGCTGGGCGCCGCAATATCGCGACGAGGACATGCTGATCGCCGCCTATAGCGAGTACCGCGCCAAGAAAGCCGGTCTCGCGGTCGCCACCACACATGTGCCCGCCGAATAGCGGCTCGCAAAACAGTTTTCGTTGCGCACGATTGCGGTCGTGCGTGCAGACAGGAGATTGAAATGACCGTCATGGCCAAGCCCGAACAGACGAATGCGCGCACCATGGTCAGTGCGCCGGCGCTGTCGCCCGCCACCATCGCCAAGCCCAACCTGATCAGCGTCGAGCAGGCCAAGGCGATGGACGTCGCGGCTATGACCGACCTGTTCAAGGCGCATCTCAACCCCGGCCAGCTGCATTTCATGAAGCTGCTCGGCTTCCACAAGATCAAGATCGAGCGCGCCGAAGGCATGTTCTACATCGACCAGAACGGCCGCAAGATCCTCGACTTCTTCGGCGGCTTCGGTTCGCTGGCCTTTGGCCACAACCATCCGCGCATCCTGGAAGCACGCAAGAAATTCCAGGAGGAGAAGCGCCAGGAAATCGCTATCGCCTTCATGTCGCAATATGCGGCGGCACTTGCGCACAACATCGCCAAATGCTCGCCCGGCGATCTCGACATGGTGTTTCTGGGTTCGTCCGGCTCGGAAGCGATGGAAGCGGCGGTTAAGCTCGCCGAGCGCGCCGCCGGTCCGAAGCGACCGAAGGTCGTCTATGCCGAGAATTCCTTCCACGGCAAGACCAAGGGCGTGCTCGGCATCACCGACGGCCAGCTCTACCGCGCCGACTTCAAGGTGGCCGAAAACACGGTCCGCATCCCGTTTGCCGACATCGAGGCGGTCGAGCGCCTGTTCCGTTCCAACCCGGAGGTCGGCGTCATCGTGCTGGAAACCATCCAGGGCGGCGGCGGCATCATCCAGGCGCCTGCCGAATACTGGCAGAAGCTGCGCGCGTTGTGCGACCAGTATGGCGTGCTGTGGGTCGCTGACGAAGTGCAGTGCGGCTACGGCCGTTCGGGCCGCTTCTACGCCTTCGAACATTACGGCGTCGTTCCCGATGTTACGGCGCTGGCCAAGTCTCTCGGCGCCGGCAAGGCGGCGGTCGGCGCGATGATTGCGCGGCGCGAGGTCTACATGAAGGCCTATGGCACGCCGAAAACGGCGATGATCCATGCCATGGCGACCTTCGGCGGAATGGGCGAGGCCTGCGTCACCTCGATCGAAGGGCTCAACGTGCTCTACGACGAGGGCCTGATCGACAATGCCGCCGTCACCGGCGACTATTTGCTGCAGCGCCTGCAGGCGCTCAGGGAAAAGTACCCCAAGATCATCAAGGATGTGCGCGGCAAGGGGTATATGGTCGGCCTGGAGTTCCACGACTTCTCGCAGACCTTGCCGATGGTGCTGCGGCCGATCGTCAGCGTGCTCGACGACAAGCTGAAGGGCTCGCTGTCGGGCTTCGTCGGCGCGCTGCTGCTGCGCGACTACGACGTGCTGGTCGCCTTCACCGAGTACAACCGCAACGTCATCCGGCTGGAGCCGCCGTTGATCTGCCAGCGCGAGCATGTCGACCGCTTCGTCGATGCCTTCGACAGCCTGCTGTCGCGCGGCATCGCGTCGATCGTGAAGGATTTCGTCAAAAGCCAGGTTCGTTAAGCGAGTTCGCTGGGTACAACGATGCTGACCAAGTCGCCCGCTCCACAAAACCCACTCGACCGGCTCACCGGAGCCGGCCTAGCGTGGGGCGAGGGGACTTATGCGCGGCTGGCGGCACCGATCGGCGCTGCGGCCTTCGCGCTCTACATCCTTTTTACAGCGTTCACGGCATGGGTGATGCCCGACGCCAATTGGGACATGCTGCCCTATCTCGCTATATCGGAGGAGGGCACCTATCCCGATGCACAAGCCCTGCACGACTATGCCTACAACACAGTCAAATCGGGCGTTTCGGCAAGCGATTATAAGGCGCTGACCGATGATGGCGGCGGCTTCCGCAGCCACATGACAGAAAATGCCGCCGATTTCCATTCGCTGCTCGGCATGTACAGGATCAAGTTCCTCTACGCCGAGGTCCTGTCGACGATGAGCGCGGTGATGTCGCCGGTCGAGGCGATGCGCCTGGTCTCAGTGGTCTCGGTTCTGCTGTTCGGCGCGATCGCCCTGATGTGGCTGCGCTCCGAGGGGGCACTGGCCTTGGCGCCTGTGGTCGGCGCGGTGCTGATCATGGCCGATTTCGGCGATGCGGCGCGTGCTTCCACGCCGGATCTGCTCACGTCAGCGCTGCTGCTCGGCGGGCTCTATGCCTATGTCCGCGGGCGCGAGAAGGCGACCGCGATCCTGCTCTTCCTCGCCTTCATGGTGCGCCCGGACAATATTGTTTTCCTTGCTGTTTTTGCCGTGCTGCTGGTCGCCTTTCGGCAGAAATCGTGGGGCGCGCTGGCCGGCTTTGCCGCTTCCTTCGTTGCCTATTTTGCCATCTCGCACTGGGCGCATCATCCCGGCTGGTGGCCGCATCTGTGGTTCTCCAGCATAGAGCAGCATTACAATATGGACGGCTTCGAGCCGCCATTCTCCATCGTTGCCTATCTCAGGGCATTTGCCACCTCGCTGCTGCGTGCCGTCAGCCTGAACAGCTGGGTCGGGGTGTCGGTGCTGGCACTGGCCGGCTGGTTTGCCGCCGCCCGCGCCGGCTTCCGCCTCGACCGCCGCGCCGGCATCCTGTTTGCGGCACTGGTGCTCGGCGCGCTGGCGAAGTTCACCGTCTTCCCGATCCACGACACGCGCATCTATTTCCCGCATCTGATCCCGCCATTCCTGCTGCTGGCGACGCCGCTCATGGCGTTGTGGGCGGCCGCGGCTCGCGGTGAGAATCGCGCTGCCATGCAAATCATTCCTGGAGACAAGTCATGAGTTCGCTATCCAGCCTGGCGCGCGTTGCCCTGTCGCTCGGTCTTCCCAGTGGCGTTCTCGACCGCGGACCATCGCTGCGCGGCACGAAGTTCCTGGCCAAGGCGGCGCTGAAGGCGCGGTTTGGTGGGGCAGGGCGGCCGTTCCAGATGGTCAATGTCGGCGCCTGCGACGGCGCGCTGTTCGATGACGTCACGCCGTGGCTGCACCGCATAGCTGGCGCACGCGCGATGCTGGTCGAGCCGATCCCGTACAATCAGAAACGGCTGCGCGCCAATTATCCCGATACCGGCCGGTTCATCATCGAGCCGGTGGCGGTGACAAAGGCCAAGGGGACGATCACCGTCCACACCTTCGATGCAGCCGCGCTCGAGTCCGGCACGCTGCCCATCGAATTCATCGGCTGTTCGTCGGTCACCGACACCAATCTGATGTCGGGCAAGAATGCCTGGGGCGAGGCCGACGCCAACTTCAACAAGTTCGCCCCGCACCTCAGGGATATCGAGGTGCCATCCGAGACCTTGCAGACGCTGCTCGACCGCAACGGCATCATCCATATCGATGCCTTCCTCATCGATTGCGAGGGCGCCGACTGGATCGTCTTCGAACAGCTCGACCTCAAGCGCTACCGCCCCGGCATGATCAAGGTCGAGGTTGGCGCGCTGCCGGCCGCCGAGATCGGCCAGGTCGTGGTCAAGCTGAAGACATCAGGCTATCAGGTCGGCTTCCAGGCCGAAGACATCTGGGCCTTCGCCTGAGTTAGCCCACCGAAAAGCGAACCGCCCCAGGCGCCCGATGTGAAGCATTCTGCCGTCTGGTCGCTCGGCTTTTTGCCAATGTCGCAAACAGGCTTCAATCGCCCTGCCGCTCCGCCCTATAGTCCGCCCGCTTTATCACTTTGGAGTCGCGGGCAATGGCAGAGTTTCCGAAAAAGGCGAGGGTCGTCATCGTCGGCCTGGGCGGTATTGTCGGCGCATCGATCGCCCATCACCTGATCGAACGCGGCTGGGATGACATTGTCGGCATCGACAAATCAAGTATCCCGACCGATATCGGCTCGACGGCGCACGCCTCCGACTTCTGCTACACCACCAGCCACGATTTCCTGTCGTGCTGGACGACGCTCTACTCCATCGATTTCTACGAGAAGATGGGTCATTACGCGCGTATCGGCGGCCTCGAGGTCGCGCGTGTCGGCGACGACAGCCGAATGGAAGAAATCAAGCGCAAGATCGCCTCCGCCAAGGCGTTTGGCACGCGCGCCCGCCTGATCGAGCCGGCCGAGATCAAGGAAAAATTTCCGCTCATCGAAGAAGCGATTGTCCAAGGTGGTCTTTGGGATCCCGATGCCGGTCTGGTCATCCCGCGTTCGCAGACGGTCGCCGGCAAGCTGGTCGACCAGGCGGAAGCGTCGGGCAAGCTCAAATCCTTCGCCAACACATCGGCCCGGTCGCTGGTCGTCAAGGACGGCCGCATATCAGGCGTGGTGACGGACCGCGGCACCATCGAGGCCGACTATGTCGTCGTCTGCGCCGGGATTTGGGGCCGGCTGATAGCGGAAATGGTCGGCGAAGACCTGCCGGTCATGCCGATCGACCATCCGCTGACCTTCTTCGGCCCCTACAACGAGTTCGCCGGCACCGGCAAGGAGATCGGCTGGCCGCTGCTGCGCGACCAGGGCAACTCGGCCTATATGCGCGACACCGGTGATCCCAAGACCGCCGAGGGCGGGCAGATCGAATGGGGTTATTACGAAGAGACCAATCCGCGCCTTTGCCACCCGCGCGACCTGCTGGAGAAGGACCAGGCGCGGCTTTCGCCGTCGCAACGCGATCTCGACATGGAACAGATCCTGGCGCCGCTCGAACGCGCCATGGAACTGACGCCGATCCTCGGCGAACTCGGCTATAATGAGAGCCATTCGTTCAATGGACTTCTCCAGGTAACCGCGGATGGCGGCCCGTCGATGGGCGAAAGCCAGAAGGTGCGGGGTCTGTGGTATGCCGTTGCCATCTGGGTCAAGGATGGTCCCGGCATGGGCAAGCTGATCGCCGACTGGATGACCGACGGCCGCACCGCAATCGATCACCATGCCATCGACTATGCACGGTTCTATCCGCACCAGACCAAGGAGCAGTTCATCTGGGACCGCTGCACCGAGACGGCGATGAAGGTCTACAATCCGGCGGTACATCCGCGCGAGCCGTTCTCCAAGGCCCGCAATATCCGGCGCTCGCCGTTCTGGGAGCGCGAGAAGGAACTCGGCGGTTATTTCATGGAACTCGGCGGCTGGGAGCGCGCCCACGGCTATGCCGCCAACGAGCATCTCCTGGAGAAATACGGCAACCGGGTGCCGGTGCGTGAGAACGAATGGGACAACCGCCATTTCTGGCGCGTCTCCAATGCCGAACATCTCGCCATGAGCGAGGATTGCGGCATCGTCAACCTGTCGCATTTCGCCATGTACGACATCGAAGGTCCAGACCATGTCGCGCTGCTGGAATGGCTGTGCGCAGCCAAGATTGGCGGCGACAACAACATCGGCAAGGGCATCTACACCCACTTCCTCGACGAGGAAGGCATGGTGCGGGCCGACTTTACCGTCATTCGCATGGCCGACCGCTGTCGTTTGATCGACGGCGCGGACGCTGGCCCGCGCGACTTCCAGTACATGCGACGCACGGCACAGGACAAAGGTTTCGACGTCACCATCACCGACGTGACCGAGAACTATGTGACCATCGGCATCTGGGGGCCGAACGCCCGGGCGACCTTGCAGAAGGTGGTCGAAAACCCGGACGGGCTCTCTGTTGAGAACTTCCCATTCGCGGCGATCAAGCCGGTCCGGATCGGCGGCAAGGACGTCACCGCTTTCCGCATCTCCTATGTCGGCGAGCAGGGCTGGGAACTGCATATGCGCTACGAGGACGGTCTCGCTGTGTGGGACGCGCTGCGCTCGACCGGCGTGATGCCTTTCGGCGTCGAGACCTATGCCAACACGCGCCGCATGGAAAAGAGCCTGCGCCTGCAGAACGCCGACCTTCTGACCGAGTACAATCTGCTCGAAGCGGATCTCGCTCGTCCAAAGGTCAAGGAGAACGATTTCTGCGGCAAGGCGAAGCACGTCGAATACCGCGCCCGCGAGCACCAACCGGCCATGCTGTGCACGCTGGTGATGACCGAGAATGTCGATTCCAAAGGCGTTGCCCGCTATCCCGTCGGCACCATGCCGGTGATGGATCCGAAGACCGGCGAGACGCTGGTCGACGAACTCGGCCGGCGGTCCTTCACCACCTCGATGGCCTATGGTCCGACCATCGGCAAGAATATCGGTCTTGCCTATCTGCCGTGGGCGTACGCCCAGGAAGGCCGCAAGCTCACGATCGAGTATTTCGGTGAGACATATCCGGTCGAAGTGGCGGCTGTCGGCTACAAGCCGCTCTACGATCCGGAGAATTTGAAGCCGCGCAGCTGATTGCTAGCCGGCGCAAAGGGCATGAAGGCAAAAGCCTGGCCATCGGCCGGGCTTTTCTCTTTTTAAGCCGACGGTTTTCGCTTACCTTCGCGGCATGTCTGCTTTTGCCTGCGCAAGACATTTCCTTTCAGGCTGCGCCGCGTTCGCACTGACGCTCTGGTTGACGCCCGCGGCCCAAGCTGACGAGCCCGTCGATGTCGAGCTGGTGCTGGCCGTCGATGTCTCGCTGTCGATGTCTCCGGACGAACTCGAGATCCAGCGTCACGGCTACGCCGCGGCACTGACGCACGACAATGTGCTGCAGGCCATTGCCGATGGCGCTTATGGCAAGATCGCCGTCACCTATGTCGAATGGGCCGGCACCAACTGGCAGCGCGTCATCGTGCCGTGGACGGTGATCGCCAGCCGCACCGACGCCGAGCGGGTGATTGCGCAACTATCCGCTCAGCCGCCCAACAGCGCGCGGCGCACCTCGATCTCCGGAGCGCTGGAGTTCGGCAATGACCTGTTCGCCGAAAGCGGCTACCAGGGCACGAAGCGGGTCATCGACATTTCGGGCGATGGCCCCAACAATCAAGGCGCGCCGGTCAACCTGACCCGCGACGATCTGATCAAGCAGGGCATCGTCATCAACGGCCTGCCGCTGATGACGCGAGGCGGTTTTTCCGGCGCCTACGACGTCAGCAATCTCGATCGCTACTACAGCGACTGCGTCATCGGCGGACCCGGAGCCTTCATGATTCCGGTCAACGACTGGACGCAGTTTCCCGAAGCCATCCGTCGCAAGCTGGTGCTGGAACTCGCCGGCCCGGCCTCGCCGCAATGGGCGGCAGAAGAAGCCACGCATCCGCCGATGGTATTGGCGCCGGACAAGCCCGCCACCGACTGCCTGGTCGGCGAGAAAATGTGGCGCAACCGCAGCTGGATGTTTGACAGCCGCTAGGCGACCGAAGCATTGGCAAATTGGCCGGACCGCGCTATCCAGTCGGAGGGGCCGCGGCAAAAACCGAGGAAACATCAGATGAAACGTCTATCCATCCTGACTGCTGTCGCGTCCGTGCTTTTTGCCGACGCCGCCAGCGCCCAATACAATGATGAGCCCGCCTGCATGATGTTCGAGCACGCGAATTTTCGCGGTCGGTCCATCGGTATGGGCCCCGACGATTCCGTGAACTTTCGCGGCGGCCAGTTCTGGAACGACCGTGTGTCGTCGGTGATCGTGCGCCGGGGTTGCACACTCATTGCCTATGAGGACTCCCGGATGGGTGGCCGCTCGATCGAGATCCGGCGCCGGATCCGCGATTTCGGCGGCAGCGACTGGAATGACCGTATATCGTCGGCGGAGTGCACCTGCGACGATTATTGAGGCCATTTTGGATTAGCCACGATGGATTTCTGGTGGTGGTAGCCATTGGCCGACAGCAGAGCAGGGCCTGCCGGTTGCCTCACCAAGCTGTTCATTGACAAGCCGATTGGCGTCTGTGAGACAATTCCCCAGCAAAAACAAAAGGGGAACCGACATGAACAGGATCGCCGTTCTTGCCGCAACTCTGACACTTGCCGCCGGCCTGTCCGCACCGGCGATGGCTGCCACCTCGGTCACTATCGGCATCAGCGGCTGGACAGGCTTCGCGCCGCTGACGCTTGCGAAGCAGGCGGGCATCTTCGAGAAACACGGACTCGACGTGACCTTGAAAAAGGTGCCGCAAGCGAGCCGGCCGCTCGCCATCGCCAGCGGCGACCTGCAATGCGCGGCCACCACGGTGGAGACCTGGCTGGTGTGGAACGCCAGCGGCGTCACCACCAAGCAGATCTTCCAGCTCGACAAATCCTACGGCGCCGACGGCATCGTCGCCCGCAACAACATCAAGACCGTCGCCGATCTCAAGGGCAAGAACGTCGCGTCATCGGCGCCGGGCACGTCGCCCTATTTCATGCTCGCCTGGGTGCTGAACAAGAACGGCATGTCGACGAAGGACGTCACCGTCGTCAATCTGGAGCCTGATGCGGCGGCGCAAGCTTTCCTCGCCGGGCAGAACGACGCCGCCGTCACCTACGAGCCGTTCATCTCGGCGGTGCGCGACAAGTCGGACCAGGGCCATATCCTGGCGACGACGCTCGACTACCCGATGGTGCTCGACACGGTGGGCTGCACACCCGAATTCCTGAAAACCAATCCGGATGCCGCCAAGGCGCTGGCCGACAGCTATTTTGATGCACTCGACCTGATCAAGAGCGATCCGCAGAAATCCTACGAGACCATGGGTGCCGACGTGAAACAGTCGGCCAAGGAATTCGAGGATTCGGCGAAATACCTGAAATGGGCCGACCGGGCGGAGAACAAACAGTTCTTCACCAAGGAATTCCAGGACTTTTCCAAGACCGCTGGCGAACTGCTGCTGCAGATGGGACTGATCAAGGAAGCGCCCGACGTCACCACGTTGGCTGACACCAGCGCGGTTTCGAACTGATCGTTCGGCCTTTGACCATCAAGCGGCGGCGCCTGGCGCTGCCGCCTTCTCTTGGACAAAGCGCGATTTGAGCATGGGGACCATTTGAAAATGGCGACGATTTGACGATGCGCCCCTTGCATCCAGTCTCGCCGGGCATCCGAACCGTGCTCGGCATTTCCTTCTTCGTGCTTTTCGTGGCCTTCTGGGCTTGGATCACGCTAGGCGGCCACGTCAACCGCATCTTCCTCGCCGATCCGCTGTCGATGCTGCGGGATGGCTGGCGGCTTTTGGTCGAAGACCGTTTCTGGCTCGACGTTCTGATCACCATCTGGCGCGTCTTCGGCGGTTTCCTGCTTGCCTCGGTCGTCGCGGTGCCGCTTGGCATCGCGATGGGCGCCTGGAAGCCGGTGGAGGCGTTTCTGGAGCCTTTTGTCTCCTTCGCCCGCTACTTGCCTGCGTCGGCATTCATCCCACTGCTCATCTTGTGGGCCGGCATCGGCGAACTGGAAAAACTGCTGGTCATCTTCGTCGGCTCGGTGTTCCAGATCGTCCTCATCATCGCGGTCAAAGTTGGCGGCACACGACGCGATCTGGTCGAGGCCGCCTACACGCTGGGTTCCACCAACAGCGGCATCGTCAACCGGGTGATCATGCCGGCCAATGCGCCGGAGATCGCCGAGACGCTGCGGCTGGTGCTCGGCTGGGCCTGGACCTATGTCATCGTCGCGGAACTGATCGGCTCGTCATCCGGCATCGGCTACATGATCATCAACAGTCAGTCGCGGCTGGCGACGGGTCAGATCATCTTCGGCATCATCGTCATCGGACTGATCGGGCTGTTGTCCGACTTCGCCTTCAAGGCCTTCAACCGCTGGCTCTTTCCGTGGAGCCTGGCGTGAACAAGCTTCTCATCGAGGGCGTTTCGCGCACCTTTGCCGGCGTGCGCGGCGGTCAGCCGGTCAAGGCGCTGATGCCGATCGACCTGGCGGTCGCCGCCAACGACTTCATCACTATTCTGGGGCCGTCCGGCTGCGGGAAGTCGACACTGCTCAGGATTGTCGCGGGCCTGGAAGCATCGAGCGAGGGCCGTGTGCTGCTCGACGGCAAGGCGGTGACCCGGCCGGGGCCGGATCGCGGCATGGTCTTTCAGTCCTACACGCTGTTTCCCTGGCTGACTGTGGCGCAGAACATCGCTTTCGGCTTGCGCGAACGCGGAATGCCCGAAAAGGAGCGGGACGGGGTCGTCGCTTCCTACGTCAATCTCGTCGGCCTGAAAGGGTTCGAGAACCATTGGCCGAAGCAGCTCTCCGGCGGCATGCAGCAGCGCACGGCGATCGCCCGGGCGCTGGCTAACGATCCGGAGATCCTGTTGCTGGATGAGCCGTTCGGCGCGCTCGACAACCAGACGCGCGGTCTGATGCAGGAACTGCTGCTCGGCATCTGGGAACGGCGCCAAAAGACGGTGCTGTTCGTCACCCATGACATCGAGGAGGCGATCTTCATGGCCTCGCGCGTCATCGTGATGACGGCGCGGCCCGGCCGCATCAAGTCGGATGTCGCCATCGACCTGCCGCATCCGCGCCATTACACGCTGAAGACCAGCCCGGAATTCTCGGCGCTGAAAGCGCGGCTGACCGAGGATATTCGGGTCGAGGCGATGCGCACGGCGCAGGCGTAGTCAGACCGACACAGCCTGATCATCTGGAAAGATACTTGGCTCGCTCAACAGACGCTTGAGGCGAGGAAGATCACGTTTCGGGGCGTCCAGAGCCGCCTTGAACGCTAGCCATTTTTCGACATCGAGAGGAAAGATGCGCCGGTCGGCCAGCCTTTCGGGTCGAGTCGTTCTCGTACTCACGTGACACCTCTGCTCAGGCGGCCAGCAGTTGCTTGCGGTCGACGCGCTCCTGCTGCGGCGAGCGGGCGTAGAGTTCGCGGTAGCATTTGGAGAAATGCGAGGCCGAGACGAAGCCGCAGGCGACCGCCACCTCGACCACTGGCATCGAGGACTGGATCAGCAGGTGCCGAGCGCGGTCGAGCCGGATTTCGAGATAATAGCGGGCGGGGGAGCGGCCCATCTCGGTGCGGAACAGCCGCTCGATCTGGCGGCGCGACAGGTCGACATGATCGGCGATCTCGATCAGTGACAGCGGCTCCGACAGATTGCCCTCCATCAGTTCGATGATGGTCAGCACTTTCGAGTTCTGGACGCCGAGGCGGGCGCGCAGCGGCAGGCGCTGGCGGTCGGTGGGGCTGCGCACGCGGTCGGTCAGCACCTGCTCGCAGACGCGGTTGACGAGGTTCTCGTCAAAATCGTCGCCGATCAGCTTCAGCATCATGTCGAGTGCGGCAGTGCCACCGGCGCAGGTGTAGATGTTCTGGTCGATCTCGAAGAGGTCGGCAAAGACATTGGCCTTCGGGAACGCCTCGGAAAAGCCCGGCAGGTTCTCCCAGTGGATGGCACAGCGCTTGTTGGACAACAGGCCGGCGGCGGCGAGGATATGCGCGCCGGTGCACAGGCCGCCAACGGCGACGCCGCGATTGTATTCCTCGCGTAGCCAGGCGAAGGCGGACTTGTTTTGGTAGCGCTCGACATTGATGCCGCTGCAGACGATGGCCATGTTCGGCCGATCGGGGCCTGCCATCTTCTTGCGTTCATCCTCGAGCGACGTGTTAACCGCGCATTCGACTCCGTTCGAGGCGCGCACCGGCTTGCCGTCGATGCTGGCGAGGCGCCAGCGATAGGCCTCGTAGCCGAGCATGCGATTGGCCGAGCGCAGCGGGTCGAGCGCGGTCGCAAAGGCGATCATGGTGAAATCGGGAATAAGGAAGAATACAAACGACCGCTTGATCGGATGCTTTACGGCGTTCAAGGGAACCTCACACAGCCATGGCGCGAACAGGATGTCGCGAATAGCATAGCGACATCAGGAAAAACCATGTCTGTCAATCGGCTACGCCGCTACGACAAGATTAAATTTGCGACATGGGTCGCAAATGGGCAATCGGCGTGCAGCGGGGCCCGGAAGTGGCACGAACTGTTCAAGGGACAGGCAGCGTACAGCCTGTGCGCAGAACAAAAACGCCGCTCTGGCTGGAGGCAGGCGGCGTTGCAGTTTTAAAGCAGCGGCAGGGATGCGCTGCCTGGAAAATCTTCAGGCGACGAAGCCGAGGCGCGCCGCATTCATGGCGCCAGTCTGGCCGGGCATGGTGTTGGCGAGACGCTGACGCTCGAGAGCGGTGGTCAGGTTCATTTCGCGGCGGGCAAAGAGGCGGGCAAAAAGCTTCATAATCATCTCCATTCGGTTGCTCAGACGGGTCGCCTTCGCTTGATGGAGTGGGGCAGCTCGTTTGCTGGCGCTGATATAGGCTTGCGTAAGCAGAAACTAAATCGCAAAAGCGAACCGCTTGATATGAAATGCGACATCGATTGCGACAGATTTGGGCAAGGTGCTCAAAATTTACGATCATTTACAAGATATTAAGTGAAAACAGGAGCTGCTATGCGGCTTTCTCATATGCGTCATGCGTTGGTGACATGGCTCCAAAACTCATTTGTATACAAATAAAATAAAGAAGGCCTGCCGGGCGGTTCGCGCGGCAGGCCTTCAGCACATAGTACACACGATCTACTTTGCTCCAGCCCAGGATCCGATGCCATTGCGAGTACCGGTCTTGGTGTCGGAAGCCTCAGGCCAGCCGATATCCTTCTGCAGTTCGATCGGCAAGGAACGGATGGCGCGCTCGGTCTGGTAGCGGGCGCGTGCCGCGCTGAATTCGGTCGCGATGCGACCAAGAGACGACAGGATAGACATTTCTTTCTCCTTTGGTGGCTGGCGGGTGCCAGACAGCGCGTTGGTTACGGCGGGTTTGTTTCAACTTCATTTCGTGTCGAATGCAGGTCTGTGTCGGGGTCGTTTCATGGCTGCTTGTGGCAGCTGCCTCATTCGATGGAGTTGACTATCCTCCCAATCTGATGTTCAATCAAACGAAATGGAATGATGTTTTGTATCAGAAAAATTGAAGGTCGGTTGCCATGAACGCCCCGCTCAATCATCCGCTGCCACTGCTCGATCTCGACGTTTTGCGCACTTTCGTGGCGATTGCCGAGACCGGCAGCTTCACCACCGCCGCCAATGCCGTCTTTCGCACGCCGTCGGCCGTCTCCATGCAGATCAAGAAGCTGGAGGACATTCTCGGCCGCTCCGTGTTCGCGCGCGACGCCCGCTCGGTGTCGCTGACCACGGACGGCGAGATGCTGCTCGGCTATGCCCGCCGGCTGCTGTCGATCAACCGCGAGGTGGTGTCGAAGTTCATCATTCCCGAGATTGTCGGTGTCGTGCGGCTTGGTTCGCCGGACGATTACGGCGAGCGCGTGCTGCCGCATGTGCTGAAGCGTTTCGCGCAGTCGCATCCGTCGATCGCCGTCGACGTCACCATCGACCAGAGTAGCAATCTGCGCCGGCGCATGGACGACCGGGCGCTCGACATCACGCTGCTGACCAATTCCTACAAGACCAGCGCGCTCGGCGCCGAGGTGCTGCTGACCGAGCCGATCGTCTGGGCTGGCGCCAAGGGCGGCTGCGCGCATCTGCGCGAGCCGCTGCCGGTGTCGCTTTGGGAAGAGGGCTGCGCCTGGCGCGCCGGAGCGCTCGATGCGCTTGGCCGCGAGGGCCGCAACTACCGCATCGCCTATATGAGCGCGCACACGGCCGGCCAGCGCGCCGCGATCATGTCCGATCTCGCCGTGGCGCCGCTGCCGAAGTCGTTTCTCGGCAATGACATGGTCGAACTCTGCCCGAAGGACGGCATGCCCGACATCGGCACCTACAATCTGGCGATGGTGGTGGCGCCGGACGCCAGCGCGCCGGTCAAGGCCGTCGCCGACCACATCCGCGCGACCTTCGAAGTGTTCCGGGAAACCGGCAAGTTCTGACCGGCTGGTAAGGACGATATATAGAGCTACTCCGCCGCTTCGGCGGGGCGCTGTTCAGGCCTTACTCTCGTGTCTTGCACGATCCGGTTCTCCCCGAGAAATTCTACGATGCGCTCGCGGGCGCGCCGGGCCTCCGGCATGTCGATCAGCGGCCAGACGTGGAACATGCCTTCCTCATAGACAAGATCGATTTCAACGCCGGCGGCGCGGGCTTTTTCCGCGAAGATCAGATTGTCGGGCGTCAAAAGATCGCGCGAGCCAGTCAAAAGCAGTGTTCTTGGCAGCACTGACAGGTCTCCATAGACCGGGCTGATATGCCAGTCGCTGGGATCGATGCCGGCACTGTACAGACGAATCGCCTCTCGTCCGCCAGCTATGCCCAGCCAAGGGTCGTTGCGTTCCGCCTCGAACACTGCGGGATTGGTGAGCGACACGTCGAGACCCGGCGAAATGAGCACATGTCGTGACGGCAGGGACAGTCCTTCTTCGGCGGCCATCATGGTCAGCACCACAGCCATGTTGCCGCCGGCGGAATCGCCCATGAAGACGATGTCCTCGGCCTCCGTCTCGGCGAGCATCTGCCGGTAAACATCGCCAACCATTCCGAACATGGCGTGGAAATCATGTTCGGGGGCGATTGGATAGATCGGCACCGTGATTGCGTAGCCCAACCGATCCGCCATGTCGGCAATCAGGTGCCAATGATAGGGCGTGATTTCAAAGACATAGGCGCCGCCGTGCAAGTAGAGAATCCGCTTCTGTTCGCCGGACTTGGGTGGGATTTCGTATACGGGGAAGCCACCGACCGTATGCATCTCGATATCGAGACGCTGGTGCAGCGAGGCGGGCGGCCGGTGGTTCTCGGTCTTGCGCGCGGCCGCGATCCAGCGCTGCAGATTTTCCGGACTGGCAAATGCCTGCTTACGGCTGTGCCGCAAGACAAAAGACACGACATGGCTTTTCAAACTTGGCATGCGGATACACGAACTTCGGCCAAAGCCGACTAAGAGAACCCCCTAAATCGAAAGATTGTGCCGTGGCTGAAAATGTCAAGATTTGCGCCCGCGTCTACACGGCGGTTTGATCCGCGCCGCAGTGGTCAGCGACGCGGTAAAAGTGCGGCTCGCAGCCGGTTGCTGGTGGTCGCCGGGGACATGCGAGGTCCCCGGCGCATGCCGAGCAATTTGCATTTGTCGGCGAAGGTCATCAGCGCGCGGCGCTCCAGATAGCGTTGCTGAGGGATGCCCTTTCACTGGATCGCGGCGACACCGGCCAGCCGATGTCCTTCTGGATTTCGGGCGGCAGGCTGTTCAGCAGGCGCCGCGCCTTGCTGCGGTCATGGGCTTGTCTGATGGCGGTGCCATAGCGGCTCAGGCTTTCGAGCATTGACATCGTTGTCTCCCCTGGAGCGTTGCAGCGGCTGAAAGATATTTCCTGCCTGCCGTTCGATGCCGGTTGAATGCGCCTGCCATGTATCTGGCGAATTTCACGAAAACAGCGTTTTGGTTTCCGGATCAGACGATCCGGAAACATTTGCATGCAAATGAGTTTCGAAAGGTGTTGGCGGGGGCGGGCCGCTTATTCCCTTCCACGCCTCCGCCCCTCGTGGCCTTCGCGCGAACGCCGGCGCGGAGCGGCGTCGCCGGCAACGCCATCCTCGCTGACCGTCTTGCGCGGCGGCAGTTTCACCGCTGCCGACAGTTTCGGGAACGGATCGACCTTGTTGGGCAGCGCCATGGCGTAGACGAAATGCTCCTGGAATTTCGGTTCCAGCGCCGTCTCGATCTTCTCGATCTTGCTGACCGTGTCCTCGATCTCGCGGCGGTAGCCGCGATTGAGCAGCGCCATGCGCGCGCCGGCACCGGCGGCGTTGCCGACCGCCGAGACCTTGTCGAGGTCGCAATCCGGGATCAGGCCCAGCACCATGGCGTATTTCGGATCGATGAAGGAGCCGAAGGCGCCGGCGAAATGAATGCGGTCGACATGCTCGGTGTTCTGCTTTTCCATCAACAGCTTGGTGCCGGCATAAAGCGCTGCCTTGGCAAGCTGGATGGCGCGCACATCGGTCTGGGTGATGGTGATCTTCGGCCCATCTTCCGTCAATGCGGCGGAGCCGTCCTTCAGCACATAGGAGAAGGTGCGGCCGTTGGCCGTAACGCGTGGCGAGCGCGCCGAAAGCCCGCCGTCGATGACGCCGTCCTCGGAAATGATGCCGGCGAGATACATCTCCGCCACCACTTCGATGATGCCGGAGCCGCAGATGCCGGTGACGCCGGTCGCCTGGACGCTTTCCAGGAAGCCCGGCTCGTCGGACCACAGTTCAGAGCCGATGACGCGGTATTTTGGTTCAAGCGTATCGGGATCGATGCGCACGCGCTCGATGGCGCCGGGCGCTGCTCGCTGGCCGCCGGAGATTTCGGCGCCCTCGAAGGCAGGGCCGGTGGGCGAGGAGGCCGCAACCACCCGCTGGCGATTGCCGAGCACGATCTCGGCATTGGTGCCGACATCGACGATCAGCATCATCTCGTCCTGGCGATGCGGGCCTTCCGACAGCGTCACCGCCGCCGCATCCGCACCGACATGGCCGGCGATGCAAGGCAGCATATAGAGCCTGGCGCCCTGGTTGAGCTTGAGGCCGATGTCGGATGCCTTGATGTGCACCGCGCCCGAAACGGCGAGCGCGAAGGGGGCACCGCCAAGCTCGGTCGGATCGATGCCGAGGAACAGATGGTGCATGATCGGATTGCCGACGAAGACGCTGTCCAGGATGTCGTTGCGCTGGACATTGCCTTCGGCGCAGACCTTGTCGACGAGACCCGAGATCGCCTCACGCACGGCGACCGTCATGCCCTCGCGGCCGTCCGGGTTCATCATCACATAGGAGACGCGGCTCATCAGATCCTCGCCGAAGCGGATCTGCGGGTTCGAGGTGCCCGACGAGGCGGCGACGCGGCCCGACAGCAGCGACACCAGATGCATGGCGATGGTGGTCGAGCCGATATCGCAGGCCAGCCCATAGGCTTCGTTCTTGAGGCCGGGCCAAAGTGCTACGACGCGCGCTGTCTCAGAGTCGGCATCCTTGTAGATGGCGGCGGTCGCGGTCCAGTTGCCCTTGCGCAGGATGCCTTGCACCTGCGGCAGCAGATAAAAATCGAAATCGAGGCTTTTCAAACCCCAATCGTGCATCAGCGCGATCTTCAGCCGGTCGAGATCACCAAGCGGCTTGTGCATGTCGGGTTCTTCGATCTCGACATAGCACATGCGGATCGCCGCATCGCGGGCGATGACCCTGGTGTCGGCATCCTTGCGGATGGTCTGCGCGTTGATGACCGTATCCTGCGGCACGTCGATGACGAGGTCGCCGAGGATTTGTGCCGAGCAGGAGAGGCGACGCCGTTCGGGTAGGCCGCGGACGCGCTCATAGCGCTCTTCCTTGGCGCCCTTGGGCGTGATGTGGTCGTTGGAGGAGGTGATCTTGTGCTTGGCGAAATTGCCTTCCTGCACTTCGATCTGGCAACGCCCGCAAGTGGCGCGTCCGCCGCACACACTTTCGACATAGACGCCGAGCTGGCGCGCGGCATCGAGCACCGGGGTGCCGACAGGAAACCGCCCGCGCTTGCCCGACGGCATGAACAGCACGAGCGGGTCGGTGATGTTTGCAGGTGAATTCACGATTGCGCGCTTATCCTCGGCCCATCCGGGCTTCACGGCCGCCACGGCGGCGACCGCCATTGCCGGCGCCGTCGCCCGGCGCATTGACTTGCGTCGGGGCGGCAACGGCCTGGCCGCCTTCGGCCGGCTTGTAATCCTTGTAGGTGCGGATCCAGTTGGTGCAGTTCTCGTCGGTGCCGTTCAGTACATTGGCGCCGCGCACGGCTTCCATTTCCTGCGGGCGCACCGGGTTCATGATGGCCGAGGTCATGCCGGCGCCGATCACCATCGGGATGAAGGCGGCGTTGATGCCGTGGCGATGCGGCAGGCCGAAAGAGATGTTGGACAGGCCGCAGGTGGTGTTGACCTTGAGTTCTTCACGCAGGCGACGCAGCAGCGCGAAGACCTGGCGGCCGGCATCGCCCAGCGCGCCGATCGGCATCACCAGCGGGTCGACGACGACGTCATGCGCCGGAATGCCGAAATCGGCGCAGCGCTCGACGATCTTCTTGGCGACGGCGAAACGCACGTCCGGGTCCATCGAAATGCCGGTTTCGTCGTTGGAGATGGCGACGACCGGCACGTTGTACTTCTTGACCAGCGGCAGGATGGCTTCGAGCTTTTCTTCCTCGCCGGCGACGGAGTTGACCAGCGGGCGGCCCTTGGCAACCTTGAGTGCGGCTTCGATCGCGGCGGTGACGGAACTGTCGATCGACAGCGGCAGGTCGACCAGCCCCTGCACGATCTCCAGCGTCTGCACCAAAAGGCCGGGTTCGGTCTCGTTCGGATTGACCGAGGTGACGCCGGCATTGACGTCGAGCATGGTGGCGCCACAGGCTGCCTGCTCCAATGCGTCCCTGATGACGGTCTCGAAATTGCCCGCGATCATCTCGGCGGCCAGCTTCTTGCGGCCGGTCGGGTTGATGCGTTCGCCGATCACGCAGAACGGCTGGTCGAAGCCGATGATGATTTCTCGTGTCGCCGAAGCGACGATGGTACGGGTCATGAATTCTCTCCGCCGTGATATAAAGATTTCTTTATATCGTTGTCTGGTTTCGTTCAAGCGAATGGGTGGCCGTCCGCGCCGTCAGTGCGCGGTCTTCACCATGTCCACCTGCGTTTCGGTAATATCGTCGTGCAAGATGCTGTCGAGCCGGTCGGCGACAAGCTGATCGTCGCGGCGGATCTCACGTTTCCATGGCTGGCGGCCCTTCAGCACGCCCGATTCATCGACGATCTCGGCAACATATTCTTCCTGTCGGTAGGCCATCACGTGAACGCCGGAAACACCTGATATTTCCTTCACCTCGTTGATAATGTCGATGCAGAGCTGCTTGCCTTCCTTTTTCTGGTCCTGGGCGCCTTCCAGCCGCTTGATGACAGAATCGGGAATATGGATGCCCGGCACGTTTGAGCGGATCCACTTGGCCGTCTTGGCCGAGGCGAGCGGCCCGACGCCAACCAGGATGAAGCATTTTTCGGTATAGCCGAGGTCGCGCACCTTTTGCATGTAGGTGCGGAACATGGGCACGTCGAAGCAATACTGGCTCTGTACGAATTGCGCGCCGGCGGCGATCTTCTTGCCCAGCCGGTGCGGGCGGAAGTCGATCGGCGGCGCGAACGGATTGATCGCAGCACCCAGGAAAAGCTGCGGCGGCGTCGTCAGCTTGCGGCCGGACAGGAACTTGCCGTTGTCGCGCATGATGCGGCAGGTTTCCAGGAGCGACATGCAGTCGAGATCGAACACCGGCTTGGCGCCGGGCTGGTCTCCGGCCTGCACGCCGTCACCTGTCAGGCACAGCATGTTGGCGACGCCCATCGCAGCCCCGCCCAGCACGTCGCCCTGGATGGCGATGCGGTTCTTGTCGCGGCAGGCGATCTGCATGATCGGCGCATAGCCCATGCGCGTCAAAAGTGCGCAGATGCCGACCGAGGACATGTGGCAGTTGGCGCCCGATGCGTCGACGGCGTTGATGGCGTCGACCCAGCCGTCGAAGATTTTCGCCCTGTTGTAGACGTCTTCCGGATCGGCGCTGTCGGGCGGGTTGAGCTCCGTCGTCACAGCGAACTCGCCGCGCCGCAGTACGCGCTCCAGCCGACCGCGCGAGGTGTGGCCGGGCAGGGGTTCGAGCGGCAGGTGGATGCCGGCCGGGTTTTCGTCGCGCTGGCGGCCGATCATGCCGACGCCCCGGTGCTGGCCGCCTCATTCTTGGCGGCAGCGGCGGCTTCGCGCGCGGTGGCCGCCTGAGCGGTCACCCGCAGCCAGGCCGAGGTTTCACGCAGCGACTGGTCGACCGGCTTCTGCACGGTCAGGATCCTGTCGCTGTGCACCATGTTCTGCGAGCCTTCCCAGGCCTTGACCCAGACGCAGGGCATATCGGGCTCGACCTCGCAATTGCCGTTGGCGCGGACACCGCCGCAAGGGCCGTTGCGCAATTGCTTGGGGCAGTTCATCGGGCAAGACATGCCTGTCGAGGACAAGATGCACTGGCCGCACATGCGGCAGTCGAACATGAAGCCCTTGACGCGCTTCTCGACAAATTTGATCGGCCCTTCGACACGGCCATAGCCTATGCCTTTCCATAAGGGATGGAGGAGCAGGAACATGTCGGCGAATTTGGCGTAGAACCATTCGAGTAATCGCGAGTGCCGCACCGACCATAATCTGACCGCGAAGGAACGCTGCACGCGCCGCTGCGGCGACACGTCGGCCGGCTTGTAGTCGGATTTCGGCGCTGCCTTCTTGACCAGAGTGGCCTGGGTAACAGCCGGCCTCTCCTTGGCAGGAATGGTTTCAGACATTTTCTTTGCCGCCCGCCTTGACCAGAGCGACCAGCCGCTCGCGGTCATATCTCGTGTCGATGTCGTTGAATGCCTTCTCGACTTCGGCTTCGAGGTCGTCGCCGACCGGAATGGGATCGGCTTTGCGCCATTCGGCCAGATAGTCGTCTGTACCGCCGGCGCCGGTGCGCATGGCGCACATGTCGATCGCCTCGGTAAAGCGCAGCGGCAGTTCGCGCTTGGCGTTCTGCCGGCCCTTCTTGACGATCACCTGGGCAGGGATGTCGCGCCAGTAGACGACGATCAGATCGGCCATGAATTTTCACTCCTCGAACTATCGAGCATTGCCGCAAGCGCAGTGGTGCCGCTTGTTATGGGACGACGCGCGCGCATTCAAAAGCGACGCATATCGATGTCGTAAAATGAAAGGTGGGTTTATTCGTTTGCGGCGTGTGCCGGCGCCCGGTCCAGCGCGTCGGAAACGCTGGCGCGCAGTATGCCGTCCAGGACGAAAAACGCGCTACCAGATGCCAGTTCTGAGGCCCGTCCAGACGTAGAACCAGATCGTCGGATGATACCAGAGTTTCGAAGGCAGGCCGGGATCGATCGTCGTGAGTTTTCCAGCCAGTGCATCGCTGACAGCCTCGACGCAGATGTCGCGCGAGAACGCCGTCTGGCGTAGCGCGTGACTTGAGATGGTGTCGCCTTTTTTCGATCTGCCGCGCGCCTGCTTCAGCACGCCACCAGTGTCGACGCCAGCGTCGACGAGGTGGACAGTCGTGCCGAAATTCTCCGCATCGCCTGATACCAGAGCCCAATAGCCGCCATTCATGCCGCGATATTTCGGCGTGATGCCCGCATGGTAGTTGAGCACCGGGCAGGGCATTTTGCTCAGCATCTCAGCCGAGATTAGTCGGCAACCGTTGAGCAGCACAACGCCTGGCCGGATCTTCTGGATCGCCTGCAGGCACTCAAGCCCATTGGCCGAGGCTACCGGGATGATCTCCTGGCCTGGTCGCGGCTCAACCTCCAGCTTCTCCTCGGCAATCAGTCGCGCGCTATGACCGGCCAGGAATCGCTTGCCCAACCTACTCAGTACCATCGTGCCAAGCTGGCCGATGGCGGAAATCCAGCCTTGGCGGCGAGCCCGGCCACGCAGCAATTGCTTCTTGGATTCAGGCGTTTCGAGGACGACGCTGACAGGACCTACGCGGTCGGCGATTGCATTGATCATAGCCCAGACATGCTGGCCGCCTCCGGTGACGACCACGATCGGACGCGTATTGGATTCTGATGCTGCCATGGATCTTGCCCCCTCCAAGCAACCGTTCTCGACAATAGACGGGATGCTAGGGTGTCCGGGTTAATCCTTGGTGATCAGCTGTTCGATACACGGTCAGCGCTTGAATTCGATGATATCGAGCTTCGATTCATAGTAGGGCGCCGGAAATTCGATGCGCCATTCCTTGGCGCTGTTGCGGAAGGCGTAGCCGACCTGGTCGGTTTGCGGACCGCTGCCATAGGGCTTTGCCGGATCGCTGTTGACATAGAAGGAGCCGAGATAGATCGCGCATTTCTCGCCATCGTCGAAGAAACGGCCCCTGGTGCGCTGCGAGCCGCTGATCTTCTCCAGCCGCCAGCCGGAACCGTCATCGGTCACCTTGCACTTGAACCAGCCATAGATGACGAGCGGCAAAGGACCGCCGGCCTTGATGGTGCGGCACTGCCAGTTGCCGGTCAGGTCCTTGTCGGAAAAGGCCACCAGCGGCTTTGCCAACAGGGCATCGAGTTGCTTGACCTCGGCCGGGTTGCCTGTCTTCGCCTCGGCAAGGGCTGCCTTGCGGGTCTCGCCATATTTGTCGAGCCGCGTCTTGTCGGCCGGGGTGATGAGTTTCTGTATCTCGCCGTCGGCATGGGCGGGCAGGGCCAAACAGAGGAGGCCGAGTGCAGCTGTCAAGAGGCGAGGGGTCATCAGTGCGTTTCCATGGCTGGCAGTCTGTTTGCTTGTGGCGCACACCTTACCCGTCCACGGCGGCCTGTCATCCAGGCTCGGGTCATCGCGGGGCAAGAATTGCTTCAGGCGCGTGCAGCCGCCTGCGCCATTCCGGCCGTCAGGTCGCCATAACCGGTGGCGCGGCGTTCATAGACGAGACCGAGCATTCTGGCGGCTTTTTCGGCGATCTTGTCGAGTTCCGGATCGTTGGTCTGGGCGAGGTAGATCAGCTTCTCGTAATTGCCGAAATAGTCCTTGATCAACTCCGGGTGCTTGTCGAGGCCGAGCGGTTTCATGAAGAAAGCGTCGAACTGCCGGCAGAGGAAGTCGGTCATGTAGAACGACATCATGTCGTCGTCTGCGACTTTCGCATAGGCCTCCATGCTCTGGTAGAAGGCGAAGCAATGCGGGCCGGCCATGCGCTCGACGCCATGCTTCTCGCAGATGCGGTCGAGCAGGCCGCCGGTGCCGCAATCGGCATAGCCGACGAAGATGTTGCTGTAGCCTTGCGTCTTGGCTTTTTCGATCGCCTTGTCCATGGCCGGTGCGATGCGGTCCGGGTAGAAATGGAATTCCGCCGGCAGGCAGGTCAGGTCGAGGTGATCCAGCCCGAGCTGTTCCTTGACGGCCAGAACTTCGCGCGCAATCATCCCGCAGGCGATGACGAGCAGCCTGTCGTCTTGATTCGGTTTCGTTTTTTGCGTCTTGGCCATGGAACCAGTCGAGCGGCCTTCGTTGTTGTGGCGCTAATTTATCTGTTGAGGGAGACACCGTCCATGAAACTGCTACGCATCACGCCGATTGCCATCCTGGCCTGCGCCTTGGCCCTTGCGGCCTGCGCGAACACCGTCCGTGGCGTCGGCAGGGATGTCAAATCGACGGCCAAGGCGGTCGAGGACACCGTCACCAAGCCCTGATCCGCACGCGGCCACCTCATCATCTGGTAACAAAAAAGCCGCGCTGCAAGGGCGCGGCTTCTCCTGTCGTCCAGGCCGAATTGGCCAATCAGGCCGAAGCGCGCACATTGTGCTTGCGCTTCATGAAGTCCTTGGCGGTCTCGACCGCCACCGCCGCGTCGCGGCAATAGGCATCGGCGCCGACGGCCTTGCCGAATTCCTCGTTCAGCGGTGCGCCGCCGACCAGCACGACATAATCGTCGCGGATGCCTTTTTCCTTCATCGTATCGATGACGACCTTCATATAGGGCATGGTCGTGGTCAGCAGGGCCGACATGCCGATGATGTCGGGCTGGTGCTGTTCGATCGCATCGAGATATTTCTCGACCGCATTGTTGATGCCGAGATCGATGACGTCGAAGCCAGCGCCCTCCATCATCATGCCGACAAGGTTCTTGCCGATATCGTGGATGTCGCCCTTGACGGTGCCGATGACCATCTTGCCTTGCTTGGGCGCGCCGGTGGCGGCGAGCAGCGGGCGCAGGATGAACATGCCCGCCTTCATCGCATTGGCGGAAAGCAGCACTTCCGGCACGAACAGGATGCCGTCGCGAAAATCCTCGCCGACGATGCGCATGCCTTCGACCAGCGCCTCGGTCAGCACCTTGTAAGGCGCCCAGCCGCGCTCGAGCAGGATGTTGGTGCCTTCTTCGATCTCTTCCTTCAGCCCGTCATAGAGATCGTCGTGCATCTGCTGCACCAACTCGTCGTCGGAAAGTTCGGAAAGGATGATCTCGTCGTCGGACATTTGTATCGAGCTCCTGCCGGCATCGCGACCATGTCGCAAGGCACATATCTTCGCGTTCATACCTAACCCGCTGAGGGCATGTATCCATAGCTGATTTGCGACTTCCCGCAAAAGGAAAGCGACCGTAACTCTCTTGGAATTCTTGTCGATTTTGCGACAGGCGTTGGCGCTGGCGGGCCGTTTCGAATAGGGTGCATGGCTACGATCTGGCAAGAAGCGGCGAGAGCAGCCGCTATGGATTCCAGACAAGAACAGATTCAGGGAAGAACACCATGAGCGAACACGCGGCAGTCGATCAGGAAGCGTCAAACGCGCGACGTGGGCGCGGCGCCAGCGGCGGGGCTGCTGCCCGGCGGGCCGCGCGTTCGGGCGGAGGCCCGGGCACGCAGCTCACCTACATCAAGCGCAAGATCAACGTTTACGAGGTGCTGGACGAGGACGGCCTGGCGCTGATCGAGAAGAACACCGACACGGTGCTCGAGGAGATCGGCATCATCTTCCGCGACGATGCAGAAGCGCTGCAACTGTGGAAAGAGGCCGGCGCCGACGTCAAGGGCGAGCGCGTGCATTTCCCGAAGGGGCTGTGCCGTTCGCTGCTCAAGACCGCACCGTCCGTCTACACCCAGCACGCCCGCAATTCCGAGCGTTCGGTGCAGATCGGTGGCAATGCCACCGTGTTCGCGCCGGTCTATGGCCCGCCCTTCGTGCGTGACCTCGACGGTGTCAGGCGCTACGCGACGATCGAGGATTTCCAGAATTTCGTTAAGCTCGCCTATATGGCGCCGTCGATCCACCATTCGGGCGGCACGGTATGCGAGCCGGTCGATGTGCCGGTCAACAAGCGCCACCTCGACATGATCTACAGCCACATCAAATATTCCGATAAGCCGTTCATGGGCTCGGTGACCGCGCCGGAACGCGCCGAGGACACCGTCGCCATGGCCAAGATCGTGTTCGGTGACGATTTCGTCGAGAACAACACGGTGCTGACCAGCCTGATCAACGCCAACTCGCCGATGGTGTTCGACGAGACCATGCTCGGTGCGCTGAAGGTCTATGCGCGCCACAACCAGGCCTGCATCGTCACGCCGTTCATCCTCGCCGGCGCGATGAGCCCGGTGACGGTGGCCGGCACGCTGACGCAGGTTCTGGCCGAAGTGCTGGCCGGCGCGTCGTTCACGCAGCTCATCCGGCCAGGCGCGCCGGTGCTGTTCGGCACCTTCGCCTCGTCGATCTCGATGCAGTCGGGAGCGCCGACCTTCGGCACGCCGGAGCCGTCGCTGGTTTCCTATGGCGCCGCACAACTGGCGCGCCGTCTCGGCCTGCCGTTCCGCACCGGCGGCTCGCTCTGCGCGTCCAAGGTTCCGGATGCACAAGCGGCTTATGAAAGCGCCAACACGCTGAACTCGACCATCCTGGCCGGCACCAATTTCGTGCTGCACTCGGCCGGCTGGCTCGAGGGCGGGCTGGCCTCCTGCTACGAAAAGTTCATGATGGACATCGACCAGCTCGGCATGACGCAGAAATTCTCCGAAGGCGTCGACCTGTCGGAAAACGGCCAGGCGATGGACGCCATCCGCCAGGTCGGGCCGGGCAGCCACTATCTCGGCTGCGACCACACCCAGGCCAATTTCCAGACCGCCTTCTACCGCTCCAACATCGCCGACAACAATTCCTACGAGCAGTGGCTGGCCGAAGGCGAGAAGACAGCGCCGCAGCGCGCCAACGAACTCGCCCGCCGCTGGCTGGAAAGCTATGAGGCGCCGCATCTCGATCCGAGCATCGACGAAGCGTTGAAGGACTTCATCGCCAAGAAGAAGGGGTCGATGCCCGACGCCTTCACTTGAAAGGAGCCCGAGTCAGGCGGGGCTAAAGTCGCCAACATCATCCACAAGGAAGTCTGGCGGAGCGCGTTCTCCGATCCGGACAAGAAGGGATGATTACGCCCGCCGGCAGCGTTGACCGCATTGCTGCGGCGCTTCTCGCCAACGGCCTTGTTCTTCGCGGCGGCTTCAATTTTACGCCAAGCGATGCGCCGCCAACGGGATCATCGGGTGCGCCGGCAGCGGCCGTCCTGCTGGTGGGGCAGGCGGGCGCGGCACCCTGGCCGCATTTCCTGCGTTGGTGGGAGCAACAGCCACAGGCAATCGCCAATCCGCTCGACACATGGTCGCGCGAAGTGATCGGCGCCGTGGCGCGGGATTTTGGCGCACGGGCGATTTCTCCGTCGGACAAGCCCTATCTGCCGTTCCAGCAATGGGCGATGCGGGCGGAGGGGCTGAAACCGTCGCCGCTCGGCATCCTCATGCATCCGCGCTACGGGCTATGGCATGCCTACCGCGGTGTGCTGCTGTTTGACGACGAAATTCCAGTTCAAGTTGCCGAGGCAGCGCCCCACCTTTGCGATAGCTGCGCCGAGAAACCCTGCCTGAAATCCTGCCCGGTCGACGCCTATTCCGTGCAAGGATTCGCTTATCAATCCTGCCTGGCGCATGTGGGGGGAGCGAATGGCGAACCCTGCCGCAGCGGCGGTTGCCTCGATCGCAATGCGTGCCCCTATGGCACGGGGTATCGCTATCCGCCGGAGGTCCAGGCCTTTCACATGGCGAGCTTCGCACGAGCCACCAGCTGATCCGTTCCCATTGCATGGTGCTCGTTGGCTTCGATGAGCATCTTGACGGCAGCTAGAAGCAGGCCTATTCATCAAGTCATCTGATGACTTATGAATAGGCCTATGCAACCCGCCACCAGAACCAATCTCACCGACAGCGCCACCAGCAGCCTGCGTGCGGAGATCGTCAGCGGCCGCTGGGGCGTCGGCGAGCGCATTCCCAATGAGGCAGCCCTGACCGACCTTCTGTCGGTCAGCCGCGGCACGGTGCGCGAGGCGGTGCGGGTGCTGGTCTCGCAAGGATTGCTGGATACGCGCCAGGGCTCGGGCACATATGTGCGCTCTACCGTCGATGCCTCTGCCGCGCTCGACCGGGTCAAGCGCACCGGCCTGCGCGATCAGTGGGAGGCGCGGGCGGCGCTCGACCTGGAGGCGGCACGGCTCGCCGCCATGCGCCACACGCCAGCCGATCTTGAGACGATGCGGCAACTGCTTGCCGAACGCGGCACCGTCGCGGGCGGCGGAAGCGATGCCTTCATCCGGCGCGATCTCGCTTTCCACAAATCGGTTGTCGCGGCGTCCGGCAACAAAGCGATGATGGAGCTCTACGACTTCTTCACCGCCGCCATCACCGAGACCATCCATGCCACCATCGACGGCGATCTGCCCGAACCGGACCACCAGGCGCATGCGGCAATCGTCGACGCCATTGCCGCGAGCAATCCCGAGCGCGCCGTTGCCGCTGTTCGCGCCTTCATGGCGCCGGTGCTTGCCCAACTTGAAAGACTGCTTTCGCAATGAACCAGAGTTTTCGTCAGCCTGACCCGACGGCGCAATCCGCCGCCATCGAGGGTCTGGAACTCATCGATGCCGAGGCCGACAGCCTGCCCGTGCCGCAGCCGCCTGAACTGCGCAGCCGTGCGGCGCGCATCGTGCTTGGCGCGAGCCTTGTGCTGATCGCCTTCAGCTTGAGGCCGCTGTTTTCGAGCCTGTCGGTGCTGTTGCCCGAGGTGATGCAGGCAACCGGGCTGTCGACGACGGGCGCCAGCCTGCTGACGACGCTGCCCGTCCTGTGCCTCGGCCTGTTCGCGCCCTTCGCGCCAAGGCTTGCGCAGCGCTATGGAGCCGAGCGCACCTTGCTCGGGGCGCTCGCCTTGCTGGTGCTGGGAACCGGCCTGCGCTGGTTCGGTACGGTTCCCCTGCTGTTTGTCGCCACCTTCCTGGCCGGCGGCGCCATTGCCATCGGCAATGTGCTGCTGCCAGGCCTGGTGAAGCGCGATTTCGCCGACAGGGCCGCCGTCATGACCGGGCTCTACACCATGGCGCTCTGTGCCGGCTCGGCGGCCGCCGCCGGCTTCACACTGCCGATCGAGCATTTTGTCACCGGTTCATGGTCCGGGGCACTTGCTGCCTGGGCGGTGCCTACACTGGTCGTGCTTTTGATCTGGATTCCGCAGGCGCTGGGCAGCCGTCGGCAGGTCAGTCATCGGGGCTTTCGCGTCGTTGGTCTCTGGCGCGATCGCCTGGCTTGGCAGGTGACGCTGTTCATGGGCCTGCAGTCGGCACTTGCCTATTGCATCTTCGGTTGGCTGGCGCCGATCCTGCGCGAGCGTGGCTTCGATGCGGCCACCGCCGGCGCCATGGTTTCGGTCTCTGTCATGGCGCAGGTCATCACCTGCCTCGCCGTGCCGTCCTTCGCGATGCGGCTGAAAGACCAGCGCGGCATCAATGTGGCGCTCGTTGCCACGGCGGTGATCGCGCTGCTCGGCATTCTGTTCGCACCGACCTCGACCGTGCTGTTCTGGGCGATCCTGCAAGGCATCGGGCAGGGCGGCCTGATCGCGGCTGCCATGAGCCTGATCGTGCTGCGTTCGCCGGATTCGCATGTCGCCGCGCATCTTTCAGGCATGGCGCAAGGCGTCGGCTATGTGCTGGCGGCATTCGGCCCGCTGCTGGTGGGCCTGATCCGCGACTGGACCGGCAGTTTTTCGGGAACGGCGTTCCTGTTCGTCGCGCTCGGGCTTGGCGTAGCCATTATGGGGCTCGGTGCCGGCCGCGCGCTGCATGTCGGTGCGCGGACGGTGCGAGAAGGCTAGCAATAGCGTCACGCAATCCCGCACGAAATTTTGACTGCCATGCTCAGGGAGCGCCTTGCCGTATAGGCTTGCGCGGATATGTATCGCGCATCTGTCGAACGGAGCGAGCGATGACGAAACACGACCTTCAGATCAAGACCAGGGATGGTGTTGCCAATGCCGGGCTTTTCCGCTCGGCAAACGCATCTCCTGCCAAGGCCGGCGTCATTCTCTATCAGGACGCCTTTGGTCCGCGGCCGGCGCTCGACAGTATGGCGGAGCGGCTGGCGAATGAAGGCTATGCGGTGCTGGTGCCCGACCTGTTCTACCGCAATGCACCCTACGGGCCGTTCGACGCCAAGACCGCCTTCGCCGAGGAAAAGACCAAAATCCCGCTGATGGCGCTGGTCACCGGCACGACGCAGGAGATGACCATCCGCGACAGCGGTGCGTTCCTCGATGCGCTTGCTGCCGAGGGCATCACCGGGCCGATCGGCACCATCGGCTATTGCATGGGCGGCGGTCGATCATTGAATGCGGCTGCAACCTATCCCAAACGGATAAAAGCGGCCGCAAGCTTCCATGGCGGCAATCTGGCCGGCGACGCCGCCGACAGCCCGCATCGCAAGGCAGCCTCGATCAAGGCGCGTGTCTATGTCGGCACATCCGGCGTCGACAGGAGTTTCCCGCCGGAACAGTCGGCGCGGCTGGCCGAGGCGCTCAGGGTTGCGGAAGTAGATCATGTCATCGAGAACTATGCCGGCATGGCGCATGGCTGGTGCGTGCCCGATCACAGCGTTTTCAATGCCGCGGGCGCCGAACGCCACTGGAAGCGCTTGACGACGTTGTTCGCAGAGACGCTGATCTGAGCCTTTGCCTGGCTGTTCTTGCCTGTTGGCTGTCCGCCCCGTTCGCGGTATCAGGCAGCACAAATGCGCTGCGCCGGATGAGTGGGCCGAGCGGGAACGAACAGCCTGATGCAATCCTATGATGTCGTGATCATCGGCGCGGGTGCCGCCGGAATGATGTGCGCCGTGGAGGCGGCCAAGCGCGGCCGTTCTGTGCTGATCCTCGATCATGCGGCGGCGCCTGGCGAGAAGATCCGCATCTCCGGCGGGGGCCGGTGCAATTTCACCAACGTCCATGCCAGCCCGAAGAATTTTCTGTCGGGCAATCCGCATTTCTGCATTTCGGCGCTCAGCCGCTATACGCAACGCGATTTCATCGCCCTCGTCGAACGCCACCGCATCGCCTATCACGAAAAGACGCTTGGGCAGTTGTTCTGCGACGGCTCCGCACGCCAGATCATCGACATGCTGGTCTCGGAAATGCAGGACAAGGGCGCCGAACTGGTGCTGTCGACCAGCGTTGAGGATGTCCGCAAAATCGTTGAGGGGTTTGTGCTCACTCTCTCCACGGGCACGATTAGCTGCCAGTCTCTGGTCGTGGCCTGCGGCGGCAAGTCGATCCCCAAGATGGGGGCGACCGGTTTCGGCTACGAGCTTGCCGAACGGTTTGGGCTTGCCATCGTCGAAACGCGGCCGGCGCTGGTGCCGCTGACCTTTGACGCAAACACGCTCGAAGGGCTCGCGCCGCTGGCCGGCAACGCCGTCGACGCGGAAGTCGCCTGCGGCAAGACGCAGTTCTCCGAAGCGATGCTGTTCACGCATCGCGGCGTCAGCGGACCATCCATCCTGCAAATCTCGTCCTATTGGCGCGAGGGCGACGAAATCCGCATCGCCATGCTGCCGGGAGTTGATGTGGCGGACCTCATTCGTAGTGCCAAGCGCGGTAATGGGCGGCAGGCGGTGCAGACCGTGCTGGCAAATCACCTGCCGAAGCGGCTGGCGCAGTCGATCGCCGAACGAACCGGCATCGACGGCAACCTCGCCGATCTTGCGGACGCCCAGATCAAAACCATAGCTGCCGCAGTCAATGACTGGCGCATCAAGCCTGCCGGTTCTGAGGGCTACCGCACCGCCGAAGTGACACTGGGCGGGGTCGACACCAACGGGCTGGACCAGAAGACGATGCAGGCGAAATCCGTGCCGGGCCTGTTTTTCATCGGCGAAGCCGTCGATGTCACGGGTTGGCTGGGCGGTTATAATTTCCAGTGGGCATGGTCGTCTGGCTGGGTGGCAGGCCAGGCAGCATAGACTTACTTCCGTGGCTTCGCCCCAGTAGCTGCCGGCGCCTTTTTCTTCTTTTTGGCCTTGTTGTAATCGATGGCGGCACGGACGAGCTCTTTCAAAGCGCTCTCATTGAGCGTGTCGCTCTTGAACACATCGATAGCCCGCCACACCTTGCCGCCAAAACCATTGTTGAACAGCCTGTCGGGATCCGGCAGGCTGGCGCCATGGGAAAAGGTCAGCTTCACCTTGTCCTTGTGGGCGTTGCCGACCACGATGTTGCCGTCGAGGCACCATACCGGGCTGCCCATCCACTTCCACTCCTCGATGATGTCCGGGTCGGCTGCAAGGATGGTCTTGCGGATGTCGGCGAGCGTCTCGCCGCGCCAGTCCGAGAGACCGGCGATCAGCTGGTCGATCTGTTGCGAGGGGGTCATTTGGTGTCTCCTGTGCGTCGACGCGTTCAACCGCTGCCTGTCACCAGCGCGCCAGTTGGGTAATCTGAACGAGGTTGCCGCAGCTGTCGTTCAGCTGGGCGATGGTTGAACCGGTCACCTCGGTCGGCGGCATGGTGAACGCGCCACCCTTCGCCTTGATGCGCTCGTAGTCGCCCTTGACGTCGTCGGTGAAAAACATGACCGCAGGCTGACCCTGCTGGAAGATGGCTTCCTGATAGGCTTTGGCGGCCGGGTTGTCGTTGAGCGCGAGCTGCAGTTCGGTTCCATCAGGCTCTTCAGCCGAGGTCACTGTCAGCCAGCGATAGGGCCCGTTGCTGAAATCGGCCTTCTTGGTGAAGCCCAGCACGTCGGTGTAGAAGCGCAATGCGTTTTCCTGGTTGTCCACATACACGCTGGTCAGCTTGATCTTCATCGCTCTTTCTCCTCTGTCGTATTCTTGCGTCTGTGGCCGCTACGGGGTCCAGCCGGGCAGGGCGGCGGCCTGCTTGATCCATTCCGCCATTTGCGCCTCGTCGAACCGGTCTTCGCGGATGTCGATCCAGCGCACATCCTTGCTCTTGGCCGTGCCGCCTGGTGGGATCGGTTGCAATGAGATGCCACTGAAAAAGGTCATCTTCACATAGTGGGTGAATACATGGAAACTCGCGAACCAGCCCTGGCCTTCGATGCCGTAGAAGGGTGAGTTCCATCGCACGGCCTTGCGGACGTCAGGCACGTTGCCCACGATGAGCGCGTCGAGGCGCTCGCCCAGGCCGCGCTTCCAGTCCGGCATCGCAGCGATATAGGCCTGCACCGGGGCGTCGCCGTCGCCCTTGGCGATTTGCGGGTTGCCGCCGGAGAGCAGCACTGGCGCAGCCTTGGCTTCGGTCGATTGTCCCTGCGTCTTGGCCACTCTGCCCCACTCCTACCCGCCGGCACGCTGCACGCCGCGTCCCTTGGCGGCATAGGGCAGCACGAACATGTACAGGCCGCTGAGCAGCAGCAGGAGGAGCGGCAGGAGCGGCGAGTAGACCACCCAGGCGGGAGGCTGCCTGAATGCCATGGTGGCGAAGTTGGCGATGACGGTCAGCGCAAAGATGATCGACAGCCAGCGATGCATTTGCCGAACCCACTTGTTCCAGTCCAATAGATCCTCCTGTCAAAACAGCCGGTGCGGACCACCGATCCGCACCTGCGAGTTTCAATCTATCCGCGCCAGGACCTGACTCAGATTTGCAAAGTACTGCCGCCACCCGCTCGTCGCGCCCCGATACGCCTGCTCCTGATCCGGCCGGAAGCCGGACTGTTCCATACGCAACCGGGTGCCTGTGCTGGTCGGCACGAGGGTCCAGGTGACGACACTCTCAAGGCCATAGGCCTGCCAGGTGTAGGACAGTGTCTTGTTCAACTCGACGGCTGTTACCTGACAGTCCACAACGATGCTTACGTCAGGTTGCGGTTCCTTCCGCAGCTTGAAACGGTGGTCCACGACTGGCTTGAAGTCGTTCTTCATCAGCCATTCCTCGATCAGATGCGGTTGGGTCAGTGCGCGCCAGATTTTTTCCGGCGGATAGGGGATCTCACGTTCGACGATGACAGAGCGCGTTTCGGTCGCAATGTTGGTCATTGGTCCATTCTTTTGAGCAAATTTTCGAGATCGTCGAACCGGCTCTGCCAGAACGCGTTCATCTGGTTCGTCCAGTCGGTCAGTGGGGAAAGTGCTGCCAGTTGGGCGCTGTAATGGGTCTGCCGTCCTTGATGGCGATCGCGCACCAGCCCGGCCTGCTTGAGCACGCCGAGATGCTTCGACACCGCAGGTTGAGAGACCCCCGACTGAGCCGTCAGGGCGCCGACCGTCTGCTCGCCTTGCCGGCACAGGCGCTCGAAGATCGCGCGACGCGTCGGATCGGAGAGCGTTCTGAAGAGGACATCGTGAGCGTTCGTCATCCGGGATCGATAACCCTGTGGCTATTGATTTACGTATAACTGTCGAGATATGGATATGTCAAGCGGGGGTGTTGACGGTCCCGATCCGGCGGTTTCCAAAAAAATCTTTCCATTGCCCCAAGGATTAGCCATTAGCCTTCGTCCAACAGGCAAATGATGGCGATGATGCTGGATGAGAGCGAAGCCTCCGACGCCGAACTGATCGGGCGGGCGAAGGGCGGAGACAGGAGGGCCTTCAGCACATTGCTGGAAAGGCACTATGACTTCGTCTATCGCGCCGCCTATCGCTGGTGCGGCAGGAAGGCCGATGCCGAAGACATCGCCCAGGAAGTCTGCGTCAGGCTGGGCAAAGCGATCCGCGACTATCGCGGCGGCGGCGCCTTCACCACATGGCTCTATTCCGTGACGATGAACGCCGCGCGCGACGTGATGCGAAAGTCCGCCCGCGAGACCGTCAAGACCGAGGCCTATGGCGTCCATGCACTGATCTCGAGCGAGGCGTCGGTCGAACCGGAAGACCCTGCCGAAGCGTTATGGGCGGCCGTCCGGCGATTGCCGGACAAGCAGCGCGACGCAGTTTTGCTGGTCTATGGCGAAGGGTTGAGCCATGCGGCCGCGGCCGAGGCGATGACAATCTCGGAGACGACGGTTTCCTGGCACATCCATGAAGCGAAGAAACGGCTGAAGACGCTGATGCGCGCGGCCGGGGAAGTGTGACCATGGTTGACGACAACGAACTCAACAGACTGCGCGATATAGCAGCGCCGGCGCCCGCCAAGGATGCCAAGGCACGTGCTTTCGAAGCCGCTCTGCGCGCATACGATCAGGAAAATATTTCTGCCGTTACCCAAGGATCGGTCGGCGGGCTTCGTCTCACAGAGCGAGCACAAAAGCTCTGGAGCGAGATCATGCAAAAGAAACTCATTGCCACGCCGGTTCTTGCCGGGCTCGTCGCCCTGCCGATCGCCGGATACGCCACCTTCCATATGCTGAGGGAACAGCCGCCGAAATTCGGCGGCGACGAGAAAATCACCGAGACGCTGGCCGACAAGCCGGCGACGGTGAAGCCGACGACCGCCGAGCCGAAGCCGGCTCCGACCGGGCTGGAGACGGACAAGAAAGCCGACGCCGATGTGGAAAGCCGCGACGCGACCGATGCGCTTGTGGCGCCGGCCTCGCCGCAGAAATCCGAATCGACCGTTGCCGGCGGCGCGGCACAACAGAATGCGTTGGAGCGCGGTGTGCTGGCCGAGCCTGCGCCACCGGCTCCGACAGGCGAATTCGCATTGGATGGCGCCGTAAGTGCGCCCAGTACGTCGCGGGCCCGCATGCCGGCCGAGTCCAAGCTGACGGCGCCGCAGCAGCCGTCGACCTTGCCGGCCGACCAGATGCAGCCGCAACCGGAAAACCGCGACCGCATCGAGGATTTCAAGACCAATCCGGTGCATGCGGCACTCGAGGATCCGGTCTCGACCTTCTCGATCGACGTCGACACAGCCTCCTATTCCTTCGTGCGCAGCTCGCTGAAGCAGGGCACCCTACCGCAGGTCGATACTGTTCGCGTCGAGGAGATGATCAACTACTTCCCCTATGACTGGAAGGGTCCGGAGTCGGCATCGACACCATTCAACTCGACCGTCAGCGTCATGCCGACGCCGTGGAACACGCATACCAGGCTGATGCATGTCGCCATCAAGGGTTTTGACGTCAAGCCGACCGAGCAGCCGAAGGCCAATCTGGTCTTCCTGATCGATGTCTCGGGCTCGATGGACGAGCCGGACAAGCTGCCGCTGCTCAAATCGGCTTTTCGGCTGCTGGTCAGCAAGCTGAAGGCCGACGACACCATCTCGATCGTAACCTATGCGGGTGACGCCGGCACGGTCCTGGAGCCGACCAAGGCGTCCCAAAAGGACAAGATCCTCAGTGCCATCGACAATCTGACGCCCGGCGGCAGCACGGCCGGCGAGGCGGGCATCAAGGAAGCCTACAGGCTGGCGCAGAAATCCTTCGTCAAGGACGGCGTCAACCGGGTGATGCTCGCCACCGACGGCGACTTCAATGTCGGCCAGAGCGACGACGACGATCTGAAGCGGCTGATCGAAAAAGAGCGCAAGACCGGTGTCTTCCTGTCGGTGTTCGGCTTCGGCCGCGGCAATCTGAACGACCAGATGATGCAGACCATCGCCCAGAACGGCAACGGCACCGCCGCCTACATCGACACGCTGGCCGAAGCCGAGAAGGTGCTGGTCGAAGATGCATCGTCGACGCTGTTCACCATCGCCAAGGACGTCAAGATCCAGGTCGAGTTCAATCCGAACAAGGTCGCGGAATATCGCCTGATCGGCTACGAGACCCGCGCCTTGAACCGCGAGGATTTCAATAATGACCGCGTCGATGCCGGCGATATCGGCTCGGGCCATTCCGTCACCGCGATCTATGAAATCACGCCAAAGGGCAGCGGCGGCGAACAGATCGACGCGCTGCGTTATGGCCAGGCGTCGGTGGACAATGGCGGCGTTGCCAATGCGGACGAATATGCCTTCGTCAAGATCCGCTACAAGCTGCCGAATGAAGACGTCTCGAAGCTGATCACCACGCCGGTGACCTCGGCCAACGAGATCTCGTCTTTCGACCAGGCCAGCACCGACCAGCGCTTCTCCGTCGCGGTCGCCGCCTTCGGCCAGAAGCTGCGCGACGAGGATGCGACCGCGAAGTTCGGTTACGACAAGATCATGGAGATCGCCACTGCCGCTCGAGGAGCCGACCCGTTTGGGTACAGGTCCGAGTTCCTCTCGCTTGTGCGCCTTGCCTCGGCGCTGGGCGGTAATCGGTAGTGGTGATGACGGCCGGTTTCTTTCAGATGGGATCGTTCTGACAGGGGAAACCGACCGCGGGCGGGTGAGGCATGCCGGCGAGGGGTTCATTCCCTTGCCGGCCTTTTTTCGGAGAATCTCCAGGTCGTTAAATTGCGCGGCATTTCCGGTAGCGGATCGCAACCCCCTGCTTGTTACGCAGGACAGGTGTACCGGGCTTGAGGGAGCCGAAATTGCAGATCAGGACTATCGCCAACTCGACACCGCCGGCACGAGATGCTTCGGCGGTTTCATCGGCCCCATCATCGGAATCCAGGCGTATCAGTGACGATGTCGCGCAGGCGCGCCACACCGCCATGTCGGCGCTGACCAACGACCGCTTCCGCATCATGCTGGAGCAGATAACCGATCCGGTTTCATCCGGCGCGCTGATGACGATGCACAGCGACAATGTGGTCGACTTCAAGTCGGCGCAGTCGAGCTACGCCGACAACAGCGAATAATCGAAACCGATAAGCTCAGGCCCGGCTGCGGCGGCGCTCGCGGCGGGCTTCGCTGGTCTCGGCGGTATTTTCCGTCGCCACCTTGTTGCGCATCGGGCCGATGCGCTCGACGATCGCGGCAACCGTCGGACGATCCGCCTTGGTGTGCGCGTCGAGCGCCTTGCGCATGGCGGCAAGGTGCTGGAACGAGGTGCCGCAGCAGCCGCCGATAATTTTGGCGCCGCCATCGACGGCGAGCCTGACATAGTCGGCCATCAGTTCGGGTGTGCCGGAATAATGGATTTCGGTGCCGCGGAATTCGGGAATGCCGCAATTGCCCTTGACGATCACCGTTGCCTCCGGCTTCGCCTCGGTCATGTCGAGCAGCGAGGCCAGGATGTCAGACGCGCCGACGCCGCAATTGGCGCCAACGCCAAGCGGCGCCTGCGACAGCCCGTCGGTGACGCCGTGGATATCCCTGGGTAGCAGGCCCATCATGGTGCGGCCGGCGGTGTCGAAGGAACCGGTATAGGTGTAGGGCAGGCCGACGCGGATGGCAGCCTCGGCGGCGGCGCGGATCTCGTCGGGAGCAGACATCGTCTCGATCCAGGCGACTTCGGCGCCGCCTTCCTTGAGACCCTCGATCTGCTCGGCGAAGGCGTCGACCGCCTCGTCATAGGTCATGGCGCCAAGCGGCACCAGCAATTCGCCGGTCGGTCCGACCGAACCGGCGACGATGACCTTGCGGCCAGCTCTGTCGGCGACGGCGCGCGCGATCTCGGCGGCGCGCTGGTTCAGCGCATGCACACGGTCCTGCGCATGATGCAGCTTCAGCCGGTGGCGGGTGCCGCCGAACGAGTTGGTGAGGATGATGTCGGCCCCGGCATCGACGAAATTCTGATGCAGGCTGGTGATGGTGTCGGGCGCCGTCTCGTTGAGCAGCTCGGGCGCCTCGCCGGCTTCCAGCCCCATGGCGAACAGGTTTGTGCCGGTGGCGCCATCGGCCAGAAGCACGCCCTTTTCGGCCAGCAGAGCATCGATCGGGTTGGTGGTCGTCATCGGATTGGCTTTCATGTTTCGAAGTCGAATAAGGATATAAAGAAGTCTTTATGTGTAGTCAATGGAATGGCGGCAACGCGGCCACCAATGCGGGGGCCGGTTTCCGTCCAAAGGATCATTGTTGCCGAAGATCAGGCAGTGCCTGTTGAGAATGACATGCCGGCCAGTCTGTGCGCGAAGCCGGACGCCTCGTGCGCATTGATGTCGGCGGCCCGGATCAGATTGTCGAAGTGCTGGATCAGCGTCTGGATCGGCTGAGTGGCGTTGAGCACCAGATACATGTCGCCGACATAGATGGCGGCGCGATAGGGTCCGAAGATGGTGTAGGGGATCGAATAGCGCATCCGCCCGTCATAGAGAAACAGCCGGAAGGTCGGGTAGAGGTCGTCGAGCAGCGTCGCCATGTGCAGCAGCTGGGCGCGCCGGTCGGCTTCGGGGAAACGGTCCCAGACACCCAGCCCGCGGGCAAATATCTCCAGCGTGTGGCGCGGCATGCAGACTTCCATGTCGGTCTCAGGCCGCCTGTTGTAGTCGATGCGGTATTGCGTTTCGCCGGCCTGCGCCAGGCGGCTCTTGTTGGCGATGCCGGCTTCGTAGTCGACCAGCGCTTCGGTGCGCAGAAGATCGGGAATGCCGGCAGGCACGTAGCGGATCTTGGTGCCTGCCGCCTCGGCATGCCATTTGGCCAACAGCGTGCGGTCGAAACCATCCGGTGCCTCTTCGATCTCCAGGCTTTCGCGGATTTCGCCGGTGAGACCTTCGTCCTGGCTGAGGCCGAGGAGCCAATCGAGCGACACCTTGAACTCGGCGGCGATGTTAAGCAGTGTTTCGGCGCGGGGCAGGCGCGTCGAGGCGCCCGACAGCAGTTGCGACAGCGCCGAGCGGTCGATGCCGACCGCGGTTGCAAAGGCCGACTGGTTCAGGTCGGAGCGTGTCAAGAGCATTTTCAGTCGCTCGCGGAAGATCGTCGACAGGTCGCGCTTGTCCATGTCCGTGCTCCACCTGGATTGAGGAAAAATTTGCGCCGGAACCGCTCCAAGGGTGGCGTTAGGCGTAAATGAATCCCTAAGTCTGTTTACAATGTATAACATGTGCGGTCAAAAATGCGCAATCGCAACAGTTTGTGCACTTTGTCTCGTTGAGTGGAATCATTTCTCCTGACACAATGCTGTCAGGAATCAATTGGGATTCCGGCGACTGAGGGGCAGTGGTCGATAGCATGACGAGCAAGAGCATCAGGCGACACAGCGTACGGGCCATTGAGTGGCCAACCGTGGTACTCGCCTTCTTCTGCTACGCGACATGGCTCGCCACCGGTTTCCTGCTCTGGCCTTCCTATCCCGTCCTGGCGCTCGCCGTCCTCGCCTTCACCGCCGCATTGCAGTCGTCGATCATGCACGAAGTGCTGCACGGGCATCCGACGCGCAACGCGCGGATCAACGAAGCATTCGTGTTTCTGCCGATCGGTCTGGTCTGGCCGTTCCGCCGCTTCAAGACCATTCATCTGCGTCACCACGCCGACGAGCGGCTGACCGACCCGCTCGATGACCCGGAAAGCTATTATCAGGCGCTCTGGCAGCATGACGAGCTGCCGCCGACGATGAAATTCCTGCTCAAGATCAACAACACCATGGCAGGCCGCTTCGTGCTCGGCCCGTGGCTGTCCTGCGTCGGCTTCTTCATCGACGATGCCAAGCAGGTGATCGCCGGCGACAAGCCGATCCGCAAGGCCTGGCTGCTGCATGCGATCGGCCTGGCCGTCGTGCTGCCGATCGTTCAGTTCGGCTTCGGCATCCCGCTGTGGCTTTACATTCTGGTGCCGGTCTGGCTCGGCCAGTCGCTGATCTCGATCCGTACGTTCGCCGAGCATCAATGGTCGGAACATCCGGAAGGCCGTACGGTGATCGTCGAGCGCTCGCCGCTGTCGTTCCTGTTCCTCAACAACAATCTGCATTTCGTCCATCACAAGACCCCGACCGTGGCCTGGTACAAGCTGCCCAAGCTGTTTCGCGACCGCCGTGAGGAATGGCTGCGGATGAACAATGGCTATGCCTATCCGAATTATTTCGCGCTGGTCAAAGCCTATGCGTTCAAGGCGAAAGAGCCGATCGTGCACCCGGTGCTGCGGCGTGCGCCTGAGCCGGGCAGGGCCTTCAAGCCGCGCATCAGGGCGCGCAGCATCAGCGGGCTCGGCAGTGCGCCGGTTCCCGCCGAGCCGCCCAAGGAATAATTCCGGCCTACCCGGAATCCGTGTCGGCCAATTCTGATTGGACGCCGCGTTTTCGCGATCCTTTTTCCAGACATGATGATTTGATATCGGCATGAGTGAATTGGTTGCGGCGTTGCCGATGTATGATTGGCCCGAAGTGCGCGATGAGGTCGACGCGCAATGGGTGCTGCTGCGCGATGCGTTTCGGCAAAAGGGGATCGACGCGCCGGAAGCCATCGTGCGGCGCAATGGCGACCTGCCGCCGGTGCCGGGCGGAATTCGCGATGCTGCCGGTGCATTGATCGCACCCGATCCCGCGACATTGCCGCCGGATGAACTCGATTTCCATAGATTGTGGCTGCATCCTTTGCTGCTGTTCGCGCAGACCTGCTGGGGGCCGATGGAACTTGGCCTGTCCAGGCATGTGCAGGTGGTCGGCCAGCCGAGCTATGACGCCTATGAAGGCGGGCAGGGCGAGCTCTATTCGAGCGCTCTGGTGATGCGGATAGGCGAGGGACCGGAAGTTCGATCGCCTGCGGATGGCAGCGCTCTCATCCCGCTCGATCTGATCCGCGGCAAGCGCTTCACCTTCAACAGCCTCGATTCCATGTCGGGCATCATTGCGCTGACGCGCGACCTGCGAGCGGCCGACGAAGGCTTGGACATCTTTTCGTCGCGTAGCGAGAGCGGCGGTCACCGCGCTTCAATCGTCGCCATTGCCGAGGGCAGGGCCGATGTTGCAGCGATCGACTGCGAAAGCTGGGCGCTGGCGCAGCGCTTCGAGCCAGCAGCGCGGAAAGTCGCGATCGTCGGCTGGACCGGACGGCGCAAAGGCCTGCCGTTCATCACGGCGAGGGCAACACCGGAAAAGACAGTCAGGGCAATGCGAGAAGCGCTTGCCGGACTATCCGAGCAGCCTCGTATCCAGCGGGTAGGTTGAGAGCTGTTCGTTGCCGGTCTCGGTGATCAGGATCTGCTCTTCGAGCTTGACGCCTTCGCGCCCGCCAAGCCGGCCGATATAGCTTTCCACGCACAGCACCATGCCAGGTTCCAGCACGCCGTCCGGCGTGTCCGATGTCCAGTCGCTGGCATGCGGCAAGGTCGGGTATTCATCGGCCAGACCGACGCCGTGATAGAGCACGCCGTAGCGCGTCGGGAAGCAGTCACCCGGCGGCACCGCCGAGGCTTCGACGAGGTCGCGAAACGAGATGCCTGGCTGCATCAGAGCCGTGTTGTGTTCGATCTGGTCGGCGGCGATGCGGAACAGGGCGCGCTGTTCATTCGACGGGTTTGCATCGCCGCACAGCCAGGTGCGCGACAGGTCGGCGCAGAAGCCGTAGGGGCCGATCAGGTCGGTGTCGAAGGCGACGAGATCGCCAGCCTCGATCTTTCGCGAAGAGCATTCCTGGAACCACGGATTGGTGCGCGGGCCTGACGTCAGCAGTCGCGTCTCGATCCACTCGCCGCCGCGCGCGATGTTGCCACGATGCAATTCCGCCCATAGCTCGTTCTCGGAAATGCCCGGCTTCAGCGCCTGTTCCATCTCGCCCATCGCCGCTTCGCAAGCGACAATCGCCCGGCGCATGGCGAGGATTTCGTCCGGCGATTTGATCAGCCGCGCGTTCTCCATCACTGCTTCGCCATTGCCGATGGAAATGCCGAGGCGAGCCAGCTCCTCGACGCCTTCGGGATTGATGTGGTCGACGGCGATGCGGCTGTTGCCGCTACCATGTTCCCTGACCAAATCGGCTATTCCGGCGGCCCAACGGCGGACCTTTTGCTCGGTCAGCTCACCGCCATAGAGATACATCCACGACACCGCCGGCCGCACCTCGTTGACGACGCCGGAATGGTCGGACAGGTGCTCGCAGGAAAAATAATCGAACAGCACCACCGGGCCTTCAGTGGCGACAAAGCAATGCCGCGTCGGATTGTGCGCCACCCAAAGCTGCATGTTGGTGCTGTCGGTGGCGTAGCGGATGTTGACGGGGTCGTAGAGCAGGGCGCCGGCATAGCCGCGCCGCTTCAGCTCGGCGCGGATACGCTCCAGCCGGTATTTTCGCATCGCCGCCAGGTCGGGCGCGGCAATGCCTGCCGCCGCCCACTCAGCCTCGGCCTGCGGGCCATAGCCCAGCACATGCTGGTTGAGCGAACCCGCCTTCTGGCGGGAGGCGTCGCGCAAAGCTTCGATCGAGCCCGGCTCGAACGGCATGATCTTGCGGTGGCGGCCAAAGCTGCCCTTCGGCCCCGCGCTGTCCATCGTCGAACCTCAGGTCCGCATCTTCTCGCCGCTCGGATCGAAGGGCGCTTCGACATTGATGCGGGCCGGGCGCCGTTGACCGAGGATCTCGATCTCGAACAGCCCGGCACTTTCGTCCTCGGCAAGCGCTGCGGGGATATAGCCCTGCGCCATCGACTTCTGCACATAATGCGCATAGCCGCCCGACGTGACCCAGCCGACCACGCGCCAGTCGCCGTCGACGATGCCGCGCACGGCGGATGCGCCTTCGGCAGCCTTGGAGCCACGTATTTCCTTGCCGCCCTTGTCGAAGCGCGGCGCGCCATAGCCATGCGGCTTTTCCACCGTGCCGTAGTCCTTGCTGACCTTGGCCCAGATCGGCTCGTCACCCATGACATCGGCGTCGGTGGCATCGACGATGAAGGAGACGCGGCGCAGCTTTGGCCCCTCGGCCTGTTCCTTGGCGGCGGCCTCGCGGCCGATGAAGTCATTCTTCTCGAGCTTGATGAAGCGGTCCATCGCGCCTTCGAACGGTCCATAGATCGGCCGCAACTCGCGGAACCAGGTCGGAAAGTTCTTTTCGAGGCGCATGGAGAGCAGAGCGCGCATGCCGAAATCGACAAGGCCGAATTCCTCGCCGGCGTCCTTGATTGCTTTGTAAACCAGGCGTTCGTAGGCCGGCGCCATCCAGATTTCATAGCCGAGGTCGCCGGTGTAGGTGATGCGGTTGACCATGCAGGGCGCCCCGCCAACAGCCATCTCGCGGAAATCCATGAAACGGAAGGCTTTTGTCGAGACGTCGACATCGACCAGTTTCTGCAGCAGGTCCCGTGATTTCGGCCCGGCGATCGACAGGCCGACCAGCGTCTGGTCGAAGCGGTGGATGCGCACCGTTCCGTCCTTCGGCAGGTGCTTCTCGAACCAGCGCATGTGGTATTTCTGCGCTGCCGAAGAGCCCCAGATCATGAAGCGGTCTTCTGCCGCCTTGGCGATGGTGAAGTCGCCGATCAGCTTGCCGAACTCGTTGAGCATCGGCGTCAGCACGATGCGGCGGGTCTTCGGCATGCGGTTGGTCATCAGCCGGTTGAGGAAATCCTCGGCCGCGGGTCCCGAGACTTCGTATTTGGCAAAATTGGCGATCTCGGTGACGCCGACGCGCTCACGCGTGGCGCGCACTTCCTCGCCGATCGGCCCAAAATCGTTGGAGCGATGGAAGGAGACGATATCCCTGGGTTCCTTGCCTTCAGGTGCGAACCAGAGCGGGGTTTCGAGGCCCCAGCTGTCGCCCATGACCGCGTTGTTGGCCAGCATCGTGTCGTAGAGCGGCGTCGTCTGCGCCGGACGTGCCGCCGGCAGTTCCTCATTGGGGAAGCGGATGGAGAAGCGGCGCGAATAGTTTTCCCGCACCTTGGCGTTGGTGTAGCGCAGGCCGGCCCATTCACCGAAGCGTGTAACATCCATGCCCCAGACATCGAAGCCAGGATCGCCATGCACCATCCAGTTCGACAGCGCCAGACCGACGCCGCCGCCTTGGCTGAAGCCGGCCATCACGGCGCAGGCGCACCAGAAATTGGTCAGGCCCTGCACCGGGCCGACCAGCGGGTTGCCGTCCAGTGCGAAGGTGAAGGGGCCGTTGATGATCTGCTTGATGCCGGCCTTCTCGATGCCGGGGAAATGCTTGAAGCCGATTTCCAGCGACGGCGCGATGCGGTCGAGGTCGGGGGGCAGCAATTCATGGCCGAAATCCCACGGCGTGTTGACCGGCGACCATGGCTTACAGGCTTTTTCATAGGTGCCGAGCAGGATGCCGTTGCGCTCCTGGCGGGTGTAGATCTCGCCCTTGAAGTCGAGCACGCCGATCATTTCGCGGCCGGTCGACTTGTTGAATTCCTCGACCTCCGGCATCGGCTCGGTGAGCAGATACATGTGCTCCATGGCAAGAACCGGCAGCTCGACGCCGACCATGCGGCCGATCTCGCGCGCCCACAGGCCGCCGCAGTTGACGACATGCTCGGCCTTCACCGTGCCCTGTTCGGTGACGACATTCCAGGTGCCGTCGACCTCCTGCGTCAATTCCACGACGCGGTTGCGCAGCACGATCTCGGCGCCGAGTTTTTTCGCCGCCTTTGAATAGGCGATGGTGGTGCCGGACGGGTCGAGATGGCCTTCGACCGGATCCCACATGGCGCCGACGAAATTGGTCTCGTCCATCAGCGGGAACATCGCCTTGGCTTCGGAAGGGGTGATCAGCTCTGTGTCCATGCCGAGATAGCGGCCCTTGGCGTGGGCAAGGCGCAGGAAGTCCATGCGCTCGGGCGTATCGGCCATCATCACGCCGCCGGTCAAATGCAGCGAGCAGGACTGGCCGGATATCTCCTCGATCTCCTTGTAGAGCTGCACCGTATAGGCCTGCAGCTTGGCGACGTTGGGGTCGCCGTTCAGCGTGTGGAAGCCGCCCGCCGCGTGCCAGGACGAGCCGGATGTGAGTTCAGAGCGCTCGATCAGCATGATGTCGGTCCAGCCGGCCTTGGCCAGGTGGTAGAGAACCGAGCAGCCGACGACGCCGCCGCCGATGACAACCGCTTTTACGTGAGATTTCATCAAGATAGGTCCGCTTTTGGAGAGATTGAATCGGGGGAGTGGGGCGTGCCTGTTTCGCGACGGCTGCGTGTTTCGTGAATGGCTTCCCCCACTCCGTCGCTGCTTCGCAGCGCCACCTCTCTCCCCTCCGGAGGGAGAGGAAGGGCGCTAGCCGGTATAAGCTCGCGCCCTTCCTCTACCCCGTGGATCGGGGGAGAGGTGGCGAGCGCAGCTCGACGGAGTGGGGGTCGACCGTTCATCAACAATACTGCCGATCAAAAATCGGTCGGCGCGCCGCCTTCGGACCGGCGCTTGGCGACGAAGGCGTTGAGTTCCTCGCGGATGGCCGGGTCCATGTAAGGCTCCTCATAGGACGCCAGCCGCTCCTTCCAGACCTTGTTGGCCTTTTCGAGCGCCGTCGGTGAGCCGGCTTCCGCCCAGGTCTCGTAATTGCGCCAGTCGGAGAGGATCGGCGAGTAGAAGGCGGTCTTGTAGCGGTCCTGCGTGTGCTGGGTGCCGAAGAAATGGCCCCCGGGGCCGACCGACTGGATGGCGTCGAAGCCGAGTGCCTCTTCGGAAAGGTCGAGCGGGGTCAGGAATTCGGCCACCATCTGCAGCAGGTCGATGTCCAGAATGGTCTTCTCGTAGGAGCAGCGCAGGCCGCCTTCGAGCCAGCCGGCGGCATGCATCATCAGGTTGCCGCCGCCCTGGATGGCGCCCCACAACGAGAACACGCTTTCATAAGCCGCCTGCGCGTCGACCGTGTTGGCGGCGCAGGTGTTGGAGGTGCGGTAGGGGATGTTGTAGCGGCGGGCAAGCTGGCCGCCGACGAGCTGCGCCTTCATGTATTCCGGCGTGCCGAACGCCGGTGAACCGGACTTCATGTCGACATTGGAGGTGAAGCCGCCATATCCGACGGGGGCGCCCTTGCGCACCATCTGGGCGAAGGCAATGCCGGCAAGCGCCTCCGCGTTCTGCTGCACCAGTGCGCCGGCGATGGTGACAGGCGCCATCGCACCCGACAGGGTGAACGGCGTCACGACGACGACCTGGCCCTTGCTCGACATCTGGATGATGCCTTCCATCATCGGCACATCGAGTTTCAGCGGCGAATTCGTGTTGATGATGGTGAAGACGGACGGCTCTTCGAGCATCTGCTCGTGGCTGATGCCGCGCGCGATCCTGGCGATCTCGATGCCGTCGACATTGCGTTCCTTGCCGAGCGAATAGATGTGGAACACCTTGTCGGTGAGCACACTGAGATCGCGGATGCATTCGAGATGGCGGACGGATGGATGGATATCGGTCGGCTCGACCGGGTAGCCGCCCGTGCAGTTCAGAATGTTGTGCATCTGCGCGAGCTTGAGGAAGTTGCGGTAGTCCTGCTGGTTGCCGGGCCGGCGGCCGCGATCGATGTCGGAGCAATTGGGCGCCGACGCCATCATCGAGACGATCACATTGTTGCCGCCAAAACGCACATTGTGCGCAGGATTGCGGGCATGGATGGTGAATTCCGACGGGCAGTGCGACACCAGGTCGAGGATCATGTCGCTGTCGAAGCGCACCCGCTCTGAGCCGTCACGCACGTCGGCGCCATGCGCCTTCATGATGCTGCGGGCCTCATCATGCAGCACGTCGACGCCGATTTCCCGCAGCACGCGCAGGGAAGCGAGGTGAATCGATTCCAGCTCGTCGTCGGACACCAGCCTGGTTGGCGCCAGCGGGTTCTTCAACTGGCGAAAAGCCGGCTGCTCGAACGCGGCTGAGCCGCCGGCGCGCTTTCCAGCGCGGCCGCCGCGACGGGCGCGGTCGGTGGCCAATGCCGGTTCTGAGGGTTGTAGGGCGGCGGTCATGATGGTCCTCGTGGGATGCGATAGCGGGCGGCATAATGGACCGGCGGCTGTCCGGCCATTGCGGAGGCGACGACCACTAGGGCGAGGGAAGCGACATGCCGGAACGGCAGGTGCCCGGCCGCGACATCGGCTTGATCAGGTTGCCGCGTTGGAGCAAGCGGATTTCGGTGGCCGGCCCTTTCCTTCCGGGGATCGAACCGATAGCTACTTGGCTTGCCGGCCTGATGGCCAGCAGTTCATCTGGATGGCAGCATGGTCGCGACCGGCTCGAGCGAAGGCGAAGCAGGAACGCAATGGGCAGCGCTTGCCGGCGTCACCGCGGCACTTGCCATGTTTGGCGCCGCGCAAGGGCTGAGCTCGCCGCTGTTCACATTGCTGATGCAGAAGCAAGGCATGTCGCCGGCGCTGATCGGCCTGTCGGCGGCGATGATGCCGCTCGGGCTGATCCTGTCGGCTTCCTTCGTGCCGGCGGCGGTGCGGCTGGTCGGCGGGCGCAACCTGGCGGTCGGCTGCTCGCTGATCGGCGCGCTCTGCTTCCTGGGCATCGGCTATCTGCAGGACTGGGTGGCGTGGTTCGTCATCCGCTTCATCATCGGCGTGGTCATCAATCCGCTTTATATCCTTGGCGAGGTGTGGGCGCTGTCGCTGGCACCGCCGTCGCGGCGCGGCCGGGTGATGGGCGTGTTCAACACGCTGATGGGCGCCGGTTATGCCGCCGGACCATTCGCGCTGACCCTGCTCGGTACGTCGGGCTGGGCGCCTTTCATGGTCGGCGTCGCCGGCTTCGCGCTCTGCGCGGTGATCCTGCACGCCGTCTCGTCAAAGCTCACCGGCTTCGAGGATGACGGCCAGCCTGCCAGCGGCCTTGTCGGGTTTGCCAAAATGGCGCCGGCGCTGCTGCTTGCCGTGCTTGTCTCGGCGGCGGTCCAGCAGAGCACCTATGCGCTGGTCCCGGTCTTCGGCGCCAGCTATGGCCTGGCGGAAGCCGTTCTGGCCTCGCTGGTGATGGCGCTTTCCCTCGGCAACATCCTGCTGCAGATACCACTCGGCCTTCTGGCGGAGCGTTTTGGCGGCCGCGCCATGATCATCGTCTGCGCACTGGCAACAACCGTTTGCGCGCTTTTGCTGCCTCTGCTGATCACAACGCCGTTGATCTGGGTGGTGCTGCTGGTGATGGGCGCGGTCGGTTACGGTGTCTACACCATGGCATTGGTCGAACTCGGCAGCCGGTTCAAGGGCTCTGTGCTGGTCGCCGGCAACGCTGCCTTTGCGCTGATGTGGGGCGTTGGTGGCATCGTCGGCCCACCCGGTGCGGGCCTGCTCATGCAAGGCATCGGCCCACTTGGGCTGCCGGTGGTTATTGCCGCTCTCGACGCGGTGCTGGTGATGTTCGCGCTGTACCGCTCATCCATGCGCCGAGCTTCCTGATAAACCCAACCTCCTGACAGGCCCAACCTCCTGACAGGCCCAACCTCCTGACAGGCACTGTCTGGAGCAAGCAGTTTTCGCCCGCCAGGGGCTTACCTCCGCGCAACTCAATCGCTAATCCTGCAGCCCGACAGCGGTGCGTACATGAATTTGGTTGAATCGAACAAGGACGAGACGATGCAATGGGCGGCGATCACCGGTGTGATCGCGACCGTCTCGGTGTTCGCCATCGCGCAAGGGTTGTCCTATCCGCTGCTGAGTTTCATCCTGCAGCGCCAGGGCGTTTCGCCAGCGATGATCGGCTTGTCGGCGGCCATGACGCCGATTGGCTTCATTCTGTCATCGCCGTTGATCCCGGCGCTGGCCCGCCGATTCGGGGCAGGGCGCACCGCGCTCACCTGTGCGGCCCTTTCGGCTGTCGTGCTGGCGCTGATCGGCTGGACGCAAAATGTCTATTTGTGGTTTCCCCTGCGCTTCCTGATCGGCGTCGTGACCAATCCGCTCTATGTGCTGAGCGAGATCTGGGTGATCGCGCTGGCACCGCCGGCCCGACGCGGCCGCGTCATGGGTGTCTATTCGACGATCATCTCGGCCGGTTTCGCGACCGGGCCACTGTGCCTGCTTGCAGTCGGCACTGAGGGCTGGCCGCCTTTCCTCGTCGGCATTTTCGCCTTCGTGCTGTGTGGCATTTGCCTGGCCTCGGTGCTGCCGCGTTTGCCCAAGGTCGACGAGGCCGGGCACCAGGTTTCCGTCCTGGGTTTCGTGCCGCTGGCGTGGCTGCTTTTGTTCGCCGTCATAGTCGCCGCCGGCTTCGAACAGGGTGCGTTGGCGTTGCTGCCGGTCTATGGCACCCATCACGGCATCACCGAAACCCGCATGTCGGCGCTGCTGTCGGTGATGATCGCCGGCAACATCGCCATGCAGGTGCCGCTCGGCCTTTTGGCGGAAAGGCTTTCCGCGCGCCTGGTGCGGCTTGCCTGCGTCGCGATCACGGTGCTCGGCTGCGTCCTGCTTCCGCTTCTCATCGAGTCGCCGCTGATCTGGCCAATGATCTTTGTCTGGGGCGCGGTTTCCTACGGCATCTACACGATGTCGATCATCGAGCTCGGCGAACGCTTCACCGGCTCCGCACTGGTCGCCGGCAATGCGGCCTTTTCCTTGATGTGGGGCGTCGGCGGCATCGCCGTGCCGCCGCTGGCGGGGGGCGCCATGGATGTTATGGGCGCCGGCGGACTGCCGATCACGCTTGGGCTGCTGTGCCTGGCGCTGGCCATTGCGAGCCTCGCTGGTCGGCGGAAAGCCTCAATTGTGCGCTGAACATGGTGAATATCGACGGCCTGTCGGCGTTGGCTTTTCAAAGCAACGCGTTTATCGGAGACCTCATGACCAAGCCTGCTACCCAGACGCCGAATTCTGCCCCCACGACCGACGATCCCTTTCTCTGGCTGGAGGACAGGACAGCTAAGCAGTCATTGGACTGGGTACATCGCCAGAACGAGATCACGGTTGGCGAATTGCAGGGCGATCCGTCCTATCAGGCGTCGTTCCAGACCGCGCTCGACCTGATGACGGCCGAGGACAACATCGCTGTCGGCGCGGCAAAAGCCGGCCATGTCTACAATTTCTGGCAGGACAAGACCAATGTGCTCGGCCTCTGGCGCCGCACGACCGTCGCTTCCTACAAGACCGAGAAGCCCGACTGGGAAACGATCATCGACTTCGACCAGCTTGCGGCGGAGGAAGGGATAAAATGGGTTTTTGGCGGCGCAAGCCGACTCTATCCGGACTTCAACCGTTGCCTGGTGAGTATGTCGCCGGATGGCGGCGACGCCAGCGAGATGCGCGAATTCGACATCGCGACCAAGTCGTTTGTCGAGGGTGGGTTTCGTGCACCCGCTTCCAAGTCGGGTTTCAGCTGGCTGGATAAGAACACCGTGATTGTTTCCGCCGCTTTCGACGAGGCCGACAAGACCGAGTCCGGCTATCCGCGAGTCATAAAGTTGTGGAAGCGCGATACCAAGCTGAAAGACGCGCCGCCGATCTTCGAGGCGCAGAAAGAGGATCTCGCCGTTGGTGCCGCTGTCGAGTACGACGGTGACAGACGCTATCTGGTCCTGGCTCGAACGCTGAATTTCTTCGCTTCGCACATCTTCCTTCGGCTGCCTTCCGGCGAAAACAAACAGCTGCCGCTACCGGACGACATGACCGATACGGCAATATTCAGGGATCAGCTCGTGTTCGGCGTGCGCAGTGCATGGACGGCGCCCGGCGGCACGGTTTGCAAGCCCGACGGCCTCTATTCGCTGGACCTGGCTCGCTGGGTCGAGACCGGCGCGATCGGGCCTGTCGAAACCTTGTTCGAGCCGGCCTATCGCGTTTCCATAGCCGGCATTGCCCGCACGCGGGACCGGCTGTTCATCAGCCTGATGGACAATGTGCGCGGCAAGGTCGTCGTCTGCGAGCGCATGGATGGCAACTGGTCGCTGAAACCGGTGGCGCTGCCCGAAAATGGCAATGTCGGCATCAGTCATGCCGAGCAGTTCGGCTCGAGTGTCTCCTTCTCCTTCACCGATTTCCTGACCCCGAGTTCGATCATCTGGTCCGACGACAATGGCGAGACGCTCGCCACCGTGAAGTCGCAGCCGGCGCGTTTCGATGCCTCGCCGCTGATCTCGGAACAGTTCGAGGCGCGCTCCAAGGACGGCACGATGATCCCCTATTTCGTCGTCAGGCGGCGCGACCAGAAAGGTCCGGTGCCGACGCTGCTTTACGGCTATGGCGGCTTCGAAGTGCCGCTGCTGCCCGGCTATGCCGGCGTGCGTGGTAAGCTGTGGCTGGAGAAAGGCAATGCCTATGTGCAGGCATGCATCCGTGGCGGCGGCGAGTTCGGCCCAGCCTGGCATCAGGCGGCGCTCAAGGGCAATCGTCAGAACGGATTCGACGATTTCGCAGCGGTCGCGCAGGACGTCGTCAAGCGCGGCATCGCGACAGCAAGCTCGCTCGGCATCCAGGGTGGTTCGAATGGCGGCTTGCTGACCGGCGTTTCCTTGACGCAGCATCCCGAGCTTTTCGGCGCCGTCATCATCGAGGTGCCGCTGCTCGACATGCTGCGTTACGCCGAATTGCCGCCTGGCGCCTCGTGGATGGCCGAATATGGCGATCCGTCGAAACCCGAAGACGCGAAGTGGCTTTCAGCCTACTCGCCCTACCAGCATGTCGACGCCGCTGCCGCCTATCCGCCTGTGCTGCTGACCACATCGACCGCTGACGATCGGGTCCATCCCGGCCATGCGCGCAAGATGGCCGCCCGCCTGCAGGAAGCCGGCCATGCCAGGACGCTGTTCTTCGAGGAGACCGAGGGCGGCCATGGCGGGCGTGGCGACCGCCGGCCGCAGGCGGCGCAGACGGCGATGAAATATGTCTTCCTGCAAAGGGCGCTGACAGCCAAGGCCTAGAGTCATTCAGTTATGGGCCAAGCAAAGGGTGGTTCTCCTCGAGCAGCCTTTGCTCTAAGGTGGCTTCCATGGCTCTCGTCAGGATGTTGATTGACGCATTTGAGGCTCGCGCATTGCGGGTCGCGGTGACGCCGTCACCGCGCACGCTGCGCGCCGAGCTTTTGCGGCTGTGCGCCCGCATCGGCTATTCGCCACCCCTCTTCCTCTGAAGCATTCGCCCCGGCTTGGCCGGATAGAATCCAGAGGGAAGATCAGACATGACCTATCAGAATTATTCGCTGAAGCAGCTTCAGCAGATCGACGCCGCGCATCATCTGCATCCGTTCACCGACCACAAGGAAATGCGCGGGGCCGGGTCGCGCATCATCACCCATGCCAACGGCCCTTTCATCTACGATTCCGAGGGGGCTGAAATCCTCGACGGCATGGCCGGGCTGTGGTGCGTCAACATCGGCTATGGCCGTGACGAGCTGGCCGAGGCCGCCTATGCCCAGATGAAGGAACTGCCTTACTACAACTCCTTCTTCAAATGCTCGACGCCGACGCCAGTGCTGCTGTCCAAGAAGCTGGCGGAGATCGCGCCGAAGCACGTCAACCAGGTATTCTACGGCTCTTCCGGGTCGGAAGCCAACGACACCGCGCTGCGCCTCGTGCGCCACTATTGGGTGCTGGAGGGCAAGCCGGAGAAGAACCGCATCATCTCGCGCAAGATGGCCTATCACGGCTCGACCGTTGCCGGCACCTCGCTCGGCGGCATGGATGGTATGCACAAGCAGCTCAACGGTGCGGTGCCCAACATCGTCCATGTGATGATGCCCTATGCCTATGAGCTGGCGCTGCCTGGCGAGAGCGATCATGATTTCGGTCTGCGCGCGGCCGGGGCTGTCGAGGAGGCGATCCTCGAAGCCGGCGCCGACAAGGTTGCCGCGTTTATCGGCGAGCCGATCATGGGAGCCGGCGGCGTGAAGATACCGCCGGCGAGCTATTGGCCGGAAGTGCAGCGCATCTGCCGTAAATACGATGTCCTGCTGATGCTGGACGAAGTCATCACCGGTTATGGACGCACCGGCGAATGGTTTGCCGCACAGACACTCGGCATCGAGCCAGACACGATCACCACGGCCAAGGCGCTGACCTCGGGCTATCAGCCGCTGTCGGCATTGCTGGTTGGCGACCGCATCGCCTCGACGCTGGTCGAGAAGGGCGGCGAGTTCAACCATGGCTACACCTATTCCGGGCACCCGGTGGCCTGCGCCGTGGCGCTGAAGAACCTCGAGATCATCGAGCGCGAAGGGCTGGTCGACCGCGTCCGGAACGACACCGGCCCTTACTTCGCCAAGGCGTTGCAGGAGCGCATTGCCGGACATGATCTGGTCGGCGAGGTCCGTTCGATCGGACTGATGGGCGCGATCGAGATCGTCAAGGACAAGGCGACCAAGGAGCGGTTCCTGCCGGCTGGAAGTGCGGCGGTAACCGTGCGGGATCACGCCATCACGAATGGCATGATGCTGCGCGCCACCGGCGACACGATGATCCTGTCGCCGCCGCTGATCTGGACCCGCGATACGATCGATATGGCCTGCGACCGCATCTCGAAGGCGCTGGATCTGGCGCAAGCCGATCTTCGCAAGCGGTAGAACTCGACCCCTCGGCTGGGCGCTCTTCGGCGGGCGCGCCCAGCCTTGAAACCATGCCGAAGCGGCGAGGGAACGAATTCCATCACAAGCGCGTAGTGTGTGGGGCAGCGGCTGATTCGGCCGCCACAAGGGGTTTGTTTCCATGAGAAAAACCGGCAAGAGCCGACGGACGCGAGAAGCGGCCAGCATCAGCGGCGACCTGATGCTGGCGCCGCTGGTGGCGATGATGCGGCTGCCGTTGATGGCCATGGATGGCGGGAGCCGCCAGCCATGGAGTACGGAGACGGCGCGTGCGGTCAACGAGAAGACCGCCGCTATGGCCGAAGGCGCGTTTGCGGCACAAATGTCTTTCCTGCAATCGGCATCGCGGTTCTGGCCGGAAGTCTTTTCCGGCCGCACGCCGTCGCTGTTCAACGGGGTTGCGGCGGAGCGCTCGATCAGCGCCGCGCTGAAGCCGGCAAGCCGTGCCGTGAAAGCGAATTTTCGCCGGCTGTCCAACAAGACCTGACCGGGGTTGCAAAACTTTGATTTTGCGCATCGAGGAGCGCATGCGCTAGAATCAGTCCGTACGTTACCGATTGGGGACATGATGGCCGGACAACCGCTCAACCAGCCCGCTGAAATTCCAGCCGAACTCGACCGCTGGAACTGGGGCGCCTTCTTCCTCAACTGGATCTGGGGTATCGGCAACAGCACCTTCATTGCGTTGCTGGCGTTGATTCCTGTCGTCAATATCATCATGATCATCGTGCTGGGCGCGCGCGGCAGCCGCTGGGCTTGGCAGAACCGCGCCTGGCGCGACGCGGAGCAGTTTCGCAAGACGCAGCGCAACTGGGCAATCGCCGGCCTTGCCGTCTGGGTGGTCGGGATTGGCGGCTGCGCGACGATGGTCGGCAGCATTCCCTACGTCCTGAAAGGCAGCGATGCCTATCTCATGACGATGGACAGGCTTCGCGCCGACGACCGCGTTAAGGCGGCGTTGGGTGATGATTTGACCGACAGTTTCTGGGTCGGCGGCCATCTCAAACTCGATGCGAATGGGGCTGGTGACGCCCAGTTCGGCATTCCGGTCCACGGCGCCAGGGGCAAGGGCACGGCCTATTCGACGGCTGTCCGGACAGCCGGCACGTGGAGCCTGCGCCTGCTGGTCGTCAGGGTCGAGGGAGCCGATGCGCCGATCGTGCTGATCAACGAAGATCATGTCCCGATCCCGAATGCTGCAATCGGAATATAGCTAGGCAAAACGCAAAAAAGCGGCCTGAACGCGAGCGCGACAGCTGACAGTTCGGCCGGCTTCGTGGCCCAACAGTCGGGTGACCGCTGCTGCGTTCCAGACAAGGAAATATGCTGAAAAGCCGGATGCTGTCTGACAGTATGCGCATGCGTTCATGTGGACCGGTGGCAATTTCTGACAAGGGCACGAGCATATGGTGAGTTCCTTTCGTGCGGTCGTGGTCGGTGGCGGCTGTGTGGGCGCCGGCATTCTCTACGGCCTGGCAAAGCGCGGCTGGACCGATGTGGCATTGCTGGAGCGAACACAGCTTACGGCCGGCTCGACATGGCATGCCGCGGGGCTCATCCCCTCTTACGCGCGCAGCCGCAATGTCGGCCGCATGATCGCCAGATCGATCGCGATCTATGAAGGCCTGGAGGCGGAGACGGGCCAGAACGTCGGCTGGCACAAATGCGGGCAACTGCGCATTGCCAACACGCGCGACAGGCTGGACGAGTACAGAGGCTACATGGACGTTGCCGAGGTCCAGGGAGTGCGGGCCCGGATCGTATCGCCCGCGGAGGCGCGAGAGATCTGGCCGCTGCTCGACAACAACACCATGCTAGGTGCCCTCTACCATCCCGATGACGGCCACATTGCACCCGCCGATGTCACCCAGGCCATGGCCAAGGGTGCACGCGACCTCGGCGCGAAGATCCATCTTGATACCGAGGTCGTGGGTTTCGAGCGGATGCCGAGCGGCGGGTGGAGGGTCAAGACCTCACGCGGCGAGATCGTCTGTGAACATGTCATCCTTGCAACAGGCAATTACGCACGCCAGACAGGCGCCATGCTGGGCCTGGACATTCCCGCGATTCCGATCCTGCACCAGTATTGGATCACCGAGGCGGTTCCCGAAATCGTGGAACGCAAACGGCTTGGTCTTCCGGAGATGCCGATCCTCAGGGACGAGGGTTACGAGGGCTATCTGCGCGAAGAGGGAGACGGGCTGATGTTCGGTCCCTATGAGCGTACCGAGCAGCTCAAGCTGTTCGCCGAAAACGGCGTCCCGGAATGGTTCGGCGCCGATCTGCTCGATGAAGATTTCGATGCCGTTTCCTGGAACTGGGAGCGCGCCACCGAACTGGTTCCCGCGCTCGGGCGCGCCGGCATCAAGCGCAATGTGCGAGGACCTTTCCAGATGACGGCCGATGAGCTGCCGCTGATGGGGCAGGCGTGGGGCCTGGAGAATGTCTGGCTCGCCGAAGGGGTGCCGGGGGGCATCCTTTGGGGTGGTGCGATTGGCTACTACCTCTCCGAACGGATCGTGGAGGGTGGCAACAGCATCGACACGGCGGAGCTGGATCCCCGCAGGTTCGGCCGCTATGCCAACAAGAACTGGACCCGGGCCAAGGTCCGGGAAGCCTGGGGCACCCACGCCGTACAGCACTATCCGGGCCAGGACATGCCGGCGGCGCGACCGCAGAAGACGGCCCCGTCCTATGACCGCCTAAGTCAGCTTGGCGCGGTATGGGACGTGTTGAACGGCTGGGAGATGCCGAGCTGGTTTGCGCCCGCGGGTGTCGAGGCGCGCAATGTCTACAGCTGGCGCTGGACCCCCAAGGGGAACCACGTCGCCGCAGAGGTCCAGGCTGTCCGCCAGGCCGCCGGTCTGGTCGAGATGACACCAATGACCAAGTTCGAGGTCGGCGGGCCGGGCGCCGAGGGCTGGCTCGACGGAATCCTGGCCAACAGACTGCCGCGTCCCGGTCGTGTCGCTCTTGCCCATCACCTGACGCCGACCGGCGGCGTGCAGGCCGAGTATGTGGTGGCGCGGCTGCAGAGCGACCTGTTCTATCTCATATCGACGCCGCGCGCCGAACGCTGGAACCTTGACGATCTCGGCCGGCTGTTGCCGAAGGACGGCAGCGTGCATCTGCGCAACGTCACGGAGGATCGCGGCAGCTTCACGGTGGTTGGGCCGAAGGCGCGCGACATACTGCAGCCGCTGACGGAGATCGACCTCTCCAACGAGGCCTTCCCATGGTTCAGCGTACAGTCCGGCACCGTCGGCATGGCCAGCGACGTACGGCTGCTGCGTGTCAACTATTCGGGTGAGCTGGGATGGGAACTCTATCATCCACTCTGCTACCAGCGGCATTTGCTGGATGCGCTTCTGGCATCGGGAGAGGCACACGGGCTGAGGCTGGTCGGACTTCAAGCGCTGGAATCGCTTCGTCTCGATAAATCCTACCGGGCCATGTACCGCGATATGAACCCCGAATTGTCCGCCTTGGAAAGCGGCCTCGAGCGCTTCATCAGCCTCGACAAGAGGGACTTCATCGGCCGGGCGGCACTGGTCGCGAAACAGCAGCAGGTTACACGCCGGATCGCCACACTGTCGATCGACACGGATGGTGCGAGCGCATTCGCCTTCGAGGGCGTTTACCGCGAAGGCGAGCTCGTCGGCCACATCACCTCGGCGGGCTACTCCTACACTTTTGGTCACGACATCGCACTTGCGCTGCTGCCCCTGGAACTTGTGTCGCCCGGTACCGAGCTCGAGGTTTCGATCCTCGGCGAGCGCCGCGCGGCAAAGGTGATCGCCGACTCGCCCTATGATCCGGAAGGCGCCCGCGGGCGCATGTGAGGTATCCCGGAGTACAGTTTCCGGTTCATCGATGTCTCAACCGTGCTGCAGGGTAAAACGCAAAAACCGCGCTCCATCGGGAACGCGGTTTTGCCAGATACGCATGGCGCTTCGCTACGCAAACACTTTGCGAAACTTATGGCACTTGTCGAAACTTACGGGCTCCGGTACGCGAGACCTGATCCGGAGCGCCGGACGGATGAGATGTCCGCCTCACAGTCCGTTTTATAGGGACATCGTTACCGCGGAGTTATCGAGAGCTTAAGCAAATCTAAATTTTCATTTTTTCCACCGAAGGAAACCGGAAAAATCCGCCAAATCCGTGGGTTACGCCGGGTTACCCCTGAGAAAATTAATTATGCCGGAGAAATCGACGCCGCCATGTCCCTGGGCGTTGAACAAGGCATAAAGCTGAGCCGCTTCGGCACCAAGCGGCGTTACAGCACCCGCACCTTGGGCGGCTTCCTGGGACAATTTCAGGTCTTTCAGCATCAAGGCGGCTGCAAATCCTGGGTTGTAGTCCTTGTTTGCGGGCGAAGTCGGCACCGGGCCGGGCACCGGGCAGTAGGTGGTCAAGGACCAGCACTGGCCGGAGGAGGTCGAGGCGACGTCGAACAGCGCCTGATGCGACAGGCCGAGCTTTTCGGCCAGAACGAAGGCTTCGGCGACACCGATCATCGAAATGCCGAGGATCATGTTGTTGCAGATCTTTGCTGCCTGGCCGGCGCCGTCGCGGCCGCAATGGACGATGCGGCCGGCCATCGGCTTCAGGATCGGCTCGGCGGCAGCGAAGGCATCATCGGAGCCTCCCGCCATGAAGGTCAGCGTGCCGGCCGCAGCCCCGCCGGTGCCGCCCGAGACCGGTGCATCGATCGACGACAGCGCGTGCTTCCTGGCGACGGCGTGGGCTTTGCGGGCTGACTCGACGTCGATGGTCGAGGAATCGATAAAGAGTGCGCCTTGCCTGGCCTTGGGCGCGATGTCTTCGTAGACGGAGAGGACATGCTTGCCTGCAGGCAGCATGGTGATCACGACGTCGGCATCCTTCACCGCGGCCAAGGCATTCGCCATAATCGTCACGCCATGTTCCTTGGCGACGGTGAGGTTTTCCGGAACGAGGTCGAAACCGTTCACCGCATGCCCGGCCTTGACCAGATTGGCGGCCATTGGATTGCCCATATTGCCGAGGCCGATGAAGGCGATCGTCGTCATTGTCTGTCTCCCAGAGTTGCTGGCTTCAACGGCCAATCAGCGCGCGAGCGATGATGACGCGCATGATCTCGTTGGTGCCTTCGAGGATCTGGTGCACGCGCAGGTCCCGCACCAGTTTCTCGATGCCGTAGTCGTGCAGGTAGCCGTAGCCGCCGAGCAGCTGCAGTGCGTCATTGGCGACATTGAAGCCGGTGTCGGTGACGAAGCGCTTGGCCATCGCCGACCATTTGCCGGCATCCGGCGCCTTGCGGTCGAGCTTCGAGGCGGCGGCATAAAGGAAGATACGCGCCGCCTGCAGCTCGGTCTCCATGTCGGCCAGCCTGAATTGCAGCGCCTGGAATTGATTGATCTTCGAGCCGAAAGCCTTGCGCTCGGCGGTGTAGGACAGCGCCTTGTCGAGCGCCGACTGCGCGCCGCCCAGCGAACAGGCGGCGATGTTCAGCCGGCCGCCGTCGAGCCCGGCCATGGCGATGCCGAAGCCAGCGCCTTCGTCGGACAGAAGGTTCTCCGCCGGCACCTTGCAATCCTCGAAGATGACCTGGCGGGTCGACTGCATGTGCCAGCCCATCTTGTGCTCGTTTGCCCCAAAGGAGAGGCCCGGCGCATCTCTGGGCACGACGATGGTGGAAATGCCTTTCGGCCCGTCCGCGCCGGTGCGCACCATGACGGCATAGACATCGCTGTCGCCGGCGCCGGAGATGAACTGTTTGGTGCCGTTGAGCACATAGTCGCCGCCGCTTTTCACCGCACGGGTCTTGAGCGCCGCGGCATCGGAGCCGGAGCCTGGCTCGGTCAGGCAGTAGCTGGCCAGCCATTCCATCGAAGTGAGTTTGGGCAGGAAGCGCTGGCGCTGTTCGTCATTGCCGAAACGGTCGATCATCGAGGCCACCATGTTGTGGATCGAGATGAAGGACGAAAAGGCCGGATCGGCGTGCGACAGCGCCTCGAAGATCAGCACGGCGTCGAGCCGGCCAAGTGCCGAGCCACCGACATCGTCCCTGATATAGATGCCGCCGAGCCCGAGCGGGCCGGTCTCGCGGATCACGTCGGCCGGGAAATGCTTGTTGCGGTCCCAATCGAGCGCATTCGGTGCGACACGGTCGGCGGCGAAGGCCTGCGCCATCTCCTGGATGGCGCGCTGCTCCTCGTTGAGTTCGAATTGGCTGGTGCTCGCATCGACCGCGGCGTCCATGGCGTGCTCCCTGTGTGCTGGCCAGCTAGCTCGCTGGCCTGTTGTTTTTGGCTTTGCGCGCGCACCAATCTAGACCAATGATGCCGCCGCGCAACCCGATCCCCTGCGGAGCGGCTGTGCATCAATGCATGTCCGGAGCAAGATGTGACGACAAAATTCGATGAACTGCTGGGCCGGTTCCACGCATACCTTGCGACCGTGGATCACGTCCTGATGCGCGATGCCGTGGCCCGGATCGGCTGGGACATACCGGCCCGCACGCTGGAGCCGCGTCCGCTTGCCTGCCTGCGCCATCTCGATCGCGCCGCCGAACTGGCGCCTCCGGATGCCAAGCCGCTGGTGCAACTGCTTGCCGAACGTCGGAATGATTTCCGCTGGGGGCAGACTTATGGCGAGGCGGACTTCGGGAAAGAGTTCATCGAGAATTACGGCTGGCTGGAAGTGTTCGGCACACGTGGCCACTTCGCCAATGACGCGGCCGCCGCCGGCCTGCTGATCCTTGGGCCCGATATCGTCTATCCCGACCACCATCACGTTGCCGAGGAAATCTACATTCCGCTGACCGGCGGCACCGAATGGCGCATGGGCGAGAGCGGCTTTTGCATGCGCACGGCCGGCGAGGTCGTTCATCACGCTTCCAACGTCAATCACGCCATGCGCACCGGCAAGGAGCCATTGCTGGCGCTGTACATCTGGCGCGGCGGGCCGCTGGCGCAGAAATCCGACATCACCGGAACCGTGGCGCAGGGCAGGGACTGATGGCCAAAGCGATCATGCTGCAAGGCACGGGTTCCGACGTGGGCAAGACCGTGCTGGTCGCCGGCCTCTGCCGCGCGGCAAAAAAGCGTGGGTTGAAGGTGCGGCCGTTCAAGCCGCAGAACATGTCGAACAATGCCGCCGTCGCCGACATCCCCGGGGATAAAGCCGGCGGCGGCGAGATCGGCCGCGCGCAATGGCTCCAGGCGATCGCTTGCGGTGTCGCACCATCGGTCCACATGAACCCGGTGCTGCTGAAGCCGCAGACCGATGTCGGCGCGCAGGTCATCGTGCAGGGCAAAATGTTCGGGGAAGCGCGGGCGCGCGACTACCAGGCGATGAAGGGCCGGCTGATGGACGCCGTTCTGGACTCCTGGGGCAAGGTCGGCGAGGGCGCCGATCTTGTCATCGTCGAGGGCGCCGGCTCGCCGGCCGAGATCAACCTGCGCAGCCGCGACATCGCCAATATGGGCTTTGCCACGCGCGCCGATGTGCCCGTGGTGCTGGTCGGCGACATCGACCGCGGCGGCGTCATCGCTTCGGTAGCCGGCACGCATCTGATCCTGCCGGAGGAGGACCGGCGCATGATCGCCGGCTACCTCATCAACAAGTTCCGCGGCGACGTTTCGCTGTTTGACGACGGCCTGAAGTCGATCGAGACATTCACGGGCTGGCGCTGTTTCGGTGTCGTTCCGTGGCTGAAGGCGGCGGCACGCTTGCCTTCGGAAGATTCGGTAGTGCTGGAGCGGCTGGCGTCCGGCGAAGCGCGCGCGCTGAAGGTGGCGGTGCCGATGCTTGGCCGCATCGCCAATTTCGACGATCTCGACCCGCTCAAGGCTGAGCCGCAGGTCGAGGTGGTGTTCGTGCCGCCGGGAAAGCCGCTGCCCGCCGATGCCGGTCTGGTGGTCATTCCAGGCTCGAAGTCGACAATCGGCGATCTCTTGAAATTCCGCGAGAACGGTTGGGATCGCGACCTTCTTGCGCATCGCAAGCGCGGCGGCCATGTCGTCGGTATCTGCGGCGGCTTCCAGATGCTCGGCCGCATGGTGCGCGATCCCGACGGCATCGAAGGCAGCGTCACCGAAGCCGAAGGGCTCGGACTGCTCGACATCGAAACGGTGATGGAGCCGGAAAAGACGGTGCGCAACGTCAGGGCCCGTTCGGTGCCGTTCGACCTGCCGCTCGAAGGCTATGAAATCCATCTCGGCCGCACCACCGGGCCGGATACGCTGAGGCCGTCTGCAGTCATCAATGGCATCGATGACGGGGCAGTGTCGGTCGATGGCAAGGTGATCGGCACCTATATGCACGGTCTGTTTGGCGCCGACGGCTTTCGCGGAAGATTCCTCGAAAGCCTCGGCATCAAGGGCGGCGGCATCGACTACCGAGCCGAGGTCGAGCGGGCGCTGGACGAGGTCGCAGCCGAGCTGGAGACCCATCTCGACTGCGACGCGATCTTTGCACTGGCGCGGTAATTCGCGGTTGGCTCAGCCCTTGTCGCCTGCCTTCGGCCAGTAGGTACCGAAGGACCAGACGTTGCCTTCCGGGTCGCGGCAGATGAACTCGCGGCTGCCATAGTCGCGGTTGGTCAATTCCTGGATGATCGTGGCGCCAGCCTTCCTGGCCTTGGCATAGGCGGCATCGGCATCATCGACGGCGATGTAGATCGACTTGCCGCCGCCTGAGCCGGGTTCGCCGACCATCTTGCCGTAGTCGTCGTCGCGCACGGCGCCCAGCATGATCATCGAGGAGCCGAAGACCAGTTCGGCATGGTGCACGACGTCGCCTTCGCCATAGCGGGCCCGGACGCTGAAGCCGAAGGCTTCGCCCAGCCAGTCGATCATCTTTGCCGCGTTCCTGTAGCGCAAGGCGGGGTAGAGGCGGGGCGCTTCGGTGGTGGTGGTCATGTCGATCTCCTTCAGTGGGGTTGGTCGATGCCCCACTGTGGGTAAAGGCCACTCCAGCGTCTTGAAGAAATGTTACCTGGCCGAGATTCCGGTTGGTGTCTCGCCGGCGAGGTCGCGGAATTCGCGTACCAGATGCGCCTGGTCGGCATAGCCGCAATCGGCTGCGATATCGGCCCAGTCGACGGCCTGCTGCCTCGACAGGCCGAGCGCGCGGTTGAAGCGGACGATGCGCGACAGTGTCTTGGGGCCCATGCCGATGGCGTTGGAAAAACTGCCGGCGAGATGTTTGCGGCTCCAGCCCAGCCTTTCGGCGATCGATGCAATGCGGGTCCGGCCGCCGGATGTGATGATGCGGTCATAGGCCCAGGCGATTTCAAGTGGCGTCTCGGCGGCATTCTCGAGACGGGCGGTGACGAAGGCTTCGGCCATGTCGAAACGCGTCGTCCAATCCGGCGCATTGCCCAGCCGTTCACGCAGCGCCAAGCCCTGAGCGCCAAGCACGTCGTCGAGGACGACCATGCTGTCTGTCAGTTCGCTCATCGGCAGGCGGAAGAAACGGCGTGCGCCAAGCGGCGTGAAGTTGACCTGGACGCAGCAGGCGCCGCCGAAGGATTCGATCACCACCGGTCCGGCAAAGAGGCCGGCGGCGAAACTGGCGAAGCGGTCATTGTCGCCGGGCGCCTTGCCGAGGCCGATGGCGAAGGGTTCGGCGAAGCTGATGACCAGCGGTACGGTGAGCGACGCATATTCGACGTTGCGCATATGGCCGGGCGCCATTTCGCGATAGCCGCAAATGTCCGACACAATGCCCTGAAGTCGAGGATCGGGCAGGCGCCGGCGCATCTCAAACCGCCCGGCGACGGACCGGTCCTGCTCTTGCTGGGGTTGCATCTTGACTGGCATCGGCCATCCTCGCGCCAGTCAAATCTAACAGACCAAGGGCCGGAATCAAAAGCGCCCGGCTTTTGGCCGGGCGCTCCTCGTCCCCACTTCAAGGGAAATGGTCAGGCGCCGCGCATCAAGCAGCCGCCGGCAAGCACGATGAAAGCAATAAGCACGATCCACGCCGATGCGAGTGGAATGAATGAGAGAACGCCAAGCGCGGCGAGAAAGCCGATGATGGCGATAACAACGGAGATGATAAAAACGATCTGGGTAGGTGCGCTAAGATTCATGTCTGCCTCTCCAACATGATTCGAACAGCGGCATTCTATCAGGGCGCGGGATCACACACCAATCAAGGCCCGCAGCGGGTTCGCCGGGTCAGCCAGCAGCTTCACAGCAAGCGCCAGGCATACGATCACCAGCAGCGGCTTGATCAGTCTTGCGCCGATGCGCATGGCCAGGCTGGCGCCGACGCGAGCGCCGAGGAACTGGGCGACGCCCATCATCAGGCCGATCTTCCAGTAGACGACGCCGAAGGCCGCGAAGACGATGAAGCCGCCGATGTTGGAGGCGAAGTTGAGCAATTTGGTATGCGCCGTCGCCTTGAGCACGCCGTAGCCGGCAAGTGCCACGAAGGCCAGCATGTAAAAGGAGCCGGCGCCCGGTCCGAACAGGCCATCGTAGAAGCCGATGGCGGGCACCAGGGTCAATCCAAACAGGAACGGCGACAGGCGCTCGGCGCGGTCGACATCGTTCATGTTGGGCTTGAACGCGAAGTAGAGCGCGATGGCGATCAGCACGATGGGCAGGGCAGCCCGCAGTATGTCGCCCGGCACGATCGTCGCCAGCAAGGCGCCGATGGCGCTTCCGACAAGGGCCAGAAGCGCCGACGGCAATTGCCGGCGCAGGTCGACATGACCCTTCGATGCGTAGTGGATGGTCGCCGAGCCCGAGCCGAACATGCCTTGCAGTTTGTTGGTGGCGAGCGCCTGGACCGGCGTGAAGCCGGCAAGCAGCAGCGCCGGCACTGTGATCAGCCCGCCGCCGCCGGCGATCGAATCGACAAAGCCCGCGGCAAAAGCGGCGAAAGCGAGCATGGCGACGGTCTGGATGCTAAGGTCGATCATCTGATGTATGGGGGTGTCCGGCTGGCTGAAATATCGGGCGTTCGACCACGGCCGCCCTGTTTGCGCAAGATCGATTCCGCGCTACCTCTATCCTAGCGCATCGCGCCTGGATTGTGTTTGTGTAGTTAACCCGGAAAGAGGCTCCTGATGGCATTCGCATTGCTGGACCAGATACGTCAGATATTCGACGGCGACCCCGGCGTGCGCAAGGTGGCGGACGATCCGGTCCTGTCGGCGGAACTGCTGATGCTGTTTCGCATGATCCTGGCCGACGGGTCGGTCAGCGAGAGCGAAATGGTTGCCTTCCGGCGCATCTGCAAGGACGCCTTCGGAATTCAGGAAAGCAGCATCGACAGCGTCATCGAATATCTCAACGAGTTCGGCTACGAGACCAATGGCTCGCAGGCGATTGCACTGTTCCGCGATCTCGACGTCGAGCGGCGCCGGCAATTGGCCAAACATATGGCGGAGATCGCCAAGGCGGATTCGCAACTGGCCGAGAGCGAGATCCGCCTGCTGCGCCGCACGCTCGACCTGCTCGATATCAGCCCGGTCGATGTGGTCAGGACGCAGGAGTGATCGGGCCGCCTTCTCTCCTGATCAGCCTTGCTCCCGCAGCCGCTCCGCGATCGCCCGGTGCAAGTCAGGGGCGGCGGTGACAAGCGCCTTGGCAGCCTCGGACTGCGGGTGGTCGAGCACTTCGCTCGTCTTGCCGCGCTCGACGATCTTGCCGTCATGCATGACCAGCACCTCGTCCGTGATGGCGCGGGCCACGGTCAGGTCGTGGGTGATGAAGAGGTAGGCGATGCCGAGCTTCTGGTTGAGCTCTGCGAACAGATCGAGGATCTGGGCGCGGATCGAGACATCGAGCGCCGAGACCGGCTCGTCGGCAACGACCAGCTTGGGGCGGGTGATGATGGCGCGGGCGATCGACAGGCGCTGGCGCTGGCCGCCGGAAAATTCATGGGGGTATTTGTCCATGTCGCTGATGCCGAGGCCGACTTCGTGCAGGGCATGCGCCACCATCTCGCGGCACTCGGCGCGCGTCGGCTTTTTCTCCAGCACATGCAGGGGTTCGGCAACCAGCTTTTTCACCTTCTGGCGCGGGTCGAAGGAGCCATAGGGATCTTGAAAAACGACCTGCATATCGCGTCGCGCCGGCTTCAGCTCGGCTTCGCTCTTGCCGGTTATGGTCCCGCCGCGGAACCGGATCGAGCCCGATGTCGGCCGATCCAGCGCCAGGATCATGCGGGCGAGCGTCGACTTGCCGCAGCCGGAGCGACCAACCAGTGCCACTGACTGACTCGGCGCCATCGACAGCGAGACGTCGTCGACGGCGCGGATACCAGGCGCGCGCTTGAACAGCGAAGTGCGCCGGCCGGGATAGTCGCGGGTCACGCCCTCGACCTGAAGCAAAGGGCGGCCCGTCTCGATGCCATGCGGCCTGGCGCGCGCCGGCACATGCATCGAGGCCTGCGCCAACTGGCGCGTGTAGGGGTGGAGCTGTTCGGATAGCGTGCGTGCGGTGTCGCCGGCTTCCATCACCTCGCCGCGGCGCAGGATGGTGATGCGGTCAGCCATCTCGGTCACCACGGCGAGGTCATGCGAGATCAGGAGCAGGCCCATGCGGCTCTCCGCGACGAGGTCGCGCAACAGATCAAGGATTTGTGCCTGCAGCACCACGTCGAGCGCCGTCGTCGGTTCGTCGGCGATCAGCAGCTTCGGCTTCAGCGCACAGGCGATGGCGATGACGACGCGCTGGCGCTGGCCGCCCGACAGTTCGTGCGGATAGCGCGACAGCGGGAATTTCGCTTCGGGCAAGCCGACACGGTCGAGCATTTTTCGCGCCCGGTCTTCGGCCTCGGCGCGGCTGGCCCTGGTGTGCCAGCGTATGCCTTCGGCAACCTGTTCGCCGATGGTCTTGACCGGATTGAGCGCGGTCATCGGCTCCTGGAACACCATGCCGATGTCGTCGCCGCGCAGCGCGCACATCTGGTCCTCGGTTGCTGCCAGGATGTCGATGCCGTCGAATGTGACACGTCCGCTGGCGCGCGCGGCATGGGGCAGAAGCTGCATCACCGTCAGCGCGGTCATCGATTTGCCGGAACCGGATTCGCCGACCAGCCCCATCACCTCACCGGGCGCGACGGAAAGCTCCACACCCTTGAGGATCTGCGTGTCGCCGATGGTCAGCGACAGGTTCTCGATTTCGAGCAGGCTCATCGCTGCCGCCGCGATTTCGGATCGAGGACGTCGGCGATGCCGTCACCCAGCAGGTTCAGCCCCAGCACGGCGACAACGATCGCCATGCCCGGAAAGATCGCCATCCATGGCGCCACCACCATGCGGGTCTGCGCGTCGAACAGCATGCGGCCCCAGCTCGGCATTGGCGGTTGCGCACCCAGGCCGAGATAGGAAAGCCCGGCCTCGGCCAGGATGCCCAGAGCGAACTGGATGGTGCCTTGCACCAGAAGCAGCGTGGCGATGTTGGGCAGCACATGTTCGATTGTGATCTGCGTGCTGCTCTTGCCGGCGGCGCGTGCGGCGAGAATGAACTCGCGCGGCCAGATCGCCAGCGCGCCGGCCCGGGCGACGCGCGCAAAGACCGGGATGTTGAAGATGCCGATGGCGATGATGGCGTTGACGGCGCCCGGCCCGAAGATGGCGGTGATCATGATCGCCGACAGCAAAGCCGGGAAGGCGAAGACGAGGTCGTTCAGCCGCATCAGCGCCTCGTCGACGAGGCCGCCGCGTGCCGCGGCAAAGGCGCCGAGCGGCACGCCGACCCCCATGCCGATGCCGACCGCGACCAGCGCCACGGCAATCGAATTGCGGGCGCCGACCATGACCATCGACAGGATGTCGCGGCCGAAATGGTCGGTGCCGAACCAGTGCGCCAGCGAGGGCGCTTGCGTCTTATCCGATATCACCAGTTTCGTGACGTCATAGGGCGTCCAGGCATAGGAGACGACAGCCATTGCCAGGATCAGCAGGGTGATGACGAAACCGGCAACGAAGGCGGTATTCCCGAACGCCTTGCCCAGGATGCTGCCGAACGTCTCTTCTGATATGTCGATGTGCAATGTCATTGCCGGCTTCTCAGGCGCGGATCGACGACCGCATAGGAAAGGTCGACCAGCAGATTGACGGCGATGACGGCGGCGACCAGCAGCATGACGACGCTTTCGACGACGATCAGGTCGCGCTGGGTGATCGCCTGGAACACCAGCCTGCCGAGGCCGGGCAGATAGAAAACATTCTCGATGATGATGGTGCCGGCAAGCAGGAAGGCGAACTGCAGGCCCAGAATGGTCAGCACCGGAATCATGGCGTTGCGCAGCGCGTGCCGCCACAGCACAGCTCGGTAGGGCAGACCCTTGGCGCGGGCGGTACGGATATAGTCCTCGTTCAGCACCTCGATCAGCGCCGAGCGGGTGACGCGCGCCAGAATCGCGGCTTGCGGCAAGGCAAGCGCCACTGCCGGCAGCAGCAGCGACTTCAAGGCTGGCCAGACGCCGGCACTCCAGCCGGGAAAGCCGCCAGCAGGAACCAGCCGCAGCCAGACGGCGAAGACATAGATCAGCATCAGCGCGAACCAGAAATTGGGCACGGCGACGCCAAGCTGTGCGGCGCCCATGGAAATCGTATCACCGGCCCGTCCACGCCGGCTGGCGGAAAACAGGCCGACGGGAATCGCGATGAGGGTGGAGAGCGCAAGCGCAATCAGCGCCAGCGGCAGCGAGACGGCCAGCCGCTCGCGAACCAGACCGATGACCGGCACCGAATAGGTGTAGGAGCGGCCGAAATCGAGGCTGAGCAGGCCGCCCGCCCAGTGCAGATAGCGCCAAGCCAGCGGCGCGTTGAGGCCCATCTGGTTGCGCAGCAACTCGACCTGGTCGGCGCTGGCATTCATGCCCAGCATTAGCCGCGCCGGATCGCCGGGCAGGATCTCCAGGACGGCGAACACCACCATGGAAGCCAGCACCAGCGTGGCGATGGCGATGGCGAGGCGTTTTAGGAGGTAGGCGGTCATGGAAGGTGGGGGACCGCTGCGTTGCCTGTCGCAAAGAACAGGCTACGGTATCGTTTTACGGCGCCCCCCTCTGTCCTGCCGGACATCTCCCCCTCAAGGGGGGAGATTGGCAGTTTCGGCGCTGCCGCCGAACGTGCAGCGATTGGCGAAAGCGCAAATGATAGAGCAATCTCCCCCCTTGAGGGGGAGATGCCCGGCAGGGCAGAGGGGGGCGCGAAGGAACGCAAGCGTCGCTCTTTGGCAACCAACCTCACTCGCTCCACTTCACCTTGGTCAAATCATTGGCCTGGATCGGGGCGTTTTCCCACAGCCCTTGCAGCTTGGCGTCCCAGACGCCGATCTTCGGCAATTCATAGAGGAAGCCGACCACCGCATCGTCGGCCAGGATCTTCTGCGCTTGCCCCAGCAATTCCTTGCGCTTGGCTTCGTCGGAGGTGACGCCGAGATCGGCAATCACCTTGTCGAAGGCCGGGTTGTCGTAGTTGAAGTAATAATCCTTGCGCGAATAGATATCGATGTCGTTGGGCTCGGTGTGGGAGACGATCGTCAGGTCGTAATCCTTCTTGGTGAACACCTGGTCCAGCCACTGTGCCCATTCGACCGGAATGATTTCCAGATCGATGCCAACGTCGCGAAGCTGCGAGGCGATGATTTCGCCACCGAGACGGGCATAGGTGGGCGGCGGCAGTTTCAGCGTCGCCTTGAAGCCGTTCTCGAGGCCTGCCTCTTTCAGCAATTCCTTGGCCTTGGCGACATCATGCGGGTAGCGGCCGGTGAGGTCGACATAGTCCTTGTTAGCCGGCGACATATGCGAGCCGATCGGCTGGCCGAGGCCGGCCGAGGCGCCGTCGATGATGGCCTTGCGGTCGAGCGCGTAAGAGATCGCCTGCCTCACCTGCAGCTTGTCGAAAGGCGGCTTCTTGTTGTTGATCGACAGGATGGTCTCACCCTCGGTCGCGCCGATCACCACCTTGAAGCGCGGGTCGTCCTTGACCTGGGCGACGCTGTCGGCATCGAAGAACGGGAAAGCCTGGATGTCGCCCGAGAGCAGCGCCGGCACATAGGCCGCGGCCTCCGGCACGATGCGAAACTCGGCCTTGTCGAGCGACGCCGGCGTGCCCCAGTAATTGTCCGATTTGACCAGCGTGATCGACGATCCCTTGGCCCATCTCTGGAACTTGAACGGGCCGGTGCCGATCGGTTTCTCCTTGTTGGTGTCGGCAGATTCCGGCGCCACGATCACCGCGTCGCCCCAGCCCATATTGTAGAGGAACGAGCCCTGCGGGTTCTTCAGCGTGACCTTGACGGTTGCCGGATCGACGACGTCGACCTTGTCGATGGCGGCGAACAGGCCCTTTTGTGCGTTGACGGAGTTGTCGGCTCGCGCCCGGTCGAGCGAGAATTTCACGTCGGCGGCATCGAAGTCGGTGCCGTCATGGAATTTCACGCCGGTGTGCAGCTTGAAGGTGTAGACCTTGCCGTCATCGGAAATGGTCCAGCTTTCGGCCAGATCCGGGAGCACCTCGCCATTCGGCCCGATGCGCGTCAGGCCTTCGAACACATTGGCATAGAGAACCTCGTCGATCGCTGCGGCGGCACCGGCGGTCGGATCGAGATGCGGGGGTTCGAGCGGAATGCCGATGACCAGGTCGGTTCGCGCGGCGAACGCAGAGGTGCCGGCGGCCAGCGACAGCACCGCGGCCGCCAGAATGGTTTTCCACAATTTCATCGTGCAACTCCCCATGCGTTCAGACACGTGCTCGAACCCGAGTGATAGAAGCGTGATTTCGCCACGGAGTAAATTGCGTTTCGTTCTGCCCCTTGGCGTGGCCGGGAATGTTTTTGTCCTGGCGACCGCATCGGCAGTCGAAGCTTGTCGCGGTGCACACCTTATCCCGTGGCTGTGCCGCGCAGCAGCACGTTGAGCCCTATCGCCATCACCTTGGCCGATTCCACCATGTCCGATATCCCGACCCATTCGTCCGGCCGATGGGCGAGGTCGAGAATGCCAGGCCCATAAGCGATGCAATCATAGATATGGCCGATGCGAGCTATATGCTTCTGGTCATAGGTGCCGGGCGAAATGACATAATCGGGTTCGCGGTCGAAGATCGCCATGATGCCTTGCGCAACCGCCTTGACCACCGGCGCGTCGCGCTCGGTCATCAGCGGCAGCACTTCCATCAGGTCGCGGATTTCATAGTCGAATTTTGTCCGCTCGCGTTTCAACCGGTCGAGAATGCCGGTCACTTCACCTTTGACGGTGTCGAGATCTTCCTCGAGCAGGAAACGGCGGTCGATGGTCATCCGGCAGGAGTCGGGCACGTTGGGCGACGGCAGGCCGGGCCGGAAATCCTCGGTCTGGCCGCCATGGATCGAATTGATGTTCATGGTCGAGCGTTTTGCTCCTTCGGGCACGACCGGCATGCGCGTCATCTTGCGGTCGAGCGCGGGAAACAGTTCGTCCTCGAAAGCCCGCAGCACGGCGCCCATGTGGCGCACCGCATTGTCGCCGAGAAACGGCATCGAGCCGTGCGCGATCTCGCCCTTGGTCTCGATCTCCGCCCACCAGACGCCACGATGGCCGAGGCAGATGCGGTCCTTGTTCAGCGGCTCGGGAATGATGACATGGTCGACCCTGGGTTTTGAGAAATAGCCGAGCCTGGCCAGATGCGCGACGCCGCCGAAGCCGCCGGATTCCTCGTCGACGGTGCCGGATATTTCGATGGCGCCGGGAAAATCAGGGAAGACTTCCAGGAAGGCCTCGGCTGCGATGATAGAGGCGGCAAGACCGCCCTTCATGTCGCAGGCGCCGCGGCCATAGACCCTGCCGTCCCTGACGATGCCGGCGAAGGGATTGACGGTCCAGCCATCGCCGGCTTCGACCACGTCGATATGCGAGTTGAAGTGGACGCAGGCGCCTGATGATCTCCCGTCGAAACGGGCAACGACATTGACGCGCGGGTAGCGGTCGGTGTCGCCGGGCGTGCCTTCGGCGCGGATGAACTCGGTCTCGAAACCGCTCTTCTTCAGCCGCGCGCCGAGATATTCGGCGCATGGCCGGTAGGCCTCGCCGGGTGGATTGATAGTCGGAAAACGGATCAGTTCGGCGGTCAGCGCGACGACGTCGTCGCGCCTGTCATCGATTGCCTGGAGGAGTCGCTGGTTCATGCGCAGAGTTGAGCAGCGATCCCAGCGGTTTTGCAAGCCCGCCAGCGATCAAGCCGGTGCGGCGTGTCGTTGCGGCAACTATTGCGGGAAATCGTTCAAATTCGCTGCTTTAGATTGGCGAATTGGTCAAGGTGTGTGTGTTAGCCCGTGCATCTGCCATTAAAAAGATGAAAAACAATCAGGCAGGCAGGTTAGGGGCAATCAAAGGGGTTTGATCGCATGAAAAAGACAGTTCTCATGGCAACCATGTTTGTTGCAATGCTGTTCGGTGCCTCGGGGCAGGGCTGGGCAGCCAGCCTCGTTGCAAATATAGACGTGTCGTCGCAGACGATGACCGTCAGATATGGCGCGTCGGTTTACCGGTGGAGTGTCTCCACCGCCCGCACCGGCTATTTCACGCCGCGCGGCACCTATCGGCCGCAGCGCACGGCCAGGATGTGGTATTCGCGCAAATACCATATGTCGCCGATGCCCTATTCGGTGTTCTTCCATGGCGGCTATGCCATCCATGGAACCGGCGCCGTCAGGCAGCTCGGCCGCCCGGCGTCGCATGGCTGCGTGAGGCTGCACACGGCCAATGCCGCCACGTTCTATTCGATGGTGCGGGAAGTGGGTTTCGGCAACACGCGCATTGTCGTCACCAACTAAGGCGGTTCAGGTTCGCTGTTGTCTGCTGGCGCTGGGCTAACCCCACGCCAGCAGCTCTGCCTAAGCGTTTGGGACCGCCTTTGCCTGCGGTCGCTTTCGACGCCCGCCGCTGATCTCCCACCTTTTGTGGAACCACATCCACTGGCCGGGATCTTCTCGCACCCAGCGCTCGACGACGTCGTTGAGACGCTGGGTGGTGGCACGGACATCGACGCTGCCGTCAGCGGTGCGCGGCAAGGTCAATTTGTCCTCGATTTCGAGCCGGAAGCGGTTGCCCGGCAGCCTGACGCAGCGCGCCGGATAGACGTCGCAATCGTAGTGGCGGGCAAGGGTGGCCAGCACGCGATTGCTCTGGCAGGGACGGCCGAAGAATGTCGTCTCCAGCCCATTGGAGAATTTCTGGTCGACAAGGATGCCGATGTTGCCGCCGTTCTCCAGAACCCCGGCCAGGGCGAATGACGCGCCCGCCATGGATGGCAGCAACGAGCCCATGGTCGAGCGGCGCGTCGAGAGGATGTAGTCGGCGAGATAGGGATTGTTAGGCGGGCGAAACAGCGCAGTGATGTTCATGCCGAAAGTCGCGGCCGCCACCGGCAGCAATTCGAAATTGCCGAGATGGCCGGTAAAGACGATATGCGGCTTCTCTTCGCTGGCTATTTCGACGAAGTGGTCAGCTCCCTTGACCTCGACGCGGCCGGGCTCGCTGGCCGCGGGGTCGTAGTCGAAGAGGGCGTCGAGAAAAATGTATTCCGCGGCCAAGCGGGCCATGTTGCCCCACATGTCGGAGGCGATCGCTTGGATCTCGGCTTCGCTCTTTTCCGGATAGGCCTTGCGCAGATTGTCGACGGCGACCTGATGGCGTCCCACCCGGGGGCCGACCAGGCGTGCGACGCGGTCGGCGAAATTCAGCGCACTGTCGGCCGGCAGCAGGCGCAGGACTGAGATGATCATCATCGCTGCCCGCGCCACCAGCCAGTAATTGAGCTGGCGCAGTTGCCTGCCGTAACGAAATTTGAGGTCCCGGCGGAACTTCTTGAATACAGAGGTCAAGGCTCTAGCCGACGCGCAGGATGATCTTGCCGAAAACGTCGCGGCCTTCCATGCGCTTCAGCGCGGCGTCGATACCGTCGAAGCCGACTTCGGTGTCGATGACGGGTGCGACCTGTCCCGCCGCCATTTTCTGCATGGCGTTGGCCATGTTTTCCATGCGGCAGCCAAAGGAGCCAAGCAGTTTCAATTGCTGCTGGAACAGCTGCATCAAATTGATCTGCGTCGACACGCCGGAGGTCGAACCGCAGGTCACCAGGCGGCCGCCACGCTTCAGGCACAGCATCGAGGCGGCGAATGTGTCGGCGCCGACATGTTCAAAGACGACGTCGACGCCCTTCTTCTTGGTCAGCTTGCGCACGACGCCCTCGAAACGGTCGTCGCGGTAGTTGATGACATGGTCGGCGCCGAGCGCCTTGGCCTTGTCGATCTTGTCGTTGGAGCCGACCGTAGTGATGATCGTGCAGCCCATCCGCTTGGCCAACTGGATGGCCGCCGAGCCGATGCCGGATCCGCCGGCATGGATAAGGATGGTTTCGCCGGGTTGAAGCCTGGCGTTGTCGAACAGCATGTGCTCGACGGTGGCGAAGGTGACGGGCGCCACCGCCGCCCCGATGTCGGTCACGCCGGGCGGGGCAGGGACCAGCAGGCGGGCCGGCAGATTGATCTTCTCCTGCGCGAAACCGTCGAGATGGAAACCGTGCACGCCCGAAACATGTTCGCAGAGGTTGTCGCGGCCTTCGCGGCAGGCTCGGCAGAGGCCGCAGGTGCGCGCGCCATAGATCGACACCAATTGTCCGGGCAGCAGGCTGGAAACGCCGGGGCCAACCGCCTCGACCTCGCCGGATGCCTCCGCGCCGACGACCAGCGGCAGCTTGCGCTTGGCGAAGGCCATGCCGCGCCAGCCCCAGACGTCGATATGGTTCAGCGCTACTGCCTTGATGCGCAGCGTGACTTCGCCGAGTGCCGGCGGTGGAGGAGGCGGCAGGTCCACCGTCTCAAGACGGCGGTCCTCTATAAGTTGCAATGCGCGCATGGGGCCTGTCGGTTCAGTCTGGCTGAAAAAGGTCGCTTAGACCGGTTCCCGCGCCATGACAAGGCAAGTGTTCTGGCCGCCGAAGCCGAAGGAGCTCGACAGAACGGTGCGGACCTCGGCGTTGCGCTTCTTGTTCGGCACCACGTCGAGCACGATCGCGGGGTCGGGATTGTCATAGTTGATGGTCGGCGGAATGACGCTTTCGCGCATCGTCATCAGCGAGAAAGCCGCCTCGACAGCGCCCGCCGCCGACAGCGTGTGACCGATCATCGATTTGTTCGACGAGACCGGCATAGAGCCGATCCGCTCGCCGAACACCGTCGACAGCGCCAGATGCTCCATCTTGTCGTTTTCGGGCGTCGAGGTGCCGTGGGCATTGACGTAGTCGATCTCGTCTTCACCCAGTCCGGCATCGACGAGGGCGGCGCGGACCGCGGCGATGGCCGGTGAAGCGTCCGGTTTGGAGCGGGTGCGGTGGAAGTCGTCGGCCTTCTCGCCGCAACCGCCCAGGACGCCGAGAATAGTCGCGCCGCGAGCCAATGCCGTCTCAAGCGATTCCAACACCAGCGCCCCGGATCCCTCGGCCAACACGAAGCCGTCGCGATCCCTGGAGAAGGGTTTCGACGCCTTTTCGGGGATGTCGTTGTGCGTGGAGAGCGCCGAAAGCAATGAGAAACGGATCAATGCCTCGGCGGTCGCGGAACCGTCCGCGCCGATCGACAGCGCACGGTCGCATTCGCCGCGTCGGATCGCCTCGACACCGAGCTGAATCGCGGTGGCGCCTGAAGCGCAAGCCGTCGACAGCGTGATCGGCAGACCACGCGTGCCAAGGCGATCGGCAAGGCGGCCGGCGATCGAACCGAACTGGGTGGTCTCGAAAATATCCAGCTCTTTCAAGCTACGCGCGACCCGAAGCAGTCTTTCGGCGGCGGTTTCATCCTTGTCCTTGTCAGAATTGTAGAGCGAGAAGCGCTCGGCCCAGTCGAGTTCGACTGGCGGCGATGCGAGGAAGAGCGGTCCGCCGAAATCGCTGGAATCAAGACCGGCTTCGCTCACCGCTTCTAAGCCCGCAAGCTCGGCTAGCTCATAGGTGAGTGGGCTGGCGCCTTTCGAACTCGACGGCAGGAAATCGACCATGCCGGAGATGCGGGTGTTCAATTGATCGATGGGAAAGCGGGTGATCGGGTGAATGCCCGACTTGCCGGAGGTCAGTGCCGCCCAATTGTCTGATTTGCCGACGCCAAGCGAGGTCACCACGCCGATGCCGGTGACGGCGACGATCGGCCTGCCCATGTGATCTCTGAGATTGGCCATCCGGGAGCCCTCTTATCGTTGCAGCATGGATCGTGGAGCCGCGTTACGCGGCATTGACCAGCGCCATGCCCTCGAATTGGTGATAGCCGATCGCCGTTGCAAGGACGGATTGGGGAACGCCTTCGAACGGCGTCTCGGCTGCGGCATCAAAAACAGGATAGGCGGCCTTGCGGTCGACAGCGAGTGCCGCCAGTGCCACAGCGAAAGGAAACTGTGCTTCCTTCATGTGCCCGGTCAGCGTCGAGAAGCCACGCGCGGCGATCGCCGGATTGGCATCGAGCGCTGCCTTCTCGGCTGTTGTCGCCGCATGCGCCCCCGATGCGCCCGACAGGGTCAGCAATTTGCCGTTCGGCAATGCAGCCTGCTTGAGCAGTGCGGCGATCTCGGCGTCGAGTTCTCCCCGTGGCCGCCGGGCGCGGCCGGAGACGACCGGTCCAAGTTCTGCATAGATCTTGCGGCCGCGGCTCATCGCGTGTTCGCGCTGCTCCAGCACCAGGAAGGCGCCGCCGGAGCCGGTCACGACGCCACCGCCCTCAGTGCCCTGTCTTTGCCAAACCGGCTTCCATGGGCCGCGATGCAGATAGCTGGCGAGTTCATAGCCGAGCAGCATATCGGAATGTTCGGTCTGGAAGGCACCGCCGACCAGGATATGCGTCGACTGACCCGAGCGGATGCGTGCGGCGGCCGTTTCAACCGCGGCGACACCGGCACCTTCCTCGCCCATGAAGGTTCTGGACGAACCGGTGACCTTGTGGACGATGGAGATGTTGCCGGCGAGCAGGTTGGACAATTGGGCCAGAAACAGTGTCGGGCGCAATTCGGTGGTCAATTTCTCGTTGAGCAGTACATCGCGGTCATTGCGGCTTTCCGAAGCGGCGAGAATGGCGGCATCGACCGCCTCGTCGCGCTCGCCACCGCCCGCCGCCACAACCATGTCCATGGTCGCGCAGAGTTCGTCATTGCCCTTGATGCCGGCGTCGTCCAGTGCAAGGCCGGCAGCATAGGTGCCGAGCCTCTGCCAGGTTTCCATCTGGCGCTGATCGCCACGCTTGGCGATCTGCAGGTTCCAGTCGATCTCAGGCAGCGGATGGACAGTATAGGGTGCAAAGCGCGTCGCTTCGAGCACCGGCTGCGGGCCCGGTTGCGCGAGCTTCTGCCAGTGGGCGTCAGGACCTTCCCCCAGCGAGGAGACAAGGCCGATACCTGATATGACGACGTCGCGGGGGCTGCTCATGTGCGGCTTTGTGGGTCAGGCGGCAGAGCGCGTCAAGATCGTGCGCTCAACTGACGTCAGGCGGTCTTGGCGGCGACCAGCGCGTCGATCTTGGCGCACAGGTTCTTCATGACGAAGTAATCGTCGGTCGAAGCCTTGCCGTCATTGACCTCCTGGGTCCACTTTTCCAGCGGCACCTTGATGCCGAATTCCTTGTCGATGGCAAAGACGATGTCGAGAAAATCGAGGCTGTCTATGCCGAGATCGTCAATCGTGTGGCTCTCGGGCGTGATGGTGTCGATATCGATCTCGCTGGTGTCGGCAATGATCTTGGCGACTTTGTCGAACGTGGTGGACAAGGGCTTTTCCTTCGGTTGCGGGCGGAATCTGTCCGCATCTTGTTTGGGCGCTGTCTAATCGGTTTTTTCCGGCAGGAAAAGGCCTGATACGCCGGGCGCAGATGGGTAGGTTTTCTTCGAAACGCAAGAAGGGCCGCCGGTTTACCCGGCGGCCCTTCTGTTGACGCAACGTCAGCCTTATTTCGATGCGTGTCGTTTTTCCAAAAGCGGAACACTTTTGGCGACATGCATCAGCTGTCGCGAAGCTTGACCAGATCGTTCAGCAGCCCGCCCGTTCCGTTGTGGACGGTCAGCCGCTCGACCTTGCCGGCGATGGTTTCCAGCGCCTCGAGCTCCTTCAGCCGCAGCATCACCGGGTTTTCCGCCATCACCCTGGCCGTGTTGAGGAGGGAACGGGTCGCGTTCGTCTCCTCGCGGCGACGGATGATGTTGGCCTCGGCCTGCTTTTCGGCCGACACCACCTGGTTGAGGATCTCGCGCATCTCGCCCGGCAGGATGACATCCTTGAGCGCGATATCGCTGACCTCCACGCCGATTTCGGCCATGTCGGCGCGGACCTTGGCTGCCGCTTCCTCATCGATCGTCACCTTCTTTTCGAGGATCTGATCGAGTGTCAGCGCGCCAAGCGTCTTGCGGAAGGCATATTGCAGGGCGCGGTAGAGGGCTTCGGAGAAGTCCTTCACCATGCTGACCGCCTTGACCGGATCGACGACCCGGTATTCGGCTGCGATGTTGACGCGGATCGTCACGCGATCCTTGGTCAGCACTTCCTGCCCGGCAACGTCGAGCGACTGGCGCTTGAGGTCGACGACCTTGATCTGCACCATGCGTCCGACGTTCCAGAAGCCATGCACGCCCGCCGTCAGCGTCCTGACCAGGACACCGTCGATGAACAGCAGTCCGGCCTGACCATCGACGACCGGATGGACGGACATCAATTCCGCCTTCCGGGCCTGGCCGAGCCGGCGCATGATCGCCGCATCGATGGCGAGATCGACTGACGTGTCGATCAGCGTCACCTTCCACGGGCCGGCATCCGTCCACAGCACGAGCTTGCGGTCCGGTGCCAGCACGGCGTGCAGATTGCCGTCACGCTCGATGACGGCGACATCCGTGCGCCCGGTGCGAACGACGGTGAAATGACGCGCGGCCACATCCGGAAGCTTGTCGAACAACGCCTTCTCGTATGCCGAAACGAATTCCGGGTTCTTCAGATCGTGCCGAGACACTTCGAGGCTGCCGCGCCGGTTGGCGAGCCAGTGCTCGCCCGGCAGCAGAACAGCCTTGATCTCCCCCTTGTGGAGGGCGAGGGCACGTTCGTTTTCCCTTACGAGGACGCGCTCGCGCCCAAGAACCTTGTCGAGAATGGTCATTGTCTTACTCCTGTCGGGCATGGCCCCATGCGAGGCGTCACGTCATGCGTCGATCTTCCCTTCGTTTCTCGTTTCACGTCGTCTCTTGCGTCGTAGCCCGGGCACGAATGATCCGGGGACTGGTGGCATCGAGCCGTGGCGGGCCTTCGGGAGCGGATCGCGGGGCAGCGAAGCGGGCGCAGGAGGCCTTAGCCTCCCTTGCCGGCGACACCGCGCCTTGATCGTCACCGCGGGCCTGGCCGCGAGCCGATGGCGAAAGACGCTTGGGATGATCCGCGCCCGAAGGCTTGGGTCACCCGTCCAGTCTTTCGCATTCCAGTCCCCGGACCGTTTTTCGGATGGCTTTTCAAGGCCAATGGAGAAGGAATCGAACCTTCGACAGTCAGATTAACAATCTGATGCTCTAACCAAACCGAGCTATCCGTGGTGCAGATGAAGGGACTCGAACCCACAACCTCCGGATTATGTCCGGCGCTCTCCCAGTTGAGCTACATCCGCGATCCCAATCCCCAAAGCGGCGCCGTATACAGGGCGGCAATGCCGCCTGCACGGGCGGAGACGAAAGCTCCAACCGTTGTGCTCGCTTCGGTTCTCGTGACCGGGAGCGCGCCTATAGCCCCTGCGACGGGTTGTCGCAAGCGGCATTGTCACGGCGAATTTGCGGCTTCTTTCAACGGTGGCATTTCAGCAACACCGCTTTCGGCGTCAGCGATCGCGCAGCACGCTCAGAAGGTGACGCGGCCGAGCACGCGCAGGCCATCGCCTTGCGGCTCGACGACGACGGCCTCACCTTCGCGCGGTGAGATGCCGGTCAGTGCCACGATGTCTTCCAGATGGGTGACCATGACCAGATTGTCGGAGCCGGAATAGGCGCGGATTTCCTTCAGGATCGCAGCGGTCTGCGCGGCCTTCTGCGTCTCGTCGCCTTTCAGGAGATCGAGCGGTGCAAAGAGTTCCGGGTCGGCCTCGAAGGCGATGCGGGCGGTGTCGAGGCAGCGGCAATAGCGGCTGGACAGCACGCGCTCGATCGGTGCCGCCCGAGCGGCAAACAGAGCGCCGATCTTGCTCGCCTGCTGCTTGCCGCGCGCCGACAGGTTCATCTGGGTGGCGCAGCTGTCGATGTCGAAATTGGCCGGATCGGTGGTGCCGGTGACCATGGCATGGCGCAGCAGCACGACGTGTCCGCCATCGCGCAGCAGCGCCCAGCCTGCGTCCGTGGCGTGGGCCACGCCGGGAACAACAAGCAGGAACAACGCCAAGGCAAATCGAATCATCCGCTATCCTTCTGCGGTTCCCGGCAAGGGGTTCCGGTGGCAGGACATATAGGGACGGTAAAGCCGGCCGAAAGACAAGGCGCGGTCGGCGGGAAGCGTAGACCTACTTCTTCGCCATCTGCTTCTTCACCAGATCGACCTTCTGGTCGGTGAGAGGGATGGGCATGGTGTAGCCGGCTTCGGTAAACCCTGCTTGGCGTTCTCGAAGAATCCGATCGCCTTTTGATATTCGGCCTTGCCGCCGCCATAGCTGGCCCGATTCCAGCTGACATCCCCGAGATTGTTCTGCGCGAAGGCCATTGCATCGGAAGGCTTCCCTGGTGAATACCTTCAGCGTCGCCGTGAATGCGGCCTCGATCGGTGACGCTGCGCGCGTCGCTTTTCGTCTCGGCAACTGCAAGCGCGGTCGCGGCAAGACAAAGCAGTGCGGCGACGAAAGCCGTCAGCCATGCCCGCTGCAAAAGACTGAGGTTCGAGAGTCGGACAAAGGCCATTTGTCGTTCGTGTCCGCCCTGATGATCCAAGCCCTCTATAACGCTGCCAGCCGACGATGATCAAATTCAGGCGCGATTGCGTCGCGGTCCTGGCTCGCCTATCACGGGAAACCCGCCCCTCACGGTAAAAATGTCTCCGCTCACCGAAACCGTTCTTTTCGTCTTCAGCCTTGTCGCGCTCGGCTACCTCGCCGGGCTCACCGGCTATCTGAAGCCGGCGAGCGGCGAGGGGATTTCGGAATTTGCCATCAACGTGGCGATGCCGCTGCTGCTGTTCCAGACGATGGTGAAGTCCGACTTCCACGGCGTGGCGCCTTGGCCGCTGTGGGGCGCTTACTTCACGGCGGTTGCAATGACATGGGCTGCCGGCCATCTGGTGACGACGCGGATTTTCGGGCGGGACGCACGCGCAGGCATCGTCGGTGGAGTGTCGTCGTCCTTCTCGAACGTGGTGCTGCTGGGCATTCCCTTCATTCTCGGCGTATTCGGGTCCAGGGGATTCGAAGTGCTGTCGCTGCTCGTTTCCGTGCATCTGCCGACCATGATGATGGCTTCGATCATCATGTTCGAGATATTTGGCCGCGGTGGCAGTGAGCCCGTACACCCGCTGCGCATCGTCCAGAGCTTTCTGAGAAGACTGTTCACCAATCCCCTGATCATCGGTATCCTGGCCGGGCTGGCCTGGCGCCTAACCGGCGCGCCGCTGCCGAACCTTGCCACGCGGCTGGTCGATACGCTGGCTGACACTGCCGGGCCAGTGGCGCTGTTCGCCATGGGGCTCAGCCTGCGCCGTTTCGGCATATCGGGCAATGTCCGGCCGGCGTTGGCGCTTTCGGTGCTGAAGCTGTTCCTGATGCCGGCGCTGGTGCTGGTCTTCGTCTGGTTGCTCGGCATGCCGCCCTTGACGGCCAAGGTGGCGGTGATGGTGGCCGCGATGCCATCCGGCGTCAATTCCTATCTGATCGCGGTGCAGTTCAACACCGGCCAGGCGTTGGCGTCGAACCAGATGACCCTCGCCACGGCCTGCGCCGCCGTCACCACCGCGTTCTGGCTGACTGTTGTCTTGTACGTTTTCGGGTAAGGCATCGGTGTAAGCACGTCAGCCTGCTCTCGTCTCGCTCTGGCCCAAGCCCTATATGCCATCTTGCGATTGCTTGCGTGCCTTGCCCTCGGTAAAGAGCAGTGGCTCCGGCGTGCCGGCCTCAGTCCATGGCGCACGCGCACCGAAGATTTCACAGACCCGCCCGTCAGGGCGCCGAACGGAGGATAGCATGCTTCAGAAAACCAGCCATTTCATGCGGCAGGCCAATCTCATCAATGGCGAATGGGTGCAGGCCGACAGCGGCCAGACGGTCGACGTCAACAACCCTGCCACCGGTCTCAAGATCGGCACCGTGCCGAAGTCGGGCAAGGCCGAGACCCGCCGCGCCATCGAAGCCGCCGCGGAAGCTTTCAAGACCTGGCGCAAGACGACCGCGCTCGAGCGCTCGAAGCTGCTGCGCAAGCTGCACGACGCGATGATGGACAATCAGGACGTGCTGGCCGAACTGCTGACCATCGAGCAGGGCAAGTCGCTGTTCGAATCGAAGGGGGAGATCGGCTCGGCCGCGTCCTACATATTGTGGTTCGCCGAGGAAGGTCGCCGCACCTATGGCGACGTCGTGCCGTCGCCATGGGCGGACCGCCGCATCCTGGTGACCAAGGAGCCGGTTGGCGTCATCGCCGCCATCACGCCGTGGAATTTTCCGTCCTCGATGCTGGCCCGCAAGCTCGGCCCGGCGCTCGCCGCCGGCTGCACCGCCGTGGTCAAGCCTGCGTCGCAGACGCCGTATTCGGGTCTCGCCTGGGGCGCGCTCGCAGAGGAAGTCGGGTTCCCCAAGGGCGTCGTCAACATCCTGACCGGTTCGGCCAGCGAGATCGGCGACGAGATCTGCGCCAATCCGCTGGTGTCGAAGATCACTTTCACCGGCTCGACCGAGGTCGGCAAGCTTCTCATCCAGAAGTCGTCGGTCACCGTCAAGAAGGTGTCGATGGAACTCGGCGGCAACGCGCCGTTCATCGTTTTCGACGACGCCGACCTCGAGCGTGCCGTCGCCGGCGCCATCACCGCCAAGTACCGCAATTCCGGCCAGACCTGCGTTTGCACCAACCGCTTCCTTGTCCAGGCAGGTGTCTATGACAAGTTCGTCGAGAAGCTCGCTGCCGCCAGCAACGCGCTGAAGGTCGGCTCCGGCCTCGAGGACGGCGTGCAGCAGGGGCCGCTGATCGACGAGAAGGCGGTCGAGAAGGTCGAGGAACTGATCGCCGACGCCACATCAAAGGGCGGCAAGATCGTTGCCGGCGGCAAGCGCCATGCGCTCGGCGGTTCGTTCTTCCAGCCGACGGTCATCGCCAACGCGACACCCAAGATGCGCTTCATGAAGGAAGAGATCTTTGGCCCGGTCGCACCGGTGTTCAAGTTCGAGACCGAAGAGGAAGCCGTCGCCCTCGCCAACGACACCGAATTCGGCCTTGCCTGCTACTTCTACACCGGTGACCTCGGCCGCGCCTTCCGAGTGATGGAAGGGCTGAAATACGGCATGGTCGGGGTCAATGAAGGCCTCATCACCACGCCGGAAGCGCCGTTCGGCGGCGTCAAGGAATCCGGCCTCGGCAAGGAAGGCGGGCATCAGGGCATCGAGGATTATCTCGACACCAAATATGTCTGCATCGGCGGCCTCGGCCTCTGATAGGCTATCCCTGGGATGGGAGGCCGATGGCCTGCCCATCTCTCATGGAAAAACCAGCCGAAGTCTTCTGGATCAACTGGCATTTACGGGCATGGCGATGAAGGACGGCGAGGTTTTCGGCACGACGCAGGCTGGCGAGCAGGTGCGTCGCTTCACGATCAGGGGCGGCGGCATCACAGCCAACATCATCGGTCTGGGCGCGATCATCCAGGATTTGCGCCTGACCGGGCACGATGCTCCGCTGGTGCTCGGCTATGACAGTCTGGAAGGCTACGAGACGGATACGGCCTTCTTCGGTGCGGTCGTCGGCCGCTATGCCAACCGCATCCGCGACGGCCGCTTCACCATTGGCGGCAGCCGCTACCAGACCGAGCAAAACTTCCTCGACAAGCATACGCTGCATGGCGGCTCGCAAGGTTACTCCCACCGGGCGTGGACGGTTTCCTTGCATGGCAGGGATTTCGTCACGCTGACGCTGCACGATCCCGACGGCACGATGGGTTTTCCCGGCGCGCTCGACGTCACCTGCACCTACCGGCTGAAGATCCCCGGCACGCTCAGCGTCGAGCTGACCGCCACCTGCGAGGAGCCGACGCTGTGCAATCTCACCCAGCATTCCTATTTCAACCTGGATGATGGCGGCGCAGGCGACATTCTCGACCACAGGATGATGCTGAATGCCGGCGCCTACCTGCCGGTCGATGGCGACATGATCCCCACAGGCGTGGTCAAGCCGGTTGACGGCACGCCATTCGATTTCCGCCAGGCGCGGCCGCTGCGCATGGAAACCGAGGGTGATCAACTGCCCTACGACCAGAATTTCTGCCTTGCTTCGGCACGCGGGCCGCTCAAGCAGGCGGCATGGACGCAAGGCGCCAGTTCCGGTGTCGAGATGGAGGTCTGGACCACCGAGCCCGGCGTCCAGCTCTATACCGGCCAGTATGTGACGCCGCGCACCGGGCTGGAAGGGCGGAACTACAAGGCCTTTTGCGGCTTCTGCCTGGAGCCGCAGATTTGGCCGGACGCGCCGAACCGGCCTTATTTCCCGCAAGCAACGCTGTGGCCGGGCGCGATCTACCACCACGTCACGGAATACAGGTTCCGCCTGCCCTAGTTTTTCCGACCTTAGCCTTCGAAAGCCGCCCGCAGCATCTCGAACGGCGCCAGCGCGCCGCGCACTTGCACCACGGCGGCGGCGACACGATGCGCACGGCGCGCGGCTTCCTGCGGGTCGTGGCCGGCAAGACGAGCCGCAAGATAGCCGCCGTTGAACGAATCGCCGGCGCCGGTCGTATCGGCGGGGGCGGCGACATGGATCGCCGGGACTTCGCGTAGTGTTTCTCCTTGGGCAATCAGGGCGGGCTGCTCGCCGTTCTTGACGACGACCTCGCTAACCAGTTGCCTGAGTCGCTCTGCGGTCGCTTGCGGTGTTGCATCGCCAAACAGCATCTGCTCGTCGGGGAAAGTCGGCAATGCGATGTCGGTGGCGGCAAGGGCTTCGACGATCGCTGCCTGTGCATTCTCGCGATTGGGCCAAAGCCGCGGCCGGTAGTTGGGATCGAAGGCGACAAGTGAACCGGCCGAGCGCGCCTTGGCGACGGCCGCCAGCAATACGGCGCGCGCGGCCTCATCCAGAATTGCCAAAGTGATTCCGGAAAAATAGACAAGCGCCTGATTTACCAGGTTTTCCGACAATGCAGCTGGGTCTGAGGCGAGCTGCCGCGCGGCGGCGTCGCCGCGCCAGTAGGTGAAGGAACGCTCGGCCCCGGTCAGCGTAATGGCATAGAGGCCAGGCCGTGCGCCCGCTATGATCGGGCTGGAGCCGATGCCGATGCCGTTCTGGCCTAAGAAATCGATCTGGGCTTGCGAGAACGGATCGTCGCCGAAGGCCGAGACATAGGTTGCCGGCCGCTCAGTGCTCAGCGCGTACAGCGCCCACAGCGTGTTGAACGTGTCGCCGGCAAAGCCCATGCGCCAGTTCGGTCCGGTCTGGCCCGACAGTTCGAGCATGCATTCGCCGATCGAGGCGACGCCGGTTCCCGCCATCTACAATCCTCCAGTGCTTCCCGGTGCTGTAGCTTTTTGCCATCGGCAGCGCCATGCTTGGCAAGCAGGGTTTTTTCCGCCACAGCGTTTTCCCACAGGCTGGCGGGATGCGATCCGTTCGGCAGAGCGTTATCTGCAGAAGAGGAACCGGTTTGGCATCGATATGGCGTTATCTTCTGGCGGGTCTTGGTCTGGCTGCCTTGCTGGTCGGCATTCTCGCGGTCGTCTTCCTGACGGCGCCGCGTTCGTCGCTGCCAGCCGGCCCGGATGTCGCGCTGACGAAGAAAACCGACAACGGGCTGTACGTGGCGAGTTTCGTGCCGGAACGGGGCGTGGTGCGGCAGGGCGAACTGGAATCCTGGCTGCTGACCCTGAAAACAAAGACAGGGGCTTCGGTGGAGCGCGCCGCGATCGCCATCTCCGGCGGCATGCCGCAACACAATCACGGCCTGCCGACCAGCCCGCAGGTCACCGATTACCTGGGCGAAGGCCGTTACCGCATCGAGGGGCTGAAATTCACCATGAGCGGCTGGTGGCAACTTCGTTTCGCCATCTCATCCGGCGCCGGCTCCGATACAGTACTGTTCAACGTGGTGCTGTGAGCGATCGATGAAGCGCCTTTTCCGCTTTCTGGCGCTGATGGTCGCCGTCGTCCTCATGGGCTGCGGCAAGCCTGATTTTTCCGACGCAGAAAAGAAGACTATCGCTTCGCTGGCGCTGTCGTCGCTGCCGGCGCTCAAGCCCGACACCACCAATCGTTTTGCCGACGTGCCGGCGGCCGCCGCACTCGGCTCGACGCTGTTCTTCGATCAGGGCATGAGCGGTGACGGGTCGGTATCCTGTTCGACCTGCCACAAAATCGACCGCCAGTTCCAGGACGACCTGCCGCAGGCGGTCGGCGTCGGCCACGCCAACCGGCGCACCATGCCGCTGGCCGGCGTGGCGCGCGATCCCTGGTTCTTCTGGGATGGCCGTCGCGACAGCCTGTGGGCGCAAGCGTTGACGCCGCTCGAAAATCCGCTGGAGCAGGCGGGAAACCGCGCTGCCTACGCGCATTACATCAAGGCGCGCTTCGGCGAGCGCTATGAGCGCATTTTTGGGCCGCTGCCCGATTTTTCCGGCATGCCGTTGAATGCCAGCCCACTTGGAAACGATGCCGAGAAAGCAGCCTGGAATGCCATGAGCAGCGCGCAGCGCGACGCCATCAACGGTGTCTTCGTCAATATCGGCAAGGCGATTGCCGCCTTCGAACGCTCGATAGCGCCAGCGCCAGCGCGCTTCGACCGCTTTGCGCTGGACCTCGCCACCGGTGCCGAGCCGAAGGGCGACGCAGTCTTTTCCAAACAAGAAGTCCTTGGGCTTAAACTGTTCATCGGCAAGGCCAATTGCGTGACCTGTCACAACGGCCCGCGCTTCACCGACAACAGCTTTCACAACACCGGCGTGCCGCCTGTTGCGGGCCTGCCGCCGGATCGCGGCCGCATCGATGCCGTGCACCAAGTCGAGGCCGACCCGTTCAACTGCCTTGGCGCCTATCGGGACGGCGACGTTGCCGCCTGCGGCGAACTGCGCTTCATGGTCAAGAATGCGCCACAACTCATCCGCGCCTACAAGACGCCGTCTCTGCGCGGTGCGGCAACGCGACCGCCCTATATGCATGCCGGGCAGTTTTCGTCGCTCGACGAGGTCGTGGCGCATTATGCGAAGGCCGCGCCCAGCGTCGAAGGGGTATCAGAGGTTCACCCGTTGGAGCTTTCAGACCGAGAACGCGCTGCTCTGGTGGCGTTCTTGAAGACGCTTTCGGAGTGATCTACCGATCCTTCACGGTCTCCATCGCCACAAAGGTCGAGGTCTGGGCGACATGGGGCAGGGCCGAGATGCGCTCGCCGAGGACGCGGCGGTAGGTGGCGATGTCCCTGGTGCGGACTTTCAGCAGATAATCGAAGCTCGACGCCATCATGTGGCACTGTTCGATCTCCGGCACAGCCTGTACGGACCGGTTGAAGGCGTCGAGCGCGGCGGATCTGGTGTCGGACAATTTCACCTGGACGAATGCGACATGGCCTTCGCCCATGCGCTCGCGGTCGACGATCGCCTGGTAGCCTCTGATATAGCCGTCCTTCTCAAGCCGCTTCACCCGCGCCTGCACCGGCGTCTTCGACAGGCCGACCTTTGCGGCCAGTTCTGACATGGAAAGCCGGCCATCGCTTGCAAGTGCGGCTAGGATATTCCGATCTATGCGGTCCAATTGGTCTTCTGTCATCGAAACGGCAGTCCAAATGTCAATTATATGCCGCTCTGATAGATCGAATGACCTGCAATGTCGATTTCTTTGGACCGACCGAAATTTTGCACTTGTGCTAGCTTGCGCCATTCGGTCCGGTGACCGCCGGCCCGATCCCCTTTGCTCGATCCACGGGACCGCCATGCCAGCGCTCGATGCCATCCGCCAGCAGATCCGCGCCAACTACCTGCCCGACGAAGACGAGGCCGTGAAGCGGCTTGCCGAGGCGACGGGGCTCTCCGGGAAAGACCGCAAGGCGATCTCGGCTCGCGCCGCCGATCTGGTGCGCGCGGTGCGCGGTTCGTCGGATCCAAGGCTGATGGAAGTCTTCCTCTCCGCTTACGGTCTCTCCACCAAGGAAGGCGTGGCGCTGATGTGCCTGGCCGAGGCACTGCTGCGCGTGCCCGATACCGAGACGATGGACGACCTCATCGCCGACAAGATCGCGCCGCACGACTGGTCGGCGCATTCGGGCGGTTCGAGCTCCATCTTCGTCAACGCCTCGACCTGGGCGCTGATGCTGACCGGCCGCGTCCTCGACGAAGGCGAGGGCGGCATCGAGGGCACGCTGCGTTCTATGGTGCGGCGGCTGGGCGAGCCGGTCATCCGCAAGGCGGTGGCCGCCGCCATGCGCGAGATGGGCGAGCAGTTCGTGCTCGGCCGCACCATCACTGAAGCCGTCAAGCGCGGCCGGCCGATGACCCAGAAGGGTTATCTCTATTCCTTCGACATGCTGGGCGAGGCGGCCCGCACCGAGGCCGACGCCTTGCGCTATCACAAGGCCTATGCCGACGCGATTTCGTCGCTCGATTCCGGCTCCAACGGTCCTGATATCAGGCAGAACCACGGCATCTCGGTCAAGCTTTCGGCACTGCATCCGCGCTACGAGGTGGCGCAGAAGGAAGAGATGCTGCCTGTGATGGCCGAGCGGCTTTTGTCGCTGGCGCTGGCCGCGCGCCACTCGCGCATGGGTCTCAACATCGATGCCGAGGAGGCCGACCGCCTCGATCTATCGCTCGACGTCATCGAGCGGGTGCTGGCCGAGCCGGAACTTGCCGGCTGGAACGGGTTTGGCGTGGTGGTGCAGGCGTATGGGCCACGCGCGGCCTTCGCCATCGACTGGCTCTATGCGCTGGCCAAAAAATACGACCGCAACATCATGGTTCGGCTGGTCAAGGGCGCCTATTGGGACACCGAGATCAAGCGGGGGCAGACGTTGGGACTCACCGGTTATCCCGTCTTCACCCGCAAGGCCAACACCGACGTCTCCTACATGGCTTGCGCGAAGAAGCTGCTTGGCATGACCGACCGCATCTATCCGCAGTTCGCCACCCACAACGCCCATACCGTCGCCGCCATTCTGTCGATGGCTGATAATAACCGCGATGCCTTCGAGTTCCAGCGCCTGCACGGCATGGGTGAGGCGCTGCACGAGACGGTGCGACGGTCCGAAGGCACGCGCTGCCGTATCTATGCGCCGGTCGGAGCGCATTCCGATCTGCTGGCCTATCTGGTCCGCCGGCTGCTGGAGAACGGCGCCAACTCCTCCTTCGTGCACCAGCTGACCGATGAGGATGTCGAGCCGGAGGACATTGCGCGCGATCCGCTCGAAACGGTCGAAAGCCAGGGTCCGGCAGCCAATCCGGCGATTGCCCGGCCTTCCCAGATTTTTGGAGCCGGGCGTCGCAATTCGAAAGGATTCGACATCACCGACACGGTGACGCTGGCGGCGATCGACAAGGCCAGGGCGGCCTTCGCCGGGCCGGATCGCTGGCATGCCAAGCCGATTACGCGGGCCGCCGGCTATGGCAAGCAGCGTCCGATCGTCAACCCGGCAAAGCCTTCCGAAGTGGTCGGCACGGTCAGCGAAGCAGCTGCCAAGCAAGTCGCGACCGCCGTGCGCTTTGCGGTGGAAGCGCAACCGGCCTGGGCGAAGCGTCCCGTCGCCGAGCGCGCCGCCATCCTCAACCGTGCCGCCGATCTCTATGAGGCGAATGCCGTCGAGTTCTTTGCACTCGCCACCCGCGAGGCCGGCAAATCGCTGGCCGACGGCGTCGCCGAGGTGCGTGAAGCCGTCGACTTCCTGCGCTACTACGCCACCGAGGCGGGCAATGCGGAGACGGGCACGCAAGCGCGCGGCGCCATCGTCTGCATTTCGCCGTGGAATTTCCCGCTCGCCATCTTCACCGGCCAGATCGCGGCAGCGCTCGTTACCGGCAATTCGGTGATCGCCAAGCCGGCCGAGCAGACGCCGCTGATCGCCTTCCGCGCCGTCGAACTGCTGCGCGAGGCCGGCGTGCCGGAAGACGTCATCCAGTTGCTCCCTGGCGACGGCCCATCGGTCGGCGGGCCGCTCACCGCCGATCCACGCATCGCTGGCGTCTGCTTCACAGGTTCGACCGAGGTTGCCAAGCTGATCGAGAAGCAGCTGGCCGAGACGGCCGCGCCCGACGCCATGCTGATCGCCGAGACTGGCGGCCTCAACGCCATGATCGTCGATTCCACCGCGCTGCCCGAACAGGCGGTGCGCGATATCCTCGCCTCCGCCTTCCAGAGTGCCGGCCAGCGCTGCTCGGCGCTGCGCGTACTCTACGTGCAGAAGGACGTCGAGAAGAAGATGCTGGAGATGCTGAAGGGCGCCATGGAGGCGCTCAACGTCGGCGATCCCTGGCGGATTTCGACCGATGTCGGCCCGGTTATCGACGACGAGGCGCAAAGCTCGATCCGCGAGTATTGCACGAAGATGGGCCTGCAGGGCAGGCTGATCGCCAAGCTCGAGGCGCCCAGGGAAGGTCGCTTCGTCGCGCCGCATGTCTTCCGGGTCAAGGGTATCGAGGACATGGAGCGCGAGGTGTTCGGGCCGGTGCTGCATGTCGCCAGTTTCGACGCCGACCAGATCGACGCCGTCATCGCCGCCATCAACCGCAAGGGTTATGGCCTGACCTTCGGCCTGCACACCCGCATCGAGGGCCGCGTGCAGCATTTCGTCGATGGCATCCATGCCGGCAACATCTATGTCAACCGCAACCAGATCGGCGCCGTCGTCGGTTCGCAGCCGTTTGGCGGCGAGGGGCTTTCCGGCACCGGGCCGAAGGCCGGCGGTCCGCACTATCTCCGCCGCTTCCGCAAGGGGCCGGAGGCCGGCACCCATGTGCAGGATGGCCACAAGGTCACGGCGACCGAGCTTGCCGACAATCTGCCTGATCCCACACTTGGCGGCTGGTCGACGCGTCCGGACCGGATCGCCATTCTGAGGAAGCATCTGCGCGGCAAGGGTGCTGCGGCCATTGGTGCGGCCGCCGGCATCGATTTCGGCCAGGTCGACCTGCCCGGGCCGACCGGCGAAGCCAACACGCTCTCGCTGTCGCCACGTGGACGGGTGCTGTGCCTCGGTCCCGATGGTGATACGCTGCTGGCGCAGACGATCCAGGCGCTCGCCGCCGGCAACGCCGTGCTGGCCGTTGCGCCGGGTGCACCGGCAGCCCTTTCCGCTCTGACCGGCAAGGGCCTCCCGCTGGCCGCCATCGACGGGCGGCCTGATCCGGTCGAGGCACGCTCGCTGCGCGTCGATATCGTTGCTTTTTCCGGCACACCAGAGGCCGCGCGCATCGTGCGCAGGGTTATCGCTGATCGCTCAGGCCCGATCGTGCCACTGGTCAGCGAAGTGTTGAACCCGGCGGCTTATGCACATGAGCGGGCCGTCTGCGTCGACACCACCGCCGCGGGCGGCAATGCAAGCTTGCTGGCCGGAGCCTGACTCCGGCCGGTCGTTAGAGCCATTCACCGTTTCGTGGAAACGGTGAATGGCTCTATCTCTTTCGGTTTATGCATGTCGTTGTCCCAAAACGGGACCACTTTTGGGCGACATGCATTACGCGCCTTCGACGACCGAAAAACCCTCGAACTGGGGGTGGCCGAGATAGTGGACCTTCGTCGTGCCGACATTCCTGTGGGCAGCGCGGAAATTCTCGGACTTGGTCCAGGCGATGAAATCATCGTGGCTCGCCCACACCGTGTGCGATGCAAACAGCGTGTAGCCTTCGGTCTCGTTGACCGGGCCTCGCAGCAGGTGGAATTCGCGGAACCCCTTCATCTCCGCAAGGCTGGAATCGCGGTTCTTCCACACGGCCTCGAAATCGTTCTCCGAGCCGGTCTGCACCTTGAAGCGGTTCATGGCGATGTACATGGTGGTTTCCTCTCACAGGGATGTTGATGATTTGCGGCCGCAGCGTTTTGTTCTGCGCACATTCAAAATGGGCCGATTTCGGTTTCGAACTCCAAACTTGCGCTTGCTGCCTGTGGTGGAATCGAAGGGAAGGGGGCCGCTTTGCGGATAATGCCAAGCGCCGCCTGATCGAAAGCCGCCGACCCTGAGGTCTCCAGGATGCGCAACTTATTTATGTTGCCCTTCCTGCCTATGACGAATTTAACAACCGCATTGTTGCGTGCCGCCAGTTGTAGGGACGGCGGCAGAGTGCGATTGACGCTGCCGAGCTTTCTAAAGACATCGCCGCGGTAGTTATCTTCCGCGGCAGTGCCTGCCTCGTTTTGCCTTTTGCCCTTGCTGGCCGCTTGCGCCGACAGGTCCTGGCCATCCGCCGTGCCGCGCTTTTCATCCGCCGTCTTTGAAGGGGCAGCTGCCGGACTGGGCCTCGCGCTGGGGATCGGCGGCTGTTCTGGAACGGCGACAGGCGTCTCGGTGCTCCTGGGCTGAACGGTCGGCTGTGCCGGCGCTTCGGTCTTGGGAGCCACGCTCTGATCATCGGGGCGAGGGGCGCCGGCCACCAGTATGTCCGGGGTGACCGCCTGCGGTTTGACAGCTTCCGGCAAAGACTTGAGCGGCGGCTTTGCCGCTTCCGCGGCAGGTTGGGAGGCCTCCGTTGGCTGCGACGGCTTGGGCGGTGTTGCCGGCTGTGGTTTGGCCGGTTGCGGGCTGGGCACCAGTGCAACGTTTATTGCCGTCGGGTCCTTGTCCAGCGCGCTGCCGACCACGTTGGTGCCCGACTGATCACTGCCTTCCGGCTGCTCGGCATTCTGGGAACTCGAAATCCCCGAAGGCGAGATCAGAAAAGCCGCCGCCACGGCGGCATGGAGCGCGCAGGAGACGACGATCGCCGCCGTCCATTTGCGGTTCCAGGTCGACGGCCGCGGCAGCGCGAGCGGCTCGGTTGGCTCTATCGCCAGCTCGGCGCCGGCTTCGGGGAGGGGGCTGATATCCTGCATGTCTCGCCGCGAGACCTGCAGCGACAAGAGCAGAATTGTCAAATCAAGATCGTTCGCTCGCAGCGGCAGTCGGCAGTGGCCGGCAGCTGGCCACGCCGCTTTGTTTTGCAGGAATGCGGGATGCAGTCCCACCTCAGACGCCGAAGGCGATACCGGTCTTGGTGTCTGTCTTCAGCTTTCGCATGCAGGCGTTCGGTTCGACGCCGGTACCGGTGCATTCGGTCGCGCTGTTGATCAGCACGCGGCTGACTTTCGAGCACTCGGTGCCGGCCAGATCGAAACGCGTCACCTTGGTTTTGCCCGCCGGCAGTTCCTTGAAGTCGAGCACGGTCAGCCGGTCGACAACGCCGGCCTCGTTGAACAAGGCGATCTCGAACGCAGCCTTGGACAGGTCGGCGCCGAGATTGTTGTTGACCACGAACGTCAGGCGGCAACCCTTGTCGGAAGGTTGCGCACCATTGAGTTCCAGGGTGAGCGCGGGGGCCGGCGCGGACTCTTGTGCCCACGCCGGAACCATCGCAAGCGACATCGCCAGCATCGAGGTCAGCAGACGAAGGGGTGTCGTCAAGCTCGTCATGGCAATCAGCCTCCAAACCGCATCGTTGCCGCCAGCTTCAGCGTTATGCCGGGCTCGTAGGCCGCGAAAACCGGCTGCGGCGGCTGGCCGGCCGTGGTCAGGTTAAGCGGGTTGGCGTATTTGACATCGAACAGATTGTCGGCGCGGAAATCAATCTTCAAATTGTCCGTCGCCTGGTAGCTGGCAAAGGCATTGACCAGCGTGTAGTCCTCGGCGATCGGATTGCCCTTGGGCTTGCCATTATATTGCACTTCGCCGCCGACGGTCAGCTTGTCCTCGAGGAAGCGCAAGCCGAGCTGCGCAGTGACCTGGGATGATGGGATCGTGGCGAGATCCGCTTCCACACCCTTGTAGGAAATGGTGTGACCATTGGTGATTGAAGCCGAGAGCCCGGCATAGCCCCATCCGGCATCATAGACGCCCTCCAGTTCGAAGCCGTCGATCTTGGCCTTGGCAAAATTCTGGTACTGGAAGCATATCGGGATACCGGGTCCGCTCGGGCAACCGGCTGTCGGGTCAAACCGCGACAGGGTAACGCCATCGATGTAATCTTCGACATCATTGTTGAAATACGCTGCCTTGATGCGCAGCGCATCGCCGGCTTCGAAGATGTCGTTCTGCTTGTAGTTGACGCCGAATTCGACGGTCTTTCCAGTCTCCGGCCGCAGATTGGGATTGGGCAGGAACGGAAAGCTGACGCCTGCCGGATGATTGCCGCTGATCAGCGTCTCGGTGATCGATGGCGAGCGATAGCCCTCGGCATAGGTGCCATAAAACTGAAGGCCGGCAAGGCCTGCGGATTCGAACGGGGAGACGCCGACGGTGATGCGCGGCGATACCCTGTCGCCGGAAATGTCGTGGGTGTCATCTTTGAGACTGTAGTTGTCGTAACGCAGCCCGGCGATGACTTCGAGCCACTCCCAGGTGAGCTTGTCCTGGACATAGGCGCCCGAAACGTTGCGCTTGCCCGAAGGCGTGTAGAAACTGTCGCCACCAGCCGCGCCGCCGGTCTCGACGTTATCGCCGACCCAGTCGCCGCCATAGGTCAGCTCGTGCGCGATCCCACTCGTCTCGAACCGGGACGTGTTCCAGATGTCGATGCCGGTGGTGCCGACGTCGAATGTCGACTGCGATCCCGCCGGCAAGACAACGGGAAGGCCGGTGACCGGATCAAAGCGGTTTTGCGGGACAAGGCTGGTCAGATCGAGGTTGGTCTTGTTGTAGGAGGTGTTGATGTGGAGATCGAGCCAGCTCTTGTCCTCATCCGTGATGTTGTAGCGCGCCGTGAAGGTGTTCGACTTCAGGTCGACGTCATTGACCGGCGCACCGCCGCTGATCTCGTTCCAGCCATCGCTTGAGCCGACCCAGCCGAGCTTCAGTTCGCTGTTGTCGGTCGGGCGTATGCTGGTCTTGAGCAGTCCGCTGAGCACGTCGAAGCCGGTGCCCTTGACGGTGTCGCCGCCGCCATCCTTATAGTCGTCATAGTCGCGGTAGACGATGTTGCCCAGCACGTCCCAATTCTCGTTAATGCGGTAGGCGCCGGATGCACTTGTGGTCCAGCCCTTGCCGTTGCTCTCATAGCGTCCCGTGACGGAACCGGCCCATGTCTCGTCAGGCTTGAGGAAATCCTCGGCATCCTTGGTGTCGAAGAAGACGACGCCGCCGATGGCGCCCGAGCCGTAGGTGTTGGCTACAGGACCACGGATAACATCCACGGATTTGACGAGTTCGGGGTCGATGTAGAAGGTCGACTGCGTGCCGTGGTCGGAGCGCTGGAAATTCTGTCGTGCGCCGTCGACGATGACTGCGACGCGACCGAAATCCTGCAGGCCGCGGATGTTGATGCTGGTGCTGACGCGCCTGGCGTCGGCCTGCGCCGCGACACCGGGCACGCCGAGCAGCATCTCATTGGGCGTCGTCGCCATGCGGCGGTCGAGCTGTTCCTGGCCGACATGGCTGGCCGATGCCAGCGATTCGATCGCCGTCTCGCCGGTGCGGCTGATGACGAGGATCTTGTCGAGCAGCGTTGCTCCCGCTGGTGCTGCCTTTTCCTCTTCAGCCTTCTTCGTTTGATCTGTCGGCTGCGCCGCCTGCTGGGCGTTGGCCAGTTGCGCCGATAAGGCAATCGCCGCCACACTTGCCAGCAATGCCGCCGCGCCGTTCGCCGCCGACCGGCCGCGCCATTCCCAAGTCACAAACCCCATGCCCCAACTCCAAAGTCCAGGTTTCATGCTGGCTGGCCCGGGGCTGGCTGGCATTTTTGATCGTCGCCGACGTCTTAAATGTTGACTCATTTAATCCGGTATTGCACTGACTAGTAAACATGATTATCCAAGTCAAGAAATGAATCGGATTACGCAACGCCTAGCCAGACGCCCGGCACAGGAAAGGGATCCATCCAGATGAACACCCACAATCCCAACGATTTTCCCTATCGCGTCCGCCGTCCCGACGATGCCTCCCCCCATTTCGACCGGGTTCCGCTGGCGGTACGAACCCTTTCCAGCAACACCCTGTTCCAGGGCGAGCACGAGATAGGCATCGAGCATCACGGTGCACTCTACCGGCTGAAGATCACCCGACAGGGCAAGCTCATTCTCAACAAGTAAGACAAGGCAACAGGGACCGAGACATGGATCAGCGCGTAAAACCCGCCCCGCATGAAATCCGGCGGGCACGGACAGACAATCCGAAGACGCGCGAGCGTGATCTGGCTGCCCATCTGGGCATTTCGGAAGCCGAACTGGTCGCGGCGCATTGCGGCGACGGCGTCGTCCGCATCGAGCCGCGCGTCAACGATCTTCTGACCGGCCTCGAGGCCGTCGGCGAGGTCATGGCGCTGACCCGCAATGAAAGCGCGGTGCACGAGAAGATCGGCGTCTATGACAAGGTCGTCACCGGCACCCACAATGCCATGGTGCTTGGCGAAAACATCGACTTGCGCATCTTCCCGAAGGTCTGGGCACACGGCTTTGCCGTCGAGAAGCGCGACGGCGACGAAATCCGCCGCAGCCTCCAGTTCTTCGATGCGGCAGGCGAGGCCGTGCACAAGGTGCATCTACGGCCGGCCTCCAGCCTCTATGCCTATCAGAAGCTGGTCGCCGCGCTCGAATCGTCCAACCAGGAACCGACGGTCGACATCTCGGGGCCACTCCCCGATGACGAGATCCGTGGCGACGAAGCGGCCGCCAATCTCGACGATCTGCGTGACCGCTGGAGCCGGCTGACCGACGTGCACCAGTTCTTTGGTATGCTGAAGACGCTGAAACTAAGCCGCCGGCAGGCGGTGCGCCTGGTTGGGCAGGACTATGCCTGGCAGCTCGACAATGAGGCGGTCCGGGCCATGTTTCATCATGCCGCGGAGGGCGAGATGCCGATCATGTGCTTTGTGGGAAACCGCGGCTGCATCCAGATCCATTCCGGTCCGATCAAGTCGATCAAGCCGATGGGACCATGGATCAACGTGCTGGACGAAACCTTCCACCTGCATCTGCGCACCGACCACATCCACGAGGTCTGGGCCGTGCGGAAGCCGACCAAGGACGGTCATGTCACCTCGCTCGAGGTCTATGACGCCGACGGCAAGATGATCATCCAGTTCTTCGGCAAGCGTCATGAAGGCGAAAGCGAGCGAGACGACTGGCGCTTCCTGGCGGAAAACCTGCCGCGCATCCCAAGCCCGACCGCAGCCTGAGAAAAAATGCTATGAGTGTTTTCCCAAAATTGTCGGCTGTGCGCGGATCTATTTTGGGGCCGGTGATCGGTCTCTCCATGGCTGTTATCGCACTGCAACCCGCCAGCGCCGCGGAAGGCACGGCGGTGTTTGCCGATCCTTCAAAGATCGTGGCCATTGGCGGCTCGATCACCGAGATCGTCTATGCTCTCGGCCAGGAAAAGCATCTGGTGGCACGCGATTCCACCAGCCGGTTCCCAAAGGCGGCGCTTGAGCTGCCCGATGTCGGCTATATGCGCGCGCTGTCGCCGGAGGGTGTGCTGTCGGTCGACCCGACCGGCATCCTGGCGCTGCATGGCAGCGGCCCCAAGGAAGCGGTCGATGTCTTGAAGAAGACGAGCGTGCCGTTCATCGAGGTGCCCGAGCACTACAGCCACGAAGGCATTCTCGAGAAGGTCCGCATCGTCGGCAAGGCGCTCGGCGTCGACGCCAAGGCCGAGGTGCTGGCCAAGGAGCTCGATGCCAAGCTCACGGCCGCCGAGAAGCAGACGGCTTCGATCAAGGAGCGCAAGCGCATCCTGTTCGTGCTGTCGATACAGGGTGGCAAGATTCTGGCGGCCGGCAGCGAGACCGCCGCCGACGGCATGGTCAAGCTGGCCGGCGGCGTCAACGCGGTCGAGGGCTTTTCCGGCTACAAGCAGATGTCCGACGAGGCGATCATAACCGCCAGGCCGGACGTGATCCTGATGATGAGCAATGCCGGGCCTCCGGTTTCGGACGACGAACTGTTCGGCAATCCGTCGATCGCCTCCACGCCGGCCGGAACGGCGCACAAGCTGATCCGCATCGACGGCGCCTATCTGCTCGGCTTCGGGCCGCGCACGGCTGATGCCATCCACGACCTCGCTGTCTCGCTTTATGGCGGGCAGGTCACGGACTGAGCAGGCAGATCATGGTCGATCAATCGATCGCCGGCCCGGTGATGGCAAGCGTATCCGAAGGCGACCGGTCGGGCCGCGCCCGCATCGTCATCCTTCTGCTGTGCCTGGGGCTCGCGGCTGCCGTTTTTCTGTCGCTGACATCGGGGGCTTCGGACGCATCGGTCGCCAACGTCATCGGGGGCCAGCTGTTCGGCGCAGTGCCTGACGACGCCGCGTTGAGCGCCCGCGACAGCCTGATCGTCTATGACATCCGCCTGCCGCGCGTCATCCTCGGCATGCTGGTCGGCGCGGCGCTCGCCGTCTCCGGCGCGGTCATGCAGGGGCTGTTCCGCAATCCGCTGGCGGACCCCGGCCTGATCGGCGTCTCGGCCGGCTCCAGCCTCGGCGCGGTTGCCGTCATCGTGCTCGGCGCGACGATATTGGCTCCGGTGACAGTCTTGCTCGGCACGCTTGCCCTGCCGCTGGCGGCCTTCTGTGGCGGGCTCGCCACCACGCTGATGCTCTATCAGGTCGCGACGCGGCGGGGGCAAACCTCGGTTGCCACAATGCTGCTCGCCGGCATCGCGCTGGCGGCGCTCGCCATGGCGCTGACCGGCATCCTTATCTTCATGGCCGACGATCGCCAGTTGCGCGACCTGACCTTCTGGCAACTCGGATCGCTCGGTGGTGCGACCTGGGCGAAGATCGCGTCGGTAGGGCCGATCATCGTCCTGGCGCTGGCGGCGATGCCGTTCCTGGCACGCGGCCTCAACGCGCTGGCGCTTGGCGAGGCGACCGCCGGTCATCTCGGCATTCCGGTGCAGCGGCTGAAATACACGGCCATCGTCGGCGTCTCCGCCGCGGTCGGCGCATCCGTCGCCGTCAGCGGCGGCATCGGCTTCGTCGGCATCGTGGTGCCGCATCTGCTGCGCCTGCTGATTGGTCCGGACAATCGCTATCTGCTGCCGGCGTCGGCGCTGCTCGGCGCCTCGCTGCTGCTTCTGGCCGATGCGGTCGCACGCACCATCGTTGCGCCGGCCGAACTGCCGATAGGCATCGTCACCGCGGTAGCGGGCGCGCCGTTCTTCCTTTGGATCCTGCTGCGCAAGCGCGGCGTGGTTGATTTGTGAGGCTTGATGATCGAGGCAAAGGATGTTTCGGTTGATATCGCCGGCAAGCCTATCGTCAGTGGTGTCGATTTCTACGCGCGGCCCGGCGAGATCGCCGCCATCGTCGGCCCCAATGGTTCGGGCAAGACGACCTTCCTCAAAGCGCTCTCCGGCGAGCTCGCCTATACCGGCCGCGTTGCCCTCAACGGCCGAGATCTCTCGACGATGAAGCCGGCCGAGGCAGCCGTCCATCGCGCGGTGCTGCCGCAGGCGACGACGCTGTCGTTCCCGTTCACCGTGCGGGAAGTGGTCAAGCTTGGTCTTGTCGGCGGCCGTTCGGGCGCCTTGCCGGGCGAGGATGCGCGGCTGCCGGAACGGGCGCTGGCGCGTGTCGATCTCGACGGCTTTGCCGGCCGTTTCTACCAGGAGCTTTCCGGCGGGGAGCAACAGCGCGTTCAGTTGGCGCGCGTGCTGTGCCAGGTCTGGGCGCCGGTGCTCGACGGCAAGCCGCGCTTTCTGTTCCTCGACGAGCCAGTGTCCAGCCTCGACATCAAGCACCAGCTGATCATCATGAACATTGCCCGCGACTTCGCCAGAAGGGGCGGTGGCGTGGTCGCCATCCTGCATGACCTCAATCTGACGGCCATGTATGCGGAGCGGATCTTCGTCATGCATCGCGGCCGGCTGGCCGCCGCCGGATCGCCGCGGGACGTGCTGAGCGATGATCTGATCGAGAAAGTGTTCGACTGCCGGCTCAGGGTCGGCGTGCTGCCGGCGGGCAATATGCCGTTCGTGCTGCCCCAGTCGGCGGTCTATTGATATTCAGGTGAGGCCGGGCCTGCGACTGGCGGTTTCCTGCGCTTCCCCCGCCAATTGTCGAAGTCGGCGCCGCCCCTCATTGCCCTGCCGGGCATTTCTCTTCGTAGAACGGGGAGAAATACGCTAGGCAGCCGGGGCGCGGCGCTCCATCAGCATGTCGATGCCGAGCAGGTTGCGCACATTCGGCCGCGCCGCTACCAGATCGGCGATCGTATAGCGGGCGAGCACTGCGAAAAACGCATTCAGGGCCTCGCGCAGCGCCGAGTTCAGCGCGCAGCTGTCGACGAGCGGGCATTCGGCGGCATCGTTCTCGAAGCATTCGGCCATGGCGAAGCTCTCTTCCGTCACGCGCACGACATCGAACAGGCTGATGGCTTCGGCCGCCCGGCCAAGCTTGACGCCGCCATTCCTGCCACGCACGGTCTGGACGAGGCCGTGCTCGACCAGCGGCTGCAGGATCTTGAACAGGAAAAGCTCCGATACAGAATAGGCGGCCGCGATCTCGGGAATACGGCTCAATCGGTCGTCATTTGCCGCGCAATACATCAAGATGCGCATGGCATAGTTGGTCTGGCGCGTAAGCCGCATATTGTCCTCACAAGGCACTGGGGCGGTGCAACCCACGCCAGATCTGGAAATTTTGCTGATGCGGCTTTGACCCGAAATTCCGGATTCGCCACATTGGCCCAGGCGGAATATGGCCTATACCTTGGAATAATTCCAGACTAGCTTGGCGCGATAGATGAATTTTCTCCTCAACTTTGTGTGCGCAGCCGGGCAAGATGCCGGGCGAAACCGGCTGTCGCGGGTATTTCGGCCGTCGGAACACTAGATAGGCTGAGATCGACGAGGAGCGGCTCACCCATGTCACAATCGGCTTCGCCCTTGACGCCGGTCCGTTTCGATGCCGAAGCGGATGCCAAGCTTTCCGCGTTGCGGCGGACGAAATTCCTCGCGGCGGCCGCGCTGGCGCTTTGCGTACTGGTGTTTGCGCTCGCCAAATCGTTCGAGCACATCCATGCGTGGCTCGGCTTCGTCGCTGCCTTTGCCGAGGCGGCGACCATCGGCGGCCTCGCCGACTGGTACGCGGTGGTGGCGCTGTTTCGAAGGCCGCTGGGGCTGCCGATCCCGCACACCGCCATTATCCCCGAGAACCAGAACCGCATCGCCGACAATCTCGGCCGCTTCATCGAGGTCAACTTTCTGGCGCCCGAACCGGTGCGTGAAAAGCTTGCCGAGGTCGATTTCTCGGCACTCGTCGCCGATTGGCTGGCCGATACGGAGCGCGCCGCCGGCCTGTCGCGCTTCATCGTGCGGCTGGTGCCGCAGACGCTTGCGGCGATAGAGCAATCCGGCCTGCGCGGCTTCGTCACCAGCCGCATGCTCGAACAGATCGAAAAGGTGCCGCTGGCGCCGCTGGCCACCGAACTGCTCTCGGCGCTTACCGATGATCGCCGCCATCAGAAATTGTTCGACGAATTCACCAAGGTGATCGGGCGGTTCCTCAATGACGAAAAAGCGCTGGCAACGATGCGCGAAAAAATCCGCGAGGAACTGCCGTCGCTGTTCAACCTGTTCCGCGCCGACGCCTATCTTCTGAAGAAGATCGTCGCCTCGGCGGGCTCGCTGCTCGACGAAGTGAGGGCCGATCCCGACCACCCGCTGCGCGCCGAATTCGACGGCTTCGCCCAAGGCTTCATCGATAAGCTGAGGACATCGAAACAATACGCCAAACGGGCCGAAAAGCTGAAGCGCGACTTCCTGGGCCGGCCGGAGGTCAAGGGATTGGCCGGCGACATGTGGGCAAGCCTCAGCCAGTTCATCGAGCAGGATGCCAAGGCGCCGAATTCGGTCATCCGTGCGCACCTCGCCAATATGTTCGTCGAGGTCGGCCGGCATCTTGCCGGCGATGCGCAGATCCGGGCCGACATGAACCAGGGGTTCGTGGTGGCGCTGGCGTCGTTCGTGGAGAGCCAGAAGGCCGGCGTGTCGACATTCATCGCCGACCAGGTCAAACGCTGGGATCTCGCGCAACTGACGCGGCTGATCGAGATGAACATCGGCCGGGACCTGCAGTACATCCGCTTCAACGGCATGATCATCGGCGGCCTCGCCGGTGTCGGGCTCTATGTGGCCGAGCGGCTGTTCCTCGTGAATTGATGCGCGGCCAGACTGGCGCTCATTCCTCCGCGTCCGAATGGACTCACGGCACGCGAGTGTTATTCTCCATCCGAGGGTGCCCGCATCCGCGGCAAAGGGGAGCAAACAAGCATGGCAAAACAACCGGAATCCGATTCCTTCATGGACATGTTCGGCAGGTTCGGCCGCGACCTGAAGGTGCCGAATGTCGATGTCGAGGCGATCCTTGCCCATCATCGCAAGAACCTCGAAGCGCTGGAGAAATCGGCACGAGCCGGTGCCGCCGGCGCCACCTCGCTGTTGTCCCGGCAGCGCGAGATGCTGCAGGATACGCTGCGCGAGGTCACCGATATGGCGCAAAGCTACAGGGCGCCGGGCAATCCGCAGGAACTGATGGCCAAACAGACGGAGTTTGCCAGAAAGTCCTTCGAGGCCGCGTTGAAAAATGCCGGCGAAGTGGCTGAACTGGTCAAGAAATCCGGTGCCGAATCGGTCGACATCCTGCGCACCCGCATCAAGGAGGCGATGGAGGAAATCCGCGCCGGCTACGAGAAGAAGTAGCGGATGTGGCCGGGACCGGTTCATGGCTGCCGGCCGCCCTGAAGCCCGGAAAGCCCGAGTTGGCCTGCGACTGCGCCGGCGGCGTGGCACGATTGCGGCCGAGATCGACGGAACGGATTCGCGTAGAGCGAATTGACAGAGGCCGTCAGTTCGTGGTCCGGAGGCTCTGGAACCGATCGGGAAACCAGGAATGAACGAAATACGGCCTAAAACGCCGCCTACCTACGAGCAGTTGAGGACGATGGCCGGGCTGGAACTCGGCGTGTCGGAGTGGACGACGGTCGACCAGAACCGCATCGATCAGTTCGCTGAATGCACCGGCGACCATCAATGGATTCATGTCGACCCTGAAAGGGCGCGGCGGCAAAGCCCGTTCCGCACGACGATCGCGCATGGCTATCTGACGCTGTCGATCATCGGCGCGCTGGCGCTCGGCATGGGCATCGTGCCCGAGAATACGCAGGCCGCCTTCAATTATGGCTTCGACAAAGTACGCTTCCTGGCGCCGGTCAGGGTCGGCGCCCGCATCAGACTGCGCATCACGCTGCTGTCCATGGAGGACAGGGGCCCGGGCCAGTATCTGATGAAGGCGGCCAACACGGTCGAGATCGAAGGCGAGGAAAAGCCTGCCTTGACGGCGGAAACGCTGGTCATGCTCTATGAACGCCGCAAGCGGGCAGGTGCCTGAGCCTGTTTGGAATTCTACTCTCTGAGCGGTGTGCGCGTCACGAAGCCCTGGATTCTGCGCGGCCTGTGGCGCGGGCCGAGAGCAGTGCGAGGAACAGCGCAGCCAGCGCCAGCACCGTCGCCGTCTGAAAGGTGACCTGCATTCCCCGGGCGGCGGCCTCGGAACTCAGAAGACCAATGCCTTCGTGCCCTTCGGCCGATGCGACGGCGAATATGGCGCCCATCAACGAGGCGCCGGTGATGAGCCCGAGATTGCGCGAAAGGTTGAGCAGACCGGAGACGACGCCGCGCTGACCCGCGTCAACGCCGGTCATGACGGCTGCATTGTTCGACGTCTGGAACAGCGCGTAGCCGATGCAGGTGACGGTGATCGCAACGACATAGCCGGCAATGCCGAATCTGGTCACGGCGAGCGACAGCAGGAACGTGCCTGTCGTGAGGCTGAGCAGGCCTGCGACCATCATCCTATGAGCGCCGAAGCGGTCGGTCAGGCGTCCGGCCACCAACGCCGACAAGGTCGAGACGAGCGGGCCGGTCGACAGCACCGCACCCACCATTGCAGCATCCAGCCCGAGCCCGCGCGACAGGTAGAACGGAGCCACCACCAGCGTCGCCATCATCACCGTGGCGACGACGAGGCTCATGGCGAGACTGGCACTCAGCTGAAGATCGCGGAAGCTGGCAAGCCGGATCAAGGGGTTTTTCACTCTCGCCTGCGCGGCGGCGAAAAGAAAAACGCCGGTGCCGGCGGCGATCAGCAGGCCGATGTTGAGCGTGCCGAAATTGCCTCTGCCCAGCGTCATCGCCAGCGCATAGGCGGCCAACGTCAGGGCCAGCAGGGCGGTGCCCACGACATCGAACGTGCCTCGGTCGAGCCGCGCGGTTTTATTGCGTGCCGGCAGGGCACGCCAGGCAAGAACGAAGGTGAGCACTCCCAGCGGGACATTGACGAGGAAGATTGCCCGCCAGCCGAAGCCGGTGATCAAAAGGCCGCCGAGCGAGGGGCCAAGTGTCGTGCCGATCGCGGACAAGGCGCCGAGCAGGCCCATGGCGCCGCCGATTCTGTCTTTGGTCACGGTTTCGGCGACGAAGGCCAGCGTCAGCGCCATCATCAGCGCTGCGCCAAGTCCCTGCACGGCGCGTGCGGCAATCAGCAGCCAGAGTGTCGGCGCCAGGCCGCAGAGCACCGATGCGGACGTGAACAGCGCGATGCCCCCAAGCAGCAACGGTCGGCGCCCGAACATGTCGGCCAGCCGGCCGGCGCTGACGATCAGTGTGGTGATGGCGAGGAGATAGGCCAGAACAACCCATTGCACGGCCTGGAACGTCGCGCCGAAATTCTGCATCAGCGACGGCAGCCCGACGCTGGCAATGCTGGTTCCCAGCGACGACAGCAGTGTGGCGAGCGACAGGCTTGCCAACGCCCAGCCGGCGGATTGCATCCGTGGTGGCGCCGATGTCAGCGCGTCCGGATTTTGCTCAGCGATTGCCACGGCGATCTCCTTCCATCAGTCCCACAACCGGAACTGCTGGAGATCTAGTTCCTTGGCGAATGTGGCGGAAGGCGCAGCATTTGCATCTTATTCGTGCGTTTGGCGCCATATCATGTCATGATCTGCCGATGACATCACCCGATCTCAACTTACTGTTCGCTCTCGACGTCCTGCTGACCGAAGGCAGCGTGGCGCGCGCCGCCAGCCGCCTACGCCTCAGCCCTTCGGCGATGAGCCGCACGCTGGCGCGACTGCGCCAGGCGACGGGCGATCCGCTGCTGGTTCGCGCCGGTCGAGGCCTTGTGGCGACGCCGCGTGCGGAAGAACTGCGACAGCAGGTAGGCCGTGTCGTCCAGGATGCGGAGGCGATCCTGCGCCCTGCCACCTTGCTCGATCTCCCGAACCTGGACAGGGTCTTCACGCTGCGCACCAATGAGAGCTTCGTCGAAGAGTTCGCACCTCGTCTCGTTGCCCGTATCCAGGCCGATGCGCCCGGCGTGCGGCTGCGCTTTGCACCGAAGTCCGACCGGGACGTCATGTCGCTGCGCGACGCGGCGATCGACCTGGACATAGGCGTCGCTGGCGAGACCGGCCCGGAGGTGCGCATCCAGGCGTTGCTTCGCGACCGCTTCATCGGCGCCGTGCGAACGGGCCATCCCTTGACCGAGGGCGCAGTGACGCCTGAGCGCTATGCCGCAGGCCGACACATCAGCGTTTCACGGCGTGGCCGCGAGAAAGGCCCGATCGACGAGGCTTTGAACCGGCTCGGGCTGCGGCGGACCGTCGTGTGCATGGTTTCCGGTTTCTCGGCAGCCCTTGCCATGGCCCGCACATCAGACCTGATCGCCAGCGTTCCGGAGCGGCATACCGAGGGCGCACGCGCCGGCATGCGCAGTTTTCCCCTGCCGGTTGCCACCGCGGAAGTCACTATCTCCATGCTCTGGCATCCGCGCCTCGATGCCGATCCGGCGCAACGCTGGTTGCGCGACTGTGTGCGGGAGGTGTGTGCGGCGTCGCGCTGACAACGATGAGAAGCCTGCGCCAACCGCCCAGGCTTCTCATCTGTCCAGTCTATTCGGTTTGGCGTTTCTGCAAATGCCTCAGTGCGCTTAGTGTGAGCGTCGCCATGACCGAACAGTAGGCGACCAGCGGCCACGCCGTGTCTCCGCCGAGCAGGACGACGAACAACGTGCCGAAGATGCCGACGACAAGGCTCTGGATGCAGAAGTAGAGTGCGACTGCGGTTCCCGCGACATCGCCAAACGCCTCGAGTGCACCGTTTGCGGTGACTGAGACAATGAAGACGATACCCACGGCAACGACCCACATCGGCAAGATAAATGTCGCGAAGGACGGCTGTGCGAACAGTTGCCCCACTGCCAATAGCGCCGCGCCGAACAGCAGCATCGCCATGCCTCTGATGGCACCGCCGGCGATGCCCCAGCTTGCAATGAACCTTCTGGCGAAGCGGGTGGTGACGATCATCACCAGCGCCGCGGTGGCGAAGGCTAGACTGAAGCCGAACTGTGAAAAGCCGGCGCGATCCATGAGCACCCGTGGCGCAGTCGAAAAGAACACGAAGAAGGCGCCCATGGCGGCACTGAATGCAAGCGTGTAGGTCCAGAAGGCAAGACTGGAGAGAATGGGTCGAAGCGCCATTCGCCTGGTATCGCCATTCGAGGGGCGGGTTTCGTGCCATTTCGGCCATGCGTTGAGGGTAGCTGCCGTGGCCAGGACTCCGAGCGTCAGGAAGATCGCCCGCCAGCCGAAATTGTCGGCAATCAACGCACCGGCAACCGGCCCCAACGCCGGCACGAAAGCCAACATCGAGCTGAACAGGCCGTAAATGACGGCACTTTCGGGTCTTTGCGCATAGACGTCGCGAACCGTTGCGAAGGTTGCAACGAGAATGGCGGACGCACCAATGGCCTGCACGACGCGCAGGACGACGAAGACAGCGGCCTGCGAGGTGCTGGCGAGCAGAAAGGAAGCGCCTGAAAACAAAAGCGCGCCACCGATCAGCACCGGGCGCCTGCCGATCCTGTCGGAAATCGGGCCGAAGACGACTTGGCCGAGCCCAAGACAGATCATGTAGAGGCTCAGCGTCAGCTGGATGACATCAGGCGATGTCTCGAGGATTCCCGGCATCGCCGGGACAATCGGGAGGTAGATGTCCATGGCCAGCGAGGCCAGGATGTCGAAGGGCGCCATCAGCACCATGGCTGCTGGCAGGGAAGTGGTCCATGTCGGGTTTTTTGGAAGAGGCATGATTGAACATCCGCTCAAATGGCTACATTTGGCGGCGATCTGCCGTTCTCACTGAAGATGGGAAATGACGGGCCGCCGCAACAACGAAGTGCTGTTGCGGCCTACTTGTCTGCTGACTTGCTGGTTCCCATAAACGCTATCCCGGAAAATGACGGCGCAGACATTCTCTCGAGTGCGCTCGCGTTTCCCTAGCAGCCGAAGGTTGCCCAGGCAACAGGATCAGCTTGATGCGCGTCAACGCGCCATCGCCGCCTCGAGCACCCTGAAAATCCGCTCGTCCGCGCATTGGGCAACGTTGAAGCGCAGGAAACGGCCAGCCGTTCCGGACAGGCTGAATGCGTTGCCGGGCGCCAGCACGATGTTGTCGGCCAGAGAGCGGCGGGCGACTTCGGCCGCATCGACGCCGTCCGGCAGGCTGCACCACAGGAAGAGGCCAGCCGGCTGGTCGATCCACGGCGTGATGGCGATCGCTTTCAGGTGGGCGGCCGTCTCGCCCATGGCGCGCGCAAGCTTCGCGCGCAGCAAATCCATGTGCTTGCGGTAGCTGCCGTCCTTCAGCAACGTCAGCACCAGTTCGGCCGCGAGCCGGCCACCGCCGAAGGTCGTGGCGATCTTGAGGTCGGTCAGGGGCTCGATCCAGTCGCGCGGTGCGGCGATGAAGCCGCAGCGAACCGATGCCGACAGCGTCTTGGAGAAGCTGCCGATATGGACAACGCGGTTGAGACCATCGAACGCCGCCAGCCTGGGGGCGGGCGCATGTTCGAAATCGGCGAAGATGTCGTCCTCGACAATGGTCAATTGCGATTGATCGGCGAGTTTCAGCAGCCGGTGCGCGGTGACTGGCGACAGCACCGCGCCGGTCGGATTGTGGATGCCGGAATTGGTGATGTAGAGGCGTGGCCGATGCTCGGCCAACGCCTGCGCGAACAGATCGATATCCGGCCCCGACGGCGTGTAGGGAACGCTGACGACCTTAGCCCGGTGAGCGCGCAACAGGGCGTGGAAGTTGAAGTAGCAGGGGTCGTCGACCAGCACGGTGTCGCCGGGCTCGATCAGGAACCGGCACAGGAGGTCGATGGCCTGCGTGCCTGATTCCGTCAGCATGATCTGCTCGGGCGAGGCCTCGATGCCATGCCCGGCCATGCGCCGCGCCAGCAATTGCCGCAGCGGTGGCAGGCCGAGCGGCGTGCCGTAATCGGCCAGTGCGACATCGTCGGCACGCGCCACCGTGCGCAGTGCCCGGCGCAGCCCTGCCTGTGGCATCCATGAAGCGGGCAGCCAGCCGCAGCCGGGCTTCAGCATGTCATCGCCGGCCTCCAGGGACTGGCGCGAGATCCAGAGCGGATCGACGGCGCGGTCGAGGCGGGGGCCGATTTCGGCCAGCGACAGCGGCGCCAGCGATCCGGCGGCATAGAAGCCGGATCCCGGCCGCGAGCGGATCGCGCCTTCGGCGGCGAGCCGCTCATAGGCTTCGACCACGGTGGATTTGGACACTCGCATGGATTTGGCAAAGGCGCGGATCGACGGCAATTGCCCTCCCGGCGTCAGGCTGCGCGCCGCGATCCGCTGGCGGATCGTCGCCATGACGCCTTCGACCAGCGTACCGCCGCTCTCGGTTCCTGTAGTCTGCTTGTCCATCCGTACTGCTCTGCTGACCATGACAGTTTTGCATAATTGTACCGCATTGTCTCTGGCGATACTACCGGCTCCGCGCGATACGGAGCCGACAAACGGAGCATACGATGGACAAGACCGCGAGTGGCTGGATGAATGGATTCATCGGCGTGTTGATCTTCAGCGGCTCGCTGCCGGCAACGCGCGTGGCGGTCAGGGAATTCGATCCGACATTCCTGACCTCGGCCCGGGCGGCGATTGCCGGACTGCTTGGCCTTGCGCTGCTGCTCCTGTTTCGGCAGAAACGCCCGGAGCGCGGCGATCTGCTGTCGCTGGTGATCGTGGCACTTGGCGTGGTTGTCGGCTTTCCCTTGCTGACCGCGCTGGCGCTGAAGCACGTCACCACGGCCCATTCCATTATCTTCGTCGGCCTGCTGCCGCTGGCCACTGCGATATTCGGCGTGCTGCGCGGCGGCGATCGGCCGCGCCCGGCGTTCTGGTTGTTTTCATGCATAGGCAGTGCGCTGGTCGCGGGCTTTGCGCTGACGCAGGGCGTGACTGCCTCGCCGGTCGGCGACGGTCTGATGCTGGCTGCCATCATCGCTTGCGGCCTCGGCTATGCCGAGGGCGCCGCGCTGTCGCGCAGGCTCGGCGGCTGGCAAGTGATCTGCTGGGCGCTGGTGCTGTCGCTCCCGGTCATGCTGGTGCTGACGCTGATGACCATGCCGCCGTCGTTCGACGGCGTCGGCGTCAGTGCGTGGATGGGGCTTGCCTATGTCTCGTTGTTCAGCATGCTGATCGGCTTCGTGTTCTGGTATCGCGGGCTGGCGCAAGGCGGCATCGCCGCGGTTGGACAGTTGCAGCTGCTGCAGCCATTTTTCGGGCTGGCACTGGCAGCGACGCTGCTGCACGAGCAGGTCAGCCCGCTGATGGTGGTCGTTACGCTTGGCGTCGTGCTTTGCGTCGTAGGCGCCAAGCGATTCGCGAAGCAGGAATTGCCACGACGCGCGATTGCCTGACGACGGTGCCGTCCTCGCCTAAAACTTCGTCACCACCCCAATACCAATGCCCTCGAAGCCGCCCATCGCCATCAGGGCCGCAGGCGCCTCGTCGAGGCTGATCCTCTTGCCGACCAGCAGTTCGGGCTTCAGCTTGCCGTTGCGGATCATGTCCATCATCGCCTGGTAGCGGTAGGCCTGCATGCCGTGGCTGCCGAGGATTTCGAGCTCGAAGGCGATCACCTTGTCCATCGGCACCTGCGGCCGGGCATGCTCGCCCAGCATCAGGCCGACCTGCACATGGCGGCCGCGCCGGCGCAGATTGGATATCGAATTGAACGAGGTGGTGGGGTGGCCGAGCGCGTCCATCGACATATGCGCGCCGCCATTGGTGATCTGCTTGACCGCCTTGACCACGTTCGGCGTCGTAGATGCATTGATGGTGGCGACGGCGCCGATCTTTTTGGCGAAATCCAGTTTCTCGTCGGTGAGATCGATGGCGATGACATTGGCGCCCATGGCGCTGGCAATCATAATCGCCGACAGGCCGACGCCGCCGCAGCCATGCACCGCGACCCATTCGCCCGGCTTCACCCGGCCCTGGTCGACAATGGCTCGAAACGAAGTGACGAAGCGGCAGCCGAGGCTGGCGGCGGTGGCGAATTCCATCTCGTCGGGCAGGCGCACAAGATTGGTGTCGGCATGTTCGATGGCGACATATTCGGCAAACGAGCCCCAGCCGGTGAAGCCAGGCTGTGTCTGGTGCTCGCAGACCTGGTGATTGCCCGAATTACACTCGAAGCAGCGGCCGCAGCCGACGGCGAACGGCACTGTGACGCGCTCGCCGGCCTTCCAGCGCGTGACCTGCTTGCCCGCGGCGACGACGATGCCGGCAAGTTCGTGGCCCGGCACGTGCGGCAGCGTGATGCCATCGTCATGACCCATCCAGCCATGCCAGTCGCTGCGGCACAGACCGGTCGCCTCGACCTTGATGACGACGCCATCGGCTGCCGGCTTCGGATCAGGAACGGTCTGGATCCTCGGCGCTTCGCCGAATTTCTCGAAGACGACGGCTTTCATCGATAACTCCAAATAATTTCACGGACCACGCGCATCGAAGCGCGAAGATAGCCGATTCCTGGGCGCGGCGAGTCCGAAATTGATGCCGTCGATCAGGCCTGGGACGCGGGAGCCGTGTCGAGCAGCGGCTGCCAGGCTCGGAACCAGTCGTCGGCCTCGGCGTCCCATGGCCAGATGCCTTCAGTCGTCGGAAAAATCAGCTGCACGACACGGAAATCCGGGCCGTCGTAGAACCAGAGATCCCAGCCGAAATGCTCGGGGTAGTGCTCGATATGAACAGCGTCGAACTGGCAGTCGAAGTCTTTGACGAAGCCGGACGTTCGCTGTCCTGGTTCGAAAACCTCGCCTGAGTGGACCCGTCTGCAATACTCGTTGATGATGGACTGCGAGATTTCAGGCCTCAGACCTATCACGACCAATTCTGGAGCCCCGAAATTGTGCTCGATACCGACTGAATAGGCGAAGGGCGCCAGGTCGCCTTCCTCCAGCACGTACAGGATATGGCAGCCATAGGCCTCGATGTCGGCAAGCGCCTTTACTTCCTCTGGATCGGTGGCTTCTCTATTCGGCATCGATCTGGTTCTGGGGCGCCGCTTTCTGGAAGGCCGGCAGCGCCATGCAGGCGGCGTTGATGCGCGCGATCGTCGGGTAGGGCGTCAGATCGACGCCAAAGCGGGCATTGCTGGCAATCTGTGCGGCGAGGCAGATGTCAGCCAGACCCGGCGCGTCGCCATGGCAGAATGTTCCGGTCTCCGCCGACAAGGCCAGGATCTTTTCAAGCGGCTGAAAGCCCTCGTTCACCCAGTGGCGGAACCAGTTGACGACGTCCTCGTCGCCGGCGCCGAACAGCGTGCGCAGCGAGGTCAGCACGCGCAGATTGTTCACCGGGTGGATGTCGCAGGCGATCATCTGCGCCAGCATTCTGACCCGTGCCCGACCGGCCGCATCCCCTGGCAACAGCGGTGGTTCCGGGCTGGTCTCGTCGAGGAATTCGATGATCGCCAGCGATTGCGTCAGCAGCGTGCCGTCGCCGAGCACCAGCGCCGGCACCAGCCCTTGCGGATTGACCGCGAGATAGGCTGGTTCGAGGTGCTCGCCATGGCGCAAATGATGCGGGACGTAGTCGTAGCTCAGCCCCTTCATCTCCAGCGCGATCCGCACCCGATACGAGGTGGAGGAGCGGTAGTAGTTGTGCAGGACGAGTTCGCTCATGGCCTCACTTCGGCTGGCCGATGGTCACTTCGATGGTCCCGATGCCGTCGACGCCGCCGGTCATCGTGTCGCCGGGGCCAACCGCGCCGACGCCTGCCGGCGTACCGGTGAAGATCAGGTCGCCGGGCTCGAGCTCCATCGCCTCGCTGCAGATCGACACGATATCCGGTATCGGCCAGATCAGTTCGGCGAGGTCGGCATCCTGCCTGACCTTGCCGTTGACGGCGAGCCAGATGCGGCCCTTCTGTGGGTGGCCGGATTCGTGCGCTTGCACCAACGGGCTGCAAGGGGCGGAGCGGTCGAAGGCCTTCGACCAGTCCCAGGGCCGGGCGGCCTTCTTGGCCTCGTCCTGCAGGTCGCGGCGGGTGAGGTCGATGCCGACACCATAGCCCCAGACATGGTCCAGCGCCTTGTCGCGGGCAATGCGGAAGCCGGCTTTGCCGATCGCGGCCACCAGTTCGATCTCGTGGTGCAGATTGGCCGTCAGCGGCGGGTAGGGGATAGCGGTGCCGGAATCGACCACCGCGTCGGCCGGCTTGGTGAAGAAGAAGGGCGGATCACGCTCGTCATTGCCGAATTCGCGGGCATGCGCCGCGTAGTTGCGGCCGACGCAGTAGATACGGCGCACCGCAAAACGATCGGACGAGCCGGCAACGGCCACCGATGCGGTTGCGGGCAGGGGAAGGACGAATTCTGTCATCAAGGGTCTCTGCTTGGTTGCCGGAGCATTCGATCGATTTAGGGCCTGGACAAGGCGATCTGGTCGAGAAAGTGCCGGCGGCACTTTCCGTCGGAGATGGCGATATACTATTTGGCAATAATCTGGCCATGGTGGAGAGGTTATTCTAATTGCTCACGAACTGAAATGAACCCCATGACCGCAACCCACGATCGCGCCCGGTTCCTGATCATCGACGACCATCCGCTGTTTCGTGAGGCGCTGCACAGCGCCGTGCAGATGGCCTATCCGGAAGTCGACACGGTGGAGGCGCGCTCGATCACCGAGGCGCTCGATCTTCTGGCCGATGCCAAGCCGTTCGACCTCGCGCTTCTCGACCTCTCGATGCCCGACGTGCACGGTTTTGACGGCCTGCTGCAACTCCGGACCCGCTATCCGCGCCTGCCCGTGGTGATCGTCTCTGGTTACGAGGAGCCGAAGATCATTTCCGAAGCGCTGTCCTATGGCGCTGCCGGCTTCATCCCGAAATCGGCGCGCAAGAGCGACCTCGCCGCAGCCATCCGCTCGGTGATGGAAGGCGCGATCTATGTGCCGGAGACCTATGAAGGCCGGCCGCCGGACGCCGACAGCGCCGACCGCGCCGACATGGTGCAGCGCCTGTCGACGCTGACGCCGCAGCAACTGCGCGTGCTGCAGATGCTGCGCCAGGGCCTGCTCAACAAGCAGATCGCCTACGAGCTGCAGGTGGGAGAGACCACGGTGAAAGCGCATGTGTCGGAAATCCTGCGCAAGCTCAATGTGTACAGCCGCACGCAAGCGGTGATCGAGGTGTCGAAGCTGGACAATGCGGAGTTGTTTCGCGATCAGGCTGGGTTTTGAGCTTTTACCCTGCCGTTCAAGGGGAGGGTATGAAGCTAAGCCAGCAAATGCGCCAGCAGCGCCCTTAGTTGGGCCGGCTTCAGTGGCTTGCGCATCAGTTCGATGCCGCCGGAGCGGGCGGCTTTGGCGACCGCTTCCGAACTGTCGGCGGTGACGATCAGCGCCGGCACGGCGCGGCCGAGATAGTCGCGGACTTCGGCGATGGTCGTGGTGCCGAGATCGCCGCCGTCGAGATGCTGGTCGGCAATGACGATGTCGGGCACCCAGTCGGTGTCGCCAAGCATGTCGAGCGCATCGTCGGTCGAGGTCGCGGCCCGCACCAGGCATTGCCAGCGTTCGAGGAGGAAGGTCATGGCCTGCAGCACTTCGATATCGTTCTCGACCAGCAGCACCTTGGTGCCGAACAGGCCATAGCCGCGCGGCCGTTCCATGTCGGCAACGCTGGCGATGGCATCGGCTGGCGCACCGATGCCGACGGGTACATCGATGTGGAAGATCGTGCCGCGTCCGACCTTCGACGAGAATGTCACGGGATGACCGAGCGCGCTGGCCATGCGGCGCACGATGGCGAGCCCGAGCCCGAGACCGCCACCGTCCAGTTCGGCATTGGCCGGCGAGGTGCCGCGGTGGAACTCCTCGAACACCGCCTCGCGCTGGTCGTCGGGAATGCCGCAGCCCGTGTCGGCGACGTCGATGCGGATGGTGTCGCCGCGATGCCTGGTGCCGACAAGCACGCCGCCCGAGCGTGTATAGCCCAGCGCGTTGGAGAGAATGTTCTGCAGGATACGGCGCAGCAGCGTGCGGTCGGAGCGGACCACGGCATGGACCGGCCGGAATTTCAGCGACAGGCCTTTCATCTCCGCCACTGGCAGGAAATCCGAGCGGAGCGACGAGAACAGCGCCTCCAGGCTGACGTCGCTTATGTCGGGCTGCACCACGCCGGCATCGAGCTTGGAGATGTCGAGCAGGGTTCGCAGCAGGTCCTCCATCGTCTCCAGCGAGCGCTCGACCTGCCGCACCAGTTTCTTGCCCTCGTCGCTGGTCTGAACTTCGGCGAGCGCCGAAACCGAAAGGTGGGCGGCATTCAGCGGCTGCAGCACGTCGTGACTGGCAGCGGCGAGGAAACGGGTTTTTGACAGGTTCGCCAGTTCGGCGTTTTCCTTGGCGGCACTGAGGTCAATGTTCGACTGCTCCAGCCGCCGCAAGGTCGAGTGAAGTTCCTCGGTACGTGTACGCACCCGGTTTTCCAGCGAGATCGTGGTCTGGAACAGCGAAAAGGCGTTGCCTTGCTGGTCCATCGAGCGCTCGACGCGGCTGACCAGTGCCGCGTTGATCTTCTTCAGCTTTTCAAGATCGTTTATGTCCCTCAGCGGCATCTTGTTGCGCCGTCCTATTCCGCCGCCTGGCGCTCGCCGAAGGCGATGCCGGTGAAAGTCTGGTTCAGATGCATCGACCGGTACTGTTCGCCATAGGTGCCGAAACCGATGACATTGTTGACCCGGTAGAGTTCCGAGATTTCGCGAAACACCTGCCGATTGCGTGCGTCCAGCCGGCGCAGCACGCAGTCGAAGCCGAGGATCATGTCGATACCGCCAAGCCTCTCCTCGACGTCGCGCAGGGCGGCGCGCGTCGATTCGACCATGTCCTTGGGCTGAGCGATCGACAGCACGACGCCATCGTCTATGGCGCAGAAGAACGACAGCGAGCCGTCGGCATGCATCTTCTGGATCGACCGGCAATAATATTGTCCGCCCACCTTCACCACCACGGGATGCGAGGCGAAGCTCAGTGGCGTCAGCATCTGCGCGACGATACCGACGGACGCGGCATATTCCTGCGCCGCATTGGTGGCGTTGAACTCGCGCACGATGCGGTGATCTGGATCGGAAGCCGTCACCACCAGTTTCTCATCGGTGGGAACGAAATTGTCGGTCTTGAAGACATGGAAGGGAATTTCGGTCGATATCAGCACGATGATGGCGCTGTCGGAGGTGACCTTGCCGTTCGAGATCAGGCGCGTCGTCTCGAATTTCAGATCGTCGCCGGCGGAGCCGCCAAGCAGCGGAATGTCATCGAGACCCCAGTGGATGGCTGAACTCACCGCTTCTTCGGCATAGGAGAGCCCGTCGATGAAGCAGAGCGCGAAAGTGCCTTTGGTCCGATCGCAACCGAGGCGCGCGCGCAGCGATCGCCGCAGGGTCTCGACCTCGCCGGTGATCCTGTCCATACCCGACGAGGACAGATTTTCGACCATCACGCTGACGGCGGTAAACGCGGGGGACGGAAGCAGCATGGCCAGCACATGACCATCCTCGAGACCTTGCGGCGTGATCTCGCCGGCAGTCGAGCAGCCGGCGTGGTGGAGCGCCGGCGCGTGGGTCATGAGCGCCTGGGAAAGGGCGCTGGCTTCGACCAGGCTCTGGGAAAAGAACAGCAGGGCAAAGCCCGCGTCGATGGCGGCTGCTTCCAGTGCGATCGCCTTGGCGAACGCCTCCATGTCGGGCTCGTCCGTGGTGAGCGCCGACAGGCCGCATGCATAGCGCGTCTGTGAATTGGCCAGCGATGTTCTCCGCATTTCCTCCGACGCTTTTTTGTGCGCGGCTGTTTTAAATGCTTCTGGCGCGCGGGCGTCGACCGACATTGTTGCCTTCAATCGGCGGTTTGGCAATGGGGCCACCGGCACCGCATGTTTGGGGCGGCCATGACCGAAAGTACAATGTGCCGCGTTTGCGACGTGCTGTTTTTTGTCCGATGTGCGGTGTACCAATAACGCATGGCCGATGCGCCAACGCCGCGTTGGCAACGTGATGACCAAGGTTGATACCCAGGGAGGGACCATGTCGGACGTTTCGTTGATGGTGAACGGAAAGCGGGTCAGCGGTGCTGCCGAGGACCGAACACTTCTGGTTCACTTCCTGCGGGAAAATCTCGGCCTTACCGGCACGCATGTCGGTTGCGACACCTCGCAATGCGGTGCCTGCGTCGTCCACGTCGACGGCAAGGCGGTCAAATCCTGTACGATGCTCGCGGTGCAGGCCTCCGGCTCGACCGTGTTGACGATCGAGGGCCTGGCAAATGGCGCCGACCTGCATCCGGTGCAGGCCGCCTTCAAGGAACATCACGGGCTGCAGTGCGGCTTCTGCACGCCGGGCATGATCATGACGGCGACCGACATGATCGGCCGCCACCCCGAAGGGCTCGACGAGGCGACGGTGCGTGCCGAGCTCGACGGCAACATCTGCCGCTGCACCGGCTACCACAACATCGTCAAGGCGATCCTCGCCGCATCGACGACGATGAAGGGGTCGAAGGGTAAGGCGAAACAAGCGGCTTGAACGAGGCAGTAGGGCAATAAGGCAGTAGGGCAGTAGGGAATCGGAGCCAATTTTTCCCTACTGCCGTACTGCCCTACTCACCTACTCCCCTACAATCTCGGGAGGAATTTCTGATGGGCATTGAAGGTGTTGGCGCTCGGGTCGCGCGCAAGGAAGACAAACGATTCATCACGGGCGCCGGCCGCTATGTCGACGACATGGTGGTTCCCGGCATGAAGCACGCCGCCTTCGTGCGCAGTCCGCACGCGCATGCGCAGATCAAGAAGATCGATGTGAAGAAGGCCCAAGGCATGCCCGGCGTCATCGGCGTGCTGACCGGCAAGGAACTCAAGGCCGATGGCATCGGCAATCTCATCTGCGGCTGGATGATCCACTCCAAGGACGGCTCGCCGATGAAGATGGGGGCATGGTCGCCACTCGCCTTCGACCGGGTCCGTTATGTCGGTGACGCCGTCGTCATTGTCGTCGCCGAGACCAAGGGGCAAGCGCGTGACGCCGCCGAGGCGGTCGAGATCACCTACAAGGAGTTGAAGGCCGTCGTTGACGCCTCCAAGGCGATGGACAAGGGTGCGCCGCAGATCCACCCCGAAGCGGACAACAATCTGATCTTCGACTGGGACATCGGCAATGCCGACGACACGGATGCGGCCTTCGGGAAGGCAGCCCATGTCGTCAAGATGGACATCATCAACAATCGGCTGGTGCCTAACGCCATGGAGCCGCGCGCCGCACTTGGCCATTACGACAAGGCCGAGGATCACTACACCTGCTGGACGACCTCGCAGAACCCGCATGTGGCGCGGCTGGTGATGAGCGCCTTCTACAATGTCGCGCCGGAAAACAAGCTGCGCGTGATCGCGCCCGATGTCGGCGGCGGTTTCGGCTCGAAGATCTACATCTATCCCGAAGAGATCGTCTGCCTGTGGGCGTCGAAGAAGACCGGGGTGCCGGTCAAATGGGTGGCTGACCGGACCGAGAGTTTTCTGACCGACGCGCATGGCCGCGACCATCACACCCATGCTGAAATGGCCTTCGACAAGGACCACAGGATCCTCGGCCTGAAGGTCGAAACCCAGGCCAATCTTGGCGCCTATATGTCGCTGTTTTCGTCGGCGACGCCTACCTACCTCTATGCGACGCTGCTGTCGGGCCAGTACAATATCCCGGCCATCCACGCCAATGTGAAGGCGATCTATACCAACACCGCGCCCGTCGATGCGTATCGCGGGGCAGGGCGGCCGGAAGCGACCTTCGTCATGGAGCGCATGATGGAGACGGCGGCCCGCCAGTTCGGCGTCTCGCCGGCCGAGCTGCGGCGCAAGAACTTCGTCACAGCGTTTCCGCATCAGACGCCGGTCATCATGTGCTATGACGCCGGCGACTATGCCGCTTCGCTCGATGCGGCAATGAAGGCGTCGGATTATGCCGGCTTTGCCAAGCGCAAGGCCGCCGCCGCCAAGAAGGGGCTGCTGCGCGGCATTGGCATGAGCTGCTACATCGAAGCCTGCGGCATCGCCCCGTCTGCTGCCGTCGGCTCGCTCGGCGCCGGTGTCGGCCTTTGGGAATCGGCGGAAGTGCGCGTCAACGCGGTCGGCACGATCGAGGTGCTGACTGGCTCGCACAGCCACGGCCAGGGCCATGAGACGACCTTCGCGCAACTGGTCAACGAGCGCTTCGGCGTGCCGCTCGATTCGGTCTCGATCGTGCATGGCGACACCGACAAGGTGCAGATGGGCATGGGCACCTATGGCTCGCGCTCGGGTGCAGTCGGCATGTCGGCCATCGTCAAGGCCCTCGACAAGGTCGAGGCCAAGGCCAAGAAGATCGCGGCACACCTGCTCGAAGCCGACGAAGGCGATATCGTCATCGAGAATGGCGCGCTGAAGGTCGCCGGCACCGACAAGAACGTGCCGTGGTTCCAGATGGCGCTGGCCGCCTACACTGCCCACAACCTGCCGGGCGGCATGGAGCCCGGGCTGAAGGAGACGGCGTTCTACGATCCGTCGAATTTCACCTTCCCGGCGGGCTGCTATATCTGCGAGGTCGAGGTCGACCCGGAAACCGGCGTCACCGAGATCGTCCAGTTCGTCGCTGCCGACGATTTCGGCAACATCATCAACCCGATGATCGTCGAAGGCCAGGTGCATGGCGGGCTGGCGCAAGGCATCGGCCAGGCGCTGCTCGAAGGCGCCCATTATGACAATAGCGGCCAGCTTTTGACCGCGAGCTACATGGACTACACCATGCCGCGCGCCGGCGATCTGCCGTCGTTCAAGGTCTCGACCTCGAACACGCCATGCCCGGGCAATCCGTTGGGGATCAAGGGCTGCGGCGAGGCCGGCGCCATCGGCTCGCCGCCGGCGGTGATCAACGCCCTCACCGACGCCATCGGCAGCAACGATCTTGCCATGCCGGCTTCGCCGTCCACCGTCTGGGCCGCGATCCGCGCGACGAAACACTGAAAGCGAATAGCGAATAGGGAGTAGCGAATAGGGAAGAGAAGGCGGTGCGACTGGATAGATCCTATTCGCTATTCGCTACTCCCTATTCGCCCATTCACCCAAGGGAGAATTCCATGTACGCAGTCAACTATCACCGCGCCGCCTCGGTCGCCGATGCTGCCAAGCTGGTCAAGACAGGCGACGCCAAGCTGCTTTCGGGCGGTATGACGCTGATCCCGGCGATGAAGACGCGGCTTGCCGCGCCGTCAGACCTTGTCGACCTGTCGCGGATCGCGGAGCTGCAGGGCGTCAAGGTGTCGGGCAAGACCGTCACCATCGGCGCCGCGACCACGCATCACGCCGTTGCCAATGACGAGAAGCTGAAGAAGGCCTGTCCGGCGATTGCCCATCTGGCGTCACTGATCGGCGATCCGGCGGTGCGCCACAAGGGGACGATCGGCGGCTCGATCGCCAACAACGACCCGGCGGCCGATTATCCGGCGGCGCTGCTGGCGCTGGGCGCCACCATTATCACCAACAAGCGCGAGATCGCTGCCGACAAATTCTTCAAGGGTCTGTTCGAGACCTCGTTGAAGGAAGGCGAGATCGTCACCGCGGTCACCTTCACCGCGCCGGCCAAGGCGGCCTATGAAAAGTTCCGCAATCCGGCATCGCGCTACGCCATCGTCGGCGTGTTCGTTGCCAAGGGCAAGGATGGCGTCAGCGTCGCCGTCACTGGAGCCGGCGATGACGGCGTCTTCCGCTCGAAGGAGATCGAGGCAGCATTGGCCAAGAATTTCGCGGCCTCGGCACTGGAAGGTGTGAAAGTGCCGGCGAAGAATCTGATGACCGACATCCATGCCTCGGCCGATTATCGCGCCAATCTGATCGCGGTGATGGCCAAGCGCGCGGTTGCGGCAGCCAACGCCTGAGAAACTGTTTGGAAACTCTACTCCGGCGGCCATCTGATGGCGTTTTCTGTGCTTCCGGTGCTCACGTACCAAAAGTACGCTCCGCTCCGGTTCTCGAAACCACCACCATATGACTCGCCAGGGCGAGTTTCGAAACAGTTTCTAATACGATCAGTCGCAGACAAGGAAAGGGGCCTCCGTGGCCCCTTTTTTGTCGTGCGGCGGCCTGCATCCGTTCAGTTGCTGCTGGCATGGCCGCCGCACTGCTTGAAGCAATTCCGGCCGATACATCGCCCGGACCTGATCCGGCAGCAATCTCGCACTTGCACAAATTCATATTGCACTGCAATATGGACTGGGCGGGAATGCGAGCTGGGTTCGATTTGTACCGTCGTACCCTTCGCATACCTATTGCGAGAGGATCGGCATGACCGACATTTCCGCGACGCATGTCGTTCCGTCCCGATCCGCCGCCGACAGATCAACCAGAACAAGACTGGCCTATCTCGACGGCTGGCGCGGGCTTTCGATCGCGCTGGTTCTGATCGGCCATTTCTTTCCGGTTCCGGGAATCAATCTTGGCGTGCTGGGCGTCGAATTCTTCTTCGTGCTCAGCGGCCGGCTGATGGGCGAGATCCTGTTCATCGAACGCTACCCGCTGAAAAAATTCTTCAAACGCCGTTTCTCCCGCATCTATCCGGCTCTTCTGGTCTTCGTAGTCGTCGCGATGATCGCGCTCTCCGGCACGTTCCTCGCCTTCAAATGGAAGGCCGCGCTGACGGCGCTGACATTCACCTACAATTATGCCGGCATTCTCGTGGCTCGGGCAGGGGCGCTCGACCATATCTGGTCGCTCTGCATCGAGGAGCACGCCTACATCATCCTGGCGCTGATCAGCGTCATCGTCTCAAGTCGCTCTCGCGTGGTCGTGCTGCTCCTGGCGCTGGCCTTGCTGGCCATGGCCAATGGCGCGGTTTCGTACTGGGTCTTGGGGATGGACTACGAAACCACTTATTGGCGCACGGATGTGCACATCGCGTCGATCCTGCTGTCGGCTTCGATCTGCCTGCTCAAGGCCGACGGCAGGCTGCCGGCGTTTTTGAGAGGCAAGCATGTGGCCCTGGTGGCGACGGTCTGTGCCGTTGTCCTGTTCCTGGATCGGGTGCCGACGCCGATGCACTATCTCTTCGCGGTGCCGCTGCTGGCTCTGGCCGTCAACGCACTCGATTTCAGCCCACGGTATTTTTCCGGATTGCTGTCGTTCTGGCCGATGGCGACGCTGGGGCTGTGGTCGTACTCGCTCTATTTATGGCAGCAGCCGTTCTACAAATTCGTCTATGAGCAAGGCAGCGCGCCGATACCGATGCTGGCCGCGGTCTTCGCTTGCGCGGCCTGCAGCTACTACCTCATAGAGCGCCCGGCGCGCGAATGGCTCAACCGCAACTGGTGAATGCCGTCGTGCCCGGCCAGATGATCGTGAGTGCAGGTGGAAGGATCGTGCTTCGTAAGCAGACGATCAATTAATTGTTTCTAATCTAACTTTCGGGAAAGCAATGACCTGCTTTCCGATATGGGCCAGTCTCATTAGACATTGGTCGTATGGTAGGCATTCCTTATTGCCTCGCCGGCTTACCCGCCTAGTTTGTTCGCAGGACACATCTGAGAAGATGGTTCGAAGACACATCTGGGAGGATGGAATGGATACGACCGGGGAAAGGGCGGGCGGCTGGCTCGACCGCTCACGCACCGTCGCCGAGCCTGGCTTCAGCAGGTGGATGGTGCCGCCGGCGGCGCTCTGCATCCACCTTTGCATCGGCCAGGCCTATGCGTTCAGCGTTTTCAACTTGCCGATGTCTAAGCTGATCGGCATCACCGACTCGGCGCCCGACGACTGGAAATTGACCGGCCTCGGCTGGATTTTCTCGATCGCGATCCTGTTCCTGGGCATTGCGGCGGCGTTCGGCGGTGGCTGGCTGGATCGCGTTGGTCCGCGCAAAGCCATGGTCGCTTCTGCCTGCTGTTTCGGCGGCGGCTTCATAGTCTCGGCGCTCGGCGTCTATCTGCACCAGTTGTGGATCATCTATCTCGGCTACGGCGTGCTGGGCGGCATCGGTCTCGGCCTCGGCTATATCTCGCCGGTCAAGACGCTGATCACCTGGTTTCCGGACCGGCCGGGCATGGCAACCGGCATGGCGATCATGGGCTTCGGCGGCGGCGCCTTCATCGCCTCGCCGCTGTCGGTTTATCTGATGAAGCTGTTTTCGACGCCTGAGCACATCGGCGTCGCCGAAACCTTCCTGGTGCTGGGCATCGTCTATTTCGTCTTCATGCTGATCGGCGCCGTTATCGTCAGGGTGCCGCCGGAGGGCTGGAGGCCTGCCGGATGGACGCCGCCGGCGGCACAGAATGCGATGGTGACGACGTCCAATGTCCATCTCGACGATGCGTTGAAGACGCCGCAGTTCTGGCTGCTGTGGGGCGTGCTGTGCCTTAATGTGACGGCAGGGATCGGCGTGCTCGGCCAGGCCTCGGCGATGAGCCAGGAGATGTTTCCGGGACGCATCACGCCTGCCGCTGCCGCCGGCTTCGTCGGCCTGCTGTCGATCTTCAACATGCTCGGCCGCTTCTTCTGGGCCTCGACCAGCGATTATATCGGCCGCAAGACAACTTATGCCATCTTCTTCGCGCTGGGTGTCGTCCTCTATGCGGCGGTGCCGTGGACCGGCCAGACCGGCAGCGTTTTCCTGTTCGTGCTGTTCTACGGGATCATCCTCAGCATGTATGGCGGCGGCTTCGCCACCATTCCCGCTTACCTGCGCGACGTCTTCGGCGTGCGTTACGTCGGCGCCATCCACGGCCGATTGCTGACCGCGTGGTCGGTGGCGGGCGTGCTTGGCCCGGTGCTGGTGAATTATATCCGGCAGTACCAGATCGACAGCGGCGTTGCGAAGGCCGACGCCTACACGGTCACCATGTACATCATGGCCGGCCTGCTGGTTGTCGGCCTCCTGCTCAACCTGATGATGCGGCCCGTCAATGCGCGCTTCCACATGAAGACCGAACCAGCGGTGGCTTAGAGTCAGTTCCATCCCGATAGAATCGGGATGGGCTCTATCTTGTTGTTTGAGCATGATCTTTTCCGAAAACCGGAGTTCACTTTTCGGGATCAGCTCTGAGGAGACCGACCATGGCGCAAGACAACGAGAATTCGATCAAACTCACGCTGGCCTGGCTGCTGGTCGGCATCCCGTTGGTCTGGGGGTTCTGGATGACGCTGGTGAGTGCGACAGCCCTGTTCCAGTAGTCCTCATCTTCGTGCGCAGATCTGCCTGTTCTGTCAGGCGCTGATCTGCCTGGCGTAATAGCGCACCGCTTTCTTGCCGCCATGGATGACGGCGTCGCCGGCCTCGACGAAGCCGAGCGCGGCGTGAAAGGCATCCGAGGCGGGGTTCGGCGGGGCGGTGTTGACTTCGCAGGTGACCAGCGTGTGGCCGGCGCGCTCAACATGGCCGAACAGGTCCTGATAGAGCCGGCGGGCGTGGCCGCGGCCGCGTGCGTGCGCCGCCACGACGACCCGGTCGACATAGACGAAGCGCTCATAGCGTTCGCGGAACCACAGGAAATTCGGGCTGTCGTAGCGGGCGTCCTGGTCGAAGGTCATGATGAAGGCTTCGAGATCGCCGATGCGCCTGGTGTAAAATGCTTCGCCAAGCAGGAAGGACAGCCGCTCAGCCTCCAGCCACGACAGTTCGGCGGCATGCTCGTTGTTGAGCGCCAGGATCGCCGCTTCGTCTTGGGCCGATACACGGGCTATCGGGGCAGGGCTCGAGGTCATGCCTTGGCTGCCGCGATCGTTGCCGCCACCAGCGCTGTGTCGGTCAGCGTGTTGCGGTACTCGCGATCGAGATCGGAACCACCCATGCCGACATGGGGATTGCGGTAGTCCATGGCACTCGGCACATCCTTGAGGGCGGCAAAATGCATTTCGGACAGGCCGGTTCTGCTGCGCACTTCGGCAATGTTGTGCAAATCCAGTCCGCCGCAGCCGAGGATGACGATGCGGTCGCCGGCCTGCCGCACCAGATCCGCCAACAGCGGCAAGCCTTCGATGGCAGTGTCACGCTGGCCGCTGGTCAGCACGCGGCCGACCTTGCTGCGGATCAGCGATTCGAGCGCCTCGGCCGGCTCGCGCGTCATGTCGAAGGCGCGATGGCAGGTGACGTTCAAGGGGCCGGCGGCCTGCGTCAGTTCGCTCATGCGCGCCTCGTCCATGGTGCCATCGGCGTTCAGGCAGCCAAACACCACGCCGGGCACGCCGAGTTCGCGCAGTGCCGAGACATCTGCCAGCATCGAGGCATATTCGGTCTCACTGTAGAGAAAATCGCCGCCGCGCGGCCGCACCATGACGTGAAACGGCACGTTTGCCTGCTCGATGGCGGCGCGGATCGTGCCGAGGCTTGGCGTAATGCCGCCTTCGACGAGGCTGGCGCACAGTTCGACCCGGTCGGCGCCGGCGGCTTGCGCCGCGAGAAGGCCGTCAATGCCTTCGACACAGATTTCGATCAGCGGCAGGCGGGGAGCTTTGGTCAAGGGGCGATCCATTCCATGATTTCCCGGCCAGCCCTACCACCGCGCCGGTTGCTGCGAAAGCGCGAACAGACTTTCGCGCCGGGCACGGACTTCGCGGTTATTGGCGCAATTCCGTGTTCTTGGCGCCTTGCTCGACCTGATCGATCACCAGAAGCTTCACCTCGATATCACCGATATTGGTGGCCTGATGCCACTGGCCGATCATTTCGATGATGAAATCGCCGGCCTTGTAGGTGTTGCTGTCGCCGGTCTCGACATTGGTGACCTTCAGCGTGCCGGCCTGGACATAGGCATAGCGCGGGAAAGGGTGCCTGTGGACCGGCAAGGTCGCGCCCGGCGCGATGTCGTAGGTCGAGACCAGCACCTGCACGTTCTTCTGCGGCAGCGTGATCGGTTGGCCGGACGCGGTCGTCGTGCGCGACGCAAGAGGGGTCACGACGACAGGCGTGCCGCTACTGTCCAGCGCGTGGGCCGGGTTCGCGGAAAAGGCTGCCGCGAGCAGCAGTCCGGACATCAAAATTTTTCGCATGATTCGCATCCACCCCTGGCGTCAACATCGCGCAGTGGCCACCAGCACGCAAGGCAGCGCCTTGGGCACCTGCCTGCCGGCCAAAAATATTTTTGTCGCCCCTCTTGAAGGAAAAAAACACGATTACCAGATCGTTTTCCGTCGAGGCTTCGGCTCGACATACTGGCGTCGCAGCGACGCTGCGACAGCCTCGTAATCCATGTTGCTTCACGGAGGATATGGCTATGAGAAGCTCTGATTATACCCCTCTTTACCGCACAACGGTCGGCTTCGACCGTCTCTTCGATATGCTCGAAAAAAGCGTACGCTCCGACTGGCCTCCCTACAATATCGAGAAGACCGGCGAGAACGACTATCGCATTACGATGGCTATCGCCGGCTTCGCTCTCGATGAGGTCGAACTCATGCAGAACGGCCCCGAATTGTCTGTCGTCGGCCAAAGGAAACCCGACCAGGAAAATCGGGAGGTCCTTCATCGCGGCTTGGCGACGGGCAACTTCAAGCAGGTGTTCAAACTTGCCGACCACGTAAAGGTCAAGGCGGCCAACCTCGAGAATGGCTTGCTGTCAGTGGACCTAGTCCGCGAAGTGCCCGAGGAACTCAAGCCTCGGCGCATTGAGATAGGGTCCGAAGCCAAAGCGGTTTCGCTCGAGCAACCCGGCAAGAAGCAGTTGATCGACTCGGATGCGGAGCCTCAACGCGAGGTCGCCTGATTCCCTGGACCTAAATCTACGGTCCGCCTCCCGGTTCGGCCGGGAGGCACAGATCGCGGAGAATGGAGATGAGAACCGGAACTTACAGTTTTCACCAACCTGAACCGAAAAATCTTGCCGCGGAATCCGCCGGATTGCGGACGCCGGATGATGTGCTGAACGAGGAGACGATGACGATCGGTGCAAAGCGGGCTTTGCTCGCTTTCTGGGCTTCCGACGTTCATGCGGTTCCTGACAATCCCGCGTTGCGGCAATTGGACAACGGCGCCGTCGTGGAAGTCAGCGACATACTTCGCGCACTCCGCCTTCTGGACGAAACCGGGCGGGAACCGCGTGTTTCAAAGGAGTCGGGAACCGTCAGCCTGTCTTTCGACCGACGCCGCAAGAAGAGCCGGCTCGGTTGGATGCGGCGCCCCTGGCGAGATGACGATGATGATCCGCCGTCAATCCCGGCCTTTGCAACGGTGCCGCCCGGGCGTGGAGGCGGCGGCATGTTGGCCGAGCCGGAGCATGCAATCGCATGATGACCCGAACCAACAACAACCCACGTGCGGAATGGAGGATCACATGAGTTACAGGACGTTCGACCGACCGGTCCTGGTCAAGAATGGCGAGTTCGTTCAAGAAATAGGGTGCCTCGACGATGCGTTCGACTTCTTTGACGAGTGGCCAAGGGAGCGGCGGGGTCCGATTTTCGAAACGGCCTTTCGAGCTTGCCAGCGTGCTCACGACGGCCAGGTTCCGCTGACGGTGGCGCGCGATGCCGTCGCCGGCTTCGCAAGATCCGTCAAAATCTTGCAGGACCCGCTTGCCCAATTCCCTTGGATGGACGGCACAAGGTCAGGTCGTGGTGGAGTAGCCGCTTAGCCTTGATAAGGGGCGGCGCCATCAGGATGGTCCGGCTGCATGGTCGTCGTTTCCGCATCGCTACTAGGTGAGCTGCCCTGCCAGCTCACCTTTGGCGGGCGGTTGTTGTTCGAGCCGTTAGTACGGTTTTTTGGCGGGCGCGTCCGCGTCGCCATCAGCGGCATGCGACACTCTCGCAGATTATGCGACGGCCCTCAGCGGAGGCTCCGCCATTGTCCCCAGGCCGTCGCATTCCGTGCAGGCACCCGTCTTTCCGGGGCAGCCACCCCGATGGGTTCCCTGCGGGCAGCAGTGCCCGTTTGACGCATACCATTTGGAGCAGTCGAAAACCCTGCCGCTGCCATGACAGCGCGGGCATTCCATATTCGATGAAATCATACCAATTCTTGCCCAACCCAAACGCACTCGCCCCATGCCGCAAGTAACAGGAATCATTGCGCTTTCAAGCACATTGCCCTGACTTAAATTGGGGGGATCGACGGATGGCCGGCATCGATGGCGAACTATCGTTGCGCCGTAATTGCGTTGCTCGTGAAAATCTTGCTCGTCACAAGCCGGGTTGGGCATTGGTCGGCACCAGCAGGCTGCGCCGCCTTGTCCGGTTCCTTGTCGGCAGTGACAGCGACTGCGTCGCCGGGCTGCGCGTTGGCGGCCTGTGTGGCCGTGGACGCGAAGAGGACCGTCTGAGTGATGAGAGCCGAAACCGCGGCAACCTGGACCAGCACGGCGGCAAGGGCGATCTTCTTGAGCATGCGAGAAAACGCTTTTTGGCGCTCCCGGTTCCCCCATTCAGGTTTTCGGCTTGCTGCGGGAACAAGGGACCGGCAGTGCGGTTAACTCGATTATGCCGAGCAAGATCAAAGAACCACCATCGAAGCCCGAACCAGAGAAGCTACCTGTCCGACGTCGGGACAAAGAAGCCCCGCCAGAGCTTGAACATGTCGACCCGCCACCACGAGATGTGCGAGAGGCACCGGCACCCAACCCGAACGGTGACAAGAGATGAAATCCTGATGAGATCGCGGTGATGAGATCGCCGTGATCGAAGCGCGCTGCATAGCGGCGCTGGGTCAAATTGAGAATCAACCTGCTGACTGCGGTTTTCCAGACATGCCATAGATCAGCCCCTATGGGCGACCTGACCGTCTCAACGCTTTGAAGAATTTGGCTCCCCGGGCCGGATTCGAACCAGCGACCAACCGGTTAACAGCCGGTTGCTCTACCACTGAGCTACCGGGGAACGGAGGCTCTTATGTGAGTGGCGCAGCCTATAGCTGCCCTTTTCGGCTTTGCAAAGAAGCTTTTCACATTTTTCCGAGGCTTTTTCGCGCAGGCCTTTCTCGCAATCGTCGAAGGATGCCCTCATATTAGCCGTCCTGGCAGGGATATGGAACCGAAAGCGCGGCGGCGGCTTTGGTTTGAGCATGCTTGCGAACGACCAAACGGATCAATCTTTCGAGACGATGACAGCACAAGACAACCAGATGCCGGCGCGCAAAATCTCCGTTTTCGGGCGCGAGTTCAAAATGCCGCGCTCGCGCGGGCTCAGAATCACGATCGGCATCCTGCTGACCATCGGTGGCATCCTCGGTTTCCTGCCGATCCTCGGCTTCTGGATGGTTCCGCTCGGATTGCTGGTGCTGTCCTATGAATTCGCCATGGTTCGCCGTCACCGGCGTCGCTTTGTCGTCTGGTGGGAACGGCGTCGCCGGCCCGATTGACCGCCGATAGCGCAAGGTGGTGTTTCAGTGGGCGGCCTGCTCTTCCAGTGCCTCACGGATCTGCTTGAGAACAGCCGCGGCCGAGGCAAGCCTTGCCCTGTCATGCGGCGACAGGATGCGTTTCTTCTCCCATCAGGCTATGCTTAACTGTCCGCTAATAAAGCGGTCCGATGATTTGCCGGACGCCGTCCGGACTGACGCGAGGAAACCGTTCGGAATGCAAGGTGGCCGCTTGACGGCATTTTCGCCGCAACCTATTGGAACCGGGTGGAACGCCGGGAGCAATGAGGCCTCGTGGCGGAGTGGTTACGCAGAGGACTGCAAATCCTTGCACCCCGGTTCGATTCCGGGCGAGGCCTCCAATGCCCGGGCCCCCGCGCGGCAGCGCAGGGGCCTGAAGTTCCTGACACAATGGACCGCGGTTCTGGCGCGGCAAGCGGACTGGTTGGGACATGAGCGCTGATTTCTCCGAACTACGCGTCAAGATGGTCGACGGCCAGGTCCGCACCACAGATGTGACCAGCGCGCCGCTGCTCGATGCAATGCTTGTCGTCCCAAGAGAGATGTTTGTCGGCGCCGCCCAGCGCGATCTCGCCTATATCGACGAGGACATCCGCATTGCAGCCGGCGCGGACGGTTCGCGCTACCTGATGGAAGCGTCGCCGTTGGCCAAGCTTATCCAGCTGGCCGAGATCAACCCGACCGATTCGGTGCTCGATGTCGGTTGCGCAACGGGCTACGCCTCGGCCATCCTGTCGCGGCTGGCCGGGTCCGTAGTGGCGCTCGAAAACGATTCGGCGCTGGCGGAAACCGCCAGATCGACGCTTTCGTCGCTTGGCTGCGGCAATGTGACCGTCGTCCAGGGCGCGTTGCCGCAGGGGCATGCCGCCAAGGCGCCTTATGATGTTATCTTTATCGGTGGCAGTGTCGCGGAAGTGCCGGCCCCGTTGCTCGACCAGCTTGCCGAAGGCGGCCGACTCGTCGCCGTCGAAGGGCAGGGCAATTCCGGCGTGGCCCGTCTCTTTTTCAAGGCCGGGGGGGTTGTAACCGGAAGACGTGCATTTAATGCGGCAATTAAGCCACTACCGGGGTTTGAACGCATTCGTGCTTTCGAATTCTGAATGATTTGGCCTTGCAGCAGAGGCTTTGTCATGGTCGCTTGCATTTGAACGATCGCTGCTGATGCCAAACTGGGGGCACTTTGGGGGTGAGCAGCAGGGAACACGAACACGCGGCGCCGGCTGATCTATGAGAGAAGCAGGCGCGGCGCGGTTCCCATGGAAAACGAATGAGGGTTTAACCGTGCCGTCTTTACGCAAGTCACTTTTCACCGCCGTCCTCGTTTCGGCGACCATGCTGTCCCCACTGGCCGCTTCAGCCGAAACCATCTCCGGCGCGCTTGCAAAGGCCTACCAGTACAATTCTTCACTGAATTCGGCCCGTGCCGGCGTTCGCGTCACCGATGAGGGTGTCGCCATCGCCAAGTCGGGCTACCGCCCGGTTGTCACCGGCTCGGCGGATATCGATTATTCGAGCAGCCATCTCAACGGCACCAATTCAAGCGTGCGGCTGACCACCGGCAATTTTGGCGTCCAGATCGACCAGACGCTGTTCGACGGCTTTCAGACCAGGAACAATGTTGCTGCCGCCGAAGCACAGGTCCGGGCCTCGGTCGAAAGCCTGCGCAACACCGAAGAGGGCATCCTGTTCAGCGCGGCGCAAGCGTATATGAACGTGATTCGCGACCGGCAGGTCGCTGTGCTGACCGAGCAGAACCTGCAGTTCCTGACCGAGACGGCGCGCGCGGCGCGTTCGCGTTTCGAAGTTGGTGAAGGCACACGCACCGATGTCGCCCAGGCCGACGCCTCACGCGCCGCCGCCGTGGCATCGCTGAGTGCTGCCCGGGCGCAGGCGCTGGCAAGTGCGGCGCTCTATCGCCAGATCGTCGGCGACGAGCCGGGCAAGCTCAAGGGCGCTTCGCCGGTGGCAAAGCTGTTGCCGTCGAGCCTCGCCGCCGCCGTCGGGGTGGCCTCGAACGAGCATCCGGCCATCCTTGCCACGCAGCATCTGGTCGACGCCGCCGCGTTTTCGGTGAAGTCGGCCGAAGGCGCGCTGTTGCCGCAGCTGTCGGCTTCCGCCGGCGTTTCGAGCGCCTATCGCAATACCTCGCCTTTGCCAGGCGTCGGTTCGCAGGATGGCACGACCAATTCGGCCAGTGTCGGGGCAACGCTGACCATCCCGATCTATTCAGGTGGCCGCACCTCGGCGATCGTGCGCCAGAACAAGGAATCACTCAGCCAGGCCCGCATCCAGGTCGACGTCAGCCGCGACCAGGTGCGCCAGGCCGTCACCGCCGCCTGGACCGAGTACACCGCCGCGCAGCAGCAGCTGACGGCCAACAGGCAAGTGATCGAAGCCGCGAAGCTGGCACTGAACGGTGTCATCGAAGAGCGCAATGTCGGCCAGCGCACCACGCTCGACGTCCTCAATGCGCAGGCGACGGTCATCACCGCCCAGATCAACCAGGCCGGTTACGAACACGATGTGGTGGTGGCGAGCTACGCCATCCTGCAGGCGACCGGCCGTCTGTCCGTCGACCGCCTTGGCTTGCAGGTAGCGAAATACAAGCCTGAAGAGCACTACAACGCGGTCAAGGACAAGTGGTACGGACTGCGCACGCCGGACGGCCGCTGAGGCGTTCGGCCTGAACTGGCCGTGTTCCCTGCTTGAGCAGGATCTTTCGCGCTGCGGCTCTCGGGTTCAGATGGCGCTAATCTGTTGAAATCCCACAAGTCCCCAGATTGGGGATTCTCGTGCGGCGATCCGTCGGTTACGCTGTGGCCATGATTCGATCCGGCTCTGCCGGAGCGGAAAACCCAACAGGGGTCACAAGGGCGGCGGATGTGACGATGGCAACGGCAAGCAGCGCACAGCGCGAACCTTCCATGGAAGAGATACTGGCTTCCATCAGGCGGATCATCGAGGACAGCGACGGCGGCCGCAAGCAGCCGGGCGACGCCGATGATCTGAGCCAGGATCTGGAGCGCGCGTCGAGCGCCTATGCAGCCCCCGACGTGGAAGCATTTCGTGCCGACCTGCATGCCGCCCCCGAGGGCAGGAAGCCGGTCACGCTGGCGGAAGTGCAGGCACAGCTGCCGACGGCCGAGCCGGTGGTGGCGCGCATGGAAACGCCGGTGCGCCCCGATCCCAGCCCGGCAAGGCCATCGATGACACTCGCCGAGGTCAGCGCCCGCGTCGCAGCGGAGCCAATCACGGCTGAAGCGCCAATATCGCGTCCTGTCGCCGACGCTTCCATCGCCGATTGGCGTCGCGAGATCGCCGCGGTTGGCGAGCAGGCGAGGGCGGCGGTGCCAGACCGGAGCGAAGCCCGCAAGACGGCTTCCCAGCCGTCGATGGAGGCTCCAGGGGATGAACCGACCGCGAAACCGGCTACCGAGCCGTCTCGTCCGGATGCAAGCGTGGTGCGGCCGGTGGCGGCCAGCGACGCGCCGCGTCCGGCGATCGTTTCCGAGCACACCGGCCGTCAGGTCGCGGCTGCCTTTGGCGAGCTTTCCGACGCGTTTGCCAGCCGCAGCAAGAAGACATTCGACGAGATGGCCGAAGAGATGCTGCGGCCGATGCTGCAGGATTGGCTCGACAACAATCTGCCGACACTGGTCGAAAGGCTGGTGCGCGAGGAGATCGAGCGCGTGGCGCGCGGGGCGCAGTAGTTCCCCATGCCGATTGCCCAGAGGAAACGGCGCCTTCGTGGCGCCGTTTCTTTTGGTGAAGTCGTTGTCGGCAGGACGACGGATCGCTTTGCGTTGAAATGACTGAGGCCGCGCCTATCTGCTTGTGAGGGTCCGAGACAGCCCTTGCGGTTGACTTGGCCAAAACCTTCCGATTTACACCGGACCAGCAAAACTCCCGACAGCGCGGACCATTTTCCCATGCTTGAAAAGACCTACGACGCCAAAACCGTCGAGCCGAAGATCGCCAAAGTCTGGGAAGAGGCCGACGCGTTTCGCGCCGGTGCCGGGGCCGAGGAGGGGGCTGAGGCCTTCACCATCGTCATCCCGCCGCCGAACGTCACCGGCTCGCTGCATATGGGCCACGCGCTCAACAACACGCTGCAGGATATTCTTGTGCGCTTCGAGCGCATGCGCGGCAAGAACGTCTTGTGGCAGCCGGGCATGGACCATGCCGGCATTGCCACGCAGATGGTGGTCGAGCGGCAGCTGATGGAAAAGCAGATCCATCGCCGCGACCTGACCCGCGAACAGTTCATCGAGAAAGTGTGGGAGTGGAAGGCCGAATCCGGCGGTGCCATCTTCAACCAGCTGAAGCGGCTCGGCGCCTCGGCCGACTGGTCACGCGAACGCTTCACCATGGACGAAGGCCTGTCCAAGGCGGTGCTCGAAGTGTTCGTCACGCTCTACAAGGAAGGGCTGATCTACAAGGACAAGCGTCTTGTGAACTGGGACCCCAAGCTGCTCACCGCGATCTCCGATCTCGAGGTCGAGCAGCAGGAGGTCAATGGCAATCTCTGGCACTTCCGCTACCCCGTCGAAGGCAAGGTCTTCGACCCGGAAAACCCGAAAACCTTCATCACCGTGGCGACGACGCGCCCGGAGACGATGCTGGGCGATACGGCCGTCGCGGTGCATCCCGACGACGAGCGCTTCCGGCATCTGGTCGGCAAGAACATCGTCCTGCCGATCGTTGGCCGCAGGATTCCCGTGGTGGCGGATGAGTATTCCGATCCGGAAAAAGGTTCGGGCGCGGTCAAGATCACGCCGGCGCACGACTTCAATGACTTCGAGGTCGGCAAGCGCCACAAGCTGCCGGCGATCAATATCCTGACCACGGAGGCGGCGGTAAGCCTCAGGGATAATGAAGATTTTCTCGCCGGCCTCGAGGTGACGCCGGAGCGCCAGGCGGTCTGGGACGAACTCGACGGCCTCGACCGCTTCGTCGCGCGTAAGAAGATCGTCGAGCTGATGGAAGAGGGCGGCTTCCTCGAAAAGGTCGAGCCGCATCGCCACGCCGTGCCGCATGGCGATCGCGGCGGCGTGCCGATCGAGCCATTCCTGACCGAGCAATGGTATGCCAATGCGGCGGAGCTGGCCAAACCGGCAATCGCTTCAGTGCGCGAAGGTCGCACGAACTTCGTGCCGAAGAACTGGGAAAAGACCTATTTCGACTGGATGGAGAACATCCAGCCCTGGTGCATCTCGCGCCAGCTCTGGTGGGGTCATCAGATTCCGGCCTGGTACGGGCCCGACGGGCGCGTCTTCGTCGAGAAGACCGAGGAAGAGGCGCTGAGCGCCGCGATCGAATTCTATCTGGCGCTGGAAGGACCGTGGAAGGCCTGGGTCGAGGACAAGCTGGAGAACTTCAAGCCGGGCGAGATCCTGACCCGCGACGAGGACGTGCTGGACACCTGGTTCTCGTCGGCGCTGTGGCCGTTCTCGACGCTGGGTTGGCCCGATGAGACTCCCGAGCTGAAGACCTACTACCAGACCGACGTGCTGGTGACAGGCTTCGACATCATCTTCTTCTGGGTCGCCCGCATGATGATGATGGGCCTGCACTTCATGGACGAGGAGCCGTTCCACACCGTCTATGTCCATGCGCTGGTGCGCGACAAGAACGGCGCCAAGATGTCGAAGTCGAAAGGCAACGTCATCGATCCGCTCGACCTGATCGACGAATACGGCGCCGATGCGCTGCGCTTCACGCTGACGGTGATGGCGGCGCAGGGCCGCGACGTGAAGCTCGATCCGGCGCGCATCGCCGGCTATCGCAATTTCGGCACCAAGCTGTGGAACGCGACGCGTTTTGCCGAGATGAACGAGGTCGCGCGCAATGACGATTTCTGGCTCAACGACGCCAAGCTGGCGGTCAACCGCTGGATCCTCACCGAGCTGACGCGGGCGGCGCGCGAGATCACGGACGGCATCACCTCATACCGCTTCAACGAGGCGGCGGGTGCCGCCTACCGCTTCGTCTGGAACCTGTTCTGCGACTGGTACCTGGAACTGTTGAAGCCGGTGTTCATGGGCACCGACGAGGCGGCCAAGGCCGAAAGCCGAGCCTGCGTCGCCTTCGTGCTCGACGAGATCTACAAGCTGCTGCATCCGATGATGCCGTTCATGACCGAGGAACTGTGGGCGCAGACCGCTGGCGAAGGCAAGCAACGCCCCTCGCTGCTGTGCCATGCCACGTGGCCGTCACCGGACTTCGAAGACGCCGAGGCTGCAGCCGACATCAATTGGCTGGTCGACCTCGTCTCCGGCATCCGCTCCGTGCGTTCGGAGATGAACGTGCCGCCGGCAGCCATCGCACCGCTCGTCGTGGTCGGCGCCAACGATGTGACACGCGAGCGCCTCGTTCGCGAGGAGTCGGCGATCAAGCGGCTGGCGCGGGTCGGCGACATCTCGCTTGCCGATATCGCGCCCAAGGGTTCGGCGCAGATCGTGCTCAACGAGGCGACGATCTGCCTGCCGCTTGGCAGCCTGATCGACCTCGCCGCCGAGGCTGCACGGTTGCAGAAGGAACTGGCCAAGGTGACCGAGGAGATCGCACGCCTGCACAAGAAACTGTCGAACGAGAGGTTCGTGGCCAGCGCGCCGGCCGAGATCGTCGATGCCGAGCGTGAAAAGCTCGCCGAATACCGCGATGCACAGGACAAGCTGTCGGTCGCGTTGGCCAGGGTTCGCGACGCCGGTTGAGGATAGATTCGCGAGACTTTAGACCCCTCTAAAATGCTGGTTTTCCGCCTCGAAAATCAGCATTCCGTTGCGTTAATATTGACGTAAACGGAAGTTTTAGCCCCATTGTTGCCATAATGTAACAATGGGGCTCCTGGAGCCCAAAAAAGGCCTGTTTTCGAGCCTTTTTGGATGGTTCTCCCTGTTTTTGAGAGCCGCTCAGCTTTCACAGACCATTTTTCGGCCTTGCCGCACCGGGTTGCATTTCCTCGAAAATGCGGCTGGCCAGTGTGTACATGTACGCCCGCGAATTCGTTGTTGCACCGTTAACCTGAATTGGTTCTAGCTTGGTGCACTCGAATTCGGGGAGGACATTTCATGACTATTCTGCGACTGAAAGCGCTGCTGGGGGCGGGCTGCTTTTCGCTGGCTTTGATCGGGACGGCGATGAACTCGGCGCATGCCGGCGGCCTAGAGCGCGGCGGCTACGATATCGACCTGTTGTTCGATCCTGCTCCGTTCGCCACCGATGCCGAAGCGACCTATGTGATGCCGCAACGCAAGGTCAAGAATGCGGTGGACACAAGCGGTGGTAACCTGAACGTCAGCAGCACAGCCAAGGACAGCGAAAGCTATTGGGTGCCGCGCATCGGCGTGAAGGCTGAGGTGGTCAAGGGCGTCGATTGTATGTTCGACTATTCTCAGCCTTGGGGGGCGCATACCAACCCCGGTATCTGGAACGGGTCCTATTCCAACATCGAGACCGACATCAAGAGCAACAACTACGCCACGACCTGCTCCTATAAGATGGATGCCGGCAAGGGGCAGCTCCGTTTTATCGGCGGCGTCTTCTACCAGGAAGTGTATGGCTTCAAGGAAAGCTATGCGACCCCAATGCTGCCAGGTGCTATTGGTCGCGTTGACCTGTCGGCTGATGGGTGGGGCTGGCGCGCCGGCGTCGCCTATGAAATCCCCGACATCGCGTTGCGGGCCAGCCTTGTCTACAACTCGCAAGTCAAGCTCGACAATATCTCCGGCACACTTACCTTGCCGGCCTTACTAGGAGGCCCCAGGGCAATCTATGGTGCGACCTCGTCCATGCCGGAATCGGTAGAACTGAAATTGCAGTCCGGTATCGCGCCGGGCTGGCTCGCCTTCGGTTCTATCAAGTGGGTCAACTGGAGCGTGCTGCAGAGCGTTGCGATCTGCCCGCAAGGCTCAGAAGTCATTGCGGGATGCTACACGAACTCCCCGGTGCAGGCTACGTCGCTGGACCTGATGTATCGTGACGGCTGGACTGTCACGGGCGGTGTCGGCCACAAGTTCAATGAGCAGTGGAGCGCCGCAGGTCAGCTTTCCTGGGATCGCGGCACCTCGCATGGATATGGCTCCCAGACCGATACCTGGACGCTGGGTGGCGGCGTCGCCTACACGCCCAAGCCCAACATTGAACTCCGTCTGGCGGGTGCGATCGGCGTGCTTACCAGCGGCCACTCGGGTGTCCTGGACGGCGAGAACGGATATCAGGCCGGCACCGACGTCAGCTATGATTTTGGCAACGATCTGGTCACGGCCATCTCAGGTGGCCTCAAGATCAAGTTCTAAGTGACTGAAAATCATAGAAAAAGGCCGGGCAAATACCCGGCCTTTCATTTTGGGCGGGCCTTGGCCAAGCCATCAACATAAGCTCTATTGCAGATAGTCCGCACCGCCTTCGCCTCCTGCTATTGTGACGTTTTGGCAACACTTTCCGAACAACCCCTGCGCTGGAAGCCGGGCTGAGGAAATTGCCCATTTCCCGCCATAAACCCGGCGCACCTCGATCTTGTCTCGGGACACGCGCCAAAAGGCTCGGCGAGGGGGCAGGCCGCTCCGCCCCATTTGCAGGGAAGATGGGGCAAGGAAGAGTATGGACGCCAAAGTCATCTCCAAGGCTAAGCTCCCTAGCCGCTATGTGACCGTCGGTCCGGCGCGTGCGCCGCATCGTTCCTATCTCTATGCCATGGGTTTGTCGGCGGCCGAGATTGCGCAGCCGCTGGTCGGGGTCGCCTCCTGCTGGAACGAGGCGGCGCCCTGCAACATTTCGCTGATGCGCCAGGCGCAGGTGGTCAAGAAGGGCGTCGCGGCCGCCAGCGGCACGCCGCGCGAATTCTGCACCATCACCGTCACCGATGGCATCGCCATGGGTCACCAGGGCATGAAGTCGTCGTTGGTGTCGCGCGAGGTCATCGCCGATTCGGTCGAGCTCACCATGCGCGGTCATTGCTACGACGCGCTGGTTGGGCTCGCCGGCTGCGACAAGTCGCTGCCCGGCATGATGATGGCCATGGTGCGGCTCAACGTGCCGTCGATCTTCATCTATGGCGGTTCGATCCTGCCCGGCAGCTATCGCGGCCGCCAGATCACCGTGCAGGATGTTTTCGAGGCGGTCGGCCAGCACTCGGTCGGCACGATCAGCGATGACGAACTGCTTGAGATCGAGCAGGTCGCGTGTCCCTCGGCCGGTTCCTGCGGCGCCCAGTTCACCGCCAACACCATGGCGACCGTCGCCGAGGCGATCGGCCTGGCGCTGCCCTATTCCTGCGGCGCGCCGGCGCCCTATGAAATGCGCGACCGGTTCAATTTCGCCTCGGGCGAAAAGATCATGGAGCTGATCGCCAGAAATATCCGGCCGCGCGACATCGTCACGCTGAAGGCGCTGGAGAATGCGGCGACCGTGGTCTCGGCCACCGGCGGTTCGACCAACGCGGCACTGCATCTGCCGGCGATCGCGCACGAGGCCGGCATCAAGTTCGATCTATTCGACGTGGCCAAGATCTTCGAGAAGACGCCTTACATCGCCGACCTCAAGCCGGGCGGCAAATATGTCGCCAAGGACATGTTCGAGGCCGGCGGCATTCCGCTGCTGATGAAGACCCTGCTCGACCACGGCTATCTGCATGGCGACTGCATGACGGTGACTGGCCGCACTTTGGCCGAAAACATGCAGCACGTTGTCTGGAATGAGCATCAGGATGTGGTCCGCCCGGCCAACAGACCCATTACCCAAACCGGCGGTGTCGTGGGCTTGAAGGGAAACCTGGCCCCCGAAGGCGCGATCGTGAAGGTCGCCGGCATGGCGGAGTTGAAATTCTCCGGTCCGGCCCGCTGCTTCGATTCGGAAGAGGAATGTTTCGAGGCGGTGACGCATCGCAACTACAGGGAAGGCGAGGTTCTCGTCATTCGCTACGAAGGACCGCGCGGCGGCCCCGGCATGCGCGAAATGTTGTCGACGACGGCAGCACTCTACGGCCAGGGCATGGGCGGCAAGGTGGCGCTGATCACCGACGGGCGCTTCTCGGGCGCGACGCGCGGTTTCTGCATCGGCCATGTCGGCCCCGAAGCAGCCGTGGGTGGCCCGATCGGACTGCTCAGGGATGGTGACGTGATCTCGATCGACGCGGTGAACGGCACGATCGATGTGGCGTTGTCCGATAGCGAACTGGCGGCGAGGGCAAAGACATGGAAGGCGCGCGCGACCGATTATCAGTCGGGGGCGATATGGAAATATGCACAGACGGTAGGGCCGGCGCGCGATGGCGCGGTGACCCATCCGGGCGGTGCGAAAGAAACACACTGTTATGCGGACATCTGAGTTGTTGAGGTCATCTGTCTTTTCGGCACTGGTCGTGGCCGCCACGTTTGGCGCGACCTTTGGCGCCGTCGGCCAGGCCATGGCCTTCGACGACAAGGTGTTCGACGACAAGACCGGGGTGAAGCCGCAATCGAGCCCCTGGGCGGTCTTCCAGTTCGGCTTCTCCGCCTACAAGAACGGCCACAAGGAGCAGGCTGCCGAGGCCTACAAATACGCCGCCGAAAACGGCCAGATCGGCGCCACCTGGAAGCTTGCCCGCATGTATGCCGAGGGCGACGGCGTGGCGCGCGACGACTATGAGGCGTTCAAGTTCTTCTCCGAGATCGTCGACCAGGATGTCGAGCCCGGCTCGCCTGAGGAAAGCTATGTCTCCGATGCGCTGGTGGCGCTTGGCGACTATTTGCGCACGGGCATTCCCGGCAGCCCGGTCACCGAGAACGAGGTGGCGGCCCAGGAATACTACATGCGCGCGGCTGCCAACTACCGCAACCCGAACGCACAGTTCGAGATGGGGCAGATGTTCCTGAAGGGCGAGGGCGGGGTGAAGGCCAGCGTCAAGCAGGCCGGGCGCTGGTTCCAACTCGCCGCCGAGAAAGGCCATGCCGGCGCCCAGGCGACGCTGGGCCATCTGTTGTTCCAGAGCGGCAAGATCGTTCGCGGCCTGGCGATGATGACGGCAGCGCTCGAACGCGCTTCGCCCGCTGACCAGCCCTGGATCCGCGGCATGCAGGAAGAGGCATTTGCCACCGCCGGCGAGGCCGACCGCCGCACCGCGATCTCGCTGGCCGATGATATCCTCACCAAGGGCAACAACGCGGACCAGTAGTTTTGCTGGCGGCTGAACTGCCGATCTCCCCCACAAGGCGCGAGATTGGCTCAGTTCGCGATCGGCTCCGTCGGCACCATGCTGGGCGCCGGCGTCGAGATCGGCGTGACATGGGGGTGTGGCGCCAGCGTGTTTTCCGGGCAGCTATCCCCGATCTTCGTCCACGAGGTGTTGTTGAGCACCATATCGCAGCGGGCCAGATGGCTCTGCTCGGCCACCGTCAGGCAGGCGACCTGACCGATCTGGTAGGATTTTCCATTGGCCAGGCATTCCTGGTCGGCAAATGCCGTACCAGGAACGGCCATGGCAAATGCCAGGCCAATGGGACAAAGATGAAATCGTGTGCTCATGGAACCCCAGCCGCCATGCTGGTCTGCAATGAACGGCGCGAAATGTGGCGATATGAGGGTTCAGCGCAGACGGGCCCGGCGAGGTTCTCTCAAGCCGGCTGAAGCGCGAGATCGATCGCCACCGGGACATGGTCGGACGGTTTTTCCCAAGCGCGCACATGCTTTTCGATAGAGGCCGATGAGAATCGGTTGGCGGCTTCCGGCGACAAAAGCAGGTGGTCGATACGGATGCCGTTATTCTTCTGCCAGGCGCCGGCCTGATAGTCCCAGAACGTATAGGTGTCGCGCGCGTCGGTGACCGCGCGCACCGCCTCGGTGAAACCAAGATTGAGCAGCCGGCGGAAGGCTTGTCGCGTCTGCGGCTGGAACAGGGCGTCGCCCAGCCAGTTCTCCGGAAACCGCGCGTCGATCGGCTCGGGAATGACGTTGTAGTCGCCGGCGAGCACCAGAGCCTCCTCAAGTCTCAGCCGTTCTTCGGCCCAGCGCTCAAGCCGCGCCATCCAGGACAGCTTGTAAGGAAACTTCTTCTCGTCATCGATCGGATTGCCGTTCGGCAGATAGAGCGAGGCGACACGCAAGGCGCCCTTGTCGGTTGAGAAAACGCCTTCGATGAAACGCGCCTGTTCATCGGCATCGTCGCCGGGCAGGCCCCTGATCACCTCGTCGAAGCGCAGCTTCGACAACAGCGCGACGCCGTTGAAACCCTTTTGGCCATGGGTTTCGACATTGTAGCCAAGCGCCTCGATCTCGGCGCGCGGGAACTGCTCGTCGACCGTCTTGATCTCCTGCAGGCAGACGATGTCGGGTGCGCTCTCGGTCAGCCAATGGGTCAGGTTGCCGATGCGGGCGCGGACACCGTTGATGTTCCAGGTGACGATTTTCATGGCGGTCTCGATGCTGTTCAGTTGGGCTCTTGCGGCGGATGGCGTTCGACGAGGCCGATCGTATTGCCAGCCGGGTCCTTTAGGAAGGCCATCCATTCGCTTTCCCCCGCTGGACCGAACTGGCCGTCCGTGTCGCGATGGACAAGCGTTGGCGGCGCGGTGAAGGGCACGCCGGCGGCAGCAGCCGAGGCATGGAACTGATCAAGGCCCGATATGTCGAGATAGACGGTTCCGGCCGGTACGCCGTCGGTGAACAGCAGCCTGATTTCTCCGGCCATGATGAAGGCGATGCCCGGCGGATCGAAGCGTGCATGGACGGCCATGCCGAGCACGTCGCGCCAGAAAGCCAGCGTCACGTCGAGGTCACGGCCAGCCGACAGCGCGATCTGACGGACCGCACCGATGGCAGGCATTCTATATGGAGAAACTCGTGCCGCAGCCGCAGGAGGCGACGGCGTTCGGATTGCGGATCTGGAACGACTGGCCCATCAGATCGTCGACGAAATCGATCACAGATCCGCCCATATAGACCAGCGACAAATCGTCGATCAGCACGGTGGCGCCGTCCTTCTCGATGGCGACGTCGTCGTCGTTGCGCGTATCGACCAGATCGAACTTGTAGGAGAAGCCCGAGCAGCCGCCGCCTTCGACCGAAACGCGCAGCGCCGTCTTGCCGGCTTCGTTCGAGACAATCCTGGCGATCCGCTTGGCGGCGGCCTCGGTCATATCGACTTTCATGGCAGTCTTGGCATCAGCGCCCATGGGCGTCACCTTGCTTTCGGTTTCACATGATAGGTATGAAGCGCGAGGGGCCAAGTCAACCTGGCTAAGTCAAACGCGGCAGCATCAGCCATGACCAGTGAGTTGGGCGACATCGGATTCGGCTATCGGCCACGCGCCGCCTATGCCTGCGATCCGGCAAACTCGCGCGGGCGGCTGTTCGACGAGGTGGAGAGCCCGACCCGCACGCCATTCCAGCGGGACCGTGACCGCATCATCCATTCGACGGCCTTCCGGCGGCTGAAGCACAAGACGCAGGTCTTCATCGCCCATGAAGGCGACCACTATCGCACCCGGCTGACCCATTCGATCGAAGTGGCGCAGATAGCGCGCGCCCTGGCACGGGCGCTGCGCGGCGACGAGGATCTGGCCGAGGCGGTGGCGCTGGTGCATGATTTCGGCCACACGCCCTTCGGCCACACCGGCGAGGACGCGCTCAACGAGAAGATGGCCGTCTGGGGCGGCTTCGACCACAACGCACAATCGCTGCGCATCGTGACAAGGCTGGAGGCGCGCTACGCCGAGTTCGACGGGCTCAACCTGACCTGGGAAACGCTGGAAGGCCTGGTCAAGCACAATGGGCCGCTGACGGATGCCAACGGCAAGGGTCTGAAAGGGCCGGTGCCACAGGCGATCCGTGATTATTCGCAACTGCACGATCTCGAACTCGACCGGTTCGCCGGCATCGAGGCGCAATGCGCGGCGATCGCCGACGATATCGCCTACAACACGCATGACATCGACGACGGGTTGAGGGCAGGGCTCTTGACGCTGGACATGCTGGAGACGGTTTCGCTGCCGGGAACGATCCTGAAAGGCGTGCGCGAACGCTATCCTTCCCTCGATGCCGTGCGCACCGGCCACGAACTGATGCGGCGGCAGATAACGGCCATGGTCGAGGACGTGATCAGGTCGACGACCGCCAATCTCGATCGCATCAGGCCGCCGAGCGCCGATGCAGTGAGGGCAGCTGGCGAGACGATGGTGGTTTTCTCGGCCGAAATGGCTGCCCTGGAGAAGGAACTGAAGGCCTTTCTGTACAAGCACCTCTACCGGCACGCGGAGGTTATGAGGGTGCGCGCGGATGCCGAGCAGATCGTCAAGGATCTGTTCGACGCCTATTTCGCCGATCCGCGCGCCATGCCGGATGGCTGGCGCGAGGGGCTGGATCGGGCCGATGATCGCATCAAGGCGCGCAGCGTCGCCGACTTCCTGGCGGGTATGACCGACACCTACGCGCTCAAGGAACACCGGCGTTTGTTTGACCATACGCCTGAATTGGGCTAGGGCGGGCTCGATTTTGCCGGCCAACGAGCCGGATTCGCTGCAAAGCCGCCAGAGCCAGACCCCAGAGTCACACAAATGAACATCTTCGCCGATTTCACCGCGCGAATCATAAAAGCCGTCGAAGCGCTTGATCTGAAAGACAAAGACGGCATTTCGCCTGACCTGTCGCGCATTGCCGTTGAGCCGCCGCGCGACGCCAGCCATGGCGACCTGGCGACCAATGCGGCAATGGTGCTGGCCAAGCCGACCGGCCAGAACCCGCGCGCGCTGGCCGAAAGACTGGCGCAGGCGCTGCGCGACGACAAGGATGTCGCGGCAACAGAGGTGGCCGGCCCCGGTTTCGTCAATCTCAGGCTGAAGGACGGCTTCTGGCAGACACATCTGACCGCACTGCTCGGCGAGGGCCGCAACTATGGCCGCTCGATGGTTGGCGGCGGCAGGAAAACCAATGTCGAATATGTCTCGGCCAATCCGACCGGACCGATGCATGTCGGCCATTGCCGGGGTGCTGTCGTCGGCGATGCACTTGCCAATCTGATGGCCTTCGCCGGTTACGACGTGACCAAAGAATACGTCATCAACGACGCCGGCTCGCAGATCGACGTGCTCGGCCGTTCCGCATTCCTGCGTTACCGCGAAGCGCTGGGTGACGACATCGGCGAGATTCCGGGCGGGCTTTATCCGGGTGATTACCTGGTGCCAGTTGGTCAGGCGCTGGTCGCGGAATTCGGCCGCTCGCTGCTGCAGATGCCCGATGACGAGGCGCTCGCCATCGTCAAGGATCGCACCATCGATGCGATGATGGCGATGATCCGCGAGGACCTGGCGATGCTCAACGTGCATCACGACGTGTTCTTCTCCGAGCGCACGCTGCACGCCGACAATGCCAGGAAGATCCGATCCGCGATCAACGATCTGACGCTGAAGGGCCATATCTACAAGGGCAAGCTGCCGCCGCCCAAGGGCGAGAAACCCGACGATTGGGAGGACCGCGAGCAGACGCTGTTCCGCTCGACCGCGGTCGGCGACGACATGGACCGGGCGCTGGTCAAGTCGGACGGCTCATTCACCTATTTCGCCGCCGACGTTGCCTATCTCAAGGACAAGGTCGATCGCGGCTTCGTCGACCTGATCTATGTGCTCGGCGCCGACCATGGCGGCTACGTCAAGCGGCTAGAGGCCCTGGCGCGGGCGATTGCCGGCGAAGAGGTCAAGCTCACCGTGCTGCTTTGCAATCTGGTCAAGCTGTTTCGCGAGGGCGAACCGGTGCGTATGTCAAAGCGGTCGGGCGATTTCGTGACGCTGCGCGAAGTGGTGGAGGAGGTGGGCCGCGACGCGATCCGCTTCATGATGCTCTATCGCAAGAACGATGCGCCGCTGGATTTCGATTTCGCCAAGGTGACCGAGCAGTCCAAGGACAATCCGGTGTTCTATGTCCAGTACGCCTCGGCGCGCTGTCATTCGGTGTTCCGGCAGGCGAGCGAGCAACTGGGCGAAGCCAATTTCGACCGCAACAGCCTGGCGTCGGCCGCGGCATTGCTGACCGACGAGGGCGAGATCGGCCTGATCCGCAAGCTTGCCGAATACCCGCGGCTGATCGAGTCCGCCGCCCTTGCGCTTGAGCCGCATCGGCTGGCATTTTACCTCTATGATCTGGCTTCCAGCTTCCACGGGCACTGGAACCGTGGCACGGATAATCCGGACTTACGTTTTGTTAAGGTTAACGACCGACAATTGACGCATGCCAGACTAGGGCTGGTGCAGGCTGTTTCGGACGTTTTGACGTCCGGCCTGACGTTGATCGGGGCCGCCGCGCCCACTGAAATGCGTTAGGTTTGACTAAATAACCTGTCACCTTTTGCCCACATTGCGCTGGTAAGGGCCAACCCTACGCGACGTCCATGGCGTCCGAATGAGTGCGAGTTCGGGAACAATAATGGCAGACAGAACCCAGCTGAGAGTAGCCGACAACAACGACATCGCTGAGGATGATCCGTTCGCGGAACTGACCAGGATCATGGGATTCGACCCGCGCCAGCCGGTCAGGCCGCAATCGCCCGCCCAGCCGCAGGCCCCAGCCGCCGATCACGGGCTCGAAGAGGGCGATTTCGATATCGATCTCGAGAAAGAAATGATGGGCGAGTTCGGCGCTGACGACAGCGACGCCGCTCCGGTTGTTCAGGCTCATGAGCCGACTTTCGTGCATGAGCCGGCATTCGAAGCGGCTGACGCCAGCGCGATGGACGACGAGCTTTCGGTGTCGCTCGACGACGATTTCGAACTGGACATGGCTGAGATCGACGACCACGTCGCCGGCGCCAGCCATGCGGTCGCCGCTGAAGCCGTGCCGTCCGTCGAGCCCGCTTTCGCGTCCGATATTGGCGATGCCGTCGCCGGTTCGCTCGAGGACGTGTCCCCCTTGGAGGACGATCAGTCGATGGCGGACGAGCTTGCCGCCTCGCTCGACCAGGACCTTCGGATCGATGAGGAAGCCGAAGAGGCCCTGTACAGCGTTGCCGATACGCCCGCTTCTGTCGAGCCGGTTGCCTCCGATGACGAATTCGACGATGCGGTGGCAATGTCGCTTGAAGACGAGCTGATGCTCGACGACCGTTCGGCGGCGGAACAGTCATTCATGGCCGCCGATCCCGTCGAGCATGCCATGCCGGAGCAGGCGGCGGCGCTTGACGGCCAGGCAATCTCCGACGAGAGCTTTGCTGGCCTCGACGATGCCATGGCCGATGTCGACATGGATTTCGACGTTCGCGCGGATGAGCCGATCGCCTTCGACGAGCCGGAAGCGCATGAAGTGCTTGCCAATGCTGCGGACTCAACAAGCGAGATTTCCAACCCTGAAGGCCTGTCGGACGATGCCTTCGACCTGAACTTTGAAGATTCGTTCGCCGAAACGGTCGAAGAGCCGGTCGCCGAAGTTGCTGCCGCTACGGTCCAGCCGGCGGCGCCAGAAGCCAATGTCGCGCCGGCGGTGCACGCCCCGATTGCGGACGAACGGAGCCTGGAAGACGAGTTGAATGCGCTGCTGGGCGCCATGACTTCCCGCACGGCGCCGGTGGCCAGCGAGCCTGTCACGGCTCAGCCGGCTGTCGCTGCCCCGCCGCCTGTTGCCCAGCCTGCCGAGGAACCGGCCGACCTTGTCGGCGACCTCGACTGGGATCTTGACGAAACCACGCCTGAGCAGAATCGACATGTTGGCACGGCCCAAGCGGCCGACGCGGATATTGACGATCTTATGCTTGATGAACTCCAGGATCCGAACTCGGACACCATTGGCGATGTCGATTTCGACGATGATGCGTTGGACGCGGCTTTGGCCCAGGGCCTTGATCCGCGTGACGAAGCCGCTCCCCGGGACAATTCGGCGGATTCTTTCGATTGGCTTGCGGAGCGTTCCCAACCGACAGAGCCGACGCGTTCGTGGAGCCGCGTGACGCCGGTTCCGCAGCAGCCGTCATTCATCACTCAGCCTACGTTTAGCGCTCAGCCGGCCGCTTCGGTGGCATCATCCATGGCCGCAGCGCCGGCAGTCGCCGCCACGACGTCCTATGGTTCGTCCGAGCCGGTCGAAACCTTGGCTCCCGCTGCCCCAGTATCGGCGCCGCAATCGCGCCAGCCGGCGCGTTACGAAGACATGCCCGATGTCGAGACGGTCGATGTGCCCGAGCGTGTCGTGGCGCTGGCGGACGATCTCGATATCCCCGAACTGCACTTCGAGGAAGACCAGCCGGCGTCGCCTGGCTATGACGATCTCGATGCCGAGTTCTCCAGCCTTCTCTCCGAGATGAACGCGGTGGAGGTCGCTGCCGCTCCCACAGGCAACGCGGCCGGCGCGTCTTACGATGATGGCTCCTATGCCGCGGGCTTCAAGCCGGGCTATGACAGCCTCAAGCCGGGCTATGACGGGGTCAAGCCGGGCTATGACGGGGTCAAGCCGGGCTATGAGCCGGAAGCGCGAACCTATGCGGCGCGGCCGATGGAAATGTCTGCCCGCGCGGCGGCGCCCACGGGTTATGCCGACGCCTCGGGCTACGACCTCGACAACCTGCCGGGGAGCCAGCCGGCTTCCCAAGCCGATGATTTCACCGTCGATGAACTCGACTACGATCCCGAACTCGACGAGGAGATGGCTGTTCCGGGTCTCGGCGAGCGTGAGGCCGCAAGGCCGTCGCGCGGACGCGGCCTGTTCATCGCCGCGATTGTCGGCGCGGTCGCGGTCGCGGGCGGTCTCGGTGCCTTTGCGCTGTCCTTTGGTGGCAAGGGCGGCAGCGAAGCGCCCGTCATCGTCAAGGCCGACAACGCGCCGATCAAGGTCAAGCCGGAGAATCCGGGCGGTGCCGTGGTGCCGAACCAGGACAACAAGGTCTACGACGCGGTCAGGGGCGCCAAGCCCGCCGAGCCGGTCCAGGAAAAGCTGGTCACCAACACCGAAGAGCCGGTGGACGTGCAGGCGAAGGACCCGGCCCGCGCCATCGATCTTTCGCCGGACCAGAATGCAGCCGGCGCTGGAACCGATGTCGGCAACGCCGCGCCGATGGCCGGCGCTGCTTTGGCCGACAATACGGCGCCAGCTCCCAAGTCCGAGGACCGCATCGCGCAGGTGCTGCAGGATGCAGACAAGGGCACAAATGCCGATGTCGTCGCCATTGCACCGCGCAAGGTGAGGACCATGGTGGTCAAGTCGGACGGTTCGCTGGTGCCGCGTGAAGATCCGGCGGCACCCGCCGCTCCGCAAGTGGCCGCTACCGAGCCGGTCGATCCGGCGCCGCAGCATGTCGCCCCGGCGGCGCAAGCCGATGCCGACCAGACCGGTACCGTGGCGCCTGCCGCCGCCCAGGCGGACGACGAGCCGGCCCTCAAGCCGGTGGCCAAGCCAAAGGCCGAGGCCAAGGCCCAATCGGCCAACACGCCGGCAAAGGTTCCGCTAGCGCCGCAGCGTCCGTCCGACCAGCCGGTCGATGTCGTCGGCGAGGTCAAGCCCGATCAGGTTGCGTCCATCGATCCGGCATCGACCGCGGCAGGCGGTGGCTCGTGGTCGATGCAGATCGCCTCGCAGCCGACCGTCGAAAGCGCCCAGTCCAGTTATCAGGATCTGCAGCGCCGCTATGGCAGCGTGCTTGCCGGGCGTACCGCCAACATCGTCAAGGCCGAGATCGCCGGCAAAGGCACGTTCTACCGCGTGCGCGTTCCGGCCCAGTCACGCAATGACGCGATCAATTTGTGCACCAGCTACAAGGCCGCCGGCGGCAACTGCTTCGTCTCGCGCTAAAGCCGAGCCAACCGATTGAAAGCCGGCGCGGTTACCGCGCCGGCTTTTTTCATGGGGAAAGCAGATCCGGCGTTGCCCTGAATGAATCCCTGGCGATTCCCTTTGATCGCACAAAGCCCTAAACTGCCGACATGACCGAATCAAAATCCATGATCCTCGGCTGCGCCGGGAAATCGCTCACCCGCGAAGAAATCAATTTCTATCGCAACGAATGCCCGTGGGCCTTCATCCTGTTTGCGCGCAACATCGGCGAGACCGAACAGATCCGCGATCTGGTCGCCGAGATGCGAGACTGCATAGGGCGTCCGGACGCGCTGGTGTTCATCGATCAGGAAGGCGGCCGTGTGCAGCGATTGCGGCCGCCGCTGGCGCCGAATTATCCCGCCGGCGGCGCGCTGGGCGCGCTGTGGCGCGACGATCATGATGCCGGCGCCCGCGCGGCATGGCTGATGGCGCGGCTGCATGCTTTCGACCTGTTACGCTACGGCATCACAGCCGATTGCCTGCCGGTGCTCGACGTGCCGATCGAAGGCGCCAGCGATGTCATCGGCGCGCGTGCCTACGGCAAGGACCCGCGACCGGTGATCGAGCTCGGCCGCGCAGCCGCGGAAGGGCTGATATCGGGCGGCGTGCTGCCGGTCATGAAGCATATTCCGGGCCATGGACGTGCCTTTGCCGACACGCATTTTGAACTGCCAGTGGTCAATGCCTCGCTCAGTGATCTGCAACGGCATGATTTCGCCCCGTTCAAGGAGCTTAGCCATCTGCCGATAGCGATGACTGCCCATGTCGTCTACAGCGCGATCGACCCGAACAATCCGGCGACCACCTCCGGCAAGGTCATCGACGAGATCATCCGGCGCGAAATCGGCTTCGACGGACTGCTGATGAGCGACGACACATCGATGAAGGCACTTTCTGGGGATTTCCCGACAAAGGCGGCCTCGATCCTTGCGGCGGGCTGCGATCTGGTCCTTCACTGCAACGGCGTTTTCGAGGAGATGGCCGGCATCGCATCGCGCACCACGGGGCTTGAGGGCACGTCGCTGGAGCGCGCCAAGCGGGCGCTGACCTATATAAAGGACCGTGACACGGTCGAAGAAACCGAAATACGCGCCGAATTCGCCACCTACTTCGATGCGGTGGCATAGCAAGGGAAAGTGACAGGCAGTGGCGGAGACATTGGAAAGCAAGGCCGCGAAGGCCGCACCGATGGACCGTCTGTGGGCCGAAAATGACGATTCACGCGTCACCGGCGACCCGTCGCTGGTCGTCGACGTGGCCGGCTTCGAAGGTCCGCTCGATCTTCTGCTGCATCTTGCCCGCACCCAGAAAGTCGATCTGGCGCGCATTTCGATCCTGGCGCTGGTCGAGCAATATCTGACCTTTGTCGAGACGGCGAGGGCGCTCAGGCTGGAGCTTGCCGCCGACTATCTGGTGATGGCGGCATGGCTGGCCTTCCTCAAGTCCAAGCTCCTGATCCCCAAGCAGCCAGGCGACGAGGGCGAAAGCGGCGAGGAACTGGCGGCGGTGCTGCAGTTCCGACTGAAGCGGCTGGAAGCCATGCGCGACGCCTCGGCGCGTCTGGTCAACCGCAACCGGCTCGGCCGCGACGTGTTCGCGCGCGGCATGCCGGAAATGGTCATCATCGAAAAGCGCAACGCCTATTCTGCCTCGCTCTACGATCTCTTGACCGCCTATGCCCAGCAGCGCCAGAAGCAGGCGATCAACAATGTGACCATCGCCAGGCGCGGTGTCTGGTCGCTCAAGGACGCGCGCGACATCCTGACCCGCCTTGTGGGAGCCGTGAGCGACTGGACGACGATGGAGAGTTTTCTGATCGCGTACATGACCAGTCCCGAGGAACGGCGCACGGCGATCGCGAGCTCGTTCGCTGCCACGCTGGAACTGGTGCGCGAAGGCAAGATGGATGTGCGGCAGGATCAGACGTTCGCGCCGATCTACCTGCGCGGCCGAACGCAGACAATCAAGGCAGTCGAGGTGGCATCATGAGCGAACGCGCCAACGCTTCGGTTGTCCCGTTCAAGATCGGCGATGAACCCGACGAGGGCCCGCTTTCCCAGGATCCGGCCGAGCAGCAGCTACAAAACCCGGCCGAGCGACTGCATCTGGCCGAGGCTGTGCGCATGGCCGAGGCGATCGTGTTCGCCAGCGCCGAACCCGTCAGCGAAAAGCAGCTTGCGGCACGCCTGCCGGACGGCATCAACATCGCCCTGGCCATGGCCGAGCTGCAGCAGATCTATGCGCGGCGCGGCGTCAATCTGGTGCGTGTCGGCGATGCCTGGGCGTTCCGCACCGCCGGCGACCTGGCTTTCCTGATGAGCAGGGATACCGTCCAGCAAAGGAAGCTCTCCCGCGCGGCTCTCGAAGTGCTGGCGATCATTGCCTATCACCAGCCGGTGACGCGTGCCGAGATCGAGGACATCCGCGGTGTCGAAACCTCGAAAGGCACGCTCGACACGCTGCTGGAAACGGAATGGGTGCGCATGCGCGGCCGGCGAAAGACACCCGGACGCCCGGTCACCTACGGCACGACGGAGACCTTCCTCGATCATTTCGCGCTGGAAGAGATCCGCGATCTGCCCGGCATGGAGGAACTGAAGGGGGCCGGCCTGCTTTCGGGCCGCATGCCGTCGAATTTCTCCATTCCGCAGCCGCCGGCCGATCCCGATGCATTGACCGACGACGAGGATGCGCTCACCGATATCGATCTCGAGGAACTCGGCCTGCTGACGCCGCGCGTCACGGAAGATTGACTGGCATTGGCGGCCGATCTGTCGAGGATGCGCGGATTCGTAGCGGGGCCGCCGCGTCGAAAATGCGTGACATCCGCCACCCTTTCATAAACTCTGTCGCAGTTGTGTTTGAATCCCAACGCGAAAACGCATAGATCATCGCCAGGGAAAACATTCGAGAGAGATTTGCTATGGGTTCATTTTCGATTTGGCACTGGATGATCGTGCTGGTGATCGTGCTTTTGGTGTTCGGCCGCGGCAAGATTCCCGAGCTGATGGGCGACATGGCCAAGGGCATCAAGAGCTTCAAGAAGGGCATGGCCGACGACGACGTTGCCGAAGACAAGCGCACCGTCGAACATCGTGCCGACGAGACCGTTGCGGCCGCGAAGGAAAAGGCCAGCAAGAGCTGAGCCCAAAGGTTCTAGTCGGAACAGAGTGTCATGTTTGAAGTCGGCTGGACCGAAATGCTGGTCATCGCGATCGTCATGATCGTGGTCGTCGGGCCCAAGGATTTGCCCAATATGCTGCGCACCTTCGGCCGCACGACGGCGAAGCTGCGCGCCATGGCATCCGATTTCCAGAAACAGTTCAACGAGGCGCTGAAGGAAGCCGAGCTCGACGACGTCAAGAAGTCCGTCGACGAGCTCAGGGGCATGAGCCCGATGGCCGAGATCAGGAAGCAGCTCAATCCGTTCGAACAGGCCGCGGCCGACGTTCGCTCCGGCGTCGACGCGGCGATGAAGCCGAAGCCGGCAGCCGATCCGGCAACGCCAGCCGCTTCGACTCCGCAGGCGGCCGAGCCGCTGAAGAACGGTGCAACGACCATGCCCGGCGTCAACGGACCGGAAGCAGCGCCGGCAGCGCCGATTTTCCCGGCGATGACCGACGAATCGGTGGTAACGTCATCGGTGCCGGCGACACCCGTCGTGGCGCCGGAGGCGTCCACGGCGAAGAAGGCAGCCAAGCCTGCACCGTCAAGGGCGACGCCGGCTATAAAGGCTTCGGCAAATGGCGCTAAAGCTCCTGCAAAAACGGTCACCGCTAAGGCCACGCCTGCGCCCAAGGTGCCAGCGAAGCCCGCGACGGCGGCAATGCCTGAAACGCCCAGGGCCAAGACGCCCGCTGCGGCCAAGGTGATCGCGTCCAAGACCGTAGCGACCAAGACGGGGGCGAAAATCGAACCGAAACCTGCTGCGGCCAAGAAGCCGGCGGCCAAGAAGACGGCTGGAGCCGCCAAGTGAGCGTTTCGGACACCGAAAAGGACGAGATCGAGAAATCGTCGGCGCCGCTGATGGAGCATCTGATCGAGCTGCGCCGGCGGCTGATCTGGTCGCTGGGCGGTTTCTTCGTTGCCTTCCTGGTCTGTTTCTTCTTCGCCAAGAAGCTGTTCAACCTTCTGGTCGTCCCGTTCAAATGGGCGACGCAGTGGGCAGGCCTCGATCCGCACAAGGTCGAGCTGATCTACACGGCGCCGCAGGAATTCTTCTTCACGCAGGTCAAGCTCGCCATGTTCGGCGGCATGGTGATCGCCTTTCCGCTGATCGCCACGCAGATCTACAAATTCATCGCGCCCGGCCTCTACAAGAACGAGCGCAACGCCTTCCTGCCGTTCCTGATCGCGTCGCCAATCCTGTTCCTGATGGGTGCGTCGCTGGTCTATTTCTTCTTCACGCCGATGGTGATGTGGTTCTTCCTCGCCATGCAGCAGGCCGGCACCGACGATCAGGTGCAGATTTCGCTGCTGCCAAAGGTGTCGGAATATCTCAGCCTGATCATGACGCTGATCTTCTCCTTCGGCCTGGTGTTCCAACTGCCGGTGGTGACCAGCCTGATGACACGCGTCGGCATGCTGTCGTCCAAGGGGCTGGCCGAAAAGCGCAAATGGGCGATCGTCATCGCCTTCGTCGTCGCGGCGGTGCTGACGCCGCCCGATCCGATGAGCCAGATCGGCCTCGCCATTCCGACCATCCTTCTCTACGAGGTCTCCATCTGGGCTGCCCGGCTGATCGAGCGCGATCAGGAAAAGCAGCGCGTGGCACGCGAGAAGCAGGACGCGGCGGAAGAGGTCGCCGAGAAGAAGCCGGCGGACGCGTCCTCCACCTGAACGGCGCCGCCGCGTCTGGCCAGCCTCGATAGGAATTGTTTCTTGACCTGGTGAGGGCAGCTATGCTATGATTCTCGGTATGGTGCTGACTTGCGCCAGCGACCCGCCGTAGAGGCGGGTTTTTCATTTCAGGCTCTCCTCCGCCTTCAGCCGAAAGCGCGTCAAAGCGTGATCGCATGCTTGCGTTCCCCATGCCCCATCTTGCATCGATCGAGGATGCGGTTTACGCCCTCTGGCTGAAACGCATCGCACTGAAAGCGATGCGTTTCAGTTTTGTTTGAAGCATGTCGTTGTCCCAAACCGCTGCGCACTTTGGGCGACATGCTACCCCGGAGCGTTCAAACCATGCTTGACATCAAATGGATTCGCGACAACCCGAAGGCCCTTGTCGAGGCGCTGGTGAAGCGCTCGTGGTCGGCTGACGAGGCGCAGTCCACGGTCGGCGGGCTGATCGCCTCGGACGAGGCGCGGCGCGAACACGTTACCGAGCTACAGACCAAGCAGGAGCGCCGCAATGCCGCGTCGAAGGAGATCGGCAACGCCATGCGTTCGGGCGATGCCGCCCTGGCCGAGACGCTGAAAGCCGAAGTCGGCGAGATCAAGGTCTTCATCCAGAACGGCGAGGCGCGCGAACGCGAGCTCGACAAGGCGCTGAACGACGCGCTGGCGGTGCTGCCCAACGTACCGTTCGACGACGTGCCTGTCGGCAAGGACGAGCACGACAATGTCGTCAAGCACATCGTCGGCAAGGTACCGACGCGGCCGAACTGGGTGAAGGAGCACTTTGAGATCGGCGAAGCGCTCGGCATGATGGATTTCGAGCGCGCGGCAAAGCTGTCGGGCTCGCGCTTTACGGTGCTGAAAAACGGACTGGCGCGGATGGAACGCGCGCTCGGCCAGTTCATGCTGGACCTGCATACGACCGAACACGGCTACGAAGAAGTGATCCCGCCGTTGATGGTCAAGGATAATGTTTTGTTCGGCACCAACCAATTGCCGAAGTTCGAGGAAGATCTGTTCTTCACGCCGCACGGGGAGGGCAGGCTTGGCCTGATTCCCACCGCCGAGGTCCCACTCACCAACCTTGTGCGTGAGGAAATCACCGCGCATGAAAAACTGCCGCTGCGCTACACCGCGCTGACACCGTGCTTCCGTTCGGAAGCGGGCTCGGCCGGGCGCGACACGCGCGGCATGCTGCGCCAGCATCAGTTCTACAAGGTCGAGCTGGTGTCGATCACCGATCAGGAATCGTCACTTGCCGAGCATGAGCGGATGACGCAATGCGCCGAGGAAGTGCTGAAGCGGCTCGGCCTGCCGTTCCGCACCATGACGCTCTGCACCGGCGACATGGGTTTTGGCGCACGCAAGACCTATGACATCGAGGTCTGGCTGCCCGGCCAGAACGCCTATCGCGAAATCTCGTCCTGCTCGGTGTGCGGCGATTTCCAGGCACGCCGCATGGACGCCCGCTACAAGGACAAGGACGGCAAGGGCAACCGCTTCGTCCACACGCTCAACGGCTCGGGCACAGCCGTTGGCCGCGCGCTCATCGCCGTCATCGAAAACTACCAGAACGAGGATGGCAGCGTAACCATTCCTGAAGTGCTGCGGCCTTACATGGGCGGTCTGGAAAAGATCGAAGCGAAATAATGCGTATCCTCCTGACCAATGACGACGGCATTCATGCCGAGGGCCTGGCGTCGCTCGAACGCGTCGCACGTACGCTGTCCGACGATGTCTGGGTGGTGGCGCCCGAGCAGGACCAGTCCGGCTATGCGCATTCGCTGTCGATCTCGGAGCCGCTGCGGCTGCGCAAGATTGGCGAGAAGCATTTTGCCGTGCGCGGCACGCCGACCGATTGCGTCATCATGGGCGTCAAGAAGATCCTGCCTGGCGCACCCGACCTGATCCTGTCCGGCATCAATTCGGGCGCCAACATCGCCGACGATGTCACCTATTCCGGCACCGTTGCAGGCGCCATGGAGGGCGCGCTGCTCGGCATTCGCTCGATCGCGCTCAGCCAGGGCTACAGCTATGTCGGCGAAGATCGCGTCGTGCCCTACGAGACGACGGAGGCGCTGGCGCCGGCGCTGCTGAAGAAACTTGTCGCGACGCCATTGCCCGACGGCGTGCTGCTCAACGTCAATTTTCCCAACTGCACGCCCGAGGAAGTCGCAGGCACGGTGGTCACCTCGCAGGGCAAGCTTGTGCACTCCCTGTGGGTCGACGAGCGCCGTGACGGGCGCGGCCTGCCTTACTACTGGCTGCGTTTCGGCCGCGAGCCGGTCGAAGGCAAGCAAGGCACCGACCTCTACGCCTTGCGCAACCGGCTGGTGTCGGTGACGCCGCTGCAGCTCGACCTTACCGCCCATGAAATCCGTGACCAACTGAGCAAGGCGCTCGCATGAACCAGGGCCTCCCGATCGACGACCGCGAAGGTTTTGCCGCCTTTCTGCTGCGTCTGCGCGGCCGGGGGACTGTGCCGAAGGCGCTGATCGCGGCCTTCGAGGCGACGCCGCGGCGCGGCTTCCTGGCGGCCCAGTTCCATCAGATCGCCTGGTCGGACCGCATGCTGCCGATCGAATGCGGCGAGGCGATCGAAGGCGCCGACATGCAGGCGGCGGTGATCGCCGCACTTACCATCGAGCAGGGCAACCGCGTGCTCGAGATCGGCACCGGCTCGGGCTACACCTCGGCGGTGATGTCGCGGCTGGCCGCTCGGGTCATCACCACCGATCGCTACAAGACGCTCGCCGAGCAGGCGCGGCAGCGCTTCGAGGCGCTCGGCATCGGCAATGTGATCGTGCGCCACGCCGATGGTTCCGGCGGGCTGCCGAATGAAGGGCCATTTGACCGCATCGTCGCCTGGGCCGCCTTCGACAGCCTGCCGCGTTTCCTGCTCGACCAGTTGTCGAGCGGCGGTATCGTCATCGCTCCGATCGGCCCCGAAGAGGGCGAACAGGTGCTGGCCAAGCTGACCAAGGTCGGCAGCCGCTTCGAGCGTGAAGACATCGGCCTCGTTCGCCTGCAGCCGATCCTGCGCGGTGTTGCCGCTATTATCTAGCGCGGATGTCGATGTTCGGCCGCGTCGTGCGCCCGTCTTCGACCCCGGCTGGCCTGACCCGAAATCTTCGCACGGCTCGCTCTCTAATATTTTAAGAAAAATTGCGTCGGATTCCATGAGGTTAACCGTCGAGTAACATTAACGCGCTTTAATCATGCCTAGTTTGTACCGGGTATGTGCGGGTTAGTGCGATGCAACTCAGTGTTTTGAAGACAAACGGTCGCAATCTGGCGCGAGGCTGCGCCATTCTGATGGTCGCGGGTGCTGCTGCGGGGTGCAGTTCCCAGGTTTCGCGGTTCAATGGCGTCGACGACGTCTTTACATCCTCGACCAACAATCAGCGCGCCATCATCAACAAGCAGGATGCCGTACAGCAGCCCTATCCGGGCGATGTCGCCGCCGCTCCGATCGATGGCAGCCATACACAATCGGTCAGCCGCTCCAGCCTCGAGCCGGTCTCGACGCGGCCGCTGCCGCCGCCCGTTGCCCAAGCGCAGCAGGCGCCGGCATCGAAGCCGGTGCGCACCGCATTGGCCCCGGCACCGCATGTCGACAGGACCACGACCGGCACCGTCGCTCCGGCGGCGTCGCCTTTCAAGGTTTCGCAACCTGACGAACCCCGCGTGGCTGCTTCCGGCACTCCGCATGCAACCGAGATCGTCGTCAGGGACGGCGAAACGATCGGCGGCCTGGCGCAGCGGTACAAGGTGCCGTCCGACGTGATCATGAAGGTCAACGGGCTGAGCGCGACCAAGGGGCTGAAGACCGGCCAGAAGCTGGTCATCCCGGCCTATGCCTATTCCAGCAAAGGCGAGGCGAAGGTCGCGGATGCCAAGCCGGCGAAAGACGGCAAGCACAACCTGCCGGCCACTGCGCCGGACAAGATCGCCGTTCTGCCGCAGCAGCCGAAGCCTAAGGAAGGCAAGTCCGCCGCTCAGGTCGACGCGTCGGCCGCAGCAAACCAGCCAAAGGAGCCCAAGCCGCAGGTTGCCAAGACGACCGGCGCTGCTGGGACCTACACGGTCCAGTCGGGCGACACGATGTCTTCGATTGCCAGGAAGACCGGCGTCGGCGTCGTTGCTCTAAAGCAGGCCAACGGGATGAAGGACGGACTGCTCAAGATCGGCCAGACCCTGAAGGTGCCGGCCGGCGGAACCGCGACCGTCGCCGCTGCCAAGCCGGCCAAGGTCGATCCGGTGACGACGGCCACCACGCAGCCCGCGGCAAAGACCACGCCGTCTGAAACGCTGGCGTCCTACACGCCGCCGAAAAAGGATTCGAAGGTCATCCAGCAGGCCGAGGCCGACGATGCCGTCGCGCCAGACGCCACCGGCATCGGCAAGATGCGCTGGCCGGTGCGCGGCCGCGTGATTTCCGGTTTCGGCTCGGGCAAGGACGGCGTCGATATCGCCGTGCCGACGGGCACGCCAGTCAAGGCGGCCGAGAACGGCGTCGTCATCTATGCCGGCGACGGCCTCAAGGAATTCGGCAACACGGTCCTGGTGCGCCACGAGAACGGCCTGGTCACCGTCTACGGCCACGCCAGCTCGATCGAGGTGCAGCGCGGCCAGAAGGTCAAGCGCGGCCAGGAGATCGCGCTGTCGGGCATGAGCGGCACGACGGACTCGCCGAAGCTGCACTTCGAAGTGCGCAAGAATTCGGCGCCAGTCGATCCCTCCGGTTATCTCGAATAGTCGGGGCTGTTTCGAATAGAAGAAAAAAAGCAATTTGCGGGCCGTCTGACCTCCAGTCCGGCCCGCCGGCTCAGCCCGTTCCGAAAGGAGCGGGCTTTTTCAGTTCCGGTGCGACGCGCCAGTCTTCAAGCTTCAAAGATGGTCGCGCAGAGTGTCGGCGATCATGACGCCAAGGCTGCTGGCCTTGACGCCGAGAAGCGTCTCCGCGTCGGAGGAATCGACCAGCAAGGGTTTGTCGAAGAGGTAGCTCATCTCGATAAGCTCATGCATGCCCAATGCTTCCATTTCGGAGATGGAATAGGAGCGTGTTCCTGGAATTTCACGGTGAAGCATTGCCGCGGTCGCCCGGATGAGTTCCCGGGATGGGGCGTGTTGCGATGGAACATGGAACGCCCGTCCCCATTCGCCCGTGTAGCGCGAGGCAGCGACCAGTGTCCTGGCCACGTCCTTCGTGAAGGACCAGGCGTGAGTTGCGTCGAGGTTTCCGATGAAAGCCGTCGGTTTCCCTTCGATTATGGAGGGCAGCGCGACCAGTGAGAAAGAGCTGATCGCGCCATGTCCAAGATAATCGCTGGACCGCACTTCGACGGCCGGCACGTCCGCACGGACGGCCCGCTGCCACATGATCGTCCGTGCGGTTCCTTTCTTCGAAGTCGGATCCAGAGACAGGTCGGAGTGAAGCGGGCTTTCGGCATCTTTGCCATAGCCATAGAGATTTCCGAGCACCACAAGCTTCGCGCCGACCGCTTCGGCAGCCCGCACGGTGCCGTCGATGATTGGGAAGAAGTCGGTCGGCCAGCGGTGATAGGCGGCCATGGCGCACATGAAGATCGCGTCGGCGTTTCGGCTGATACGCGCCAGTTCCGCGGCATTGGTGGCGTCGGAGTGCACGGTCCGGACGTTTTGCAGCGCGTTCGAACCGACACTCCGGCTCGTCAAGACAACATCATGGCCTTCTTCGCCCAGAAGCCGCGCGGTCTCGCGACCAACCGGGCCTGCTCCCACAACAACATAGAAACTCATGGCATAACCTCTCATCCAAGTTTTATGGAGAGGCGTAGGTACATAGCCACGGCATTGAAAATCGCGCGGGAATTGCCAAGTCTTGAACAGGTTTTGCCATGAATCGAGAAAGCATGCTCTCGCAAGTCGCCCCGGCCCGATCCCCGTCCGACGTAACATTGGCCTCCCGGCATGTCGAAGCCGGGGTCCATCGTCTGCTCCGGGCGCCACACCATCGCATCATGGTGCATGCAAGTGCCGCGACGCGCTCCTACTGCCATGAGGTTGGACGATATTTCGTCAGGCGCGCCGGCCATATCGACCTGGTGCCCGCCGGTCAGGAGGGTGGGTTCGAGGCTGAGACCCCGTTCGACACGATCGAGATCGCCTTACAACCGGCCTTGATGGAAAGGGTGGCAGCCGAACTTGGCGGCAAGGCGCGCGCATTGCCGCTCGGCACACGTCACCTGCTTCGTGACCAGCGCATCGAACACCTCGCGCGAGCACTGGAGAGCGATCTCAATGCGAGTTCGCCGAGTGGGTCGTTGTTTGTCGACAGCATCGGCGCCGCGCTCGCTGTGAGGCTGCTTGGCCTCGATGAACCTGATATCGATCGCGCGAGCCGATTGTCGGATACTCAGCTCAAGCGCGTGCTGGAGCATATCGAGGTTGCGCTGCACGAACCCCTGTCGATCCATCGACTGAGCCGGGTTGCCGGCGCCAGCAGTTCGCACTTGCGGACATGGTTCAAGGCGGCGACGGGCTTCACCCTGCACCGCTACGTGCTACGGCGTCGCGTCGAACGCGCACGCGTCCTGCTGCAGCAAGGCGATCTCAGCACAAGCGAAGTGGCGGAATTGACGGGCTTCGCGCACCAGTCACATCTGGCGCATTGGATGCGGCGTGAGATCGGCCAAACGCCGCGTGATTTGCGGCGGTCGCAGCCGCCCAAATGATCTTGTCATCGGATGGCGTTGGCGACGCTATCCAACGCATCAGTCCTTCAGCGGTTTGCCGAGCCGGCCAGCCAAATCCTGGGTGAACTGCCAGGCGACGCGGCCCGAGCGGCTGCCGCGCGTCGTCGCCCATTCCAATGCTTCGGCGCGCAGCGTGTCGGGATCGATTGTCAGCCCGTGATGGCGGACATAGCCGTCGATCATGTCGAGATACTCGTCCTGCGAACATTTGTGGAAACCGAGCCACAGCCCGAAGCGGTCGGACAGCGACACCTTTTCCTCGACCGCTTCGGACGGGTTGATCGCGGTCGAGCGTTCATTGTCGATCATGTCGCGGGGCAACAGATGGCGGCGGTTCGAGGTGGCGTAGAAGATGACATTGGCTGGACGGCCCTCGACGCCGCCTTCGAGCGCTGCCTTGAGCGATTTGTAGGAGGTGTCGTCATGGTCGAAGGAGAGGTCGTCGCAAAACAGGATGAAGCGGAAGGGCGCCGCCTTCAGCAGACCCATCAGCTTCGGCAGCGTGTCGATGTCCTCGCGGTGGATCTCGATCAGCTTCAACGGCAGGTCGGACCTGGCCTTGGCGTTGATCTCAGCATGCACGGCCTTGACCAGCGACGATTTGCCCATGCCGCGCGCGCCCCACAACAACACATTGTTGGCTGGGTAACCGGCAGCGAAGCGTTCGGTGTTGTCGACAAGGATGTCGCGGACGCGGTCGACGCCACGGATCAGTCCGATGTCGACGCGGTTAACCCTGTGCACCGGTTCCAGATAGCCCGGATCGGCCTGCCAAACGAAGCAATCGGCCTCGCGGAGGTCGGTTTGGGGCACCGGCGGCGGGGCAAGGCGGCTCACCGCTTCGATCAGCTGGTCGAGTTTCTGGTTCAGGGCCTCAATGCTGCTGTCGGTCATGTCTGTCTTTTGTTTTCGCGTTTTTGATGTCTTGGGGCGTGAAGCTGCCCGATTTCGCCTGATACAAAACCGGTTGCAACCTTTTGTTCGAGCATAATTTTTTGCGGAAACCGGCTCGCGCTTTTTGCGATCCTGCTCTAACACGGCTCAACAGGCCGGAAAAGCAGCCGATTTGGCCGGCCGCGCAGTTGCATTGACAACTTTACCGACTATATTCCGGCCAAATTTCAAGGGGCCGCCAGATTGGCGGCTGTTTTCAAAATTCAGGAGTACCTCGATGTTCGTGACACCGGCATACGCCCAAGGCGTCGGCGCTTCTCCCGACATGTTCATCAGCATTTTGCCGTTTGTCCTGATTTTCGTGATCATGTATTTTCTGATCATCCGGCCGCAGCGCACGCAGCTGAAGAAGCGCGGCGAGATGCTGGCCGCGGTCCGTCGCGGCGACACGGTCGTTACCGGCGGCGGCTTCGTCGGCAAGGTGACCAAGGTGATCGACGACAACGAGCTCGAGATCGACCTTGGCGGCGGCACCAAGGTGACCGCGCTGCGTTCGACGATCGCCGATGTGCGCGTCAAGGGCGAGCCGGTGGCCAACCAGAACGCCAAGAAATAATCCAATTTTAGGCGGAGCGATCCGCGGACACGCTCTGACGGACGACGCCATATGTTGTATTTCTCGCGCTTCAAGATGATCCTGATCTGGGTGGCCGTGGCCATCACGGTGATCCTCGCCGCGCCCAACCTGTTCTCCGCCAGCACGCTGGCGCAACTGCCCAACTGGGTGCCGAAGCGGCAGATGACGCTCGGCCTCGACCTGCAGGGTGGTTCGCACATCTTGCTGGAAATGAACCAGAACGATCTGATCAAGGACCGGCTGGAGACGACGCGCGACGAAATCCGCACGCTGCTGCGCGACGCCAAGATTGGCTATACCGGCCTTGCCGGCACCGGGCGGACCCTGCAGGTTCGCATTACCGATCCCGCCCAGATCGATGCGGCCAAGAAGGCGTTGAAGACGTTGACCGATCCGGTCGCTGCCGGCCTGTTCACCGGCGGCTCGATCCAGGAAATGACGCTCGACGATTCCGAACCCGGCCTGCTCAAGTTCAACGTCACCGACGCCGGCATCAAATACCGCACATCGACCGCGCTGACGCAGTCGATCGAGGTGGTCGAACGCCGCGTCAACGAACTCGGCACGACCGAACCCATCGTGCAGCGGCAGGGCGACGACCGTATCCTTGTCCAGGTGCCGGGTCTTCAGGACCCGCAAAGGCTGAAGGAAATCCTCGGCCAGACCGCCAAGCTGACCTTCCAGATGGTCGACCAGTCGATGCCGGTGCAGGACGCGCTCAACGGCCGTCCGCCTGCCGGCTCGTCGGTGCTGTATTCGCAGGACGATCCGCCGGTTCCGTATCTGATCGAGAACCGCGTCATCGTCTCGGGCGAAAACCTCGTTGACGCACAGGCGACATACAATTCGCAGAACAACGAGCCGGTGGTGTCGTTCCGCTTCGATTCGAAAGGGGCGGCGCGCTTCGGCCAGGCCACGGCGCAAAATGTCGGCAAGCTGTTCGCCATCATCCTCGACAACCAGGTGATTTCGGCGCCGCAGATCCGCGAGCCGATCCTCGGCGGCACCGGCCAGATCTCCGGCAATTTCACCGCCCAGAGCGCCAACGATCTCGCCGTGCTGCTGCGCGCCGGCGCACTGCCGGCGACGTTGACGGTGATCGAAGAACGTACAGTGGGTCCGGGCCTTGGCCAGGATTCGATCCATGCCGGCAAGGTCGCCGGCATCATCGGTTCTATCCTCGTCGTTGCCTTCATGTTCGTCGCCTACGGCTTCCTCGGCTTCCTCGCCAACATCGCGCTGGCGGTGCACGTGGCGATGATCGTCGGCGTGCTCTCGCTGCTTGGCGCGACGCTGACCTTGCCTGGTATCGCCGGTATCGTGCTGACCATCGGCATGGCGGTCGATTCCAACGTGCTGATCTACGAGCGCATCCGCGAGGAGCGGCGCGCCGGCCGCTCGGTCATCCAGGCGATCGATACCGGTTTCACCAAGGCGCTGGCGACCATCGTCGATTCCAACATCACCTCCCTGATCGCCACCGTGGTGCTGTTCTATCTCGGTACCGGTCCGGTGAAGGGCTTTGCCATCACCTATGCCATCGGCATCCTGACGACCGTCTTCACCGCCTTCACCTTCACCCGTCTGCTGGTCTCGATCTGGCTGCGCCGGGCTCGCCCGAAGGAATTGCCGAAGGCGCCGGTGACCTTCGTTCCGCCCGGCACCAAGATCCCCTTCATGGGCATCCGTCGCTGGACGTTCACGCTGTCCAGCGCACTTTCGGTCCTGTCGGTGGTGCTGTTCATGACCGTCGGCATCAACTACGGCATCGATTTCAAGGGCGGTTCGCTGATCGAAGTGCAGGCCAAGAGCGGCAATGCCGATCTCGCCGACCTCCGCGCGCGGCTGACCGAACTCAACATCGGCGAAGTCCAGGTGCAGCAGTTCGGTACGCCGAACGACGTGCTGATCCGCGTCGGCACGCAGGATGGTGGCGAAAATGCCGAGCAGACCGTCATCGACAAGGTGCGCGGCGAGCTGCAGGATAATTACGATTTCCGCCGCGTCGAAGTGGTGGGACCGACCGTGTCCGGCGAGCTCGCCAAGCAAGGCACGATCGCCATGCTGATCGCGCTGCTCGGTATCCTGATCTATGTCTGGTTCCGCTTCGAATGGCAGTTCGCGGTCGGCGCCATCGTGGCGACGGTGCACGATGTGGTCATGACGCTCGGCTTCTTCGTCATCTCCGGGCTGGAGTTCAACCAGTCGTCACTGGCGGCGATCCTGACGATCATCGGCTATTCGCTGAACGATACGATCGTGGTCTATGACCGTGTCCGAGAGGATCTGCGAAAATACAAGCGCATGCCGCTGCCGCAACTCCTGAACAACGCCATCAACGAGACGCTGTCGAGAACGACGCTGACCTCGGTGACGACGATCCTGGCGCTGCTGGCGCTGGTTCTGTTCGGTGGCGAGGTGATCCGCTCGTTCACCATGGCCATGCTGTTCGGCGTGATCTTCGGCACCTATTCGTCGATCTTCATCGCCGCACCGCTGCTGATCCTGTTCAAGCTGCGGCCGCAGGCTTCAGCCGACGAGGAGAAGCCGGTCAATGGCGGCAAGGCGGTCGCGACCTGACGCGCCCCCCCGAAGAGGTTTAACGGTGACCAGCAAAGGCATCGTCATCCGCGAGGCGCATTTCCCGGGCCGCGCGCCGATCGAAGCCTACGGCAATGGCGGATTCCGCTTTGCCGACATGTCGCATCGCGGTTCGCTGCTCTGTCTGCCATCCGGCATCCATGGCTGGGAGCCGGTGGACCCCTTGGCGCTGACGGTGGCGGATTTTGACAGGCTGCTGTCCGAGGCCGACAAGATCGAGATCCTGCTGGTCGGCATGGGCAGGGATCTTCGGCCGTTGCCCGCTGCATTGCGGGCCGCGCTGAAGGCCGCCGGCATTGCATCCGACCCGATGTCGACGGGTGCCGCGGTGCGGACCTACAATGTCCTTCTGGCGGAAGAGCGCGCCGTGGCCGCCGCGCTCATTGCCGTCGATTGATATGCCTCGAAGCGCTGAAATCGTCATGGACGCGGTGCGTGCCGCCGACCATGATCGCTATCTGACCGCGCTCTACGCGCCGGACGGCAAGCGCGACGCGCTGTTTTCGCTCTACGCCTTCAACGCGGAGATATCAGGTATTCGCGATCGCATCCATGAGGCGCTACCGGGCGAGGTGCGGCTGCAATGGTGGCGCGATGTCATTGCCGCCGGCGGCGAGGCCGGCGCCGGCCATCCCACTGCCGAAGCCGTGAACGCTACGATAGCGACATTCGGCCTGCCGAAGCCGGCCTTCGAGAACATGCTCGATGCGCGCATCTTCGACCTCTACGACGACCCGATGCCGTCGCGCACCGATCTGGAAGGCTATTGCGGTGAGACGGCCGCAGCACTCATCCAGCTTGCGGCGATGGTGCTCGACCCCGGCGAGGCGCCGCGCTTTGCCGAACTGGCGGGCAGGGCAGGCTGCGCACAGGCGATGACCGGCCTGCTGCTGCTGTTGCCGCTGCACCGCCAGCGCGGACAATGTTTTGTCCCGGCCGACATTCTGGCGGCAGCGGGATCGTCGCCGGAAGAATTCGTCACCGGCGACGGCGGACCCGGCGCCAAACGCGCGGTGGCGGCGATGATGGCGCTGGCACGGGAACATCTTTCCGCCTTCGAGAGGGGCGCACCGGCTCTGCCGGTCTCGCTGCGTCCGGCATTCCTGCCACTTGCCCTGTCACGCGCCTATCTCGGCAAGATGGAGAATGGCTCGCCGCTCGAAGGCGTGGCGCGGCTCTCGGCCTTGCGCCGGCATTGGCTGTTGCTGCGCCGCGCGAGCAAGGGTTGGCCTGCTCTTTGACGTAAACGTCAACCGTGCTAAGAAGTCTCCGCGCCAAAACTGTCGCCATAGACGACAGGCCGGCCGGAGGAGATACCCATTCAATGAGCTTGCCTTTGCTGGTTGCGATCGTCGCCCTTGGCATCGCGCTGTCGGTTGCCGCGGTGCATTTCACTGGCGGCAGCAAGACGGCGACGCTCAGTGGCGCAGATCATGCGAAGAGCCGGTTCGCCGAGGATTTTCCCGACGAGATCGTGGCGGCAGTCCGCCTGACAGCAGATGCCGGGACCGCGTTCCTGGATATCGGGCGAGGGCGCTTCGGGATCGTTCACAGCGTAGGCGACTGCTTCTTGACCCGCATCGTCACGCCTCAAGATGTCACGATTTTGGACGCTGGAGACGGGAATACGGTCTCGCTGCGGCTCGCCGATTTCACCTGGAAGGGCGGCCGCTTCCGCTTTGCCAGCGCAACGGATGCGCAAGGCTTGCTGAAGGCGCTTGAGCCGCAGAGTTTCGGCGGGGAGGCGGCATGATGGACGACTACAATTTTCCGCAGGTCACCCAACTGGCCATCCCGTTCTTCGTTGTCGCGATCCTGATCGAGCTTTGGTTGGTGCGCACCGGCCGTGCCAAGGGTTCGTTCGAAACGCGCGACACATTGACCAGCCTTATGATGGGCACCGGCAATGTCGTTGCCGGGCTGCTGCTTGGCGTCGTGTCCTACTGGGCGTTGCTGTGGCTCTGGCAGTTCCGCGTCTTCAATCTCGGCCTGTCGATCTGGGTCTTTCTGGTGGCCTTCCTGCTCGATGATCTGCGCTACTATTTCTATCACCGCATCGCGCACCGGGTGCGCTGGGTTTGGGCCGAACACGTCAACCACCATTCCAGCCAGCACTACAATCTGTCGACAGCGCTCAGGCAAAGCTGGACCGGGCTGTTCACCTTCATGTTCGTTTTGCAGGCGCCGCTGGTGCTGCTTGGCTTTCATCCGGCGGTCATTGCCTTCACCTTCGGCTTCAACCTCGTCTGGCAGTTCTGGATCCACACCGAGACGATCGGCAAGATGTGGGGCTGGTTCGAGTTCATCTTCAACACGCCGTCACACCACCGCGTCCATCACGCCACCAATCCGCGCTATCTCGACGCCAATTATGCCGGCACGCTGATCATCTGGGACCGCATGTTCGGCACCTTCGTCGGGGAACTGGAAGAAGACCGGCCGCGCTACGGCATTGTCAGGAATCTCGGCACCTTCAATCCGCTGAAAGTGGCATTCCATGAATGGATCGGCATGTTCAGGGATGCCTTTGCGCCCGGTCTGACCTTGAGCGATCGCCTGAACTATCTGATCAAGCCTCCCGGCTGGAGCCATGACGGCTCGCGCGAAACTTCAGAGAGTCTGAAGGCGGCGTATGTCAGGCGAAATCCTGATGAGGCCGGCAAGCCTGGGTTGCCGATGGCTGGTGTCGAGCCGGCTGAATGATATCGCCTCAGGATGGTTCGTTCGACCCGCCGTCGCGCATCCGCGTCTCATAGTCGCGACCGCCATAGAAGATGTTGACGATGCGGATGACATCGTTCTCGATCAGGTGGTGATGACGGCGGAATGCTCGGAATGGGACGGGTCGTAATCCCCGAACGATATCGTCGCGCGAGCGACCGCCACGAGGCGCATTGCCGATACTCTGGCAGCGCTCTTCTATCCGATCCACGAAACCGTTGGCGATGTTTTCGCTGCCGCTGCTCTCAAGGATGTAGGCGCCAATTGCTTCAAGATCGGAGATCGCGCTTTCGCTAAGAACGACGGCGGGACGCTGGATCATCGCTCTCTCTCGCCAGTTGCGAAATCCGGCTCTTTACCCGGTCGATCGCCTCATCGAGCGGAACAGCGGGTCTTTTGTCTTCGATCGACGCCTTCACCCGCGCCCTGATGGACGCCATGCGTTCAGCGTGCTCTTCCTCCTCGCGCTGGAAGGCAGGGCGGCGCGGATGACTTCACTGGCCGAACCGAAGGAGCCGTCTTCGACTTTGTCCCGGATCATGGGGTCCAATCAGAACGCGAAGCTGTTTATTCCGCCGCTTCGGCCGTTTCCGGTTGCGCCGGAAGTCCCAGCCAGTGCCGGCAATCGGCGCGTGCGCGCGATGTGATGGCGTGCCGCTTGGCAACGGTCTTGTCCTTGCCGCGCATGCGTTTGCCCTCGGCCTTCGGAGCTTCGACGGGTGGGAACAGGCCGAAATTGACATTCATCGGCTGGAATGAACGCTTTCCCGGCTCGTCATCGGAGACAATATGACCGCCGGTGATGTGGTTGAGCAGAGCGCCGAAGGCCGTGGTCAGCGGCGGCAGGGACGGAGCAAGGCCGAGCCGCTCCGCTGCGGCGAAGCGGCCGGCGAGCAGGCCGATGGCCGCACTTTCGACATAGCCTTCGCAGCCGGTGATCTGGCCGGCGAAACGCAGGCCGGGCCGCGACTTCAGTTGCAGCGAAGCGTCGAGCAAGGTCGGCGAGTTGATGTAGGTGTTGCGGTGCAGGCCGCCGAGACGGGCGAAATCGGCGTTTTCGAGACCCGGTATAGTGCGGAAGATGCGCACCTGCTCGGCATGCTTCAACTTGGTCTGGAAACCGACCATGTTGTAGAGCGTGCCCAGCGCATTGTCCTGCCGCAACTGGACGACGGCATAGGCCTTTACCGTCGGATTGTGGGCATTGGTCAGCCCCATCGGCTTCATAGGCCCGTAGCGTAGCGTCTCGACACCGCGCTCGGCCATGATTTCGATCGGCAGGCAGCCGTCGAAATAGGGCGTGCCTTCCCATTGCTTGAATTCGGTTTTCTGGCCGTCGACCAGCGCTTGCACGAAGGCAAGGTACTGGTCCTTGTCCATCGGACAATTGATGTAGTCCTTGCCGGTGCCGCCTGGCCCGACCTTGTCGTAGCGCGACTGGAACCAGCAGGTATTCATGTCGATCGTGTCGAAATGGATGATCGGCGCAATGGCGTCGAAGAAGGCGAGCGCATCGGCGCCGGTCGCTTCCGCGATCGACTGGGCAAGCCCGGGGGCGGTCAACGGACCCGTGGCAACGATCGCCTGGTCCCAATCCGTCGGCGGCAGACCAGGCACTTCCTCGCGCCGGATGGTGATCAGCGGGTGTGCTTCGAGTTTTTTCGTCACGGCATCGGCGAATCCGTCGCGATCGACGGCCAGCGCGCCGCCGGCCGGAACCTGGTTGGCGTCGCCGGCGCTCATGATCAACGAGCCGGCCAGCCGCATTTCGGCGTGCAACAGGCCGACCGCGTTGTTGTCGGCGTCGTCGGAGCGGAAGGAATTGGAACAGACGAGCTCGGCCAGGCTATCGGTCTTGTGCGCATCGGTGCCACGAACGGGCCGCATTTCATGCAGGATGACGGGCACGCCGGCTTGCGCTGCCTGCCAGGCGGCTTCGGAACCGGCGAGGCCGCCGCCGATGATGTGGATTGGGTTTTTGCTCATGAGCGCCGGAATAATCGCTTGGTGCGGCGATTGCAATTGCCGTGCGCGGTGCGGGGCAAACAGCTGCTGATGGGAGCGCCTCCTGAAAACAACAACACCCGCCGGGGGAGGAGGTCCGGCGGGTGTCGTTTTTGGGGTCGACCTTCGGGAGGAGGTGAAGGCCGGCCATATTCGTCATCGCCGGGGAGGAGGTCGGCTTTGACGAAATTCCTTTCGCCATTTTTAAAAGGGGCGAAACCTCTGGAGCAAAATTCGTCTTGCCCCTGGGAAACAGCGCCCGCCGCGGGAGGAGGTGCGGCGGGCGCCGTTTTTGTGGCCGACCCTCGGGAGGAGGTGAAGGTCCGGCCGATTCGTCATCGCCGGGGAGGAGGTCGGCTTTGACGAAAACTCTTTCGCTGTTTGAAAAGGAGCGAAACCTTTGGGGCAAAATTCGATTTGCCGGGAAACAACGCCCGCCGCGGGAGGAGGTGCGGCGGGCGCCGTTTTGGTGGTCAACCCTTGGGAGGAGGTAAGGGGTGACCGTATTCGTCAAGGTCGGGGAGGAGGTCGACCCTGGCGAAATTCCGTCTAGATCGCCTGGCGGGCGATGATCTTGATTTCGTCGCGGACGATACCGAGATCATGCAGCTGGCGGTTCGAAAGGCGACCCAGCTCGGTAACCGTCTCGCGATAAACGCGCCAGTTACGATAGTTGCGGATCAGGTTCATTGTCGTTCTCTTTTTCAAAACTGGTTCGGACCATTCGCGGTCCGAAGAATTAGACCGCCTTGCGAGCGACGTAAGGAATGTCGCTGCGGCTGATGCCGAGGTCGGTCAGTTCACGGTTGCTCAGGCGGCTCAGCTCGGACACGGTGTCCCTGTAGCGGCGCCAGTTGCGGTAGTTGCGGATCAGGTTCATGGTAGTTCTCGTTTCGTCTTTCTTGCGGATCATTCCGTTTGTGTACGAACTATAAATAGGCGGACCCATATCGATTTAAAAGCGCTATGGCTGCATGGCAGCAATGCAAATTGTGCAATGCAGCATTAACGCGCGTTCACGGACCTGACACAAAGAAACCCGAATCGGAAAATGCCTTAGCGCCAACGGCTTGACCGGATCGGCTGCAAAAAAGACCAAACTGGGGGAGAAGCAGCATGGCGAGCTATTCGTCGCGGGTCAGGGCGGATATCGCGCGCTGGCAGCAGGCCGGCATGATCGACCCCGCGACGGCCGATTCGCTGGCGCGCGATGTCGAGGCCAACGAGCGCAAGTCGCTGAGCTTCGGCTCGATCCTGGCTATGATGGCCGCCTTGCTGTTCGGCGCTGCCATCCTGATTTTCGTCGCCGCCAATTGGGACGCGATCCCGAGGCTGGCGCGCGTGGCGGCGCTGTTTGCCGTCATCCTTGGCGGCTATGTCGGCGGCGCGGTGCTGAAGGCCCGCGACCATGCGGCAATCGGGGAAGCGCTGTGGATCGTGGCGGCCGCGGCTTTCGGCGGCTCGATCGCGCTGATCGGCCAGATGTATCATCTCTCGGGCGACGAGGCCTCGGCTCTGGTGACCTGGGGCGCCGGCACGGCGCTGGCGGCGGTTGCGCTGCGATCGAACCCGCTGACGGTGGCTTCGGTCGGCATCGCCGATGCCTGGCTGTTCCTCAAAGGCTTCGACTATTACAGCCGCAGCGATTTTCCGCACGGCTTCGTCGTGATGGCGATCGTGCTGTTTGCCGTCTCGTTCTGGACCCGCAGCCAGGCGGCGCGCCACCTGATTATCCTGTCGGTGCTGTTCTATCTTATGCTGCTGGTCACCAACCACGACACGCTGCAGGTGGCGATCCCGCTGGTCGTCGCCTCGGCGCTGCTGTTCGCGGCCTCGGTCTTCGCGCCTGGCCCGGTCGACCGGGTCGTGCAACTCGGCGGCCGCTTGCCCTTGCACGCGCTGCTCGGCTTCCTCACCGGCCTCGCAATGATCCAGTTCGAACTCGCCGACGAGAGCACCTACAACAGCGGTTTTGCCCTCGCTTCGGCGATCGCGCTGGCCGGTGTTGTCGCCGCGATCGTGCTGGCAGGACGGGGGAGCCGTGGGCTACGCTGGCTTGCCTATCTCGGCTTCGCCTTCGAACTCGCCATCATCTATGTCGTGACCCTGCAATCGATGCTCGATACGGCCGGTTTCTTCCTGGCCGCCGCGGTGCTGCTCGGCATCCTCGCGATCGTCATCATCCGCGTGGAAAAACGCATGAAGGGCCCAGACGCCAAGGGAGCCACGGCATGATCACCGGGAAAAGGCTTGTCATCTCGGCGCTGGTGGTGGCGCTCGTCCAGATAGGCTTCCTGAGCTGGATCATCGCCGGCCGGGCGGCGATCCTGCGCAACGGCAAGGAAGTGCTGCTGAAGATCGAACCCGTCGATCCGCGCGACCTCCTGCGCGGCGACTATATTATCCTGGGCTACGAGATTTCGCGCATACCGGTGAAAATGATCGCCAACATTCCGCCCGACAAATTTTCAAGCGACGATACGTCGATTGTGGTGCGCCTGAAGAAGGGCGCCGACGGCTATTGGCAGCCGACGGCCGCCTGGTTCGGCAAGGCGCCAACGATGGCAACCGCCGACGAGGCCGATATTCTAGGCCACATCGCCGAAGGCTGGGACCTTCGCGGCGAAGAGGCGACCATCGCGCCGGACTATGGCATCGAGCGCTTCTATCTGCCGGAAGGCGAGGGGATGGCGATCCAGAACGACATGCGGGTGCGGCCATTCGGCATCCGTCTTGCGCTCGCCGGCGACGGCACCGCGCAGATCAAGGCGCTGGTCGACGGCGACAAGACGCTGTTCGAGGAACCACTCTACTAGGTCCCTTATTTCCGATGGTGTGAAGCATGCCAGTTAGCCTGTCGACGCGTGACGACATCAACCTCGACACTGTCTTCCGCGTCGCCTGGAAGAAGGACACGGTGGAGATCAGCGAGAAGGCCTTGCAGCGCATCGCCGAATGCCGCGCCTCGTTTCTGAAGCTGATTGAATCCGATCCGCCACCGGTCATCTATGGCGTCACAACCGCCATGGGGGAATTGGCAAGCCGAAAGCTCGAACCTGACGAGCGTGATCGCCATGCGCGCATCAAGGCGTTTGCCGCCGCCACCTCGTTCGGCGATCCCTTGCCGGATCGCGTGGTCAGGGCGATCGTGCTTGCCCGTCTGACAAACTTCATCGAGGGCAACGCCGCCACCACGCCGCGCATCGCGCTAGCCGTGGCCGCGATGCTCGACGGTGAGCCGATGCCTGTCGTGCCGGCCTCCGGCCAGGGCGGCGCCGGTGAGATCCTGGCGCTCTATCCCTTGTTTGCAGAACTTTCGACGCGCTTCGACCTCGAGGTCAAGGAACGCGGCTCGCTCATCAACGGCTCGCCCTGCGCCGCCGCTTTGGTGGCCGACGCAGCGCTCGCGGGGCGCCGCCGCATCCGCATGGCGCAAAAAGTGTTCGCGCTGTCGATCGAAGCGTTTCGCGCGCCGCTCGAGCACTATGACGCGGCGCTCGACACGCTCTGGGGCGATGAGCATGAGACGGCTGCCCTGCAGGGATTGCGGGAGTTTCTGGTTGGCGCCGGCGATGGGCGACGCAACTATCAGGCGCCGGTCAGCTACCGCATCGTGCCGCGCGTCCTCGGCCAGGCGCATCGTGCGCTGGCGACGGCCGAGCGGGCGGCCAATGTGTCGCTGGCCTCGGTATCGGACAATCCCGTCTACATCCCGCCCGACGATGCACATCGGCTCGGCCGCTGCATCTCGACCGGCGGCTATCACAATGCGATGGCAACGCCGGCGCTGGACGATCTGGCGGCGATATGGGCCGACATCTGCCTGCTCTGCGACCGCCACGCCTCGAAGCTTCTGAACGGCAAGGTGTCGCTGCTGCCGGATCTGCTGATGACCGGACGTCACTCAGCCGACAGCGATGGCCATGGCAATGTCGGCTATGTGCCGATGGCGATCACCGGCTATCTCGAACAGGCCAAGCTGGCGGCGCAACGTACCTTCATTCCGGGCACGGAATCGGCTGGCGCGGGGCAGGACGACGTCGCTACGACGGCGTTCTTCGCATGGACCAAGGAAGCGACCGCCGGCCGCTGCGTCGATGCCGCCATGGCGATGCTGGCAATGATCGCCTCGCAGGCGCTGCACGTCACCGAACGGACGCCGCCGCCGGCACTGCGTTCCTTCGTCGATCAAATCAGAGCTATCGTGCCGCCTGTCGGCGCCGATCGCGTGCTGGGGCCGGAGCTTGCCAGGTTGGCGGAATGGTTCACTGAGAAAGTGTTCGAGGCGTAGAGATGCCGACAAGCGGTAGCCGGTGAAATTGGTGCACCTGAACGAACCTGCCGAGCTTCAGGTGGCCTGCCACCCGAAGCTCGAAGAGCGAAGGGTGGTGCGGACGACGGGAATCGAACCCGTACGATCAGAGATCGAGGGATTTTAAGTCCCTTGCGTCTACCAATTCCGCCACGTCCGCAGGCCAGCCCTTTTCAGACGCCAGACACAGGCCGTCAAGTCGTGTTGTTGAGCGTTCGCCGAACGTGCAAACAGACCGGGCGGCTTGATGATACTGGCGCGATCACGGAATTATCGGCGCGGCGGGTAGTGGTAGGATGCCTTGTGGTGGATTTGATCCGCCAAGGCCGGCGCCTCTCAGGCCCAACCCATTCCCCCCGCCCACTGGGAGCGTCGGCCACCCTTCCATGAAGAGAGCCCCTCAAGTGGTCGCCTGGGCCGGCAGCGTCGCGATTTTGGGCCTGGTCAGAACTTGTAGCTCAAATTGATCCCGACCGTATTCAGCTTCACGTTCTGATCGCGATCGTTAAAGGGTTCTGCCACCTCGTAGTGCTCGGAGCCGAAATCATAGTAGCGATACTGCGCGCCGACGACGAACTTGTCGGTCAGCGCGTAGTCGACGCCGGCACCCACGGTCCAGCCGACATTCGTGCGCGTGCTGTCGAACGCCGGACCCGCGACTTGCGATGTTTCGATGCCGGCAAAGGCGACGCCGCCAATGCCGTAGACCAGCAGGCGGTCCATGGCGTAACCCGCCTTGGCGTTGACCGACCCGAACCACTTGATGTCGGTGCCGAATGTGCTTCCCAGCGCCGATACCGTCGTGCCGCCGACCGAGGAATAGTTGAGGTCCGCCTCGGCGCCGAGCACCGCCTGGTCGAATTGCCACAGGCCGGCGACGTGGCCGCCGACAAAACCGCCGTCAATGTCGGGCGCGATGGAAAACGGCGCACCTTCTGTCACCGATACATCGGATTGGCCCCAGCCATAGCCGGCCTGCAGACCAGCGTAATAGCCCGTCCAGTCGAATCCGGGCGCGGTCATCGGCACGTCGACCGCCGGGTCGGCTGCAAAAGCCGGCACGGCCAGAACGGCAAGGAAACCGGCACTAGCGACCATCAATCGACGCATCGAACTCCCCGAAATGACGGTTCAGAAAGATCCTCGTCAGAAGGATAACCGTATTCGCCGCAATCGCAATCCCCCTGTCGCCGTACAGAATCCTCTATTTGGCATCGATGAAGTCCAGCACAGCCTGGCTATATTCATCCGGCGCTTGCAGCATGGCGAAATGACTGGCGTTGGGCAGGACGATCAGCTTCGCACCTGGGATGGCGGAGGCGATATAGTCGGTGTGTTCGCGCTTGATCGCCTCATCGTGGTCGCCGGCAACGATCGCCGTCGGCGTGGTTATCTGGGCAAGCTGTTCCTTGCTCCACGCCGGCTCGCTCTCCCACATGTGGCTCATCTGCGCCACGAAGGCGTCATACTGGTCCGGTGTTTTCGACATCTTCTTGTAGTCGCGGCCGGAGCGGTCGATGTAGGCGGCAAAGGTCTTGTTGGTCATCACGCCCGGATCAAGGCCGTCGGTGGTTACGTTGGCGGCTTGCGCGAACAGCCTTGTCAGCCGCTCCGGATGATGCAGTGCGATGTCGATACCGATGATGCCGCCATCGCTCCAGCCGACAAGCGCGGTCTTGTCGATCTTCAGGTGGTCGAGCAGCGCCAGATAGTCCGACGCCATCAAGTCGTAGCCATAGGGCCGCTCGGTGCGGGTGGAGCGGCCGTGGCCACGGCTGTCGGCGACGATCACCTTGTGCGTCTTGGAAAGCGTGGCCACCTGGCTGGCCCAGATGTCGCCGTGGCCGAGGCCGCCGTGGATGAGCAGCACCGGATCGCCCGCGCCGAAAACGGCGTAATACATCTGGATGCCATTCACCGGCGCGTATCCGCTCTGATCGGGTTTGGGCATGGCCGCTGGTTCCGGCAAGGTCTGCCAACGCTCCTCGGCCACGGCAGAAGTGGTCGACGCTGCGAACAGGATAACGATGGCGAACGCTTTCCAAAAACGAGTCATGTCTTCCCTCATATGGTTCGGTTCGCGGTCAGCATCGCCTTCCAGCCGGATTAGTCAACAAGCTCGCCCTGACGCGGTATGTCGGACCGACGGCTCTGGCGGCGCCCGCCGACATTTGCGAGACTGACGGCAACCGAGGAATCGCCAATGACGAAAGCAACGCCCGCAAAACCCAGACCGTGGACCGAGATGGCGACACATCTGGTCGATGTCGCCGTGGGGCGCAAACCCGCTGACCTGGTCGTGCGCAACGGCCGCTGGGTGAACGTTCATTCGGGCGAGATCATCGCCGGCACCGACATCGCCATTGCCGGCGGGCGCTTTGCCTATTGCGGGCCCAATGCCAGCCATGCAATCGGCCAGGGCACCAAGGTGGTCGATGCCGGCGGGCGTTATCTGGTGCCCGGCCTCTGCGACGCGCATATGCATGTCGAGAGCGGCATGGTGACGGTGACCGAGTTCTGCCGGGCCGTCATTCCGCACGGCACCACCTCGATGTTCATCGACCCGCACGAAATCGCCAATGTTCTGGGTCTGCCCGGCGTGCGGCTGATGCATGACGAAGCGGTCGCCATGCCCATCAACGTGCATGTGCAGATGCCGTCCTGCGTGCCTTCGGCGCCGGGGCTGGAACATGCCGGCGCCGAGCTGACGGTCGCCGATGTCGCGGAAGCGATGACCTGGGAGAACATTATCGGCCTGGGCGAAGTGATGAATTTCCCCGGCGTCGTCGCCAATGATCCGGTCATGTCGGGCGAGATCGCCGCGACTGTCAAGGCAGGCAAGACGGTCGGCGGCCACTATGCCTCGCGCGATCTCGGCCTGCCGTTCCACGGCTACGTCGCCGGCGGCCCCGAGGACGATCATGAGGGCACGCGCGCCGAGGACGCCATCGCCCGCGTGCGCCAGGGCATGAAGGCGATGCTGCGGCTGGGCTCGGCCTGGTACGACGTCGCCTCGCAGATCAAGGCGGTGACCGAGGGCGGCATCGACCCGCGCAACTTCATCCTGTGCACCGACGACAGCCATTCCGGCACGCTGGTCCAGGAAGGCCATATGGACCGCGTGGTGCGCCACGCCATCCAACAGGGATTGAAACCGGTGACGGCGATCCAGATGGCGACGCTCAATACCGCCCAGCATTTCAAACTGGAGCGCGAGATCGGCTCGATCGCGCCGGGCCGGCTGGCCGACCTGCTGATCGTCTCGGATCTCGCCGCAATGACCATCGACGAGGTCTATGCACGCGGCGTCAGGGTGGCCAAGGGCGGCAAGCTCGAAATCGACATTCCGGCCTATGATTACCCCCGGACGGCGAAGAACACCGTCAAGCTCGGCAAGAAGTTGAAGGGCGACGACTTCGATATCGCCGCCCCCAAGGGCGCCAACGAGGTTCGGGTGCGTGTCATCGGCGTCATCGAGAACCAGGCGCCGACGCGCGCGCTGGAGGCCGATCTGCCGGTCGAGGACGGGCTGGTCGCAATGGACCGCCGCAACGACATCTGCCAGATCGCGCTGGTCGAGCGTCACAGGGGCACGGGCGGCGTCACCAACGCCTTCGTTTCGGGCTTCGGCTATATGGGCGACTGCGCCATGGCGTCCAGCGTGGCGCATGACGCCCACCACATCATCTGCGTCGGCACCAACAAGCAGGACATGGCGCTGGCGGTAAACCGTCTGGGCGCGGTCGGTGGCGGCGTCGTGCTGTTCTCCAAGGGCAAGGAACTGGCGCTGGTCGAAATGCCGATCGCAGGCCTGATGTCGGACGAACGGGCGGAAATCGTCGCGGCCAAGGCCGAGAAGCTCACCGAGGCGATGCGCAAGATGGGCTGTTCGCTGAACAACGCCTACATGCAGCACTCGCTGCTGGCGCTGGTCGTCATTCCGGAGCTCAGGATCTCCGACGTCGGCCTGATCGATGTGACGACATTCCAGAAGGTCGATCTGTTCGTCTAGGATTGTTGCTATTCAGGCCATGCCGGCCTGCAAGTAGCGATTTTCTGCGCTTCCGGTGCTCACGTACTTAAGTACGCTCCGCTCCGGTTCTCGAATCTCAACAATCCTAGGGCCAATGCCGCCCGCTGGCTCACCCGCCGGTGGCGATGGTCAGCACCTTGAACGGCGTGGTGATGACGATCTCTGCGACCGAGCCGACGGCCTTGCCGAGGCCCTGGCCGAGATTGTTGAGCTGTGTCGGGTCGGGTTCGTCCGAGGCGAGGCCCGCCGGCGCCCGCAGCCGGTCGCCGAGCAGTTGCACCAGCATCGGGTTGTCGGCGAATTTGGCGTGGTTGAGGCGGTCGCCGCCCTTGGCCTGGGAAAGATCGACCACTGACACGCCATAGCTGGCGAGGTCTGCAGCGTTGCCGTAGTCGCCGACGCGCGGCTTGTCGCCCGAGATCAGGGACGAGAGCTTGAGAGCCCGGTCATCCGCAGAGAGCAGGATGGCGAACGGCTTGTCGGGTTTGCCGTAGCGGATCATCTGCTTCTTGAAGACGTCGACATCGATGTCGGGCGAGGCCAGGATGACATAGCCGAGCTTGCCGCCGAGATCCCGGTCGCCGGTGATGGCAAGCTGGCGCAGCGCCTCCATGGTCACCCAGGTTCCCATCGAATGGGCGATGATGTCGATGCTCTTGACCTTTGTCTTGGCCAGCATCCGGAGCGTCGCCTCGAGGTCGTCGCGCGCTGCGTTGGCGCTTTCCTTGTCGTAGATATAACCCGTGGTCTTGCCGCTCGAAGCCCAGGAGAACAGCACCGGGGTGCCGGGATATTTGGTGTCGTGGGCGATCTGCGTCAGCCGGTAGATGCCGTCGTCAAAACCGTTGTTGAAGCCGTGCACGAAAACCAGCGCACGGTCGCCGCGCATGGAAATGTCGGCGCCGACCGCTTTGGCGAACTGGGGCGCGCCCTCATAGAAAATGACGTCCTTGGCGGTAAAATCCTTGGCAGGATTGCTGTTTGCCGATCCCTTGGCCCGCTCGATGGCGCCGACCTGATGGCTTTTGGGAACGGTGACGTCGACACGGGCAAAGCTGGTGGTCAGCGAGCGATCGCCGTCGTAAACCTGTCGCGGCTCTTTTGTTGCCCTCTGGCGGGTGGTGGCGACGAAGATTTCATGCGTGGCCGCGATGTCGGATGCGGGCACCGAGACCGTCGTCCTGTTGAGCAGGTCGTGCGTTTTTCCGCCAGCGCAGCCGGTGACAGCGAGCGCCAATGCAACGACGAGGTAGCTCTTCGAACGCACGGTCACACGCAGGCTCCCGCAAAAGGGGACGTCAAACGCGTGACGTCGCTGGCTATTCCGATAAGGCCAGAGACCGGCGCGGTCCAGTTCAAAGTGAATCCATACGTCCGCGATGCCGGGCAGGCATGGCCGCGAGACCGCACCTATTGGCCAAGCAGGCTGATGCGGTCGGTGACATCACGGTCGCTGGCAAAGCCGTCATCCTCGCGCAGCCGCTGGCCGATCATCTTCACCAGCGTCGGATTGTCGGCGAACTTCGTATGGTTGAAGCTGTCCGATCCCTTGACCTTGGACAGGTCGACGACCGTCACGCCATAGGAGGCAAGATCGGCGGCATCCTTGTAGTCGCCGACACGCGGCCGCGAACCGGCGATCAGGCCGGAGAGCCGCAGCGCACGGTCGTCGTCCGATAACAGCAGGATGAACGGCTTGTCGGGCTTGCCATAGCGCCGCATCTGGCTCTTGAACACGTCGACATCGATGTCGGGCGAGGCCAGCACCACGTCGCCGAGCTTACCGCCGAGATCGCGATCGCCGGTGATGGCCATCTGGCGCAGCGTTTCCATGGTGACCCAGGTTCCGAGCGAATGTGCGACGATGTCGATGCGCCGCGCGCCGGACTGCTCCAGCATCCTGAGCGTCACTTCCAGTTGGTCGCGGGCAGCGCTGGCGCTCTCCTTGTCATAGACATAGTCGGTGGTCCTGGCGCCCGATGCCCAGGAAAACAGCACGGGCGTGCCGGGATAGCCGGAATCATGGACGATCTGGGTCAGGCGATAGACGGCGGCATCGAAGCCGGTGTTGTAGCCATGCACGAAGACCATGACGCGGCCGCCGCGCGCCGCGATGTCGGCGTTGAGCGCGCTGGAGAATTTCGGCTGCGTGTCGTAGCCGACGACCTCGGAGGCCATGAAATACTTGGCCGGGTCGTCCGACTTGCCGCGCGAGCGGCGCTCGATCTGGCCGGTCTTGTGAAGCCCCGGAACGGTGACGTTGACGCGGGCATAGTTCAGCGTCGCCGACCGTTCGCCGTCGAAAACCTTGTTGGGATCGTCGGATTTCTTGCGCGTCGTGGCGATGAAGATCGAGTGGTTGCCGGCGATCTCCGTCACCGGCGCGGACACCATGGCGCTGCCAAGCAATTCCTGTGTTTGCTGGCCGGCGCAGCCGGCGACGAACAAGGCCAGGACAACGGTAAAAATCTTCTTCAAAGGCACGCCTGAATTTCCAACTCCGGCCGAAAGGCCTGTCTATCCTCACGATACCTCCCGGACAGGCAGAGTGCGGCAGAACTAAGTCCTGTCGAGTCGAAATGTGATCGGCGCCCCGCTGCGGCCATCGCAGTGTTGCGCGAAAGCCAAAATGGCGGGAAACGGCTGCGTGATGTGCGCAATGAGCGGCGTCGCCGCCGGCCCTCCAATCCCCGCAGAGATAGCGATTTCATACCGCCCGATGCGAGGGGGCATGAGAATGCACCCGCAAGTAGCTGAAAATATTTCGCAAAATTTCCGCCCGGAAGGACGTAAATGATGGACGATGGCGCTGGGGAGCCGGATATGTGATAGGCGGGCTCGCGCCGCACCTGGTCATGGCGCTCAACAACCGAACGTTCGCGACCCGATTAATGATAGAGATCCGCGGACAGCATGCAACGCAAGGTGATTTTCCCCAGGGGTGGTTTCCGATGAACAGTTTCTCTTCCCGCGTTGCTGCCGCTGCCGCCGCGATCCGCCAGATCTTCCCTGAAACGCCGCTACAGGAAAACGACTATCTGTCGAAAAAGACCGGTGCGCGGGTGCTGTTGAAGCGCGAGGATCTGTCGCCGGTCCGCTCCTACAAGATCCGCGGCGCCTTCAATTTCTTCCGCAAGACACTGGCGGCCGGCAACGAGGCCGAACTGTTCGTCTGCGCGTCCGCCGGCAACCACGCGCAGGGCTTTGCTTTCGTCTGCCGCCATTTCGGCAGGCGAGGCGTCGTGTTCATGCCGGTGACGACGCCGCAGCAGAAGATCGACAAGACCAGGCTGTTCGGCGGCGATTTCATCGAGATCAGACTGGTCGGCGATTTCTTCGACGACTGCTATCGCGCTGCCCTGGAATTCACCGACAGTTCCGGCGCCCATATGGTGCCGCCCTTCGATCACAAGGACATCATCGAGGGCCAGGCAACCGTCGCCTACGAGATCGCGGACCAGATGCCGGGGGCCCGCATGCCCGATATCGTCATGCTGCCGGTCGGCGGTGGCGGACTTGCCGCGGGCGTCACCCACTATTTCGCCGATCAGGGCAGGGAAGCACGCTTCGTCTTCTGCGAACCGGCAGGCGCGCCGAGCCTGCGCGAGAGCCTCGCGGCGGGGAAACGGCTCAAGCTCGCCAAGGTCGACAATTTCGTCGATGGCGCCGCGGTGGCCGAGATCGGCCGCGAGCCGTTGCGTCATCTCAAGGATTTTCCGGCCGACACGGTGCGGCTGATCCCGGAAAACCGGCTCTGCGCCACCATGATCGAGATGCTCAATGTCGAAGGCGTCGTGCTGGAGCCGGCCGGCGCGCTGGCGATCGATGCGCTCAAGGATTTCTCCAAGAAGGAGATCAGGGGCAAGACGATCGTTGCCGTGGTTTCGGGCGGCAATTTCGATTTCGAGCGGCTGCCGGACGTCAAGGAACGGGCGTTGCGCTTCGAGGGTCTGAAGAAATACTTCATCATCCGTTTTCCGCAGCGGCCGGGCGCGCTGCGCGATTTCCTCGAACTGCTCGGACCCGACGACGACATCGCCCGTTTCGAATATCTGAAGAAATCGGCGCGCAATTTTGGTTCGGTGCTGATCGGCATCGAAACCAGGGACCGTCGCAATTTCGATCTGCTCAAGGCGAAATTCGAGGCCGAGGGCGTTCAGTATCAGGACATCACCGACAACGAGACACTGGCCGGGTTCATCATATGAGCGATCGAATGGTTGATCCGGGAAAAATCTTCGTCGCGCTGTTTTCCGGCATCAATGTCGGCGGCAACCGCATCGTCAAGATGGCGGAGCTGCGGTCGTTCTTCGAGGGCCTCGGCTTTTCCGACGTCGCCACCTACGTGCAGAGCGGCAATGCCGTGTTCCGGGCGAAGAAAGGCGACGCGGCGGCACTGGCGAACCTGCTCGAAGCAGCCTTCGAGACGAAATGGGGGTTCCATTCGCGCATCATGGTGCGCGATCTCTCCTGGTTCGAGAAGCTGGTGCGCGAAAATCCCTATCCGGAAATTGCCGCGGACCACACGAAGCTGCACGCCTATGTGCTGGAACGCGAGCCGACCGCCGATGAGGTGGCGCGGCTGACCGAAAAGTGCACCGGCCCCGAACGCTTCGAGATCAAGGGCGATGTGCTCTACCTCAGCGCACCGAATGGGCTGGGCAAATCGGTGTTTGCCGGGCTGATCCCGCGCACGCTGAAAGTGCCGGGCACCGCGCGCAATTGGCGCTCGGTGCAGGCGCTGCTGGAGATGGCCGCACACGCCGGTGAGAAGTAGTTGGCCGGCTAGGCGGAAGTTGGTTTCCAGTCGAAGGTCAGTTCTTCGCGGAAAGCAAAGCGCTTGATGTGATCGGCGACAACGCTTTCCAGGCGCTCGATCGATCCTGCTTCGTCAGTCGACACCGTGACATGCAGCGCTGCGGCATCGGCAGCCATGACGGTACGGCCCATTGAGAGATCGATGGTGCCATGGGTGGGATCGAACTCGACCGGGAATTTGTGTGCCCAGTGCTTGCACAACTGCTGCAGGTAGCGGCTGGCATGTTCGGTGGCGACGTCGGCATGGCTGGTCGGCATGAATTCTCCTGGGCAAGCGCCTTTTGCATGGCTGGGCGCCGGCCCAAGCCTGGCGCCTCAGCCAGACAGATAGGCGCCGCCCCTGAAAAACCAAACGGTAGCGGGCTCATCAGCCTGGCATTGTCCGCTCAAGACAGCGTGATCGGCTACCAGCTTCCGGTGTTCGCCATCGAAGCCCAAGGCTCGGCCTTGGCCTTGGCCGGGCCTTTCTGCAAAAGCTCGATCGAGATGCCGTCCGGCGACTTGACGAAAGCCATGTTGCCGTCGCGCGGCGGCCGGTTGATGATGACGCCATTGTCCATCAGATGCTGGCAGGTGGCGTAGATGTCGTCGACCTCATAAGCGAGGTGGCCGAAATTGCGCCCCCCCTTGTAGTCTTCGGGATCCCAATTGTAGGTCAGTTCGACCAGCGGTGCCTTTTCATTGATGCCGCTCTCCTCGTCTTCCGGTGCGGCGAGGAAGATCAGCGTGAAGCGGCCCTGCTCGTTTTCGTAGCGGCGCACTTCCTTGAGGCCGAGCTTATTGCAGTAGAAGTCGAGCGAGGCATCGACGTCGGCGACGCGGATCATGGTGTGCAGATAGCGCATGTGATTTCCTCGATAAATTGCGTTGCGGCGCAACATAGGGTCGGCCCTGTCAAAGGGCAATCGTGCGGCGGTGCGCAATGCCGGCAAAGAACAAATCCGGTATTGCCCCAATGAACCGTGAAAAAAGGCACGGCAGGTCTTGCACACACCGGAAGCCGCAGTGTTAATCTGTTGGCAAGAATCAGTTGCGGTGTTCTTGAAAAGAGGGGGCATTCTTATGGGGGAAAAGGCCTCTTTCATGGGGCGGGACGGAACCCTTGGCGACGCCTTGCAGCGTGACGAAGGCGGCGACGCTTCTGATCTGCTCGAAGTAGCCGGCGCCATCAAGTGGTTCGATGTGGCCAAGGGTTATGGTTTCATCCTCCCGGATGACGGCATCTCGGGCGACATCCTCCTTCATGTGACATGTCTTCGAAGAGACGGCTTTCAGACGGCGCTGGAAGGCGCACGCGTGGTCTGCCTCGTCAAGCATGGCGAGCGCGGATTGCAGGCCTTCCGTGTGCTCTCCATGGATGTCACCACCGCGGTCCATCCGGCCGAGATGCAGGAGCAGCGCACCCATGTCGCGGTGACGCCGGAGAGCGGTCTCGAACGCGCCTTGGTGAAATGGTTCAACCGCACCAAGGGGTTTGGTTTTCTCACCCGCGGCGAGGGTACCGAGGACATCTTCGTCCATATGGAGACCTTGCGCCGTTACGGTGTCACCGAGCTTCGGCCCGGACAGGTCGTGCTGGTTCGTTTCGGGCGCGGCGACAAAGGCCTTATGGCCGCCGAAATTCACCCCGATATGGGGACCTTGCCGGTCTCGCACTAGGGCGTTTCCGGCCGAGGATCTCGAATGGCTTACAGGAACTGGCTGACCGCGGGCGCGATGTGCGCGATTGCCTTCATCGCCGCCGCCGGTGGTTACTTCTATTCCGAAAAGCCGACCTCGGCGGACAGCCGGGCGATGATCCTTCCGGCCGATCCGGCGCCATTGGTCGTGGTGACGAAAGGCGGTGACCGCTCTTTCTCCATCGAAGTCGCCGACACCGCCGCGGAGCGCGAGGCTGGCTTGATGTATCGCCAGGACATGGCGGACAACCACGGCATGCTGTTCGTCTTCGAGGTCCAGCAGCAGGTTGGCTTCTGGATGCACAACACCCCGATGCCGCTTGATCTGATTTTTGTCGGCCAGGATGGCAAGATCCGGGCGGTCAAGCACGGCGAGCCGCAATCAGACGCCGTCATTTCGCCTGGTGTACCGGTGCGCTTCGTGCTTGAGCTCAAGGCCGGCACTGCCGCCAGGAACGGCATCGAATATGGCGACCTTTTGCGCCATCCGGCTGTGGGCACGGTGTCCGGCCCCGGCATGCCACCAGCCGACAATGGCGATGCGCCAAATGGCGGTGGCGGTTGAGCACACAGGCGGGATCGCAGATGCAGTCTTTCACCCATGACGGCTTCGACCTTGCCTTCCTCGACCGCCAGCCAGCATCGGGGGAGGGCGATCCGGTGCTGATGATCCACGGCTTCGCTTCGAGCCACTATGTCAACTGGGTGTCGCCCGGCTGGTTCAAGACGCTGAACGATGCCGGTTACCGCGCCATCGCCTTTGACAATCGCGGCCACGGCGCGTCGTCCAAGAGCTATGATGAGGCCGACTATACGCCGGTCAAGATGGCCTCCGATGCCACTGCCTTGCTCGACCATCTCGGCATCGAGCGCGCCCACGTCATGGGTTATTCGATGGGCGCGCGCATCGCGGCGTTCATGGCGCTGTCCGATCCGGACAAGGTGGCGACGCTGGTCTTCGGCGGCCTCGGCATCGGCATGATCGACGGTGTCGGCGATTGGGACCCGATCGCCGACGCGCTGCTTGCCGAAGATCCGGCCGCGACCAGCCATCCGCGCGGCCGGTCGTTTCGCGCCTTTGCCGACCAGACCCGCAGCGATCGCCGTGCCTTGGCGGCTTGCATCGCCAAATCGCGCGAATTGCTGAGCGAGCAGGATGTTGCCCGCATCGCCCAGCCGACGCTGGTCGCCGTCGGAACCACCGACGACATAGGCGGCTCGCCCGATGAGCTTGCAGCGTTGATGCCGAACGCCAGCGCTTTTCATATCGAGGGCCGGGACCATATGCTGGCCGTCGGGGACAAGACCTTCAAGCAGCGCGTGCTGGAGTTCTATGCCGAAAATCCGCTCTGAGCGGAGGGCCAGGGCAGCGAGAAGCAGTGCCGTAGTCGGGGACGAGGCTGCTTGGCATCGTGATAGGCGCCTATCCTGATTGTCCTTAGCCGTTTGCAAGGGCCGCCAGCGATCGCGCGATGTTTTCCCGGGCCTGCGGTTCGAAGCGCTGGCGAAACTCTTGCGTGTGGAAGATATGCGGGCGGGCGAGGAAACTCTTCAAGACCGTACTGCGTCCGGCTCGCCACATCGGCTCCTCCATCCAGTGGTACTCGCGCCGCACGGCGCGCTCATAGGCGTCGAAGGCGTCCGGTGCGGCACCCAGGATCGACAGGTCCATATCCAGGAAAAGACTTGCGTCCTGTGTGGCCGTCGCGTCGTCGAACGGCGGGACCTGGTGCGTGGCGGTGGCGACGATCATTGCCGAGATGCGGTTGATACGTGAAGGATCTGCGCGGCCCGCCAGCTTTTTTTCGGCAAGGGCGGCACTTTGCGCCTCATTGTCCTTGGCCCTGCTGTCATAGACGGCATCGTGGAACCAGATCGCCGCTTCGATCGCCTCGGGATCGGCCAGCAACCTTCGATAGTCGCCAGCCAGCGCCAGCATCGCCTCGATATGGGCAAGGTTGTGGTAGTGGCGGCCCTGTGCCCGGTAGAGCCCTGAGAGCTCGCTTTTCAGCGCGTCGTCGATCAAGGGTTCGTTTTCCATGGCTGCTTGAATTCCCGCGAACCAAATCCATTTGACAAAGCACTAAGGAAAATTGAGTTCAATCGTGCTATGATCTGGCTTATATGTGCGGCCAGGCAACAGGCAAGCACAACAGGCAGGCCAGGCAGGACGCAGGACGAGACGGCGATGAACAGCATCAGCATTTCCCGACACAGCGCATTGAAGCCGGTCGATCCGATCTGGCGTTCGATCCGGGACGAGGCCATGGAGGCTGTCAACCGCGACCCGCTGCTCGCTGCATTCCTCTATTCGACCATCCTCAACCAGGACAGCCTGGAAGAAGCAGTCATTCATCGGCTGGCCGAGCGGCTGGCGCACCAGGACATCGGCTCCGATCTCATCCGCCAGACCTTCAAGTCCATGCTGGCCGACGACAAGGAGTGGCCGACGACGGTACGTGTCGACATCCAGGCCTATTACGATCGCGATCCTGCCTGCGACCGCTTCATCATGCCGGTGCTCTATTTCAAGGGGTTCCACGCCATCCAGACCCATCGGCTGGCGCATTGGCTGTGGAACCAGGGGCGCAAGGATTTCGCGCTCTATCTGCAGAGCCGCTCGTCCTCGGTCTTCCAGACCGACATCAACCCGGCCGCGCGCATCGGCAAGGGCATCTTCATCGACCACGCAACCGGCCTCGTGGTCGGCGAGACCGCGGTCATCGAGGATGACGTGTCGATCCTGCATGGCGTGACGCTGGGCGGCACCGGCAAGGCCGGCGGCGACCGCCACCCCAAGATCCGCTACGGCGTGCTGATCGGCGCCGGCGCCAAGATACTCGGCAACATCGAAATCGGCCATTGCTCGAAGATAGCGGCCGGCTCGGTGGTGCTGTCGCCTGTGCCGCACAACAAGACGGTTGCCGGCGTGCCGGCCCGCGTCGTCGGCGAGACCGGCTGCGATCAGCCGTCGCGCCAGATGGACCAGCTTTTGCCGTCGCAGACGATGGATCAGGTCGTCAGTTTCGACATCTGATCGTCATATGTCCGCTGCCTGAGGCCGTGGGCAGACATGGGCGATTGTTTCGCCCAAGGTCTTTTGAGATTCAGGTCAGGTCGAGCCGAAAATGGTGGGTTCCGAGAACCGGAGCGGAGCGTACGTTTGGGTACGTGAGCACAGTTCTACCGCGATGCGGTAGAACGGGGAAGCGCAGGAAACCGCCATTTGCAGGCCGGCCTCACGTGAATATCAACAGACCTTAATCAGGCCGCTTGCCTTTACATCGCCATTGTCGACGTGCCAGAAGCGCGTTCGAACGAGCAAGCCCGATGATCGGAGAAGACTGTTGAAGCCGGACGAAATCAGAAAGCTGGACGCCTATTTCAAGCGCGTCTTCCAAAACCCCAGGCTCGAGGTCAAGGCGCGGCCGCGCAAGGACGATTCGGCCGAGGTCTATGTCGGCGACGAATTCCTCGGCATCGTCTTCAAGGACGAGGACGACGGCGACTACAATTTTTCGATGGCGATTCTCGACATCGATCTGGCCTGAGCCAGCAAATCTTGCGGTCGGCCGGCTCATGCGGCCGGCCAGCCGGTTCCCTTGAAGCGTTCTTAACGTCCCGCCTTCAGAACGCGCCCGGCTTCGGTGGCGATTGCCGCGTCGAGCGCCTGCCAATCGCCCAGAAACTCCCTTGGGAAGCGATAGGTGAGGCTGAGTTCGTCGCCGACCTGGATGTCGCGCTCGCAAGGCGCCAGCGATTGGTCGGCACTCGGCCCGCTCAGGCAACGGGCCACGAACGGCTCCTTGCCGGGGCGATTGCCGACAACCAGCACCTCGTTCAGATAGCCTGATTTCTCGTTGAAACCATAAATCATCGTGCCGCCAGGCCCGGCAGTGCCGGGTCGGGTGATCAGCGCGCTGTAGATCGGCGCGAAGCGGCCGCTCATGTCACGCGACATCATCTGCTGTTCGAAGGACAGGAAGACGATGCTTTTGGCTGTTCCCGTATGGTTGAAATCATCCCGCGCGGCCTCGCTGTAGCCGTCCATCTGGGGATAGCGCAGATAGAGGTCGAGCCGCGAGGCGATGCCGTCGCGCCGGGCCTGGGCGAAACGGATGGCATTGGCCGGGACCGTGATGACATTGTTGCCGATCACCACCTGGTGGGCCGTTGCGTCGTCGGTGTATCCGGCCATGGCGATCGAATGGCCGAACCATTTGCCGGCAAGGCTGATCGCCACCGACAACAGGGCGAGCGCCGCGAACCCGTAGAGCACCCGCTTCATCAGCGTGGAATCGACCACGGTGAGTTCGTTGGCGAGCGCTGCCTGCTTCATCTCAGTCCTCGGATCTCGGGCCGCCCGTCCGCCTCCAGTGTCCCCGGGCGGCACACATCGCACGGCATGGCTCTTGCAGCCTGCATGGAACGACTGTGCAATTTCATGGTAAACGGAAAGTTAAGATGGGACCGCTGGAACTCACACTCTTTGCTTTTGCCGTCGGGTTGACGGCCTGCGGGCTGGCCGGATCGGCCATGGAACTGGTGTCGGGCCGCAAGGTCGCCTTCACCGAACCCTATGTGTCGCCGTCACATGTCTTGCGCTCGCTGCTCGCCACGGCCTGTGCGGGACCGTTCATGCTGGTCAACGACGCCATCGATGCCCGGCGTCAGCGCCGCATTTCAACGTTGGCGCTGATGTCCTGCGGCTGCACGGCAATTGCGTGGACCTTGGCGCTGGGCGTCGTCGTGCTTGCCATTGCCTCATGGTCGGTCCGTCTCCTAGGGTCCGAGCTGCCAGGCTGAGACGATTCGGAGACCAGAAATGCCGCTTTATGCGATCGATGGAACAGAGCCCAGCTTCGCCGATGCGGACTCGAACTGGATCGCGCCCGATGCGACGCTGATCGGCGACGTCAGGGTCGGACGCAATGCCGGCTTCTGGTTCGGCGCCGTCATCCGCGGCGACAATGAGCCCATCGTCATCGGTGCCGACACCAACGTGCAGGAACATACGGTCATGCACACCGATCCCGGTTTTCCGCTGACGATCGGCGAAGGCTGCACGATCGGCCACCGCGCCTTGCTGCATGGCTGCACGATCGGCGACAACAGCCTGATCGGCATGGGCGCCATCGTGCTGAACGGCGCGAAAATCGGCAGGAATTGCCTGGTCGGCGCCGGTGCGCTGGTTACCGAGGGCAAGGAATTCCCGGACAATTCGCTGATCGTCGGCTCGCCCGCCAAGGCGATCAGGGTGCTGGACGACGCGGCCGTGGCAAGGTTGCGCGGCTCGGCGGCGCATTATGTCGCCAACGGCAAGCGCTTCAAGGCGGGGTTGAAGAAGGTTTGAGGCTAGCCTGGCATTTGCTGGTTTCTTAGCGCCTCAACTCACTGTCCGTCAGTTGCGCCCAGCCATCGCATCGCGCAGCAAGGAAGCACCGCCTTCAAAGCCGGCAATCTCGGCTTCCTTGATGGCGGTCCTGTAGTCATCGATGCGGGTTTCGAGCGCCGGGTCGGCGCCCGCCGCCAAAAGCAGGCGGATCGCATCGACACTGCGGATGGCCACCGAATAGTGCAGCGGAGTCCAGTCGTTGACGCCCCGCATGTTGGGGTCGGCGCCAGCTTCGATCAGCACCCGCACGATGTCCAGCCTATTGGCGCGATCGGTGGACAGCGCCGCAATGATGGACGGAAACCCGCCATGATCCTGATAATTCGGATCCGAGCCCGCCTCCAGCAAGATCGAGATGAAGCTGACGGGGCTCCAATAGATCGCATATTCCAGCGGATGCCCAAGGCCGAACTCAAACGGCATGCGCTCGTCGAACCATCGGGAAGAGCCGCCCAAGGCTAGACCGAGGCCGTCGAAGTCGCCGGCCTTGAAGGCATCGTCGATCGCCTTGAAGAGGCGATGACGCTCGCATCGATCTTCCGGGATTTCCAACATCGCCGTGTTCCAGAAGGCGAAAACCAACGGCTTATATTGCCCCGATCCCCTGCGCGTGGAAAGGCGGTCGTCCGATGCGTCCAGTAGGTCGACGATGCGCATACCATTTCACGGATTGCTGATATAAGTCATCGCTGAATAATAATCTGCATCGCGGAGGTAGCTTTCCGGCATGCCATTCCAGCTCAGTGAGCAAACGCAGCAAATTCTTTCGCTAATTTGCATTCTGTTAGCTGGCGTCTTCATTGGTATGGCCTTGGAACGTCTCCTATCGAGGAAACGGAGGCAGGCATGGAGGGAGAGCAATAGCAGGCGCTGGGCGAGAGAGCGCAGAGGGGGCGACATTCTTAGCGGCCTATGGGTTGCCCCGAAGCCTGTTTCCGCGCCACCGAAACCGACTGATCCTGCTGACCAGTTGCGGATCGTCATGGGTGCGAGCTTCACTATTCAACCGCTCCTCAACAGGAGTGAAGTGCGCGTCTTCAAGGAACTTGATCGCATGGTGATCAGCTGCAATCCGGGATGGCAGGTGATGGCCCAAGTGTCACTGGGCGAAATTTTGCGCAGCGCGAACGCTGATGCCTACAGCTGCATCAACTCGAAACGAGTGGACCTTCTTCTTGTGGACGAGACTTGTCTACCTCGACATGCGCTCGAATACCAAGGCCATGCGCATCACCAAGGCACAGCAGCAGCACGTGATGCGGTCAAAAAGGAAGCGCTGCGACGTGCTGGCATCAGTTACCATGAGATCGTCGGCGGTCACACGACACCTTCGGAACTCAGGCGACTGGTTGAGAGGCTGGTGGACAAGCCCACCGCACCGCAATAGCTGACCTTTTGCAACGCAGATTTCTCGGAACCTGATTGGTTTTCGAACGGCCATAGCCAGAAATGGCGGAGCCGGCCCGGGGACGGGGCCGGCTCCTTTCACCCGGTCGTTGGGGACGGGGAGGGTGGGGACTCGACCGGGTTTCTCCTGAAGCGCCTCGCATTCACGCGGCGCGCTTGAGCTCTGTTTTAGCGGACGCTGGCGACCGCGTCGGAGCGGCCGTCATTGATCGTCACCCAAACGCCGGAATTCTGGTCCGACTGGCGCTTGAGATAGGTGTAGTCGGTGTCCGTCCAGGACAGGACCTTGGTCTCAAGATTGTCGAGGATGAATTCTCCGAGGCTGGTGCGCACGGTCAGCACCGCGTGGCCGTCGCCATTCGGCTGGCGCGCCACCGTCATCAGCAGATTGCCGGCGGGGACGCCCACATCCATCAACTCGCGGCGCTTTTCCAGCGCGTAATCCTCGCAATCGCCATAGCCATTGGCCGGATAGGCCCAATATTCCTCGACACCGTAGTTTTCCATGTCGGTGCGCGGCTTGATGCGGGTGTTGACCGAATTGTTGATGTTGACGATCGTCGCCCACAGCTTGCGGGTCAGTTCGACCGGCGCACCCCTGGGGGTCCGTTCGCTGCATTCGCCGGGAATGCGCTGGCAGAACTCATAGTGACCAACAGGCTGGGTGGTGCGTCCACCGGTGTGCATATAGGCCGGTCCCGCGGCATATGCTGATCCCCAAGCGGAAAGCTGCATCGCCATTGCCGCCAGCAACAGCTTGCCCCTCGTTTTCTTCATTGTTGTAGTCTCCCCGTTCGAAGGAGACATTGCCACGTGTGGATTTATTTGACGCAAAAGCGCGAAGTAGATATTGAGTAAAACTCCAATAGAATAAACGTAAAATTTGAATCATTTGAGTATTAATTCGTTTGGATCTGAAGGCTCCCACCTCGGGCGCGGAGCGCTCCCAGAAACAAGCTCCCAGAAACAAAAAACCGGCCGCAAGGGCCGGTTCCTGGAATGTTGCTGTCGGGCCTGCTCAGGCGCGTGGCGTGTTGAATTCGGAATCAAGCGTTTCGGGACGCTGGATCACAGCGAATTCGATGGCGACGCCGTCCTCGAAATGACGCACGACCTGCCCGCGCATGGTGCCAAGCATGACCTGGATGCCGATCGCCGGTTTGACGTCGATTTCGACAGCGGCGCCGGAGAGCGAAAGGTCGATGATGCGGCACTGGTACTGGCGGCCGTCGGTGAGCTGCAGCACGCTTGTCGGATTGCGCGGTGCGACGCGCTCGTGGCGGCGATCTTCCGGCAGGTCGAGTTCATGCTTGTTGGCCAGCCAGGTCAATTGCGCGGCCAGCTTGTCCTTCTTGCGATCCGACGCAATGACGGTCATCGCGAAACCGTCCTGCAGGGTGCGTGTGACGACGCCTTCGATGCGGCCGATATGATCGATGTAGGCGATGATTTTTTCGCCGGGCATGCCGATGCGGTCGGTGCGAAACGCGACATTGCCCGGTGACATGTCGACGACTTGGCAGGGATGTTCGGTGCGGTCTTCCAGCATGAAGCGTCCGTAAATTTTAACCCGGACGCGCTGAAAGTTTCGCCTTTCAGCTTGGGACGGCGCATAGTCGACCGCCGCTGACCTCATGACTGCCTACACCCCGTTTGGCATCCCGCGCGCCGATGCGAGGAACTTCATCACAGAAGTACAACAAAGCGGGTTAACAAAGGGGAAAAGCGGGCGCTCAGCGTTTTCCTTTCTGCAGGCCGTTGTGCCAAAACCGCCGCGCAGTTTTGGGCGACGTGCATCAGGTCTTAAAAAACAGCGGGCTATTCCTCGCGCCCGCCATCGAAGACGACGAGATGGCGGATGCGACGCACCCGGCCGAGCGCCGAGATCGTCTCGGGTGCCCCAAGTTCATCGGGAACAAGCGAGGGAACATCGATCGCCGGGCGATTGTTCAGAAGCTCCTTCTCCGGATCTATGACGCGGATCGAATCGATCAACGCATCGGTGATCGGATCGGCACCCAGCCAGAAGGGTTTCTCCACGGCGCTGATGACGCCCAGGCAGCGCGGATTTTCGACGCCGCCGTCCAGCGGCAGGGCAAGCAGTTCGAACTTGTTGGAGCGCCCGTTGCGGCTGAAGCCCTCATAGCTGATGAGCACGACCGATTTCTGCTCGAACACGCCATGGATCAGGCGCGAGACGAGCCGCTGGTCCTTCTCGCGCCACAGCGATGGAAAGGAAAACCCCTTGAGCTCGCGGCCGTAGCAGGAGCAAAGCCTTGTGCCGGCCAGCCGGAATACGGCCTGTCCGCGCGTGTCACGTTCCAGGATAAAGGTGTCGGCCAGCAGCGACTTGATGTCGGCCGGTTCGACCTCCGAACGCTTCGGGGCGGGGCGTCCATCACGCAGGCGGTTCCAATATTGGAACAGCGTGATCGATCCATTCTGGTTCATGCTATGCTGCTCCGCGCAATCTGTCGTCTGATGTCCCATCGGTGAACAGAAGGGCGCCCTCCGAGGACCTACATGCGTTGCGGAGCAGGAAGCGTGCCAGCGTCGTTAACACTTGTTCACGGGTCGGGGCCGTTAAGGTTAACAAGTGGTTTACGTTGCGTCTGAGCGAGCCCCGTGGCACACAAAAACCACTCCAGAAGCGGTCGTTTCGCGACGATCGGCAGCACTTCAGTCAGAGTTTTAGGGGAGCAGGGGGCTCGACCGGCCGTTCAAGGGAAACCTTGAACGGCTTCTTTTTTGATTCGCGCCAGATGATTCGCGGTTTGCTGTTCGGTCCGCGTTAATCTAGATGCTCGAACCTGGAATCCCGCAGTGAGTGCAATTTCAAATGAGTGAACCGGTAATTCCCTCGGAAGCCGACCCGGTCGAGGGCGCGCCCGAGCCGCGGCGCGAGCCGGTGTTCAACCTGCCGCCCGTCGTGCTGGCGGTGATCGGCATCTGCGTCGTCGTCTATCTGTTGCAGCAATATGTGTTGAGCGAATCCCAGCAGATGACATTGCTGTATGACGGGGCCTTCATCCCCGTTCTCTACACCGGGCAATACGGCTTCGACTGGTTCCTGTTTTCGCGGCCCTTCACCTACGCGTTCATGCATGGCGGCTTTGCCCATATCGCCATCAACATGGTGTGGCTCGCCGCGTTTGGTTCACCATTGGCAAACCGTCTGGGAACGCTGTGGTTCGCGCTGTTCTTTGCCGCAACCGGGCTGGCTTCGGTCGCGCTTTTCTGGGCACTGCATCCTTACGGTGAGGCGCCGCTGGTCGGGGCTTCCGGTGCGATATCAGGCATGATGGGGGCTGCGGCGCGTTTTGGCTTCCGCACCGATCGTTCGGCCGGCAAGGCCGCCTTCGCCGGCCCGGTGCTGCCGATCGCATTCGTGTTGCGCTTGCGCGGTGTCGTGATTTTCCTTGCCATGTGGATGGTCATCAATCTCGCCACCGGCCTGCTCGGTTTTGCCCCGGGGATAGACGGCCAGATCGCCTGGGAGGCCCATATTGGCGGCTTTGTCGCCGGCTTCTTCGGCCTGCGCTGGTTCGACAGGAGATGGCAGGCGCCCGAATGGGAGACGGCCGACCACCACACTTGAAATGCAACCGATCACGGCGCACGATGTTCACTCTTACGTGAAGGCCGGTCAGGGCAGGAACCGGCAGGCAAAGCAGAGGAGGACGCCATGACGGTTAAGGCAATTCTCGAGAGAAAAGGCCATGACGTGTTGACGCTCGGGCCGAACGAAAAGCTTAGCGAAGCCATCCGTATCCTGGCAGAGCACAAGATCGGGGCGCTGGTCATCACCAATGGCGATCGCAAGATCGTCGGCATCCTGTCAGAGCGCGACATCGTCCGGGTTGTCGCCCGCGAAGGTGGAGCCGCGCTCGATATCCCCGTGCGTTCGGCGATGACGCCGAAAGTGAAGATCTGCAACGAAAACCACACCGTCAACGAGGTGATGGAGATCATGACGCGAGGCCGCTTCCGCCATCTGCCGGTGGAAAAGGACGGCATGCTCGATGGCATCGTGTCCATTGGCGACGTGGTCAAGCGCCGCATCGAGGATGTCGAGCGCGAGGCCGACGAGATCAGAGCCTACATCGCCACCGCCTGAGCGGTGAGGCGAACCGCCGGCCGGAGAACCGACCGGCGGAGCCGTGGTTACCTGTTGTCGAGTTCGGAGCGGACGAGTGCGAGCCCGCGCCGGGTGATGCGGTAGGGTCCACCGTCAGACGAAGAAACAGCCTTCTTCCGCTTCAGTTTTCGAAACAGCTCGAGATCGACGCCCGGATAATGCCAGCCGTCGCGGGTCAGGCATTTGACGGAGGCGATCCGTTTCTTCTCGTTCTTTTCGATTTCAATGCGTCCGCCCTGCGCGAGCAGGTGCAGGATGCGCTGTTTCCACAGCGCCGCGCGTCCTCTTGGACGCGCAAGGACGCTGTGGCACTTATGATTTGGCGCATGATCCTTTCCGAAAATCGATACCGATTTTCGGGGTCATGCGCTGCGCGAAATATCCATGTGAGAGTTTTCCGGAAAAACAAAAAATGCCGCCGCCGCGAAGCTTCGCGGCACGGGGTTTCAGGTTTTTTGCCCTGCCTCGCCAGGAGGTCAGGGCCTTACCGGGACTGAGCGTAAGTGGACATCCACTCTCCATTGGAATGGACCTCCTATAGGCGAACGCAGCTGAAAAGGCCAGTCCGCGGCTTTGCGCTTGTGTTTTTTGGGCGCTTGTCTCTTTTGGCGGTTTGCACTAGCGAAGTTGCAAATCAGAATGTGCGTTAATGCAACTTCCCATCATTCCAGTTCGCAGGCTGCCATGTCCCTCATCGATACCCGCACCCCAGACGCGAAACGCCTGATCCCGGGCGCCACCGGCGACTGGGAGATCATCATCGGCCTTGAGGTCCATGCGCAGGTCACATCGGAAGCAAAGCTGTTTTCGGGCGCCTCGACCGCTTTCGGCGCGGCGCCCAACGCCAATGTCAGCCTGGTCGATGCGGCGATGCCCGGCATGCTGCCGGTCATCAACGAGGAATGCGTCAAGCAGGCAATCCGCACCGGCCTTGGGCTGAAAGCGCAGATCAACCACAAGTCGGTCTTCGATCGGAAGAACTACTTCTATCCAGACCTGCCGCAGGGCTACCAGATCTCGCAGTTCAAGCAGCCGATCGTCGGCGAGGGCACGGTGATCGTTTCCGTTGGCCCCGATCGTCAGGGCGAATTCGAGGACATCGAGGTCGGCATCGAGCGGCTGCATCTGGAGCAGGATGCCGGAAAGTCGATGCACGACCAGCATGTGACCATGTCCTATGTCGATCTCAACCGCTCCGGCGTGGCGCTGATGGAGATCGTCTCCAAGCCCGACATGCGCTCGGCCGACGAAGCCAAGGCTTATGTCACCAAGCTGCGTACCATCGTGCGCTATCTCGGCACCTGCGACGGCAACATGGACGAAGGTTCGATGCGCGCCGACGTCAACGTTTCGGTGCGCAAGCCGGGCGGCGAGTTCGGCACGCGCTGCGAGATCAAGAACGTCAACTCGATCCGCTTCATCGGCCAGGCCATCGACTTCGAGGCGCGCCGGCAGATCGCCATTCTCGAGGATGGCGGCAAGATCGACCAGGAGACGCGGCTGTTCGACGCCGTCAAGGGCGAGACGCGTTCGATGCGCTCCAAGGAAGAGGCGCATGATTACCGCTACTTCCCCGATCCGGACCTCTTGCCGCTGGAATTCGACCAGGCCTATGTCGATGCGCTGGCCAAGGAATTGCCGGAACTGCCAGACGACAAGAAGGCGCGGCTGATCGCGTCGCTCGGCCTGTCGGCCTATGACGCCTCGATCCTGGTTTCGGAAAAGCCGATCGCCGACTATTTCGAGAAGGTGGCCGCCGGCCGCGACGGCAAGCTAGCCGCCAACTGGGTCATCAACGATCTGCTCGGGCAATTGAACAAGGCCGGAAAAGACATTGAAAACGCTCCGGTTTCCCCCGAGCAGCTTGGCGCGGTCATCGATCTGATCAAGGACGGCACCATTTCCGGCAAGATCGCCAAGGACCTGTTCGAGATCGTCTGGAATGAGGGCGGCGATCCGCGCCAGCTGGTCGAGAGCCGTGGCATGAAGCAGGTCACCGACACCGGCGCCATCGAGAAGGCCGTAGACGAGGTGATCGCAGCCAACCCCGACAAGGTCGAACAGGCGCGCGCCAAGCCGAGCATGGCCGGTTGGTTCGTTGGCCAGGTGATGAAGGTGACCGGCGGCAAGGCCAATCCACAAGCGGTCAACGACCTCGTCAAGACCAAGCTGGGCATCGAGTAGCGCGGTGTTTGTCCGCACCGCAGGTGAACGTGATCTGACGGCCATCCGGGCGCTGCTGGTCGAAACCTGGCACACGACCTATGACGCGGTCTATGGCCCTGATCGGATCGACCGGGTCATCGAGGATTGGTGTTCGCCGGCGAAATTGAGAGCTAGCCTTGAGCGGCCGAATGCCGAATTCCTGGTCGCCGACGACGGCAAGCGCATCGGCGGCGTCGCCTATGCCGAAAGCGTCGAAGGCGGCACCGTGGTCGACCTGCAACAGCTCCATGTCGCACCCGACCTGCAAGGCCGGGGCATCGGCGGGATGTTGCTCGATGAGGTGATCGAGAATTTTCCGGAAGCCCGCTCTCTACGCAGCGAGGTCGTGGAGCAGAACAGGCGTGCGGTCGCCTTCTATCTGGCCAACGGCTTTGCCGAGATTGGCCGGGCCGACAATTATGGGCCGGCGCAGTCCGGTATTGCTGCGTTGATTCTTGAGCGGATGCTGACCGCCTGAGCGCTCGATGATCGCGCGATTGCATCACGTTGTTGCGAGTGGACCCTCGAGCGCACGGCTTTCATTTGACGGCGCAAATATCGAGCGCAAAGCTGTGGCCGCTGACCCCAGCCATGATCGGTGTTTGACCGGTGGCATGCGAGGCAGCTTGGGGAATCGTCATGCCAAGCTTGCCGGAACTGATGCCGACACAGGTGTCGGACGAGACCTTTGGCGGCGTCACCTATCATATAGCGGGCGAGCTGGTGCCGGTGCTTTCGGTCGATGTCACGCGCATGCCGGTCTATTTCGAGCACCACATCCTTTTGTGGAAGAATTCCACCATCACCATCGGCCTGAAATCGCTGAAGGGCGCGCTGAAGCGCATGATGGCCGGCATGCAGATCTTCGTCACCGAGGCGTCGGGGGCGGGCATCGTTGCCTTCAGCCGCGATGGGCCGGGCCACATCGTGCCGATCCATCTCAGGCACGGCGAAGAGATCCAGGTGCGCGAGCACCAGTTTCTCGCCGCCACCGGCAATGTCGACTACACCTTCGAACGGGTGCGCGGCCTGGCGACGATGCTGTTCGGCCAGAGCGGCTTTTTCATCGACCGCTTTCGCGGTGATTCCGGCGATGGCATCGTCTGGCTGCACGGCTATGGCAACGTCTTCGAAAAGACGCTCGCCGCCGGCGAAACCATCGACATCGAACCAGGCGGCTGGCTGTTCAAGGATGCCTCGGTCAGGATGGAGACCAAGATCGATCGCCTGTCGAGCGGCTTCTTCGGCGCCAACATGAATTTCATCGTCAACCGATTCACCGGACCGGGCCGTGTCGGCATCCAGTCGATGTATCTGCATATGCCGACGGAGGAATAGTTCGGCGAAGGCCACTGGCGGGCAGCAATGGCGGCCGCGACTCGGCCATGCGTCATCGCGGCGTTTGCCGTGCCGGCTCACCACGGATATGCAAGGGCCATGACCAAATTGTTCCGCACTGCGGCGCTGGCGCTGCTCGCCATCATCATTTTCGCGACCTTGTCGCCGATCCAGATGCGGCCGCATCTCGCTGAAGCAAATGTCGAGCGTGCCTTGGCTTATGTCCTGCTAGGCTTCGCCCTCGCGGTCGGCTTCCCCAACCGACTGTATCAAGTCGTGATCTTTGTGGCTGTGATCGCCGGCATGCTGGAACTGCTTCAGCTCATTGATCCCGGTCGCCATGCACGCCTCATCGATGCATGGGTGAAAGCCTTTGCCGGGGTGGTTGGGATCGTCGCGGGACACCTGATCGTCAGGGCCGGCCGGCAAAAGAGCGAGAGCTAGGCGCGGCAGCAATCCGCCGCGGAGGATCGAGCCTTCGCTAGGCAGCGGGAACCCCCACATTGTCGATTAGCCTGGTTTTGCCGAGCCATGCCGCTGCGAGAAGACGCCCTTCGCGGTTTCGACGCCATGGCGCAAGCGTCAGGCTTTCGCGTGCCTCGACATAGTCGACCTTCTGGAAACCGGCGGCGATGAGGTCGCGGCTGGCCTCTTCGGTTGCGTCGGTTTGGTGGGCGCCTGCCGCCAGGGCCGCAGCCGTTTTGCGCAATATCACGTTGAGTTGGCGGGCGACCTTCAGTTCGGCCTCATCGAGATAGGCGTTGCGTGACGACATGGCGAGACCATGCGCGTCGCGTATCGTCGGGGCGCCGACGATGTCGACGGGCAGGTCGAGATCGCCGCAGAGCTGCCTCACAACGCAAAGCTGCTGGTAGTCCTTCTCGCCGAAGACCGCAAAGTCGGGCGTTGCCTGCAGGAGGAGCTTTGCCACGACGGTGGCGACGCCTTCGAAAAAGGTCGGCCGAAAGTCCGATTCGAGCCCGGCGGAGGGGCCGCCGACCGAGATTTTCGTGGCGAAGCCGGCGGGATACATCTCGCCAACCGTCGGTGTGAAAGCAAGGTCGGCCTTTGCCGCGCCGAGCCGGTCGAGATCGCGGGCGAGTTGGCGCGGGTACTTGTCGAGGTCTTCGCTCGGCGCGAACTGTGTCGGGTTGACGAAGATCGACACGACGCAGCGCTCGGCTTTTTCGAGTGCGATCCTGACCAGCGAGATGTGCCCGTCGTGCAAAGCGCCCATAGTCGGCACCATGGCGACACGAAGGCCGTCACGGCGCCAGTCATGGATTTGCGTGCGAAGTGCGGCAACGCTGTCGACGACGACGGGTTGGCTCATGCGTCATCCCTGCTGTTTGTCGCCGAAAAGACATGGCCGGGGCCCGGGAATGTCCGGTTTCGCACTTCTGCTGCATAGCTCTTTGCGGCATGCGAGATCGCGTTGCGCAGGTCGGCGTATTCCTTGACGAATTTCGGCACGCGATCGACGGTCAGCCCGACCATGTCGTCGGTGACCAGGATCTGGCCGTCGCAGTCGCCGCTGGCGCCGATGCCGATGGTTGGGATGGCGAGGCGGCGGCTGATATCGGCGGCGACCCTCTCGACCGTGCCTTCGATGACCACCGAGAAAGCCCCGGCGTTCTCGACGGCGAGCGCATCGCGAAGCAAAGCCGCAACAGCCTCCTCGGTGCGGCCTTTGATCTTGTAGCCGCCGTCCTTCTCGACCGATTGCGGCTGCAGGCCGATATGCCCCATGACCGGAATGCCGGCGGCGACGATGGCCGCGATCTGGCTAACCATGTCGACGCCGCCTTCGAGCTTTACCGCCTGGCAGCCGGTTTCGTCGACGACCCGCCGCGCCGAGGCGACGGCAAGTGCTGCCGTGACCTCATAGCTGCCAGCCGGCAGGTCGACGACGACGCAGGCACTGGCCGAGCCGCGCATCACGGCTTGCCCATGTGCGATCATCATCTCCAGCGAGGCACCCAGTGTCGTCTTGTGGCCATGGAGGACCATGGCGACACTGTCACCGACCAGAAGCAGATCGACATGGTGATCAAGCAGACGGGCGATGGGATAGGTATAGGCGGTCAGGCAAACGATCGGCGCGCCGCCCTTGCGGTGGCGAATCGCCTCGGCGCTGATGCGCATGTCGGTGGTCGGCAATTCCGTGGCCAATCGTCACCTCCTTTGGCCTCAAGCCGGGCTGGATACAAGCATGGGCGCGCAGAGCTTTAGAAACACCGCAAAGGCTTGGCAAGCGTGCATGCAGCCACCGGCAGGATCACAGGCTTGTGTCGGGTTTCAGGAAAGCCATTTGCGCACACGCCGTGGCAAAAGCCTTGCCTTCGGCAAGGCCTGACGCCATAAGCAGGAAACGGGCGCTGCCGGCGCGAGGGTTTTGAGATGAAGACTTTCCTTACGCAGTTTTTCACCTGGTGGAACAGCCAGACGATAGGAACCCGCCTGCACACGTGGCGGTATGGCAAGAAGGTCGGCCAGGACGAGACCGGCAATTTTTACTACGAAGGCGGCATCGATTCGGAAGGCCGCACGCGCCGCTGGGTCATCTACCGCAATTATTCGGAAGCTTCGGCGATACCGCCCGGCTGGCACGGCTGGATGCACCACCGTGTCGACGTCGCGCCGTCCAGCGAGGACTACAAGCCACGCGACTGGCAGAAGCCGCATCAGCCCAATCTGACCGGCAGCCCGGCGGCCTATCGTCCGAAGGGCTCGGTGCTCACCAATCAGCATCGCCCGCAGGTCACCGGCGACTACGATGCCTGGACACCCGGGTCGTAGCGACAGGGTGCAAGCCGGTCCTTTATCGCCACAATTGGTGTTTAGCTGCTTGCTGATCAGAAAACGGCGACTAGCCTTGGCGATCGACAGAATCACCCGGGCGCGAACCACCGGTATCTTTGCATGAGCTTTTCTTACTCAATATCGGCCAGTCTGGCGCTAGCCGCCGGTCTTGCCGTCAGCACCGTGGCCTTCGCCGCTTCGCCTGAGCCCGCGGCACCCGCGCCGGCGCCGCCCGCGGGAGCGGACCGGGTTACCAATGCCGTTGCCGAGTTTGCCGGTATCGACAAGATCACCGGCCGGATCATCACCTTCGATGTCTATATCGACGAGACGGTGCAGTTCGGCGCTTTGCAGGTGACGCCGCGCGTCTGCTATTCGCGGCCGCAGGCGGAGGCGCCGAAGACCGATTCCTTCGTCGAGGTCGACGAGATCACGCTCGACCGCAAGATCCGCCGCATCTTCACCGGCTGGATGTTTGCCGAAAGCCCCGGCCTCAACGCCGTCGAGCATGCCGTCTACGACGTCTGGCTGAAGGCCTGCAAGCAGAAGTCGGATGTGCCGGCGCCCGACGGAGCCAAGGCTGACGCAACCAAAGCGGAGGCTCCCAAGCCCGCCGCAGCCAAACCGGAAGCCGCGACCACTCCGGACGTCACAACGCCTGATGTGACGGAGCCGGACGCTTCGGAACCCGATACTACCGACACCAACTGATCCCCCGGAACCGTCCTGGCCACAATGCGTTGGGCCACGGACGAGCGCACATTCATGCGTAAGGAGGATCTTCCGATGTCAGACAGCAAACGGATCACGGCTAGCAAGGCCGAATTGCTGGAACTCGAAAAGGGATTCTGGACGGGCGACTCCGCCTACTACGCGGCCAACGCCGACACCGAATGCCTGGTGGCATTTCCGCAGATGGCACAGGCGATGGACAATGCGGATCTGGCCAAGACCGCGGCCAAGCCCAACCGCTGGCGCAACCTGCGAATGGATCTCAAGGGCATTATCGAGCCGGGCAGCGACATCATCATGCTGACTTACGAGGCGCGTGCGACACGGGAAAATGGCGAGGCTTATGCCGCGCTGGTCAGCACCGGCTACGTCCATCGCGCCAACGGCTGGAAGATGATGTTCCATTCGCAGACGCCATTGGAAGCCGCTACCGGGAAGTAGGCTCAATCCTCAGGGATAGAATATTGCCTCGCCCTTCAACGCATCGGCGAGCATCTTCTCATACTTGCCGCGCGGCACGTCGACCGCGCCGAACCGCTTGAGGTGCTCGGTGGTGAACTGCGTATCAAGCAGAGCAAAGCCCCGCGCCTTCAAACGCTCGACGAGGTAGAAGAGGCAGGTCTTGGAAGCGTCCGTCTCTCTGGCGAACATGCTCTCGCCAAAGAACACCCGGCCGAGCGACACGCCATAGAGGCCGCCGACCAGCCGGTCCTCACGCCACGCTTCGACCGAATGACAATGGCCTATCCGATGCAACTCGATATAGGCTTCGCGGATCGGCGCATTGATCCAGGTCGAGCGCCGCTCCGCGCGCTTTTCGGCGCAGCCGTCGATGGTCGCCTCGAAATCGAAATCGAAACGGATGTCGAAGGGATGTTTCTTGATCGTTTTCCAGAGACTTTTCGGCGTGTGAAAGCCGTCAAGCGGGATGATGCCACGTGTCTCCGGCCGCACCCAGAACACCTCCGGGTCGCCGGCACTTTCTGCCATTGGGAAGACGCCCGAGGCGTAGGCCTTGAGCAGCAGGTCGGTGGGGATGCGATAGCCGGGCGCGTAGGGGCGGGTCATCGCGTCTCCGCGCTATTCTTCCTTGGCCAGGTATTTTTCCAGCCAGTGGATGTCATAATCGCCATTGGCGATGTCGGCATTGCCGACGAGATCGCGAAACAGCGGCAGCGTCGTCTTGATACCGTCGACGACGAACTCGTCCAGGGCGCGGCGCAGGCGCATCATGCACTCGACGCGGTTACGCCCATGTACAATCAGCTTGCCGATCAGGCTGTCGTAATAGGGCGGGATCTTGTAGCCGGAATAGACGCCGGAATCGACGCGGATGCCCAGACCACCCGGTGTGTGGAAATGGGTGATCGTACCGGGCGAGGGGGTGAAGGTGCGTGGGTCCTCGGCGTTGATGCGGCATTCGATGGCGTGGCCGTTGAACTTGATGTCCTCCTGCTTCACCGAGAGGCCGCCGCCGGAAGCGACGCGGATCTGCTCATGCACGAGATCGATGCCGGTGATCGCTTCCGTCACCGGATGCTCGACCTGCAGGCGCGTGTTCATCTCGATGAAATAGAACTCGCCATTTTCGTAGAGGAACTCGATCGTGCCGGCGCCGGAATAGCCGAGGTCGGCGATCGCCTTGGCGCAGATGCCGCCGATACGGGCGCGCTCTTCGGCATTGAGGGCCGGCGAGGGCGCCTCTTCCCAGACTTTCTGGTGGCGGCGCTGCAAGGAACAGTCGCGCTCGCCGAAATGCACGCCGCGGCCAAAGCCGTCGCCGAACACCTGCACCTCGATATGGCGCGGCTTTTCCAGGTATTTCTCGATGTAGACCGCATCGTCGCCGAAGGCCGCACCGGCTTCCGTGCTCGCCGTTTGCAAGGCGACCTCAAGGTCGGCCTCGGTAAGCGCTACCTTCATACCGCGCCCGCCACCACCGGCCGATGCCTTGATGATCACGGGATAGCCGATCTCGGCGGCAATGCGCCTGGCTTCCTTTTGGTCGGTGACGGCACCGTCCGAACCGGGCACAACCGGAATGCCGAGGCGCTTGGCGGTTCGCTTGGCCTCGATCTTGTCGCCCATGATGCGGATATGGTCGCCGGACGGACCGATGAAGGTGATGTTGTGCGCGGCCAGTATGTCGGCGAACTTGGCGTTCTCCGACAGGAAGCCGTAGCCCGGATGCACGGCGTCGGCGCCGGTGATTTCGCAGGCCGCAACGATCTGATGAATGTTGAGATAGCTGTCGCGCGATGGCGGCGGACCGATGCAGACGCTCTCGTCCGCGAGCCGCACATGCATGGCGTCGGCATCGGCGGTCGAATGCACCACCACCGTCTGGATGCCGAGTTCCTTGCAGGCGCGCAGTACCCGGAGGGCGATTTCGCCGCGATTGGCGATGAGGATCTTCTGAAACATCAGGCCCGCTCTACTCGATCACGACGAGCGGCATGCCATATTCGACCGGCTGCGAATCCTCGAAAAGGATCGCGGTCACCGTGCCGGCGCGTGGCGAGGGGATCTGGTTCATCGTTTTCATTGCTTCGATGATCAGCAGCGTCTGGCCTTCCTTGACCTTCTGGCCGACTTCGATGAATGCCTTGGCGTCCGGCGACGGAGCCAAATAGGCCGTGCCGACCATCGGTGAGGTGACCGCATTCTTGGAAAGGTCCGCCACCACAGGCACGGCAACGGCGGCAGCCTGCGCTGCTGCCGGCGCATAGGCCGGTTGCGGCGCCGCGATTGCATGGACGGCCGGCGCCTGCCGCGAGACGCGCACCTTCAGGTCGCCCAGTTCAACCTCGATCTCGGTGAGGTTGGTGTCGTTCAGTATGCCCGCCAGATCGCGGATCAGTTGCTGGTCAACACCGGTCTTCTTTATCGACATTTTCGAGCCTTCTGTTTGTTGGCCGGTCATAGGCGTGCGGCCAGCGCCTGTAGCGCCAGCGTATAGCCGAGCGGCCCAAAGCCACAGATCATGCCGACGGCGACCGGCGCGACCATGGAGACGTGGCGGAATGGTTCCCGCGCATGGATGTTGGAAAGATGAACTTCGGCCACCGGCAATGGTGCGACGGCGCGGATGGCGTCGTGGATGGCAATCGAGGTGTGGCTGTAGGCGCCCGGGTTGATGACGATGCCGACAGCCTTGTCGCCGGCTTCCTGAATCCAGTCGACAAGGTCGCCCTCATGGTTCGACTGGCGGAAATCGATCTCGAACCCCAGCGCCGTGCCTGCCTGCTTGCAGTCGTCGGCGATCGCGGCAAGCGTCTTGCCGCCATAGATGCCCGGCTCGCGCTTGCCGAGCGCGTTGAGATTGGGACCGTTCAGGACGAAAACCGTTTTCAAAAAAGCCGACCTTTCCCGGCGCCGTCATCAAGCCGGCGCGCTGGGCCCTCTATAATGGGCATAGCCGCCCGCGGAAAGAGCGCAAGTGCGTTCTTTCACTGTCCACAACAGGCGGAAATGTGCCAGTGAGAGATAGCTGGCGAGCAAGATCAGAGCGCGGCTTTCGCCGCCTCGATCTTTTCAGCCAGCACTTCCTGCCCGAGCGCCCCGAACACCACCTCGTTGCCGACGACATAGGACGGCGTTCCGGTGATCGCCAGCTTGTTGGCAAGATCGTAGGTCTTGGCGAGGGCCTCGTTGATTGTCGGGTCCTTCATCTTCTCGCGCAGCGCCGCTTCGTCGGCGCCGAGCGACAGCGCGACCTTCATGGCCGCCGCCTCGGTGGCGCGTCCCTGACCGCCGAGCAACGCATTGTGGAACTCGCCGTACTTTTCCGGGTGCATCAGGTGGAAGGCCATCGAGACCACGCTCGCCTTCTGCGAATCCGGTCCGAGGATGGGGAATTCCTTGAGCACGAAACGCAGGTCCGGATCGGTCTTGGTCAGCGCCTTCATGTCGTCGATGGCACGTTTGCAGAAGCCGCAATTATAGTCGTAGAACTCGACGATGGTGACCTTGCCGGTCGGATTGCCGACGACGCCGTCGAAGGCGGAGTTGAAAATCTGGTCCTTGGCATCTTTGATCACGCCGAGATGAGCGATGCGCTGCTCTTCCTTCTGCTTGGCCTCAAGCGCATCCTGGACTTCCAGGAGGACTTCCGGGTTTTTCAACAAATAGTCGCGGATGATGCCTTCGACCTCGGTGCGGTCGATCTTGGTATCGGCCGCCGCCGTCTCGACCGGCTGTGCGGTCCCGGCCTTGGCGATCTGCGGGTTTCCGGCAACGAATCCGAAAGCCAGCATGGCCAGAGCGACCGCAACCCCCGTGGTGCCCAGCAGCAGTGCCTTTTTCATCGTTCCTGTTCCTTCTGCCTGTTTTCCGGTCTGGCTATGTCGTGGCGCGGGGCCGGAAGGTTCACTTGATCTTGGTTGACGGCTTGTAGTTTATGATATCCTGGGCGCGAAGCCAGCGCGGCTCGCCGCGTTTCATCTGCTGCTGCGCCCGCATGGCGAAAATCTTCGCATCCTTGTAGTTGCCGGAATAGAAATGGCTTTCGGCGGTGGCAAGTTCAGCGCCAGGTATGTCGCCCAACTCGCCATAGGCCTGCGCCAGATAGCGATATCCGGCTGAATTTTCCTTGTCGCGACCGAGGCCATTGTTGATCTGCACGACGGCTTTTTTGAGGGAGTCGGGCGTGCCGACGGCCATCAGCGCCTGGCCCACGGACACCGGCAGCAGACCGGACCGAGCCGAATCGAGGCTGACCGCCTTGGCATAGGCGTCCGCGGCTTCCTTGGGTTTGTTGGCTTTCATCAGGATGTCGCCGCGCAGTTCCTGGAAGTAGGCATTCTTCGGTTGCGCCTTGATCAGTGCATTGGTCTTGGCGAGGGCGGCGGCGATGTTGCCGAACAGGTAGGTCGACTGGGCGTCGCCGTACTGGGCGGCGAGGGTTCCTTGCATCTTTCGCATCAGCCGGGACGCGGCCGCCTGGCCTTCCATGTAAACGGCGATCTTCACCCGCATCATGTCATGGCGCTGCTGCAGCGCGGGCGGGTCCGGCCTGTCGACATTGGGGTCCTGTTTCACCAGCACTTCGAGATTGGCGATGCGGTCCTGCGGCATCGGATGGCTGATCCGATACGGATCGACCTGGGCGCCCGAAAGCGAAAGTGCGGTCTGGAAGCGGCGGAATGTCTTCAGCATGCCCATGCCGGACTGGCCGGTGGCGTTGAGATAGGTGATCGCCGAGCGGTCGGCCGTCATCTCCTCGGTGCGCTGATAGGCGAGGATGCTGCGCTGTGCCATTTCGCCGCCGCCGGCAGCCACGCCCATGCCGGCGCCGGCGAGACCGCGGCTGCTGGTTGTGGCACCGGCGACAATGGCGCCGGCGCCAAGCAATGTCGCGATGACGGCCATCGTCTTGGCTCGTTCGAGCTGGTCGCGCAGCTTCTGCTGGTGGCCGCCGGCAATATGACCGGCTTCGTGCGCGATGACGCCGATGATCTCGTTGGGCGTTTCAGCCGTCATCAGCGCGCCGGTGTTGATGAACAGCCGACGCCCGGTGACGAAGGCGTTGAAACTCTGGTCGTTGACCAGGACGATGTCGATGCCGTCATTCGCCAGGCCGGCCGCCCTGAAGATCGGCCGCGCGTAATCGCGCACCAGCGCCTCGATCTCGGCGTCGCGCACCACCGGCACGTTCTGGGCGAAGGCGCTGACCGAGCTCGACATTGCAACGGCAACGCCAAGCGAAAGCGTCGCGAAGACGCGCGCTGCCTGGGCAATCGTCGATCTGGGTCGGCTCAACATGATGTGTCCACTGGTAGACGAGCGGGCGAAAGATGAAAAGTCGGCGCCGGAAACTTCCTCAACTTGTGATCCTCACATCAATCGGGCATTTGTGCGGCACATGCGCCAGTGCCTGGCGCCGTCAGTCATCGGGAATACTGGTTAAATGGTCGTTTCGCTCTCACGCCGTGGCAATGTCGAGCCCTTCCATGCGATGGACATTCTGGCAGAGGCAAACCGGCTGAAGTCCCAGGGCGTGCCGGTTGTTTCGATGGCCGTCGGCCAACCCTCCGATCCCGCACCGGTTCTGGTTCGCGCCGCAGCAGCCAAGGCGCTGCAGGATGGGCGCATCGGCTACACCGACGCGCTCGGACTGGCAGGTTTGCGCAAGGCGATAGCCGGACACTACGCCGATCACTACGGGCTTGAGATCGAGCCCGGCCGGATCGCGGTGACCACCGGCTCGTCGGCCGCCTTCAATCTTGCCTTCCTGGCGATGTTCGATCGGGGTGACCGCGTCGCCATCGCGGCACCCGGTTACCCTGCCTACCGCAACATCATGGCCGCACTCGGCATCGAGGTGGTCGAGATCGAGCTCGGCGACGCCGCCTACCTGCATGCCGGCCATTTGGAAGCCGCGCATCGTGAAAAGCCGCTGAAAGGCGTTCTCTTCGCCAGTCCCGCCAATCCAACCGGCGCGGTCATACCAGCCGATGAACTGGCGGCTCTGGTAAGGACGGCACAGGACCTCGGCATCGCCGTCATCTCCGACGAAATCTATCACCGGCTGGCCTATGCCGCCCCCGACACCACGGCACTTGCCTATGGCGGCGATGTGACGGTGATCAATTCCTTCTCCAAATATTACTGCATGACCGGCTGGCGAATCGGCTGGATGGTGCTGCCGCAGGAACTGGTGCGGCCGGTCGAGCGCGTCGCCCAGAGCCTCTACATCTCGCCGCCGGAGCTATCGCAGATTGCCGCGATCGAAGCGTTCAGGGCGACCGAGGAACTGGAGGCGGTAAAAGGCCGCTACGCCTGGAATCGCGAGCTCTTGATGAAACGCCTGCCGGAGCTCGGCTTTCCGCTGGCGGCGCCCATGGACGGCGCCTTTTATGCGTTCTGTGACGTCACCAGGCATACCAATGACAGCATGGCCTTTGCGCGAAAGATGCTGGCCGAGGCGCATGTTGCAGCAACGCCCGGCCGCGACTTCGACACTCAGGCTGGGCACCGGACCATGCGTTTCTCCTATGCCGGTAGCCACGACGACATGGTCGAGGCAATGGTGCGCATCGAACGCTGGTTGAGGTAGCACGATGCCGGAACTTGAACAGGCCCCCAAACTTGATCGGGCATTGGCCGAAGTCGCCGCCGAAATGGCCGAGCGCACCGATCGCGGCGACGTCGCTTCCTACATTCCGCAGCTGGGCAAGGTCGATCCGAAGAAGTTCGGCATCGCGGCGGTCACCAATGACGGCCGCGTGCTGATGGCCGGCGATGCCGACCAGGCATTTTCCATCCAGAGCATCTCGAAAGTGTTCACGCTGACACTGGCGCTCGGCAATGTCGGTGACGCGCTTTGGCAGCGGGTAGGCCGCGAACCGTCAGGCAATCCATTCAACTCGATTGTGCAGCTCGAGCATGAGAACGGCATTCCGCGCAACCCGTTCATCAATGCCGGCGCCATTGTCATTTCCGACATCCTGCTTGCCGGCCACCAGCCGCGCGAGGCGATCGGCGAAATCCTGCGCTTCATCCAGTTCCTCGCCGACGACGAAACGATCATCATCGATCGTGAGGTCGCGGCGTCCGAACGGGCCACCGGCTATCGCAACTTCGCGCTTGCCAACTACATGAAATCCTTCGGCAATCTCCACCACGCGCCGGAGCTGGCGCTGGGCGTCTACTTCCACCATTGCGCCATCGCCATGAGTTGCCGGCAACTGGCGCTCGCCGGCCGCTTCCTCGCCAATGGCGGCAAGAACCCGGCGACCGGGCATTCCGTGGTGTCGGCTGAACGGGCACGCCGCATCGGCGCGATGATGCTGACCTGCGGTCACTATGATGGCTCCGGCGATTTCGCCTTCCGCGTCGGCATCCCCGGCAAGAGCGGCGTCGGCGGCGGCATATTGGGCATCGTGCCGGGCGTGGCGTCGCTTGCCGTCTGGTCGCCCGGCCTCAATGCCAACGGCAACTCCAGGCTGGGGTCGATCGCGCTGGAAAAGCTGGCCAGGATGATGAACTGGTCGATCTTCGCGCCGTGATGCATGTCGCCCAAAAGTGCGCAGCGGTTTTGGGACAACGACATGCATAAAAATCAAAGAAGCGTTTTAGCCTTTCGCGATCCGGAATAGCGCCAGATAAGAAAATCCCGCACCGTCTTCGAGACGGCGCGGGATTTTTGTCAACAAACTAGCTCAGGTGGCTGAAAGGCTTAGAAAAAGCCCTTCCGCTGCCACCATCCGCCGCGTTTCGGCTTGTCGTCGGTCTTGTCCTCGGCCTTGGCCGCGGGTTCTTCCGCTACGGTCGAAGACACCACCGGCTCGACCGGCGCATTCACCGCCGCCGGCTTGCGCCGCGACGGGCGGGCCTTCGGTGCCTTCTCGACAGCCGCTGCTTCGTCGGACGCCGTGGCCGGCGTCTCGACCGGTGCTTCCGCCTCGGCAGCCGGCTCTTCGGCGACGATTTCGGCTGCGGCCTTCTTCGGCTTGGCGGCACGGCGTGGCTTCTTCGGCTTCTCCGTGCTCGGCGCGTCGTCATTGGCCGGAGCAAGCACCACCGGCTCTTCGGCCGCTGCGGTAACCACCGGCTCGCTAGCGATCACCTCGGTTGCCGAGACTTCGCCTTCGGACGCGTCGGCTGCTTCGCCAGCACTTGCCTCAGCCTCGCCTTCACCGTCTTCGCGGCGGTTGCGCTTGCCGCCGCGCTTGCCGCGCCGGCGCTTCTTGCCCTGGCCTTCGTCCGAAGCTTCAGCTGTGGCAGGAGTTTCGGAAACACCAACAGGGGCATTGTCGTCCGCTTCCGCGTCGCCATCTCCGGCGGCCGAGTCCGAGTCCGAAAACTCGCCGGCCGGAGCCGAGACGGAAGCACCGTCCGCAGGGGCGCCATGTTCGCGATCGCGATCCTTGCCGCCACGCCGACGCCGACGCTTGCGGCGCTTGCGGTCGCGGCCTTCGCCTTCCTCACCACCGGCAGCGGGCCGCGGCTGCTGTTGCTGCGGCTGCTGGCGTGGCTGTTCTGCCTGGATCGGCGCCTCGTCGTCTTCCTCGATGACGGCAATCTCATCCTCGGGCTCGTCCGGCTCGACATAGGCCGGGAAGCTGCGCGCCTCGACAAAGCCTTCCGGCTTTTCAGCCAACGCGCCGCGGAAGATCGCATAGTGCTGCGAACCCACCGAATCGTCGGCCTCGACGGTGATCGTCAGCCCGAAGCGGCTTTCGAGTTCCACCAGCGTGCCGCGCTTGTGGTTGAGCACGTAGAGTGCTGTCGCCGCTGGCGTCCGCACCGTGATGTGGCTGCGCGAATCCTTGAGCAGGAATTCCTCGATCGCCCGCACCACCATCAGCGCGACCGACGAATCGGAGCGCACATGGCCGGTGCCGCCGCAATGCGGGCAAGGCTTCATGGTCGATTCCAGCACGCTGGCGCGGATGCGCTGGCGTGACATCTCCATCAGGCCGAAATGCGAGATACGGCCGACCTGGATGCGCGCACGATCGTTCTTGAGGTGATCCTTCAGCCGCTTCTCGACGGAGCGGTTGTTGCGGTTCTCCTCCATGTCGATGAAGTCGATGACGATCAGGCCGGCAAGATCGCGCAGCCTTAGCTGACGCGCGACTTCCTCGGCCGCTTCCAGATTGGTGTGGAGCGCGGTGTCCTCGATCGAGTGCTCCTTGGTGGAACGGCCCGAATTCACGTCGATGGCAACCAGCGCTTCGGTCTGGTTGATGATGATGTAGCCGCCGCTCTTCAGCGTCACTTGCGGCTGCAGCATGCGGTCGAGCTGTGCCTCGATGCCGTTGCGCACGAAGATCGGCGTCGTGTCGCGGAACGGCTGAACCACCTTGGCGTGGCTCGGCATCAGCATGCGCATGAAGTCCTTGGCCTCGCGGTAGCCTTCCTCGCCGGAGACAAGAATCTCGTCGATATCCTTGTTGTAGAGGTCGCGCACCGAGCGCTTGATCAGGCTGCCTTCCTCGTAGACCAGGGCAGGGGCCGTGGACTGCAAGGTGAGATTGCGGACATTTTCCCAAAGCCGCATCAGATATTCGTAGTCGCGCTTGATCTCTGCCTTGGTGCGGCTCTCGCCGGCGGTGCGCAGGATGACGCCCATGCCCTGCGGCACTTCGAGATCGGCGACGACCTCCTTGAGCCGCTTGCGGTCGACCGCGCTGGTGATCTTGCGCGAAATGCCGCCGCCACGCGCCGTGTTCGGCATCAGCACCGAATAGCGGCCGGCCAGCGACAGATAGGTGGTCAGCGCCGCGCCCTTGTTGCCGCGCTCTTCCTTGACGACCTGCACCAGGAGGATCTGCCGGCGCTTGATCACTTCCTGGATCTTGTACTGGCGGCGCACCGGCTTGCGGCGGTTGCGCACTTCTTCCAGCGCATCCTCGGCGCCGACCGATTCGACCTCGTGATCGTCCGGATGCGAGGACTGCACTTCTTCCAGCATGCCGCGATCATTGTCGCCGGAGGTCGCTTCGCTGCCTTGTTCGGCCAGCGGGACGGCTTCGGAAATCACATCGGCCTCGACCGAGGCGGCGATCGACGTCGGGCCGCCTTCGCGGATTTCGCCTTCGTCCTGCTCGGCCGAATCCTCGCCATGCTCGGACGCATCGGCATGTTCGGACGAATCAGCCGCATGTTCGATGATCTCGGACGTGTGCGAGATGTCCTCGACACCAGCGTCGGCACCTTCTTCTGCCTCGTCGGCAGCGTCGCTCGCCTCGCCGGAATCGGCTGCATCGCGCTTGTGCTCGCCCCGGTCGCGGGGCTTGCCGCCGCGCCTGCGGCCGCGCCGTCCGCGATCGCGGCTCTGGCGATCATCGCCGTCGCCGTCCTCGTTCTCCTCGTCCTCAGCCTCCTGCGCTTCCGCGCGCAGCAGTGCCTGACGATCGGCGACCGGAATCTGGTAGTAATCGGGGTGGATTTCACTGAAGGCGAGAAAACCGTGACGGTTGCCGCCATATTCGACAAAGGCTGCCTGAAGGGAGGGCTCTACGCGCGTTACGCGGGCTAGGTAGATGTTTCCTTTGAGCTGCTTCTTGTCCTGGGATTCAAAGTCGAATTCTTCAATACGGTTACCGCGTATGACGACAACGCGTGTTTCCTCCGGGTGGGAGGCGTCTATCAGCATTTTGTTGGGCATTATTTCGTTTCCCCCCGGCAGCCGTCAGCCGCAGCTTGCGAGGCAAAGCCTGCTGCTGCGTTTCTGGAATGTGGGTGCCGGATATTTGAACGTCCGTCGGCCGCCGCTTGAGCGCCATGGCGGTGCCGCCCGCAGCCATAATGGCGCGGTTTGATGCGGACCTTTCCATGATTGCGCTTGAAGCCATCGTCACCAACAGAACCTTTTGAACCAAAGCCCGGACGAACCGGACCAGCTTGTTTGCTCGTACAGAGCCGGCACGGGAACAAACCCGGCCGTTTTCCTCACGCAGGCGATTCCCCCGCCACGGGAGCACGCCTGCGAAATTCGTCGCGATCACCTGAACCCTTTTCGCCTGAAGCGAAAGGAGCCGCCTTTACGTCTGACCCTGTAGCAAGAAGCTGCGGAGGAGGGCGGTTCCAGGATTGCAGTGATCCACCATCGCTTTTATGATTTGGCGGGGTGGAAGGCAACCCCGATTTCCGATGCCGGCAAAAAGCCGTTCCGTAGCGTAAAGCCAGGCTTGCGGCCCTGCATGAAAAGGCTTGGTTAACCTTCTCTGGATACCAATCGTTAATCGAGTTCGCGGCCTAACCGGCATTTCGACGAAACGACCGGGCGCCGGGCGCCAAACCGGGAGCGACTGCAAGAGAGATGGGATTGGCGGACTTCACAGACAAGGGATGTCGTGTCGGCGGCCGGATCCTGGCCGCTTTCTGCCTCTTGCTGCTGCTGGCGGCCTCATCCGTCTTGTCTGCAAATGCCAGTGCCGCCGACGCTCCGCTCGTGGCAAAAGGCTACAAGATGGCCGGCGATGCCACCAAGATGCGCATCGTCATGGATTTCGACCGCGAACCCGATATCAAATGGTTCCTGCTGCGTGGTCCCAACCGTCTTGTCATCGATCTCGCGAATACGAGGTTCGCCGTGGATGCCAAGGATTTGAAGGCGCGGGGCCTGGTCAAGGGCGTGCGCCTGGGCGAACTCGGCGAGGGCGTTTCGCGTCTGATCCTCACCGGCAAGGGACCCTTTGCCGTCGACAAGCTCGACGTGCTCAAGAACGAGGACGGAACCGGCTACCGCATTGCCATCGATATGTCGGCGGCATCCGAACGCGAGTTCGATGCCGCACTTGCCAATCAGGCGCTGACCACCGGATCGACCGTTTCGACGGACAAGGGAGGGCGGATCGGCACCGGGCCGGTCTCCAATCCGGGCCATCGGTTCACCGTCGTCATCGACCCCGGCCATGGCGGCATCGACGGCGGTGCCGAGGGCCTGAACGGCACCATCGAAAAAAACGTCACGCTGGCCTTCGCCACGGAGCTGCGCGACAAACTCGCGGCCGTCGGCAATTACGATGTGTTCATGACGCGCGACACAGACGAATTCCTGCGTCTGGACGACCGCGTGCGCATTGCCCGTCAGCATGAGGCCGACCTGCTTATTTCGATCCATGCCGACACAATCAGCGTCAAGGGCATTCGCGGCGCCACCGTCTATACCGTCTCCGACAAGGCTTCGGACCCCGAGGCGCAGGCGCTTGCCGACCGTGAGAACCTCTCCGACCAGTTCGCCGGCATGGAAATCAAGAACGACAACAAGGAAGTCACCGACATCCTGATCGACCTGATCCGCCGCGAAACACACAATTTCTCGATGAGTTTCGCCCACACGCTGGTTGGCCAGTTGTCGACCAGCGTCGGCCTTATCAACAATCCGCAGCGCTCCGCGGGTTTCAAGGTGCTCAAGGCACCCGATGTGCCGTCGGTGCTGGTCGAACTCGGTTATCTCTCGAACGCCAAGGACGAGGCGCAGTTGCTCAACGCCGACTGGCGCGGCAAGGCGGCCCAGAGCATAACCAACGCCGTCGCGCTGTTCGCGTCGGCCAAGGCCGGATCGGGAACCGGAGGTTGACATGACCGGCGACGCCTGCAACCAGAGGCGGCGTTGCGCAACGACAACACCCAGTGCTTTTATTTCCGGCCAGCAGCCGTGAAATCAGGCATTGCCGTATTTTGTCCACATGGCGGCGACAAGGGTTTTCGATTACGGATTGGGACCGGCTCGAAAGCTTGCGTGAAAGGCGGCTTCGTTTAGGAAATTCCCGAACCAAGGACTGGAGCGGGTATGATTCGTCTCATTGGCTATTTTTTCGGCATCGGCACGACGCTGGCCCTTCTGGTCGCGGCGGGCGTTGCGATCTACATCGGCCATTTGTCGAAGGATCTGCCCGACTACGAGGTGCTGGCCAAATACGAGCCGCCGGTGACCACCCGCATCCATGCGTCCGACGGCGCGCTGATGGCCGAATATGCGCGCGAACGGCGCCTGTATCTGCCGATCCAGGCCATTCCGGACCGCGTCAAGGCGGCCTTCCTGTCGGCGGAAGACAAGAATTTCTACAATCACCCGGGCATCGATGTGACCGGCCTCGGCCGCGCCATCATCGTCAACCTGCAGAATTTCGGCTCGGGCCGGCGCCAGGTCGGCGCCTCGACGATCACCCAGCAGGTGGCGAAGAACTTCCTGTTGTCCTCGGACCAGACCTACGAGCGCAAGATCAAGGAGATGATCCTCGCCTTCCGCATCGAGCAGGCCTATCCCAAGGATCGCATTCTCGAGCTCTACCTCAACGAAATCTTCTTCGGCTTCGGCGCCTATGGCGTCGCCGGTGCGGCGCTGACCTATTTCGACAAGTCGGTCAACGAACTGTCCGTGGCCGAGGCCGCCTACCTGGCCTCCCTGCCCAAGGGGCCGAACAACTATCACCCTTTCAAGCATGCCGATCGCGCGATCGAGCGCCGCAACTGGGTCATCGATCAGATGGTCGAGAACGGCTATGTCACGCGTGAGGAAGGCAACAAGGCCAAGGCCGAGCCGCTGGGCGTGACGCCGCGGCGCAGCGGCACCTATCTGTTCGCCGGCGAGTACTTCACCGAAGAGGTGCGCCGCCAGATCATCGCCCGCTACGGCGAGAATGCGCTCTACGAAGGCGGCCTCTCCGTCCGCACCACGCTCGATCCGAAGATCCAGCTCATTGCCCGCAAATCGATGCAGAACGGGTTGATGAAATACGACACGCTGCGCGGCTATCGCGGGCCGGTGACATCGATCGATGTCTCGGGCGACTGGGGCGTGCCGCTTGGCGCCGTCAAGGGACTGGAGGATGTTCCCGAATGGTCGCTCGCCGTCGTGCTCGACAGTTCGGCGACCGGCCTGTCGATCGGCCTGCAGCCCGCACGGCAGGCGTCGGGCGAGATCGTCAAGGAGCGCGTCGAAGGCACTATCAGCAAGGAGGACATGGGTTTTGCCATGCGCCATGTGGTCGCCGGCAAGACCGTCAAGGCCAAGTCGCCGGCGGAGGTGCTGAAGCCGGGCGACGTCATCTTCGTGCAGAAAAACGATGGTGCCGAGGGCACCTACAGCCTGCGCCAGGTGCCCGAAGTGGAAGGCGGCCTGATCGCCATGGACCCGCACACCGGCCGCGTGCTGGCCATGGTCGGCGGCTTCTCCTATGCGCAGTCCGAATTCAACCGCGCCACGCAAGCCATGCGCCAGCCGGGCTCCTCGTTCAAGCCGATCGTCTATTCGGCAGCGCTCGACAATGGCTATACGCCGGCCTCGGTGATCATGGACGGGCCGATCACGATCCAGAGCGGCAACACGAGCTGGACGCCGAAGAACTATGACGGCACCGTCGCCGGTCCGGCGACCCTGCGCTCCGGCATCGAGAAGTCGCGCAACCTGATGACGGTGCGGCTTGCCAATGACATGGGGATGAAGCTGGTGGTCGAATATGCCGAGCGCTTCGGTGTCTACGACCATCTGGCACCCTATCTGCCAATGGCGCTGGGTTCCGGCGAAACCACCGTGATGCGCATGGTGTCGGCCTATTCGATCATGGCCAATGGCGGCAAGTCGATCAAACCGTCGCTCATCGACCGCATCCAGGACCGCTACGGCAAGACGGTGTTCAAGCAGGACGAACGTGGCTGCCAGGGTTGCAATGCGCAGGAATGGCAGAACCAGCCGGAGCCGGAGCTGGTCGACAATTCCGAGCAGGTGCTCGACCCGATGACCGCCTACCAGATCACCTCGATGATGGAAGGCGTCGTGCAGCGCGGCACCGGCGCCACCATCGGCGAACTCGGCCGTCACATCGCCGGCAAGACCGGAACCACCAACGATGAAAAGGACGCCTGGTTCATCGGTTACACGCCCAACCTCGTCGTCGGCCTCTACATGGGCTATGACACGCCGCGCGGCCTCGGCCATGGCGCCACCGGTGGCGGCCTCGCAGCCCCGATCTTCAAGGACTTCATGCGAGTGGCGCTGGACGGCACGCCCAATGTCGACTTCAAGGTCCCCGAAGGCATGAACCTGGTCGCCATCAATCGCAAGACCGGCATGCGTGCCGCATCGGGCGATCCCGGCACCATCATCGAAGCCTTCAAGCCGGGCACCGGTCCCGCCGACAGCTATTGGGTGATCGGCATGGGCGCGGACGGCTCCAATGCCACCGGTGGCGCGCTGTCGCCGCAAGCCAATCAGGCTATCCAGTCCGGCGGCGGCGGCCTCTACTGACGATTTTCAGGGGCGGATGGGCTGGCCTTGGGCCGGCCCATTTTGCTTTACAGCCGGCGGCGGCGTGCCTATGTATCGCGCCGACCGATTTCAGCAAACAGGACAGAACAGCCAGCCATGCGCGCGGAAACGCAGAATATTGTCGACGAGATCAGGCAGGCGATAACCCTGCTGAGGAGGCATCTTTGACTGGGATCAAGCCATAAAGCGGCTTGAATACCTCAATGTGCGCGCCGAGGACGCCAGCCTCTGGAACGAGCCGCTGGAAGCGCAAAAGCTGATGCGCGAACGCCAGAGCCTCGAAGAAGGCATCGCCTCGGTGAAAGGTCTGACGCAGGCGCTGGAAGACAATATCGGCCTGATCGAACTCGGCGAGGAAGAGCGCGATGAGGGCGTGATCGCCGAGGCGGAAGCCGCGATCCGCTCGATGCAAGGCGAAGCGAAGGCCCGCCAGGTCGAGACGCTGCTGTCGGGTGAAGCAGACTCCAACGACACCTATCTCGAAATCCATGCCGGTGCCGGCGGCACCGAAAGCCAGGACTGGGCCTCGATGCTGCTGCGCATGTACACGCGCTGGGCCGAGCGGCGCCGTTTCAAAGTCGAAGTGCTGGAAATGCATGACGGCGAAGAGGCCGGCATCAAGTCCGCCACGTTGATGATCAAAGGCCACAACGCCTATGGCTGGATGAAGACGGAATCGGGCGTTCATCGCCTGGTGCGTATTTCGCCCTATGACAGCAATGCGCGCCGGCATACGTCCTTCGCCAGCGTCTGGGTCTACCCGGTCATCGACGACACGATCGAGATCGACGTCTCCGAATCCGACGTCCGCATCGATACTTATCGCTCGTCCGGCTCGGGCGGCCAGCACGTCAACACCACCGATTCGGCGGTGCGCATCACGCATCTGGCCACTGGCATCGCGGTCGCCTGCCAGGCCGAACGTTCGCAGCACAAGAACAAGGCCAAGGCCTGGGAGATGCTGCGCTCGCGCCTTTACGAGGAAGAGCTGAAGAAGCGCGAGGCGGTTGCAAACGCCACCGAAGCATCGAAGAGCGATATCGGCTGGGGCCACCAGATCCGCTCCTATGTGCTGCAGCCCTATCAGTTGGTGAAGGATCTCCGCACCGGCGTCGAGAGCACCAGCCCGTCGAGCGTGCTCGATGGCGACCTCGACGATTTCATGGAAGCCTCGTTGTCGCAGCGCATCGAAGGCGGTGCCGGCGAAGCCGTGGCGGACCTGGACTAGGATATGCCCATATTCAGGTGAGGCTGGCCTGGCCTCATCTGAACATACCCCTGCGCACCACAGCAATGGAGGAGAGAGTGCCGAGCAAGCTCACCGGAAAATGCTTTTGCGGCGCGGTTCACTACGAGGTGGCCGACGAATTCCTCTATGCCGCGAATTGCCATTGTTCGGACTGCCGGCGCACCACCGGTTCGGCATTCAAGCCTTTCGCCGGTATCGAGCGTGAAAAGTTTCTCCTCACCGAAGGCGAGGACAAACTCCTGATCTTCGGCGACCAAAGCGGCCACAACGCGCATTGCTGCCAGTGCGGCTCCTTGCTTTATTCGCTCGTGCGCGACGGCGCCTACGTCCATGTCGCCATGGGAACGCTCGTCGACGACCCATCCATTCGTCCAACCGAGCACATCTTCGTCGGTTCGAAGGCGGGCTGGTTCACCATCACCGATGACCTGCCGCAGTATCAAGAGCACGTGATTGCCGGCTCCGACCAGCAATAGGCTGGAACCACAGCGGGCCAATCCCGTTTATTCGACGCCCGTTTGCCGGGAATTGACCTTGGCCTCATCTCGTCGGCGGTAGCGGATGCCTGACGTCTGTAGAACGATGTCGGGAATGCATGTTCTTGCGCCGACCAAGGAATCAGCCCAGCATCCAAGGGCTGGGAGAGAAAAAGCATTTATGGCCGGACGCGGCATATCTGCGACCCGACGATCCGGCCACTGGGAAGATACGTTCCGGGAACGGGCAAGCGAAACGCTTGATGCTCGTTTGAAAGGAACGTTTCCATGTCTGCTGCCACACTCAGATCGGCCAATGCCGTTCAACCGGCTGGCCGACTTTTGTTTTCCCTGTTCGCGATCGGCGCGATGGCAATGCTGACGGCACCTGCCTTCGCGCATGACGCCACGCCCACGGCGGCAAAGCCACAAGGCTGGAGTTATCCGTTCGCATGCTGCGCCAACTATGATTGTCGCACGACCCATACAGGCGAAGTGCTGGAGAAACCCGAGGGCTATGTCATCGCCGGAACGGGTGAGGTCGTTCCAATGACCGACAAGCGTGTCAAGGACAGCCCGGACGGCGAGTTCCATTGGTGCGCGCACCAGGGGGGGCTCGACGCCGGCAGGACAATCTGCCTGTTCGTGCCGCCGCGCTCTTATTGACGATAGGAACGCATTCCGAAGTCCGCCTGAGCGCGTGTGACGGGACGGGCTTGCTGAGACCAGCCTGTCGCGGTAGCGCCGGGTGATGCTTGCTGACAGACAGTTGTCAGGAGCACCTCTTTATGCTGCCTTTGCCGCACAGGGTGGCGGCGACAGGAGGAGTTCGTTGATGACCATCAAGGCAAGCTGTCATTGCAAGGCGACGACGTTCGAGGTTTCGCAAGCACCGCAGACGGTGACGCAATGCACCTGTTCTTTCTGCTCGAAACGCGGCTCGCTCTGGGCCTATTACGTGCCTTCGCAATTCAAGCTCACCAGCCCGATGGAGAACGTCTCTTTCTATCGTTGGGGGTCGAAGACCGTAAAGCACGGGTTTTGCGCCACCTGCGGCTGCGGCACCTTTACCGAAACGCCGGACTGGTCGACAGGCGAGCCGGATTTCGACAATCCCAAGATCAGCGTCAACTCGCGGCTGTTCGATGATTTCGATCTCGACAAGGTCGAAGTGGTTGTCATAGACGGCAAGAACCTCTGGTAGCTTATCCAAACAATTCCGGCACGGCGATGCGGCGCCACCACCGGGTATTGGTCTCTCGGGAAAAGCCGTGAACGGCGCTTTTGCCGTTCCGCTTTTCGCCGCAATTCATGGTACAAGTCGCGGGAAGGGCTGATTTGGCGCCACCGCAAGGCGTGACTTGGAGAGGGACCATCCTATGAAAAAGACTGTGCTCGTCGTCGTGGCGACGGCTGTGCTCATGAGCGCCTGCACCACCACCGATCCGTATACAGGCGACCAGAAGATTTCCAACACGGCGGCCGGCGCCGGCCTTGGCGCCCTGGCGGGTGCCAGCCTTGGCCTGCTTGCCGGTGGCAACGACCGCCGCAACGCACTGATCGGCGCCGGCATCGGCGCGCTGGCCGGCGGCGCCATCGGCGCCACGATGGACCAGAACGAGGCCGAACTGCGCCGGCAGCTCGAGGGCACCGGTGTCAGCGTCACCCGCAGCGGCGACCAGATCATCCTCAACATGCCGTCCGACATCACCTTCAACTCGGATCAGGATGCGGTGAAGCCCGGCTTCTACCAGGTCCTGAACTCCGTCGCGCTGGTGCTGAAGAAGTTCAAGCAGACCACGGTCGACGTGTTCGGCCACACCGATTCGACCGGTGGCGACCAGCACAATTTCGATTTGTCGCAGCGTCGTGCTTTGGCGGTGGCGAACTATCTGTCCGGTCAGGGCGTGGATCAGCGGCGCTTCGCCGTCACAGGCTTCGGCAAGACACGTCCGGTCGCATCCAATGCCACAGCCGAAGGTCGGGCCCAGAACCGCCGCGTCGAGATCCAGCTGTCGCCGCTCACCTGATCCGTCCGGCAAGCGGATGCGAAACGGCCCTCATGCGGGGCCGTTTTTGTTTGAGCTGACATCGGCGCTCTGGATGGGTACGGTATAGATTTAGTTATTGCTAAAATATAGCTTTCCGGCGGCCATGGAAAGGAATAGCATCATGGCAGTCCAGCGGGGATGAGGCGGTGTAATCGGCCGCGCAATCAGCATTTTTCCGCCTCGGTCTTGCACGGCCAGATCAGAAATCTGGGAGGAATGCATGACAAGAACAGCCAGCCTTGGGCGCTGTGGCGTCCTCGTTTTAACAGGTTTGGTAGGCGCGTGGCTGAACGTTGCTTCGGCTCGGGCCGAGGACCCCAACAAGGCCGACATCGAAGCCTTGAAAAAGTCGCTCGCCAAATATGAGGATTACACCGCTGCCGTCCGCGACCTCTATCTGTCGACGGTCGGCTGCGTCTACTACAGCGGAGAAAAGATAGCGGGCGCGATGGATTACCCGAAGGGCGCCATGGGTATTCACTTCGTCAATGTCCCGAGTGTCGGCCAGAAGCTCGACCCGATGCACCCCAACGTGCTGATCTATGAACCGACCAAGAAGGGTTTGCGGCTGGTGGGCGCGGAATGGCTGGTGCCTCTGACGCCGGACATAAAGGAGCCTCCGAAGCTGTTTGGCCAAACCTTCATGGGGCCGATGGAGGGGCACTACCCTCTCATCCCGAAGGAGTTCGTCCACTATGACCTTCATGCCTGGCTCGGGGACAATCCGAACGGCATGTTCAGTCCGACGAACCCGAACGTGAAATGCTCGAAGGCCGAGTTTCCGATGCTGGAAAAACCGACCAAGATGATGCCTGGGCCGATGTAACGGGCGAACCAGGCTGGAGCTCTACCGAGAAGGCAAGCCGGATGGCTGGCTTGCCTTCGAAGCGGTCGGGATCAGACCTTGGCGACGATCCGCATGAAGGCCGGCATGTCATCGCCGAAGCCAACGGTGGAATCGTTGTCTTCCTGGTGACGTTGGCGGGCAGGGCGGCTGTTGTCTCGCTGCGGCCGGGTATCGCCGCGTTCCGGTGCGCGCTGTTCGTTGCGATCGGACGATTTGCGCTCGGTGTTTTCCGAACGGATCGCTTCCTTGCGCGAGCGCCGTTCGCCGACGTCGGCGGCTGCCGCTGCGACCTCGGCCACCGGCTGGTCCTCGCGGACTGTTTCCGGTGCCGTGTCTTCGCTGCGCTTGGCGTGGCGTTCGCGCGGTTTGCGCTCGCCGCCCTTTTCCCTGCTGCGGTCGTCGTCCTTGCGGCCGGCGCGGCGCGGTGCGCCCTTGCCACGGCGCGGAGCATCGTCCTCGCCGCCTTCGCTGGCAACCACCGTCGACAAGTCGCCATCATGCCATTCGATCTTATTGCCGATCAGCCGCTCGATGGCGTCGATGTATTTGGTGTCCGACTTGGTCGCGATGGTGAAGGATTTTCCGGAGCGTCCGGCGCGGCCGGTACGGCCGATACGGTGGACATAATCCTCGGCATGGATCGGCACGTCATAGTTGAAGACATGGCTGACGTCGGGGATGTCCAAGCCGCGCGCGGCGACGTCGGAAGCGACGAGGTAGCGCAGCTTGCCGTCGCGGAAATTGGCCAGCATCTGCATGCGCGCGCGCTGGTCCATGTCGCCATGCAGCGCACCGGCGTCGAAATCATACTTCAGCAGCGAGCGGAACAGTTCCGACACTTCGACCTTGCGGTTGCAGAAGATGATGGCGTTCTTCAGTTCGGCATCTTCGGCCTTGATCAGGTTGCGCAGCGTCTCGCGCTTGTCCCACGGCTTGGAGCCTGATTTGACCAGCCGCTGGGTGATGTTGGTGGCGGCGGACGCGGCCTTCGAGACCTCGACGCGCACCGGCGCATGCAGGAATTTCTCGGTCAGCTTGGTGATTTCCGGCGGCATCGTCGCCGAGAAGAACAGCGTCTGCCTGGTGAACGGGATCATCTCGCAGATGCGCTCGATGTCGGGAATGAAGCCCATGTCGAGCATGCGGTCGGCTTCGTCGATGACGAGGATCTCGACGCCATTGAGCAACAGCTTGCCGCGCTCGCGGTGATCGAGCAGGCGGCCGGGCGTCGCGATCAGCACGTCGACGCCGCGCTCCAGCTTCTTGTTCTGTTCGTCGAATGAGACACCGCCGATCAGGAGCGCGATGTTGAGCTTGTGGTTCTTGCCATATCGGATGAAATTCTCTTCGACCTGCGCGGCGAGTTCGCGCGTCGGCTCCAGGATCAGCGTGCGCGGCATACGGGCGCGGGCCCGGCCGTTTTCGAGGCGGGTCAGCATCGGCAGCACGAAGGAAGCCGTCTTGCCAGTGCCGGTCTGGGCGATGCCCAAAATATCCTTGCCGAGCAAGGCGTGCGGGATCGCACCAGCCTGGATCGGCGTCGGCTGGGTGTAGCCGGCGTCGGTGACTGCGGAAAGGACCTTCGGCGACAGGCCGAGGTCTGCGAAGGTCAACGCTTCTTGAGCGGTCGTGGTGTCTGAGGACAAGTGTTGTTGTCTTTGGCTGGTTCGGGGAAGCGCAACGGCGTCTAATGGCGTCGCGGCAAGCGCCACGCGCCTGCAAGATCGGTATTGCAATTAGGAGCAAGCCCTCGATTTGTCAACAGAAACGGGCAGCAATGGCACGATTGTGAAGTTGTAACCTTAATCGGGATGCTTAATCGACCTGTCGGTCGCAGAGCCGGCTCAATAGCGGAACTGTTCGGCGAGAATACGCTCGTTCCAGGAATGATTGGGATCGAACAGCAACGTTGCTGTCGCCGTGGGTGATTCTCGCACCGTCACCGAGGTCACCGCCTTGACCTCGGTATGGTCGGCGGCGGCGTTCACCGGCCGCTTTTCCGGCTCGCGGATGTCGAAGCGCACCGTCGCTTTGTTGGAGAGCAGCGCGCCGCGCCAGCGGCGCGGGCGAAACGGGCTGACCGGGGTCAGCGCCAGCAGCGGCGCGTCGAGCGGCAGGATCGGCCCGTGCGCCGAAAGATTGTAGGCGGTGGACCCGGCCGGGGTTGCGATCATGACGCCGTCGCAGTTCAGTTCCTCAAGCCGGACCTGTTCGTCGACGGTGATGCGGATCTTGGCCGTCTGGTACGATTGACGCCACAGCGCCACCTCGTTGATAGCCAGTGCCGAAATCGTTTCGCCTTCCGAGGTCACGGCCAGCATCTCCAGCGGGCGGATGGTTTCGGCGACGGCGGCTTCGAGACGCTCGGTCAGGCCACCGGAACGATACTCGTTCATCAGGAAGCCGATGGTGCCACGGTTCATGCCGTAGACCTTCTTGCCGGTCCCCATCGTGTCGCGCAGGGTCTGCAGCAGGAAGCCGTCACCCCCAAGGGCAACGACGATCTCGGCCTCCTCGACGGAAGACTGGCCATAGCGCGCCGACAGGCTTTCCAGCGCCGTCTTGGCGTCAGCGGTGTCGGACGAGACGAAGGCGATGTGGCTGGCGGCTTTGCTCATGGCTCCCCGATGACGACCGGTGGCAGCGGCAGGGCCGCGCCAATTTCGGGGTAGCATGGGCGGGGTAGGTCTGCAAACGGAGCCGCCATCCCGGATGGCAATGCCATTCCGGGATGGCGAGGCGACCGCGGGACGGCGGATGCGGACATGCGTTCGCGTATCATGTCAAAGGCTACGCGAATGTGATGGTTAAGACCGGCCTTAAAGTCTCGTAAAGCCGGATCGGTCATGTTAGCCGGCAGTGGATGGGTGGCGTGGGGGCTAGCCAGTCGAGGCCGACATATTGCCGGTAACACGCCTGATCATTGTCTTTCTGATGCTGGGAAGCTTCGCGCTGCTCTTTGCCGAACTGGTGCGCCAGTCCGAAGAGACGAGCTTCCGACCGCAGCCCACGGCGTCGCGCTGTGGTGACGCAGCCGGAGCGCCATGCCCGCAAAGGGCGCTGTAGCGCTGTAACCTGATCATCCTTTCGGACGACCGGCGGCATTGGCGGCCGCTTCGGTGCGCGACATCGCGCGGCAGTTTCTCTCCTTAAAAGCAGAGGCCGGTCGGCTGCCGCACGTTCCACTCGTGAAAGCTTGCTGTTTGCACTCGCGGCGCTTGGCGGTGTAGATGGGTGCACCGATTGGCGGAAAGGTTTTTGGGTAGCCTCGTATCCGCCGTTGTTGGGAAACAAGCCCTGCGGCTCGTTGACTGGCCGGGTGTCTGGAGCAGGGGGTTCCATGTCGCGCAGCGTGTTGATTTCTGGTGGCTGCGGCTTCCTCGGCTCACATCTGGTCGACCGTCTGTTGCGGCGAAGCGATCTGGAAAAGCTGATCGTCGTCGACAATCTTTGGACCGGGACGCGAGACAACGTCGCACATGTCGCCGATCCGCGTTTCGATCTGCAGATTGCCGATGCCGAAAGCTTTTCATCCCTTCAACGCTTCGATGAGATCATCCATCTCGCGTCGCCGGCTTCGCCGCTTTGGTACATGCGCGAGCCGGTACGCACGATCAAGGCCAACATCGGCGGCGCGCTCAATCTTCTGACGCTGCTCAAGCCCGGCGGCCGTTTCTGCTTCGCCTCGACCTCGGAAGTCTATGGCGACCCCCTGGTTTCACCCCAACCCGAGAGTTACAGGGGATCGGTGGACTGCACCGGTCCCAGGGCCTCTTATGATGAAAGCAAGCGCTGCACCGAGGCATTGCTGTTCGAACAGCAGCGGGTTGTCGGGCTCGACATTCGCGTCGTCAGGATTTTCAACACATATGGGCCGCGAACCCGCATCGACGATGGACGCGCCGTTTCGAACTTTGCCATCCAGGCTCTGACAACCGGGGTGCTGACGGTCTATGGCGACGGGTCCCAATCGCGCAGTTGGGGTTATGTCGACGACATCGTCGAGGGGCTGGAACGTTACTTCTGGCGCGACGGCATCTCGCATCGCGGCCCTCTGAACATCGGCAACGATCACGAGGTTTCCGTCCTGCGCATCGCGGAATTCGTCAGGTCGCTTGTCCCCGGCAGCCGCATCGAGCACCACCCTCCGGCTCCCCAGGATCCCACAAATCGGCGTCCGGACCTGACGTCGGCGAGGCATGTCCTTCCTGGCTGGGAAGCCAGGACGGGCTATCAGGAAGGCATCGGGCGCACCTTCGATTGGTTCCGTCAGCGAATTGCGGCTGGAACCGTTGCGGCCCCAACGGCCTGACGCGCCCGGCGTCGCGGCCAAAGCTCTTTCCTGGCTGCCCACTTGGTCACCACCGCATCGGGCGCACCCATCGGCGAGCCCTGGCCGTATCCGCATAAAGATATTGACTGCATGTTTAGTCATAGTTACTCCTGAGGTCGCGAATTGAGTTGGACAGCCGGCGCCAGCCGGTGAATGGCCACCATGAAGAGGGGAATATCTCGACTGCGATGCGGCTTGCCGTTGCCGGTGCGCCGCATGCCGCAAATGCGATGCCGACGGCCGTTCTCGTGCCGTCGATCGGCATTGTCGCCGCCATCTTTTCGTCAGCAGGAAACGGACCTGAGGCCGTAACGCCGCCGGTCCCAACAATGGGAGCATACAGCATGAACTGGAAACTGACCGCGACGGCCATCGGCCTGTCGCTGCTGACTGTCACGGGCGTTGCCCATGCCGACGGCGAACTCAACATCTACAATTGGGGCAACTACACCAGTCCCGAGCTGATCAAGAAGTTCGAGGAGACCTACAAGGTCAAGGTCACCGTCACCGACTATGATTCCAACGATACCGCCCTGGCCAAGGTCCGGCAGGGCGCCTCCGGCTATGACATCGTCGTGCCCTCGGCGAGCGTCGTGCCGGTCTGGATCAGCGAAGGTCTGCTCTTGGAGACCGATCCCAACAAGATGGAGAACTTCAAGAACGTCGATCCCAGGTGGGTCGATGTTCCATTCGATCCAGGCCGCAAATATACCGTTCCATGGCAGTGGGGAACGACCGGCATTTCGGTGAACAAGTCGGTTTATGCCGGCGACCCCAACACATCGGCGATCTTCCTCGACCCACCCCCCGAACTCGTCGGCAAGATCAATGTCGTACCCGAAATGGGTGACATCATGTTTCTCGCCATCGCTTACGAGGGTGGCAAATATTGCAGCAGCGACATGCAGATGCTGAAGAAGGTGCATGACAAGCTGGTGGAGGCCAAGGCGAAATGGCTTTCGCTCGACTATGCGGCCGTCGATGGCCTGGGCAGGGGCGACATCGCCGCGGGCGTCAACTGGAACGGCATATCGCTGCGCGAGCGGCTTGAGAACGACAAGATCGTCTATGGCTATCCCAAGGAAGGCTATCCGATCTGGATGGACAATGTCGCTGTCCTCAAAGACGCCAAAAACGTCGACAACGCCAAGCTGTTCCAGAATTTCATCATGGATCCGCAGAATGCGGCACTGATCTCAGCCTTTGCGCGTTATTCGAACGGTATCAAGGGCTCGGAAGCCTTCATGCCCGACGACATGAAGACCGCGCCGGAAGTCAACATTCCCGCCGATTTCGCCGCCAAGGGCCAGTTCATGCAGGCATGCCCGCCCGACGTGCAGGCGCTCTACACGAAGATCTGGACCGACCTGCAGAAATGACCTGACCAGGCTTTCCCGCGCCGCTGCACGCGGCGCGGTCATCTCCGTCCATGCAACGCGATGCGCAGATCGCAGGAGACTTCCCATGACCGATCTCGACCTTTGCTACATGCCGGCCAGCGAGGCGCTGCGGCTGTTCAAGGCAAAGAAGCTTTCGCCCGTCGAACTGATGCAGGCCACCATCCGCCGCGCCGAAGCCACCAAGCCGACGATCAACTGCCTCACCTTCACGCATTTCGACGAGGCGATGGACCTGGCCAGGAAAGCCGAGGCGAAATACGCCAGGGGGGCCCGTACCGGGGCGCTCGAGGGACTGCCGATCGGCATCAAGGACGAGAGCTACATCAAGGACAAGCCGACCTCGCACGGCTCGCTGCTGTCCCGGGATGCCATCGGTGGCCATACGTCGACGATGAACGAGCGCATCATCAAGGCCGGAGGCATTGTCCATGCCCGCACGGCGACGCCTGAATTCAGCTGCGCCGGCTACACCTGGTCGAAACGCTGGGGCGTGACGCGCAATCCGTGGAACCCGGAATTCACGCCCGGCGGTTCGTCCGGCGGTGCCGCGGCGACGCTGGCGTCCGGCACGTCGTCGATCGCCACCGGCTCGGACATTGCCGGGTCGATCCGAATTCCCGCGTCGGCCTGCGGTCTTGTCGGCTTCAAGCCGCCTTACGGGCGCAATCCGGACGAGCCGCCGTTCAACCTCGATTTCTACTGCCACACCGGACCTTTGGCGCGAAACGTCGGGGATGCGATCCTGCTGCAGAATGTCATGTCCGGACCGAGCCCGCTCGACATCGCCACACTCCGCCCCAAACTGCGCCTGCCCAGCGACTACAAGCCGATCAAGGGCTGGAAGATTGCTTTCTCGATGGACCTCGGTTCTTTCGAAGTGGACCCCGATGTGCGCAAGAACACGCTTGCCGCCTGCGATGTGTTTCGCTCGCTTGGCGCCACGGTCGAGGAAGTCGATCTGGGCTGGGGCGACGACGTGCTCAAGGCGGGCATGGCCTATCTCGAACATCTGTTCGGCGCCTCACTGTCGCAACTGCTCAAGGAGCACGGCAAGGACATGACGAGCTATGCCAGGCAGTTCGCCGAGGACGGGCAAAGGTCGAAGGCGACGGACTTTGTCGGAACACTGGAAGTGGCGGCCAGGATGTACCAGACGCTGGGGCCGCTGCTGGAGACCTACGATGTGCTGATCTGCCCGACCAACGCGCTTCCCGCCGTGCCGGCGGAGTTCGATCAGACAACGGGCACGGTCGAGATCAACGGCAAGCAGGTGAACCCGTCGCTTGGCTGGGTGATGACGACGCCGTTCAACATGATGAGCCGCTGTCCGGTTCTATCCGTGCCGTCGGGCCGGGCGGCAAGCGGCGTGCCGACAGGCATCCAGATCGTCGGCCGCACCTATTGCGATGCCGATGTCTTCCGGGCGGCCATGGCCTATGAGACGGCCAAGGGGCAGTGGTACACAAACGCCGAAACGCGCCCGTCGCTATAACAGGGCGATGCGGCCCTTGCCGCGATCGTGGTTGATCTGCGGTTTCGGTTGTGGTGAGCCGACGCCGGACACCTCGAATAGACGGATCCGTGGCGGCGGCGTCGGTGATCGCCGGCAGAAGGTCCGAAAGGAGCTGGACGAAGATGGCGCAACAAAAAGCTGCGGCGGCAAAACGCAAAGGCGCAACGGCGAAGAATGGACGTGCCGCAAACGATGCCGCGCCGCCCAAGGACCGTCGGCGCGAACGCGGCGAAGCCAGCGTGCAGCGGATCATCGACGCCACCATCGAGCTCATCGCGGAGGAGGGGCTGGCAAGCGTCACCATGCAGCGCATCGCCGAACATGTCGGGTCGTCCAATGCCCTGGTCGTCTTCCATTTCCGCAGCAAGGAGAACCTGTTTCGCGCCGTCCTGCAGTATCTCAGCGATCGATACGATGAGCTGTGGGTGACGCTGGTGCGAGCGCCCGGCCTGTCGCCGGTTGAGCGGGCCCTGGGCGCGGTCGATTGCGCGCAACGTTTCGCCCGCCAGCACCCGAAATGGGTTTCGGTCTTTGTCGTGTTCTCCAGCGACCGCAAGAGCATGCAGATCTACAATGAGATCGGCCTGCCGAGCGATCTTGCCTACACCGCCGAAGCGCGCGAGTTGCTGATCGAGATTTCGCGCAGCGGCGGTTACACCGGCGTCGACATCGACACGCTGTCGGAGAGCCTGAATTATCTGGTCCATGGCGCCTGGTATTGGGATCATCTCAATCCGTCCAGCCGCGACACCAACGTGCTGCGCAAGACCATGCTGCTCCTGCTGCATCAGGCATTCCCGCGGCATTTCGAACTGATGCGCTAGAGCAATTCCAGGAAAAGTGTGAAACGGTTTTCCGTCCGGAATTGCGCCAAGCAAGGAGTTGGAGTGGTTCGCCGTTTCCGTGAAACGGTGAACCGCTCTGACCGCTTTCAGGGCTGCCGCAGATGGCAGCCGGCTCGCCGCTTTTGTTCCAGATACTCGTCGACGAGCTGGCGGTAGCGCACTTTGCCGAAACTCGGGAAATGGCCGCCATGCACGACCGAGACATCGAGGTCGCGCATACGCAAGAGCGTCGCCATGTAATCGGGGATGTCCGAGTGGTAGACATCGTCGATCAGCGGGCCGTCATAGATGATATCGCCTGATAACAGGATGCCCGTCCTGTTTTCATAGAGCGCGATGCCGCCGGGCGAATGGCCGGGCGTGTGGATCACCTCGAAAGCACGATCGCCGAGATCGACGACGTCCCCATGCTTGAGCAAACGGCCTGCCGGTGCGGGCGGAATACGGTAGCGCGCCGTGTTCCAGCCTTGCGGCTGGCAATCGAACATTTCGTCGGTCGCATAGGTGCCGGCTGCCGTCCACTCGTTACGCGGATCGGCGAGGATCCCGGCCTCGGCGGCGTGCACGCAGCGCTCGGGAAATTCGTGGTGACAGCCTATATGGTCGAAATGCGTGTGGCTGGCGACGCAAATCAGCTTGCGCTCGCTGACCAACGGCACGTGACGCCGGAGGCTGAAATGGCCAAGCCCGGTGTCGAACAGGAGATCGCGATCGCGGCCGCGCACATGCCACATATTGCAGCGGAAGAACGGTTTTATCCAAGGCTCGTGGATCAAGGTCACGCCATCGCTCATGCGGATGGTCTCGTACCAGTCTGGTGCCTCGATGACCGCAAGCGTTGCCATGTTTCAATCCGTCAGAAAGTTCAGTCCGTCAGCAGGATGATCTGGTCGGTATCGCAGGAAATCGCGACCCTGTCGCCCGGCTGGACGGTCGCCGTCGCGGGCAATTTGGCGATGAAGTGGAGCGAAGGGTCCTCGACGGAAACGGCGAGCACCCGCTTGAAGCTGCCCTGGAAGACCACGTCGCTCACCTCGGCCGTGCCGAGCCTGACACCGCCGCGCGCCTCGCCGAGGACAAGATGCTCCGGCCGTATGGCCAGCGCAACGGCAAAGCCGACCGGCAAGGCGCCGGGCAGCGAGACCGGCCCGACCGGCGTCGCGACGGTGCTTGTCCTATCCTTCGCCTCCGTGACCGTGCCGGCGAGGATCGTGCTTTCGCCCATGAAGGTCGCCGAAAAACGCGTCGCCGGTCGTGCGTAGACGCGCTCTGGCGGACCTTCGTCCTCGATGCGCCCGTCATTCATCACCACGCAATGGTCGGCCAGCGCCATCGCCTCTTCCTGGTCGTGCGTGACATGGATAAAGGCGGTGCCGACGCGCTTCTGGATCGCCTTCAATTCATCCTGCATCTGCCGGCGAAGTTTGAGGTCGAGGGCGCCGAGCGGCTCGTCGAGCAAAAGCACCGCCGGCTCGATCACCAGCGCGCGCGCCAGCGCCACGCGCTGCCGTTGGCCGCCGGAGAGCTGATGCGGCTTCTTGTCGAAGGCAGAGGCGAGACCGACCAGCGCCAGCGCCTCGCGCGCCTTTGCGGCGCGTGTCGCGCCGTCGACGCCCTGCATGCGCAGGCCGAAGCCGACATTGCTGCCGACGCTCATATGTGGGAACAGCGCATAGTCCTGGAACACCGTCGTCGTCGGCCGCTTGGCCGGCGGCACCGACGTGCAATCCTCGCCACGGATGAACACCATGCCTTCGCTGGGGGTGACGAAGCCGCCCAGAATGGACAAGAGCGTCGTCTTGCCGGAGCCGGACGGCCCGAGCAGGATCGTGTAGCTGCCGGGCTCGATCTGCAGCGAGACATCCTTCAGCACGGTGTGCTGGCCGAAGCGATGCGAGACACTGCTGATGTCGACGAGGGGCGCGCTCATGCGGGCTTTCTCCGAAGCAATGTCAGTTCAAAAAACACCACCAGCACGATGGAGACGGCGAAGACCAGCGAGCCGACGGCATTGGTCTTGGGATTGAGGCCGGAACGCAGCAGGTTCCAGATCTCGACCGGCAGCGTGGTGTCGAAGCGGGTGAGCAGGAAGGAGATCACGAATTCGTCCCAGGAGAAGGTCATCGACAGGAAGAAGCCGGCGAAGATGGCCGGCGCCATGACCGGCACGGTGATCAACAGCAGCACCTTCCATTCCGGCGCGCCGAGGTCGCGCGCGGCGCGCTCGATGTTGATCTGGTGGTCGCCCATCTGGCTGTAGATGATGGCAAAGCACAGCGGCAGATTGATCACGACATGGCCGATGCCGGCAGCCAGTAGCGATTTCGGTACGCCGGCCCAGTTGAACAGCACCAGCAGCCCCATGCCGATGATGAGATAGCTGACCGTCAGCGGCAGGGTGATCAGCCCGCGCAGCAGGCCGGAGCCGGGCAGGACGAAGCGGGCAAAGCCCCAGGCGGAAAGGAAGCCGAGCGTCACGGCGGCGAGCGAGGAGATGGACGCCACCAGCAGCGAATTGACCAACGCCGAAGTCAGCCGTGGGTCCGAGAGCACTGCGTCGTACCAGCGCAGCGACGGGCCGGTGAAGGGCGGGATCGGGAACGACGTCGCCTGCAGCGAAAACAGCACCAGCACGATCACGGGCAGGAAGATGAAGCCGTAGACGGCAAGCGCGTAGAGCCAGGAGGCGATGCGGACAATCCTGCGCATCTCAGGCCCGCTCGATCTTCAGCCAGCGGGCGCAGGCGAGATAGGCGATGGTGACCACCGCCATCAGGATGATCGACAGCGCCGAGGCCAGCGGAAAGTCGCCGCGCCGGCCGATCTGCATCATCACCAGCTGCGGCATCAGCAGCTCGTTGTTGCCGCCCAGGATCTGCGGCGTGATGTAGTCGCCCATGCACAGCACGAAAGTGAGGAAGGCGCCGACCATGATGCCGGGCAAGGTCAGCGGCAGCACGACATGCAGGAAGGTTCGCACCGGCCCGGCGCCGAGATCGGCGGCCGCCTTGCGGTAGCTCGGGCTGAGCTGCTTGAGATTGGCGAAGATCGTCAGCGTCAACAACATGACGAAGAAGTGCACGAAGCCGGTGATGGTGGCGAAACGCGTGTTGGCGAGATGCACAGGCTCGCTGATGAGGCCGGAGCCGGTCAGCGCCCGGTTTACGACGCCGTTCTGCGCCAGCACCAGCAGCCAGGAATAGGAGCGCACGACATAGGAGGTCCAGAACGGCAGCACCGCCAGCATCAGCGCCAGCCGCTGCCAGCGCTCCGGCACCTGTTCGGCGAGGGTCCAGGCGAAGGGATAGGCGAGCAGCACCGAGACCACGGTGACGATCGCGGTCACCTCAAGCGAGTTCACCATCGCCTGCCAGTAGGAAGGGTTGGTGAAGAATTGGCTGTAGTTGGACAGCGTGAAGCCGCCGCCCTCATGCGCCGTCAGGCTGGAAAACCCCATGGCAATGAACGGCAGCACGAAGAACAGCAGCGTCCAGCCGAGCGCCGGCGTGACCAGCGCCCAGGGCAGAGCAGAGCTCGCCCGGGGCAGAGCAGAGCTCGCCCGGGGCAGAGCAGAGCTCGCCCGGGGCAGGGTACGGCCCGCCCGGGGCAAGGGGTTGTTTCCAGCCGAGCTCATGAGCGCTATTGGCTCATTTCGCCTGCAGCATTTCGGTCCACATGTCCTGCATCTTCTTGTCGAGATCGGCGTTCGGCGCCGGATAGGCCTGGGCACGCGTCAGGAAGCCCGGCTGTTCGTCGAAGCGCAGCACCTTCTTCTGGTCGTCGGTCAGTGCTGCCTTGGTGTTGGCCGGCATGCCCCAGTAGCAGGAGGAGGTGGCAAGCCGCGCCTGGCCCTCCGGGCTCATAATGTACTGGATGAACTTCAGCGCCATGTCCTTGTTCTTGGAATCCTTGAACATGGCCAGCGACTGCGACCACAGAACCGCACCTTCTTTCGGGATGGAGAAGTCCAGCGCCGGGTTTTCCTTGGCCAGGCCCGCCGTCACCCATTCGCCGCCGCCGACCAGTATGTCGACCTCGCCCGTCGCCAGCGCCGTCTGGCTGGCGGTCACTTCGCCGACCAGCTTGGCATTGGCTTTCATCTTCAAGAGCTCGTCCTTGAGGGCGGGCAGGTCGGCTTCGGTGAGATCGGCCGTCTTCTTGCCGATCGCCAGTGCGGCCATGCCGATGACCGGCAGGTAGTAGTCGTAGATGGCGACCTTGCCCTTGTACTTGTCGCCGGTCAGGGCCGCCATCGACTGCATGTCGGCCGGATCGACCTTGGTCTTGTTGTAGCCGATCGTGTTGTAGCCGAACTTTTCGGTGATGCCGTAGCGCTTGCCGCCGACCATGGTGGAGCCGTCCATCTTCACCTGCGCAAACAGGTCGGCCAGCGGCAGCTTGTCTTCCGGCAGCGGCTCGAACAGGCCTCTTTCGACGCCGCGCGGCACGTCGATCGAATCGATCACCATCACGTCCCAGTCGCCCGGCTGCGACTGTTCGACGATGGCGAGGCCAGCGCCGGTGCCCTCGAATTCCTTGACGTTGACCTTGACGCCATTGGCCTCCTCGAAGGGCTGCAGCAGTGCTGGATCGGCATGATCGCACCAGATCAGCGCGTTGAGGTCGGCGGCCTGGACAGCGCTGCCGGCTGCGAGCAACAGCGCCGCGGCCGCGCACGCAGCATGCAGATGGCTCTTCAACATGGAAAGCGAATTCATGGTCTTGGAATGTGCGGACATCGAGTGTTCTCCCTTGCCTTTGTGGCTTCTTGCAAAAAATTGAACCAATTCTAAAATTGAGTCAATTCTGTTTTTGTGGCAAGAGGCTGGAATGAGCGGATTGCGGGCAAGGCAAAAGGCGGACCGGCACAGGCGCATCATCGAAGCGGCGGCGGAACTGTTTCGAGAGGCCGGCTATGAGGGCGCCAAGATAGAGGCGATCGCCACGCAGGCCGAGGTCTCGGTCGGCACCATCTACAACTACTATGAGAACAAGGGCGACATCCTCGGCGCCATCGTCTCGCTGGAGGTCAATGAGGTGCTGAATGCCGGGCAGGGCGTCGTCGCCAGGCCGCCGGCCAATGTCGGCGATGCGCTGGATACGCTGATCGGCATCTACATCGAGCACTCGCTGCACTATCTCAGCAAGGAGATGTGGCGGCAGGCAATGGCGATCTCGACGCAACTGCCCGACAGCCCGTTCGGCCAGGCCTACACCGCGCTCGACCGCGCGCTGACCGAACAGATCCGCGCCCTGATCGCCCGGCTGCAGGCGCTCGGCCTGGTGCGCCAGGACATCGACGGGGCGGCGCTCGGCGAACTGATCTTCAACAACATGAACATGATGTTCATCGAGTTCGTGAAACGCGACGCGGCGAGGATACCGGAGCTGCGCGCAGCGATACGGAGGCAGAACCGGATTTTGGTGGCGGCGATCGGGGTGTGAGGGAGTCAGGAGCAGACAGGAGAAAATCGTCGGTTCGGCATATTGTCATTTCACACCAGCGCTCGCCTCTTGAGTTGAATTTAAAACCTAGTACAACTTAAGGGAGCATAAAAAGGGGAGGCGTAAATGGGGGCGTTTTCCATCTGGCATTGGGCGATCATGCTGCTGTTGATCGGCGTGCCTGTTTTCTTTGCTGTTCGATCGGCCGCGAAGCCGTCGCAGAATCCTGAGGCTCTTGTGGGCTTCGGCGGCTGGCTGATGCTGCTGGCTATCGGTCAGGCATTGTCACCGCTGCGCACACTCGCCGAATTGGGGGCCTCCAGCGATGGCTACAACCAGCTCATGCTGGTGCCGAATGGACCCATGGTGGTCTATGGCGAGGTTGCCCTGCTGCTGGCATTCATGGTGCTTCAGCTTGTGGTGCTCGTTGCCATGCTGAGGCGGAGCCTTCGGTTCAAGCAGTTGTTTCTCATCCAATGGCTCGCAATCCCGGTGGCGGTCATACTAAACGCGATCTGGGTCTCCACCGCGATCGGGGTTTCGGTTCGGCAAGTGGTCACTGGCGAGGCGCTTGCGACGTACATAGTCTCGTTTGTGCTGATAGGGCTCTGGGTCGCCTACGTCTACAAGTCCGTCAGGGTGCGGAACACCTTCACCAGGGTTAGGGCATCCACCCAGGTTGCTGGCGCGTCGTAGAAGAAGGCACAACTTGGAATGTTGGAACTGCGCGCGGCGATCCGCGGGCAGAACCGAATTCTTGTGGCGGCGATTGGGGTGTGACCTCGTGCACCACTATGTCGCCATCGAACCTGGAACGGCCAGATCCTGAGCCGACCGACCTCGACCATCATCCGTGACGGCTGCGACCTTTTGGAAAGTCTTTATTTCGTCCTCATTTATACGTGCTGCCCGCGCTCTCGCCTGGAGATCAACCAGGCGCGCCACGAGCGATTGCGACGTCTCGACTTCAGGGTTCATCATTTTCATTTGTCCGATTGAGTGGCGATTTGACGAGCGCAACCCGCCGGCATCCCTGCCGGCGGGCCTGGCCGGTTCGAAGTTTCAGTCGTAGACTTTCACAATCTTGCGTGTGCTCGGGTCCACCAAAACCGTTCGGTTGTCGACCACCGTATAGCGGTATTTGACGTTGGGAACCTCGTGGAGTTCGACCGTGTCTGGCAGAGCCGTGCCGACATTCAACTCCACCCCCGGAAGCTTCACAGAAGCCAAGGGTTGCTTCTTCACGTATTCGCGGACGACGGTGTCCTGTTCCGGTGTGATAACCACATCCTGTGCCGCAACCGCGCCGACGCTGGCCAACAGCAAGAGCGCCGCAGCGGCGCTGCTTAGATGCATCCTCATTTGTTTTTCTCCTCTTGTAACTGGCGGCAGCACGATCGGCTGGGCGCCAGCCACCCGAACACGTCGCCAGGCCAAACGTTCCTCATACGGGCCTCTGTCTGAATCCGCGCAGGACCAAAGTCTGGTTGGAAAACGCAATGGTCTTACCCGTTGGGAGTAGGCGGAACGGCTTAGGCCTAAAGGTTGTTGTCTCTCCAATTCGGAGAGAAACAGTGGAAAAAAGTGTCGGCCAGGCGCGATGGTTGCTCGCACCGATTTTCGCAACAGCCATCACCTTCCTGGTGATGGGGGTCGTTCTTGGCTGACATGGCGTGGATCGGCGCAGCTACGTCCCTTCCTGCGCTGATAGGACCCGTGAGCTGCTTCGGCGGCGGGCGGGTCCTGTATTTCACCGTGCGCCCATGCATGCTCATTCGGCAGGCGTGGGCGCATTTCTAGCACATGTACCTTGGGAGGTTTATTATGGATCGGCGATCCTTCTTGACTGCAATGTTTGGCGTTGCCGGGGCAGCGGCCCTTGCAAGCGCTGTCCGCCCAACTGACGCAATGGCGGGTGTTCCAGGGGCCGGACACGGCATCCTCGATGAACTTGAGACGCCACAAACAGAGACCTTTGAAGAAGACGCACAGGCAGAAGTGCAGCAAGTCTACCATCGGGACTGGCACTACCGTCCCCACCGCCGCCGGCGGGGCTGGAGACGGGTTTGCCGCAGTTATTGGCGGCATGGTCGCCGTCGCGTCCGGTGCTACCGCCGACGTGGTCCTTCGGTCGTCCTTCGATTTTAACTGATTTCCCGCCTCGGCCCGTTCCGGCTCACGCGCCGAGAACGGGCCGGTTCAGATTCTTTTCGGTGAACGATGACAATGACATTGGTCCACAGATCGAATGAGAGTGGCAGCGCGAACCAACCGGGAAATGGCAACGATGATCGTGCGCCCGGGTTTGTGGCCTCCGTCGCTTTGCCGGACAGAGAAAACATTGCCGACCTTGTCAGACGAACAGAGCGCATGGCCATCTTGGTGGTTCTTGGACTGAGCGGCTGGTTGATGCTCGTCCCCGCTATTTATCTTGTGCTGACGCACGGGATATGAAGCTTGCGGGACATCCGTGCGCGCTCAGGGTTGGATTGCAATCGCATCGGATCGCGGCTTCCGCAGCCGTTTCGTGTCACCGGCAATGTGGGCGGGACGGGCTGTATTGCTGGCGCGAGGCGCAGGTGCTTGGATCACCGCGGCCTACGTCCGGCATGCTTGGAGCGCTATAATCCAACTAGCCGAACGTAATCGGCTTCTGGCTTGCCGTAGGTGCCGTTTGCGCAGGCCGCAAGTCCGCTGCGGTCCCTGATGTGCACTTCGCCACGTCGAGAATAGATGAAACCACGTCCTTCCAGCACTTGCAGCCCAACGGTAACGCCTGGGCGTCTTGCTCCAAGCATGACGGCNAGAAACTCATGGGTGATCGCAAGGCGCTCGCCGTGGACCCGATCGTCACACATTAGNAGCCAGCGCGCCAACCGCTCTTCAAGGTTTGATTTTGCGTTGATCAGGGCCGTATAGCTGGTCTGGATGTGGAAGTAGTGGACATAGCGCAACAGGA